>DAOUFG010000017.1:0-114552 GCA_034430115.1 Thermoflexales bacterium | reverse complement strand
TGCACAGAGAGACATGGCTTGAGCTGTCATTCCGACGAGCGCAGCGAGGAGGAATCTTGGTTGTGTAAGGTGCCTGCTTGGGACAACGCTCAGATTCCTTGCGTGCGATGAACCCCTTGCACGATTTCATTCGTTGGCGCGCGTCGGAATGACAGGGCTGCGGGTCATGGGGCACCTCTTTTGTCCCAACGATCTATCTCTCAGGATGATTTCCTCAAGCCTTGCGTTATCTCGCCAATGGCTATAAGCGCTGTGCCCAGTACGCTTAAAACACGGGGCATAGCCCAGCCTACGACTTCGCCGGAGGGATCGCGGGTGCATCCACCAGCAAGGATGACTCTGCCGCCTGGCCTTGCTGAGCCAGAGCTTCCACATATTCCGGGTGGAACTGGAACTGCCCATCGCGCAGGATTTCGCGATCCCACGGATTCAGAAACAGATCATCGCCGATGAGGCCGATGTAGTCTGGGATGCTTGCTCCCCGTCGATGGGCGTAGAGCACCGCGCTTTTCGCCGCCGCAGCGCCCAGGCTGAGCGCTTTTGCTTTCACCAGTTGGATCGTCTCGCCCGAGCTGCAAATCTCATCTACGATCAACACGCGCAACCCTTGCACGCTTTGCGGCGGCTCCAACAACCATTGTGGGCTGGCGTGCACCACTATGTCGTTCATGCGCCGCGACAGCCGCACCGGGTAAACCTCCACCTGCAACAGGTGGGCCAGCAGCGTGCCGGGGTAATATCCGCCGCGCCCGATCGGCAGGATGATCTGGGGGGTGAAAGCTGAAACGGCCAGCGCGAGCCCTTTGCATAGGCTGTGAAAATAGTTCCATGAGACCGGCACAATGCCCGTCCGGTTTGAATAGTCATACGATGATTGTTCGGCCATATCCTCTCCGTATGTTTGATTGATTGTTACGCGTGCGTCCGCTGTATGATGGGATGGAACCTGCATGAATACAGCAACATCATCCTCTCTGCCCGCCGGCGTGAAACGTTGCCTGGAGCGCTATCAAGATTTGCTCGGTCAATTCCACCCGCCCATCGTGGAAGCGTTTTACGTCCACGGCTCCATCGCGCTGGGCGCATACGTTGAAGGGCAAAGTGATGTCGATTTCATCGCCATCTTGAGCAGGCCGGCGGATGAAGCCGCCCTGCGCGTGCTTCAACAGGTGCATCATACCCTCGCCGCTGAATTTCCCGCCTGTCCACTGGAGGGAAATTACCTGCAATGGCCCGACCTGGGGCGTCCTGCGCGTGAGATTGGCGAGTTCCCCTGCTACTATGACGGTCATTTCCACGTCGCGGCACGGCACGATATTAACCCCGTGACGTGGTGGATGCTCAAGCATCGCGCCGTTGTGGTGTTTGGCCCCGATCCTGCTACGTTGCGCTTCGACGCCGATTGGTCTGCGGTGCGGGCCTATATGCTGGTGAACCTCAACACCTATTGGGCTGCCTTCACCCGCAGGCCGGGCCGGGTGGCCTATCTCTTGACGGATGCAGGCGTTCAATGGGCGGTGTTGGGCATCTGTCGCCTTTTCTATGGCTTACGGGAAGGGGCGATGATCTCTAAGCGCCAGGCGGGGAACTATGCGCTTGAACATCTGCCGGAACGCTGGCACATGCTGATTCAAGAAGCGCTGGATTTGCGCGCTGGCATAAAGATGCGCCACTATCGGTCCCGGCTCGCCAGGGCCGTAGCATGTATGGCGTTCATCAAATATATCATTCGGGCTTGCCAGGCCAACGCTGCATCTTCATCACCTGTTCCGTGCTAGCTCATCTTTTTGTCATCTCCCATTCAGCTTTGCATGATAAATTCCCCCCGTACTGGTGTGCCTGACCTGACGGGAGGGAGGCAATCGCCATGCGTGAGCCTGTGGTTGATGTTTGAAACTGCCGGAGAGTGATGAAGTGAGAATAATGGAGGACAGCGTGTTGCGACGTGATATTTTGAGAATTGGATTGAGTGTTTTTACGCTGAGCGTTCTGGTTGCCTGCGGGTCTGTGACTGCGGCCCCCAGCCCGACGCCGGCACCCAGTGCGACCACTGTCGCTACGACCGAAGCTACTGTAGAACCCACCGCGCAGCCAAGTGCAACCGAGATGGATAGCCCCATTAGTACGCCCACGACGTCGGCCATGTCTACCGACGCGATGACCGCCACGATGGACGCCGGAATGGACATGACCACTACCACGAGTAGCGGTCAGTTGGCCGTGTTCCAGATCGACCCCAACCAGACGAAGGTGCTCTTCGTCCTGGGTGAGACGTTGCTGGGAAAGCACAATGTGGTGACGGGCACTGCCACCACGGTCAGTGGCGCCATTACGCTGACGCTGGATAACCCGGCCAGTTCGACGGTCGGCCCGATTCAGATAGACGCTACTAGCTTCGCGACCGATTCAGGCATGCGTGATCGCATGATCCGCCAATTCATCCTGAAGACGCAGGATGCTCAATACCAGTACATCACCTTCGAGCCGACGTCGGTCGAGGGACTGCCGGCGACGGTGAACGTCGGCGATGAGATCCCGCTCAAGATTAGCGGAAATTTGAAGGTGCTTGACATGGTGAAGCCCGTCACCTTTGACGCGACTGTGACGCTGAAGTCTGACACGGAGTTGGCAGGCAGCGCCACATCCAGCGTGACCTTCGCGGACTTTGGCGTGTCGATCCCGCAGGTGCCCAGCGTGACGGATGTGACCCCCGATGTCACGCTCGAAATACAGTTTGTGGCAACCAAGCAATAGCGGTTGTTTGATGGGGTGGGCGACAAGCCCACCCCTGTTTACTATGTGCGCAACCTCTTCACCGGCGTAATGCGAGCGGAAGGTAGAGCATGGGTGGAAGCGGCATCATCACGCCATTGATACCGACAGTGGTCGACTCGGTGGATAAATGAAGGATTGCGCCATCTGAGTAGTAACTGGTTGCGTATGGTGTTGTGGCACACCAGAGAAGAGCGGGTGTCAAGAATCGCACGCGATAATCACCAGCCATGAGCCCGGGGCCAGTGAGGTAGTTCCCATCCCACAATGTTGTGGCGGATGCGACGACGTGGCCCTGTAAATCTAGCACTTGTACACGGATATTCTCTAGCGGGAAATTCCATTGATTGGTCACGTTCCCCATCACTTGTGCGCCTGGGTCCAGAACGAAGTTCACGTTTGAGACGGTCTTAGATGCATATACCGTTACTAATGTTGCACTGCTGGCGCTGAACTTATTGTTGTAGTACTCAGGAATGTACTTACTCTGGCCTGCTTCATCAATGGTATACAGGCGGTAGGTGCCGGGCGGCAAATTGGTGAAGTGGTAATTCACGCCTGTGCCACTATACAAAATATCGTAACCCCAGGCAGGAGGGATATTGTCCCCTTCCAAGTAGACCCATGGTCGCCCCGGCACAGCCTCCCCAAGGTCGGCCATGGTGACCCGCCCGGTGATGATACCTCCCAAGCTCAGCGCAACGTTAGCACCCGATCTCGTATACGGCGCCGTAACGGTAATGATGCCGGAGGTCTTAAATGCATAACCGGACGATGAACCTGGAGTGAGGGGAAAGAATCTTATCTGGTAAGTCCCTGAAGCTAATCCGGAAATGGTGTATTCGCCATTGGCGTTAGTTGTGCTAGGGTGTGAAGCTCTCCCTGTAGCGCCAAGTCGCCATGCTTGTACGCTTGGTGGCGGGGTGCTTGCCTGGTGAGCTTGCGTCTCAAATTCTTCGGTAACCATCTGATAAGGGAAAACATCGGCCAAGGGCGTGCCGCTCAGGTTCGTCACGCGTCCGGCAATCGTACCCCCGGGGGCAAAGCTGAAATTCGCAACCGCCCGAGCAGCATTCCCCACCGATACGCTACGTATATTGCCGCCGACTGGATAGTAAGTGTCGCTCACTAAGGATGGTGTGTAATTCGAAGGTACCCAATTTAGCGTATACGCACCTGCATCCAGCCCTATGAATTCATAGTAGCCGTCTGCGTTTGTCATCTTTGAGAAGCGTGGCACACCATTCTGACCGTACATATAGCAACCCAAAAGATATACTGTGACGCCTAAGACTCCCTGATTGGTCCCGGAGATTGTTGCGTAACCGGAGATGACGCTGCTGCCAGTAAGGCTGTCTGGCTGAAGTGCAGGGAGCGTCCTGGGCTGTCCAGGTGGTTGTGTACAACCGGAAAAAGCGGACGTAGATGGGTGGGCTGGCTTAGCCCACGATGAAGTGGCACTCAATGAGATTGATAAGAGGCATGCCGCAACGACGCGCCCCAGCGTTTTGATGAATGGAATCAATTGTGCACCCCCGGTGGACAATATTGAATCGTGCTTCTCAGAGTTTACCGCCTGTGGCTCGGAGAGGCAAATGTGATTCAAAGAGTGGGTGTGCTGTCTGAGCAACATCTGCCGCTAAATGGAGAGGTACAGATGAGGCTTACATGTTGTTGCAAGAGGATGATGAAGGAGGCGCTGTCAAAACGCGCCTCCGTGCCGGTGAAATGGAGTGTGTGGCCGGCAAGATACCAGGACTCGAGCCGTTTTTATTCCTCAGCGCGCCGAGTAAGTGTTCGTACTGCGCTGAGGAATTTCTGTTGCGTCACTCATTTGAGGGGGATCACTTCCCCAGCGTCACATCCGCCGGCATGCCGGCCTTCAAGCGCATATCCGTGTTGGGGATGGTGATGGTGACGGCGAACACCAGCTTGCTGCGGTCGTCCTTGGATTGCACGTTGCTGGGCGTGTATTCGGCTTTGCTGCCGATCTTGGTCACCGCGCCCTGGAATGTCTCGTTGGGATAGGCATTAACCGTCACCCTGGCTTGCGTCCCGACCTTGACGAGCCCCATCTGTGTCACGGGGATATAGACGACCAGCTTCACTTGGCTGAGGTCCGAGACGACCAGCAACGGTTGGCCCGCCACGGCGACTTCGCCCGCCAGCGCGGGCTTGCTGGTTACCACGCCGCTGATTGGGGCGCTAATCTGGTAGTGCTTCAGTTGTTCGTCGATGAGCGCCAGGTTGGCCTGGGCGGTTTGTACGTCCGCCTGCGCAATCGCCACGTCTTCCGTCGTCGCGCCCGCCCTGGTCAGTGCCAGGGATGCCTGGGTGACGCTCACCTGGGCCGAGGCAACAATGGCCTGGCTTTGAGCGGTGTGTAATTGCGCCAGCAGGTCAACCGGGTTCTTGCGCATGGCGCGTAGCTGCTCTAGCGCAGCTACGGCGCCATCATATTGGTTTTTGGCCGCATCCAACGAGGCGTTTGCGGCATCCATCTTTCGTTGATACAGATCGCGCTCCGGCCAGTTGGGTGGGTATGCGTCGCGCAACGTTTCCGCTGGCGCTTCTTCCGACTTGGCCTGTTGAATGGCCTGTTCTGCCAGCTTCACTTGCGCCTCCGCCTGTGCGATTTGCGTATCCAGCCCCGGAGGGTTTGCCACAATTGCCGTTGCGTCCGACACGGCCCGCAATGTGCCGGTATATTGTGCCTGCGCCTGGACAAGGCTCGCCTCGGCGGCGGCCACGGCATTTGCGCGTGGCCCGGCCAACGTCTGTGTGAGTGCCGCCTGGGTGACATCCAGCGCGGCTTCGGCCTGGGCGCGTTGGGCCTGCGCTAATGTATCGTCCAGCGTGATGACCACCTGGTCCTTTTGCACCGTTTGCCCCAGCTCCACGCCGATCGACACAATCGGGGCCTCCACTTCCGAGGCGAGTGTGACATTCTCTGCTTCCAGGAAACCCGATGCGCTAAGCGACGCCGGAGCGGTTGCGTCAGATGCCGCCGGCGTGGCCGATGCAAGTGGATTCGCCTGGCAGCCGGCCAGGGCGATGCTCAAACAGATCAGTAATACGCTTATTCGTTTCTTCATAGATAATCATTTGCCGTTCCTCAGGCCCTGGCCGGGCTTGAGGACGTTCGTTAATCAAAATGCTTCCCCAGGTTCAGGCGGGCGATAGCGCCCATTGCGATGGTCAATAAAATCAGTGCGATCACCTGCGGCCATAGCGCGTCGATGCTGGCTCCTTTTAACATGATCCCGCGTATGATGATCAGGTAGTGCCGCATTGGCACCAGGTTGGAAATCAGGTTGACCCATGCGGGCATATTCTCCAGCGGCACAAGAAAGCCGGAAAACGTGACGTCCACAATTGCCTGGACGAATACGAGCAGGATGGATTGTTGCTGCGTGCGTGAGAAGGTCGAGAGCGTCAAGCCCCAACTCACCTCGGCGCACATGAAAAGCGTTGTCAGCGCCGTCAGCAGCAGGGCCGACCCGCGCATCGGCGTGCCAAATATCTGAACGCTCATCAGCAGCATGATGGGGAAGGTGGCCAGCGTAATCAAGATCGGCGGAATCGCTTTGCCGATGATGATCTCGACGCGCTGGAAGGGCATAATCATTAACTGCTCCAGCGTGCCGATCTCACGTTCGCGCGAGAGACCGCTGGATGCCAAAAGCAGGGAGAATTCGAAAACAATCATCCCCATCATGGCGGGGATGGTGTAGATGCGCGTGTCAAACGTTGGGTTGAAGTGCACCTCGGTACGCAAATCCACCGTCTGCGTGCTCACGTTTGCATTTCTCCCGTTGAGGTAACTGCTGATGGCGTTTTCGGCCGCCGAGATGCCCGTGGCGTTCGCATTATTGTTCGTGGCCCCTGCAATCACTTGAATCTGCGGGGTGCGATAGGCCGATAGCAAATCGCGTTCGAAATTGGGCGGGATGATCACGCCCACGTCCACATCCCCGTCCTGGATCAGGTTGGTGAGGTCCGCCATGTCGGCCGGGTAGCTGCTCAGCGTCAACTCTTTGGTGGCGTCCAGTGTGACTGCGATGGCCCGGCTGGTGGCGCTGTGATCCATATCCAGCACGGCTAACGGCAGGTTGTTGATGGCTTTGCCGGTCGCAAATGCCATCAACGCAAGCTGCAAGATCGGCCCGGCGATCACAAAGCCCACCATCAACCGGTCGCGGCTGAATTGCAGGAGTTCCTTATAGATGAGATTCAATATTCGTTGGAACATGGTTGCTTATGATCAAGGCTCTTAGCGCAGCTTCTTCTTGAACAACATCAGGCTGAGTAACAGTGCGACACAACCGATGATTGCCAGCGCAATGACGGAAGGCAACAGGCCGCTAATGCCCATGCCCTTCAAGAAGATAGCGCGCGAGATGACGATGAAATGCGTCGGCGGAATGAAATCGCCGATGATCTTGCTGGTGAGCGACGTAGGGTCTATCGGGGTGAACAACCCCGAAACGAAGAAGCTGGGTAAGAAGATTACCAGCAGGAAGATCAACATGGCGGCTTGCTGCGTGCCGACGAAGTTGGAGATCAAAATCCCCATGCTCATGGTGGCAAAAAAGTACAGCAGCGTAAGCCCCAATAGGAGCAAGATATCGCCCCGGAACGGCACCTGGAACCAGAACACCGACACGAGGATGGCGACGCCCGCGCCGATCATGCCACCCAGCGCATAGGCCAGCATCTTGCCGATCAGATATTCCGCGCCCCTGACAGGCGTGGCGATCAGCCCTTCGAATGAGCCCGTCTCTTTTTCGCGTGCCAGCGCCACGGTGAGCGCCATCCCCGGCATGAATAGCACGATTGGCAGTAGCCCGGGCACCATGCTATAGAGCGACTTGACCGACGGGTTATACCAGGCGCGCCCGCGCACGTCGGCGCCGGTGTTGCTGGACATGATCTGGATCAATGCCGCGTTCGACCCCAGGCTGTTGGCCGCGAACACGCGCGTGCGCGCGTTTAGTTGTGTGATGGCCAGCTTGGCGTTGATCGGGTTTGAACCATCTATGATCACTTGCAGGTCCGTGGTTTGGCCGGAGATGATGTGATCTTCGAACCCGCGTGGGATGATGAGCGCGACGCTGGCGTTGCCGGCGATCAGTTGCGGTTCCGCGGCTGCGTAGTCGTCCAGGTAGCCGACCAGCACGAAATCGCCGTCGGCCACCAGTAGCTTGACGTAGTCGCGCGAAGAGGCTGTCTTGTCCAGGTCCAGCACGACCATCTGTGTGTGTTGCGCGTCGTATGAGACGACGTATGACAACATCAACAGCAAAAACGCCGGTGCCAGCGTCACCAGGAACAACACGCGCACGTCACGTGTGATGTGCCGCAGTTCCTTGTGAAAGATAGCAAAGATGCGCTTGAATGACATGATTTACTGGCCCTGGAAATGGGCGTCCGCCGGCAGGCCGGGCTTCAGGGTGTGATCGGGGTTGGCGATCTGCAGCTTCACTTCGAACACCATAGAAGCGCGGTCTTCTTCCGATTGCACGTTATCGGGGACGAAGTCGGCCTTGTCGGCTACGTGTATCACCGTGCCTTCAAAGGTGTGATTGGGGTAGCCGTCCACCTGGATCGGCACCTGGGTGCCCAGTTGCACCAGCCCCAGCTTATCGGCCGGCATATAGACCACCAGCGAGAGCGTATCCAGGTTCGCCAGGGTCAAGATGGTGGCGCCTGGGCTGGCGAGTTCGCCCACCTTCAGGCTGTGTGCGATGACCTGCCCGCTCACCGGGGCGTAGAGCGTCAACTTCTTCAGCTTTGCCTGTGCGGCCTGCACGGCGGCATTGGCGCTATGTACCTGCGCCTCGGCGACGGCAATCTGTTCGGCGGTGGCGCCGGCTTGCAGGTCGGCCAGGCGTGCTTTGGCCTGTGCCACGGCCGCTTGCGCGGCGTCATAGGCCGATGCCGCCGAATCCACCTGTGCGCGTTGTGTCACGGATAGACGGCGTTCGTCTTGCAGCTTTTGCAGGGTGGCCTGCGCGCCGTCGTAGCTGGCCTGGGCCGAGTTGACGCTGATCCACGATTGCCACAGCTCATAGTCTTGCATCTCTTTTAGGCGCTCGTCTTTGTCGGTGTGGTCATACACCGTTTGCACGGCGGCCTGGTTCGCTTTGGCAGCGTCGAGCTGTTTACCGGCGACCTCCACCTGCGTGCCGGCTTGCGTGATTTGCAGATCCAGCGACTGTTGTTGTGCGAGCAGCGTTTGGGCATCCTGGCGAGATTGTCCAGCCGCTTTCAGGTTCGCTTCTGCCAGCGTGACAGCCGCCTGAGCCTGCTGGATTTCTTCGACGCGTGCCCCGGCCTTCACCTTGCCGAGTGCCGCTTCTGCCGACTGCACCTTGCTTTGCGCAACGCCAAGCTCCGCGTCCGCAACGCCGTGATCCAGTTGCACCAGCACCTCTTGCGCCTGCGCATCTGTGCCTTCGGCGACCGGGAGCGCCAGGATGCGTCCCCCTATCTCGGAGGCGATAGACACTTCGTCGGCCTCGATGAAGCCCGACGCGACTGTTTCGCCTGTTTGTGCCGGGGCCTGTGATGCGCTGGTGAGTGTGCGCACGTCGTTGGCCTTCACGTGAAGCGCGCCTACCCCCAGGCCGATGCCTGCGAGTGCCGTGATGATTGCCAGGGCTACCCCCAGCTTGAAGCGAGCTGAATTGTAAGCAGTATGAGAAAACAACTGACGCATAAGCATTACCTTACATTTGCAATAAATACATCTTCCAGGGAAGGGGGGATCGGCGTCATTGTGCCGGAGTCCACTTCACCTGCGCGCAAGATGGAGACGATGTTTGCCTGTTGTTGGATGATATCCGGGCCAATGACGTGAATTAGCAATCCATAGAGCGCCACTTCGTCGGCAGCCAGTTGGCCGCTCCCTTGTGCCGCGCGCAGAAGAGCGACGGCACGCGCCGGGTCCGAGGGAGCTAATTCCAGCACCTGGCCGCGCATCATTTTCTCCTTGATTTCGCTGGATGTGCCGGAGGCGATGATGTGGCCGTTGTGGATGAACGAGAGCGTGTTACAGTGCTCGGCTTCATCCATATAGTGTGTCGTCACGAAGATGGTCATTCCTTCGCTGGCCAGCTTGTAGAGCAACTCCCAAAACATGCGCCGCGAGACGGGGTCCACCCCGGCAGTCGGTTCGTCCAGGAAAACGAGGGCGGGTTCATGCATGATGGCGGTGCCCAATGCCAGGCGTTGGCGCCATCCGCCGGCCAGTTGCCCGGTGCGCTGGCGTTCGCGGCCTTGTAAGTCGGCCATCTTCAACACAAAGTCGATTCGCTCGCGCAGCCGCGCGCCATGCAGCCCATAGGAACGCCCAAAGAAGCGCAGATTTTCGATCACCGTCAGGTCGTTATACAGGCTGAACTTTTGCGACATATAGCCCAGGCGCGGGCGAACCCGCTCGGGGTGACGCGAGACGTCCATCCCCAGCACGTTCACTTCTCCGCTGGTGGGCGCGAGTAACCCCAGCATGATGCGGATGGTGGTGGTTTTGCCGGAGCCGTTGGGACCGAGGAAGCCGAAGATTTGCCCGCTCGGCACGACAAAGTCGATATGATCCACGGCGACGAAATGTCCGAAGGTCTTGGTCAGCCCTTGGGCGACGATTGCGTTGTCCATCTTTGAATCAGCGAGATGAAAGCTTCCTCCACGCGTGGTTGTGCGCGGCGTGGGCCATCAAACGATATGCCTGCGTTGCGCAGGCGGGAGGCGATTTCCGGTTGGCGACGTTCGGCGTCATCCACGAACAGGTGCAGTTCGTCGCCGTAGGTTTGGGTTTCCAGCAATCCCGGCAGGTCGCTTAGCGCGGCACTGGCGCTTTGCAAATCGGCCGGGCGTAGCGCCAGCAGTTCCCCGTTCACCAGTGTGCGAATATTGCTGGGCGTGTCGCACACGATCATCTGCCCGTGGTACATCAACCCCACGCGCGAACAGCGTTCTGCTTCATCCATATAGGGCGTGCTGACGACGATGGTGGTGCCGCTGATATGCAATTCGGTGAGGATGTCCCAGAACTCGCGCCGTGAGACGGGGTCCACGCCGTTGGTAGGTTCGTCGAGCAACAGGATGTCGGGCTGGTGGATCAGCGTGCAGCCCAGGCCGAGCTTCTTTTGCATCCCGCCGGAAAGTTGCCCGGCCCGGCGCTCGCGGAAGGGCCGCATGCGTGAAAAGTCCAACAGGCGGTCGATGCGTGGCCCTCTCTCTTTCCGGCTGACGCCATAGATGTCGGCGAAGAAGTTCATGTTCTCCAGCACCGAAAGATCGCCATACAGGCTGAACTGTTGGGACATATAGCCCAGGTGCTGTTTGACGGTTTCGGCCTGGCGCACTGTGTCGAGCCCGGCCACGCTGGCGCTGCCGGAACTGGGGTCCATAATGGCCGCGAGCATACGGAGGGTGGTGGTCTTGCCGGCCCCGTCCGGGCCGACCAGCCCGAAGATTTCGCCGCGGTAGATCGTGAGATCCAGTGCGTTGACGGCTCGTGTGGCGCCAAATGAGCGGCACAACGCATGCGTTTCAATCACCGGTGATTTATCAGTCATACGCACCACCGGCCAATCGTAATGAACTACGTTCGAACACGTTAAGATTACTCCCCCAATACAGAGGTTATTTACTCGCCTGGCTGAGTGCAGGCTTCAAGAACAGATGCCACCGTTTGTATATTATCTTCGCCACCCGACTTCCCGTCATTGTATACACAAGTAGATTAACTATACATTTGTAGACGAGTAGTTTATACTGTGTCTGGCAGATTATCAAGGAACAGAAAGCGGATTTTGTAGATTAATCGATCAAAATCGGGATATGTGAAGGAATTCATGAGGGAGAAGGGGATAGGGTGATGAAATTGACGGGTAAGAAAGAAGACATGCGCCTGAGACGCACTTACCACCTGCTGACGAGTGCGCTATGGGCCTTGCTGGAGACCAAACCCTTTGAAGATATTCGGGTCAACGAAATCTGTGAGAAGGCGATGGTGCACCGCACCACGTTCTACAAGCACTTTGAGGACAAGAATCATCTATTGAACTTTTGCCTCCAGCAATTCCAGGAGGATTTCCGCCAGAAGTGCTTGCCGAGTGAGCGCTTCGACAACCCGAAAGAGTATTACATGAGCATCTTGCGGCACGTCTTGGGATTTTTGTCCGATAACCGTGAGATGATCTTGCTGGTGATTCATGAGCGCGGGAGCGACACGATCATGAAAATGTTTCACGATCTGATGGTGCAAGACGTCGTTACCCAGATGGATGTATATGAGAAGAAAGGAATTCAGTATCGCGTCCCAACGCCTGTCATTGCAGAGTATCACGTCGGCGCGATGATCGCCCTGGCGCGCTGGTGGCTGGTCAACAATACGCCCGTCTCGGTTGATGACATCGTGCACTATGTGGACCTGATGACAGTGGGCATCACCAACTAAGTGGCGGGCACTCCCCGCTCCAGGTGGTTCGCCTGTCGCGTTTTATAGAAATTCGAGATTTGTAGAGATTGGAGATTGACGAATGGTCTCCAATCTCTATTCTCAATGCGCTAGCCTGTTCTGCTCAGGGTGTGACCTGGATCGTGAAGCTGTCGTAGTGCATATTCCCGGCGGTGTCCCTCCAGCGCAGTTGAACCAGGCGTGGCCCAGTCACGTTAGGAATATCCACTTTTTGTTCGTGCGCAATCGGCCCGACGAACCCCTGCCCATCGCCCTTGTCAAACTCGCCATAGCTGAAGTCGGAGATGTTCCACACGGCGTAGGCGGTGCTGCCGATTTTCACCGGATAGGGTTGCAAAATGCACAGGTTCGACTCGTTGAAGTACGTCTTGGTGCATGGGAACGTGCTGACGGGGTAGGTTGGCCCATAGGTAGGGCCGGTGGGCGGGTAGACGCTGGGGTTGCTATAAGTATTGGGGTCATACCAGCCGTAGTAATTGTAAATACCCGAATCATCCGTATATCCGGTGGGCGGCGGGTTTACCGGCGCAGGGGCCGGCGCGACGACGCGCGTTGCGCGCGGGATGCACAAAGTCTGGCCCGCCAGGATGCGCGTGGTTTTCAGATGATTGACGGTCCTCAACGTCAGGACGGAGGTGCCATAGCGGTTGCCGATCTTGGTCAGCGTATCTCCCCATTTAACCTTATAGTAGATGCAGGTATAGGCTTGCGGTGCGGCTGTTCCACTGGCGGCGGACATTGCTTGCGCCGGTGTGTAGAGCATGGCACCCAGGATCAATGCTGTGATCCATGCCGAGATCATCCTGAACGTTCTTGAAGTCAAGTGCGGCTTGTGTTTTGCTTCCTGTAAGAGTCTTGCATTGAGTTGCATATTTCACCCCTTAGTATCATTGTACATCGACAGGCGAGTTTTGGGTATCGAGTTTTTACCAGTTTCGCGTGAACGATTGCGCAACCATGATTTATGGGTTGCGGCTGCGTTGCCGAGATGCTCGCGATATGCCCGGCTGAAATATAAGTGAAAAAGCATGTTTGGCTTGCCTAACACCTATGAATCTGCATCTCAAATCGCAATGACGCTTATTTATGATATGCGAGTGGAACGTATTTGTTTACAATATATGCTGCTGAAACCAGATTGATATGGATGTGATAGGAGACAATAAATTGACTTCGCAACGTAAAAATGTTAGAAGTAAGCACTGTGGGTGATGGGGTATCACTTCACATTCCTCTGGGTGTGGTTAATGTCGTGGGGCAGTTTGTAACATGCCGGGGAGTGGCTCTTGTCTATGTGTTTCTGGGATTATGCCGTTCATTCTATGTTGAATCGTTGACGGAAAGAGCCATTAGTGGTGGGCTAGCGTACAAACAAGACGACTTAATAAAGCAGAAGGCGCACGATGTTAGGCCCTTGCTGACGAGGCTTAACACGGGCCTGGGCTATTACATCGTAATGACGGTGTGTGCTGAACTCGGTATATCCATTCACAATGACAACCCGAGCAATAGAACTCATCATCTTAATCGTGCTCTCAACGTGGTTGGGGCTCTATTTACTTGTCCGCGGTTATGGCGGCCATGTTGAAAAGCTCACGGGGGCCACGCTGCTCTCTTACGGCGCGTACCTGTTTCTGCGCGCGTTGGCAGCAACCACGCAGGGGATTTTCCTCGCGCGCTTGGCCTATATCCCCGGCGTCGTCGCGCTTGTTTTCTTGTGTCATCTGAGTTGGTCTTTCGGCTCGGCGAGGCCTGCCTTCAAGCGGATTGCCTCTTTGGCCGTCGTCGTTGCGAGCTTCGCCGTGGGTGGGCTGGCTGTATGCACTTCCTTTATATTGCAGCGGATCACCTACTCCCCGCCGTATGCCTGGCCTCGCCTGGAGGCAGGGCCTGCTATGTGGGCTTGGCTTGTTTACCTGTGTTTGTTGATTGGAACATCCCTCTATCACTTTGGGCGCGCTTTGCTGAACAAGAGCCGGCAGGTGAGGGAGCCGCGCAGAAAAGCGGCGGGGGCTTCGTTGCTGATGATCGCCGCCGGCTTTGGGTACCATATCGGGGCCCTTTATGAAGATGGCCTTGCCATCGTCTCAGTTATTCTGTTTGCTATTGGGGGGCTTTCGCTCGCCTATATTCTCGTCGCAACGTTTGATCAAGCGTATCGTGGGCCCGCCGGGGAGCGTGGCGTCTCCTCCAGCATCCTCTGGAACACGCTGATCGTTTTGTTCGGCACGCCGCTCCTCATCATAACGATTGGCTTATTGACCACAGAGGCCCCCTCTTTAGCGACCTTATTCATGATCGCATTTTGGGCGGCTGCGCTTGCGGCGATGATGGCCGGCATGCAACACCGGCTTTATGCCAGGTTCCGCCGGGAGATTCGTTGCCAAAGCCGGCGGACATGGCAATCCGTGCCGGCGTTGACCTTCTCCCTTGCTGCCCCAAGCGCAGCGCCCGCAATGGTGTCCGCCGATCATGCCCCACGCACCCCAGAAAACAGGGTGATGAATGGGCAGTTGACTTGCAAGTCTGATGCCGGCAGTCAGGTGGATGAACAAATAGCCGCCGTGGTCGAAGATGCAGACCAACAGCTTTACCGCGATCTGCGCCTGGCGTTGCGAAATCTGAAAGACCCCGCCCGGCTGGGAAGCCTGAAAACGCTCACGTGCGATTTGCCGGGGGAGACGTGCTGGGAGCGCGGGCAGGCCCTACAGCAACAGCTCACCCAGGCGCTGCAACGCCTGGAGCCGCATGCGGGAGGCGAGCCATACGAGCATCAATGGCAGCATTACCAGATCCTGTGGCGTTTGTATGTCCAGGGCCAATCCCGTGCCCAGATCATGCAGTCACTTTCATTGAGCGAGCGTCATTATCAGCGTCATTTGCATGATGCTTTGGTTGTATTTGTTGCGAAATGGCAAAACTGTGGCAAAATCTGCGTTGACAATGACTGACAGCTAGATTAGACTGTAGCGAAATTAATGACTTGTCAGGGGGGTGTAGCTAAAAGCATTGACAAATACAATTTGGCTTTGTATCATTGAGCCTTAGTGAGCACCACGGGGCGGTTGCAACAACAAATATGGCTTATTGATATTCTGTTTGTTGCTGTCTGTTTATTTTGTTGTTCTGTTCCAATATTATTTATTCTGCGCAAGGGCGTTATGCCTGGCGCTTGGAGTGAGCATAAGGAACGTCATGGGAATCCGCTATTGGTATGCACTGCAGAGCAAGCCGCATCAGGAGGATGCGCTCTGGCAGTTCCTAAAAGCCGAGGAAGTCGAGTCTTACTATCCCCGACTGCCGATGCGGCCCCTGAAGCGTCGCGCGCCCAAGATCAGGCCCTATTTCCCAGGGTATTTGTTCGTTCGCGTCGATGTGCATGTTACTGGGGTCTCGAAGTTCAACTGGATGCCCCATGCAAATGGCCTGGTGAGCTTTGGCGATCAGCCCTCGCCGGTGCCGGATGTGCTGATCTGTGGCATCCGACAGACGATCAACCAGTTGACGTGCTTCGGCACGCAATGGTACGACGAACTGGTGCATGGTGAAAGAGTGCGCATTCATAGCGGCCCGTTCGAGGGCTATGAAGGCATTTACGACGCCCGCATTGCGGGCGGTGAACGTGTGCGACTGTTATTGGAGTTGCTCAATGGGCAGAGGGTCGTTCTCGAGACGGACGCTGCCCGCGTTGAGCCAATAAAACGGCGTTAGAGCCCGAACCGAATGGATCCCACGGCCTATCGCTTTTGGCCTGGTGATCCGGTGTGCAGACGTTCCGGCTTTATCGGCTGCGTCATAGTAACTGGACAAATGTGTGTCAAAACATGCAATTGTCCAGGTCGGTATCTTGTTCCCCATTATCGGAGGAAAAAGGCCGAAACAGCGGAGCTTGCCTGGTGGAAGCCGCCCAACATTGTAGTCATATACTTATTACATTGTGCCTGGATGTGCCAGTGTAATTCGAGGAAATATTGGGGACATTATGCAGGAACAGACCGGGATCGATTTTTGGCGCTACGTCGGAATTCTGAAACGTTGGCTGTGGCTATTGATTTTGGCGACTGTTTTGGGCGCCGGCGCAGCCTATGGGTTCAGCCGCACGCAAACGCCTGTCTACCAGGCCCAGACCACGCTCTATATTAACCAGGCGCCTGGCGCGTTGACCACCTCCAGCAGCACCGACTACAACTCGCTGCTCACCAGCAAGAGCCTGGCCAGCACCTATGCCCAACTCTTGACCGAGCGCAAGGTGTTGGAAAGCGTCATCCCGCTGTTGCCGGTTACCAAGACGGTGGAACAACTCAAGGGTGAGTTGAGCGTCAGCGTGGTGCGCGATACGCAGCTCATCCAGGTGACGGTGGAGGACGAAGACCCCAAGCTGGCGGCGCAAATTGCCAACACGTTGTCCAGCCAATTCATCGACCAGATCCAGCAGATGCAGTCGGACCGCTACAAGGCAAACAAAGATAGCCTTTCGACCCAGATTGCCGACATCGACAAGCAGATCCAGGATACCCAAAACCAGATCACGGCGTTGGGCAATTCCGATGCCGATCAAACCAAGCGTGACCGGCTGGAGGCGATCCTCAGCCAGTATCGCCAGAGCTATGCCAACCTGCTGCAAACCTACGAGCAGATCCGCTTTGCCGAAGCGCAGACCAGTTCCAACGTCACGCAGGTGGAAGCGGCCATCGCGCCAACCTCCCCAATCCGCCCGAAGATCCCCACCAACACCCTGCTGGGCGGCGTGGTCGGGCTGCTCGTGGCGCTGGGGGTGGTCTTCCTGGTCGAAAGCCTGGACGACACGCTGAAGCACGTCTCACAGATTATCGGCACAGGCGCCGATACGTTGCCGGTGCTGGGCTTCATCCCGTTCTTTGAGACGGCTGAGGATCGTGTGCCGCTGGTGGCCAGCCAGCCGCGCTCGCCGGTTGCCGAACGCTTCCGCGCACTGCGCACCAATATCCAGTTCACCAGTGTCGATCATCCGCTGCATACCATCCTGGTCACCAGCCCCGCCCCCGGCGACGGTAAGACGACCGTCGCGACCAACCTGGCCGTGGCAATGGCCCAGAGTGGCCGGCAGGTGGCGCTGGTGGACACGGACCTGCGCCGGCCCACCTTGCACAAGAAGCTGAACGTGGCCAACGGCGCCGGCATCAGCGCCATGTTCGTCCAGCCGCGCGTGCACCTGAATGGGAATTTGCAATCGACCGGCCTGCCCGGGCTGGACGTGTTGCCCGGTGGCAGCACGCCGCCCAACCCGGCCGAGTTGCTCGGCTCGGCCAAGATGCAGGAAGTGTTGCACGCCGTGCAGGAGCAGCGCGAACTGCTCATCCTGGATAGTCCGCCCGTGACCAGCGTGACGGATGCGGTGGTGCTATCGCCGCGCGTGGATGGCGTGGTGCTGGTGGTGCGCCCCGGCCAAACGAACGTGGGCGCTTGCCGCGCCGCGATCGACGAGTTGCGGCGCGCCGGCGCGAATATCCTGGGCATTGTGCTCAACGGCGTGAAGGCCGACGATGCGCGCTACTACAGCGGCCAGTATCATTACTACTATTACCATTATTATTACCAGGACGATAAGCCGCTGACCGGCTTTGCCAAGTTCGAGGCGAACTTGAAGCGCCGTCTGGGCATCAAGCCGCAACACCGGCATCATCGCCGCTCCAAGTCCGCTGCCGGGCCGAACGGCGTGAACGTGGATGCCTGGCTGGAGCCGGAATCGGCGAAGCAGGATAGCCAGAAAGAAGGGGAGCACTAGCGTCCCAGGATGTGATATTCGCGTGATAAGGAGAGGAGGCCGACGATGCAGCATAATACATATATGAAATCCAGCTCCTCTCCACTTGCCGATGGCGCCAGCGGCGAGGGTCGCCTGACCCCCGACGAGCGCCATGACGTGGCGGGTGGGAACCGCCTGGTGGCCTTCCTGGCCATGATCCTCTTGTGTGGCCTCGGCTCCGGGGTGTTCTTCCTGGTGCGCCTCATCGCCGGCCTCCTCGCGCATTAGAGATTAGGGATTCACCACGGAGACACAGAGGACACGGAGATTTTTCAAATCTATTTATTTGTGTTGATTCGTGTAGATTCGTGGATAAAGTTTGATCTCACTGCAGAGAAAGATATATCCGCGAATCGGCGCGAATGAATACGAATCTTGATTTGTGTCTATTCGTGTGGATTCGTGGATGAGGATTGATTTCACCACGGAGACACAGAGGACACGGGGATTTCTCACATCTGTTTATTTATGTCCATTCGTGTAGATTCGTGGATGAGGATTGATTTCACCACGGAGACACAGAGGACACGGGGATTTCTCACATCTATTTATTTATGGTGATTCGTGCAGATTCGTGTTTGTGTCTATTCGCGCAGATTCGTGGATAGAGAATCGACAATCAAAAATCGACAATCGTAAATCCCATGATGTTAGAAGGTAGCGCAACTTTTCTCCAACAGGCCCATCGCAACAACTGGCAGGTCTATCTAAACTCCTTGCAGCCGGATAGCGCGCAGGGGTGGGACGTGTGTGTGCTCACAGCCAGCGACGAGCGCCAGGCCGGCATCTACCGGCGCCAATTGGCATTGCGGCGCGAAGCCGGTTTGCTTCCCTCTCACACGTGCTTCGAGGTGCTGGCGGACCCCTCCGGCGAGCGCATCGGTTCCGGCGGGGCCACCCTGCGGGTGCTGTCCATGCTCATGCAACAGGGGAATGGCGCGCTCCCGCGCAAGGTGCTCATCATCCATTCCGGCGGTGATTCGCGCCGGTTGCCGCATTGTTCCGCCTCCGGCAAGCTCTTCGCGCGCGTGCCGCGCGAGTTGCCCGATGGCCGCGCCTCCACCGTGTTCGACGAATTCCTGGTCAGCCTGAGCGGCATCGCCTCCGGGTTGCGCTCGGGCGTGCTCATTGCCTCTGGTGACGTGCTGCTGGTGTTCGATCATCTTCAACTCTCGTTCCCGCGCGCGGGCATCACCGGCGTCGCCACGGCAGTGCCGGCGGAGATGGGGTTGCATCACGGTGTGTACGTCCCCGATGGGGATGCGCACCAGGTGCGTGCCTATTTGCACAAGCCCGGCTTGAAGGAGTTGACCGCCTGGGGTGCCATTCGCGACGGCAACGTGCTGGTCGATACCGGCCTGGTCTGGCTGGATAGCGCCACCGCCGCGCGTTGGGTCTCGCTCTTGAGCCAGGAATCCGTTGCCGCGCTGTGTCGCGAGCAGCCCCGCCATCCGGCGGAGCCGTTGCCGCCTGGTGCCCCGCGCGCCAATCACAATGGCCATCATGGCGGCGAGGCGCTTGGCCCGGCCGGGCAGCTCAACCTGTATGGCGATCTATTGCTCCCGCTGGCGCAGTCCACCACGTATGAATCCTACCTGGCCGATACCAGCGACGGCCCTTGCACGCCCCTGATGCACGCCGCGCGCGTGGCGATTTGGCGCGAATTGCGCGGCACCGCGCTCTCTTTTGAGGAGCTTCAACCGGCTACGTTCGTCCATTTTGGCAGTAGCGAGGAATATCACGAGACCGCCACCGACCCGGCCTTGCGCGCCATTTGTAACTGGGCGCCGCACGTGGCTTCATGGTGTGACGCATCCACAGGCCTCGATTCATTGACGCTCATGAACGCGCTAGTGCAGGCCGAGTTTCACCCGGGCCGGGACCCAATCGTGTTGGTGGATAGCCAGGTGGCCGGCTCGTTTGTATGGCCCACGAAGGCCATCCTCTCCGGCGTGCGCACCGCGCAGCCGCTCGCGCTCATGGCCGATGTAGCGCTCAGCCAGGTGCCGGTCGCGTGCCTCTCCTCCGCTGAAAAGCAGACGGGTGGGTGGGTGACCCGCATCTATGGGCTGCAAGACAACCCCAAGCGTGCGCTTGGCGATCCTGGCGCGACCTATCTGAATCGTCCCTGGGCGGATTGGTTCGCTCAAGTAGGCATCAGCGCTGAGGACCTGTGGCCCGGCGTGCCGGAGGGCCAGCGCACCCTGTGGAACGCGCGCCTGTTCCCTTGCCTGGCGGATCGCGAAGCCAGCCTTCAACTCTCCCTCCCGTTGCAAAACCAGGCCCTTGCTAGCACGGCCTGGCGTGAAGCGTGGCAGACGGCGGAGCGCCTTTCGCTGGCGCATAGCTTCCAATCTGCGGACCTGGATCGCCTGGCCGCCGATGTGACCGACCTGGAAGACGAGATCGCCGGGCAGCGTTTCCTGGCTGCCGTGCGTTCCGGCCAACCGGCCACTTCCGCCAAACGCTGGTTGGGCCGCCAAAACGCGGTCGTGCGCCGCCGTTGTGAGCGCGTGAGCGACTGGCTGGCCCAGGCCGACCCGCTGTTGCGCATTCGCGGCAACAAAGCCCTGGCGGTTGCGCTGGACGATAAGTCCTATGAGGATCGTGCCTTCACCGTCCTGGCGGACATGATCGGCCGATCCCTTGCCGCTGAGCAGCGTGCCGCCACCTCTCAATCCAAAATCGGAAATCCAAAATCTAAAATCGAGAGCCCTGTTCGCGTTGAGGCGGCGGCCCGCATCGACTTCGGCGGCGGCTGGACCGACACGCCCCCCTATTCGATTGAGTTTGGCGGTTGCGTGCTGAACGCCGCCGTCACCTTGCGCGGGGCCTACCCAATTGTGGCCGAGGCGGCCTGGATCGACGCGCCGCAAATCGTGCTGGAGAGCAAGGAGATCGGTTCGCGCCTGGAATTGCACACGGCGGGCGAAGTGCTCGACTATGCCAACCCGGCTGACCCGTTTGCGCTGTTGAAGGCGGCCCTGGTGGTGTGCGGCGTCGTCCCGCCCGGTTGCCAGCCCGACCTGCCACTGAAGAACCTGTTGCGGCCCTTTGGCGCCGGCCTCTGGCTCAGCACCCAGGCCAACACTCCGCGCGGCTCCGGCCTGGGCACCAGTTCCATCCTCGCCGGCGCCGTCTTGCAGGCGCTGCACAAGCTGTTAGGGGATGGCACGACCTCTCCCCAGCCCTCCCCTATGAGAGGAGGGGGAATTGCCGTTCATCCCGGTGATCTGGCGCTAGGCGGTGCTCCGGAATCTGCAATCGTCAATCTAAAATCGGAAATCCACAATCCGAAATCGTCAATTCTCTTTGATGAGGTGCTCTGGCTCGAACAGCTCATGACCACCGGCGGCGGCTGGCAAGATCAGGTCGGCGGGTTGGCCGGCGGCATCAAGCTGCTCACCACCGCGCCGGGGCTGCCCCAGCACATCCAGATTCAGCCGGTGACGTTGCCCTATCACGCGCAGAAGGAGTTTGCCGAGCGGCTGCTGCTGGTCTACACCGGGCAGCAACGCCTGGCCAAGAACCTGCTGCGCAATATCATGGGTCGCTGGATGAGCCGTGATACGGACATGGCCTGGATGCTGGGCGAGATTGCGCGTTTGGCATTGGCCATGCGTGATGCGCTCGCCACGGGCGACCTGGATAGCTTCGCCTGGCTGCTGGCTGAGCACTGGTCCATCAACAAACGCATGGACCCCGGCTGTTCCAACCCCTTTATTGACCACCTGTTCGACACGCTGCAGCCCTTCATCGGCGGCGGCAAGCTGGCCGGCGCGGGCGGGGGCGGGTTCGCGCTGGTGCTGGCGCACGATGCCCAGGCCGCGCACGACCTGCAACATGACCTGGCCCTGCGCTATCGCGGTACGCCGGTGGGCGTATGGCCGTGTGCGGTGGTGCCAACGACGTCAACTGGTATGCAAGAGTTACAGTGAACATTTTATGTGTGGGTTCAGCCTGTCTACGCAACAGAAGTTGAGCGAGTAACAAAATGGCTGCAGACTCGCACTTATTGTGTCTATAGTGAATTTATAGAAGTTTACAGCGTATGAGAATTATACCGACACGTTTTTTGCATATCAATGTTATTCAACGGTTTTTGGGGGATCGGAATACTTTTCTAAGTAGGGTGGGTTTAACATCTACAGTGTTCCTGGGAACAGCTGTATTAAATACTGTCACTGGCTTGTTAATTGCACGATTGCTTGGGCCTTTAGAACGTGGTGAATTCGCAGCTATGCAGTCTTGGGTACTGCTTCTGGGATCGATAGTAACACTGGGAATGCAAGAGGCAGTCGTATATTATTGCAGTCGTTACCCAGATCGTGCCCGTGAGTATCTCTCTACGGCATACATCCCAATGGCGATCATGGCAATAATGATTGCTGGCCTAGGGTGGTTGTTAATGCCACTGATGCTGAGTGCTCAACCCCCCGAGATTATTGAATCTGGTAGATTCCTGCTCCTAGCAATGATCCCTGTGTTTTGTACGTTTGTGCCTTATGAAGCGTTGCGCGCATATGGAATGTGGCAATCATGGAACTTGCTCCGGATACTGCCCAACCTTATATGGCTAATGGTTCTTTTAGTGGCTTATGTGGACAAGTCTTGGGCAAATCCTATTGTGCTAAGTCGAGTTTACCCGATTATTTTTATATCACAGTCTATTCCAGCAATTATTATTTTATTGAGAAGAGATAAGCCCCGTTTTACGTTGAATTTATCGCTTCTTAAACCACTGCTGGGTTATGGCCTTCCCACGGCTGTTGCTGTTTTACCACGGACATTTAACTTGCGCTTAGATCAACTGATGATGGCCGCTTTTTTGGACCCGAAGTCATTGGGATTATATGTTGCAGCGGTGGCATGGAGTGGGGCAACAACACCAATTTTTACAGCTATCAGTCAGGTCCTGTTTCCTGAATTAAGTGCCATGAAAAATGGCTTGCAGCAAATAAATATGCTGTCACGTATGACAAAATGGATTGTGGCGCTTAACTTAGTGATTACCATTGCTTTTATTTTTTGCACACCCTCGCTATTCCCTTTAATTTTTGGGACGGATTATACATCCGCGGTTCCATCCGCGATATTATTGGTTATTGCAAATGCTTTCGCGGGAACTAACTTAGTGCTTACAAGTGTGCTTCGGGGATTTGGAAAACCTCGTAATGTGTTAATTGCTGAGATGACAGGCTTATTAATGACGGTAATAACTCTTGCATGGTTGCTTCCAACGAAAGGGTATTATGGGGCCGCGATGTCGTCGTTATGCGCTTACGCAACTGTCACCATTATTTTGGCGGTCATGGTGGGGAAGAAGATGACATATGATATGGCGCAAATTCGCGCGTCCGTGTAGGTATTCAATCACGTAAACAGATTCTTGCATAATAGTGGAGTGCTACGAACTATACTCGTATGTTTGAATTTCTATATATTTTTGGCACCTTAGTATTGGCCCTAAATGGAGTTAGGCCATTCGGCTTACCCCTAGCGCTTAGCGATCTTTTATATTTGGGGGCACTGATTTGTTTGTTTGCGGATTGCATTTATCATAAGTACCCACTGTCAAGTTTGGGATTCGTTCGTAGTTTTTGGATACCCTCATTTCTTGTATTAATAGGTGGTTTGATCGCATCCTCACAAGCTGTGCAAACAA
The DNA here is from genome assembly GCA_034430115.1 of Thermoflexales bacterium. GTDB lineage: Bacteria > Chloroflexota > Anaerolineae > J036 > Brachytrichaceae > CAIXPS01. The sequence goes on along the minus strand of DAOUFG010000017.1, from coordinate 90,843 downwards.
GTGTCAGTATTATAGGCACTATAAAGACATGGTTTGTTTTTTCAATATTTATATCGATGGGGATTGTGATTGTACGCAGGGGGAAATTAGGAGCTACTCTAATTGCATTGGTTGTCGGCATATTTTCCTCTGCTTTGATAGCTATAATTGATTCTTTGAGTGGCGCACAAATTGGACCAAAGATATATTATATTACTGGGGTATCATCCGGGATAAACCCAATAGCGTCAATTATATCCGCAGGAAGATATAGTGGTACATTTGGACACCCAAACATTCAATCTCATGCGATAGTAACTGTGTTTCCAATTAGTATCGAATTTGGTTTTAATTCTTTGAGGAACAGGCAGTATGTCGTGGCAGCTTTGTCAGGTCTTATGTCTATTGGCTTTGTCTATGCCGATATTTTAACAGGTTCTATTGCAGGGATAGCAGGTATGTTGCTATGTGTAAGTATTATTTTAGTCGCCAATTGGGTTCGACTTAAACACGTTTACCGTCTTGCTTTAGTGTATGGTTCGTTGATCTTGTTAACTATTATTTTTACAATTTTTAGTGTCACATCTGTTGATGGTGATTTATTTGAATATGATACTAATCCAAACATTATCCGTGTGACAAGTATTACTGGTCCCGATAGATTATCGGTAGATGCGGAAGCTCTGTCTCTTATTCTTCAGAATCCAGTATATGGCTACGGTATGGATCAAGGGGAGGAAACGAACGTAGCGAATGGCTATACGATAACATCTAGTGGTGTTCATAATACGTTGATAAATAGCTGGATGGCCGGCGGTTTCTTGACATTTATTGGGGTTGTGTTGATCTATGCTGTTACAGTAACAACTGCTATTAAAGCTGTTCTGGCTTATATAAAGCATAAAGCTTCGTGTTGGGAACTAGCATTGGCTACATCTGTAATAGCCTGGGCAATGGTAGACATGTTTCAGCCAAGCCTGTATCAACGTTTTACCTGGATAACAATAGCACTGCTTTGTGGTGTGTTGATGAGAGAATACAGCATTAGGGGCAGTGGTCAACCCTCCCCTAGATATTAAATTATGTGGATCAAGAACAAGCTCTTATACATCTTATCACTAATTGTCGTCGTGTTTCCAGTACCAGTTAAAATATTTTTATATCGTAATGTATTCGGATATAAAATTGGCAAGCATGTTAGCATAGGTCTGAGCTGGATATATGTTAATGATCTTATTGTGGATGATAATGTAATTATTAGACATTTTAATAGGTTTAAGGGGATTCCTTGTGTGCGTATTGGTCATGATAGTGTTATTGGCTTTGGCAATACTTTTACGTCGACCCAAGAGTTTACGTGTAAGCGTGGGGTGGATATTAGGCATAATAATCCATCGTTGATAGTTGGCGAACATTGTGGTATCACGATGCTTCACTATTTCGATATTCAGGATTCATTTTCAGTAGGCCCATTTACTACAATAGCAGGGCGACAGTCTATTTTTTATACACATTACATAGATGTGTCAAAAAATTCACAATCAACAAAACCTATTAGTATTGGAAGCTATTGTATGATTGGTTCTGCTGTCCGCTTTGCCCCAGGCGCATGTATATCGGATTATTGCGTAGTTGGCATAGGAGCTGTTGTAGTTAAAAATATGACAGAAAAATACAAATTAATCGGTGGAAATCCAGCCGTAAACATTCTTGATCTCAATATTGATAGCAAGTATTTCCATCGTGACAAGGGGTGGGTGTCACATTATGTAGGCGGAGTTAACGAAGGGTCTACTTATGGTTATAGCAATTGACAATGTCTCTACAGGGTTGGCAACATCCCCTCACGCTCTGGGTGGAATGCGGATGTACTTGTATAACTTTGTCGCGTCTTTGATGAGATGGGGAAGTCAGCATAACTATGTGTTATTTTCACCAAGCTGGTTTCAGACACCTTTCCAAGAGTCTGATATTGGCTTAGAACATGTGCGCGTGGGAGATGTAGCGGAAAATCGCTTTGCACGAGTATGGTTTGAGCAAATTGACTATAGAAAGTATATTTATAATGCCGCTCCAGATATATTTGTGGGATTACAGAATTCACTTCCTTATAACTTGAGAATCCCGTCGGCAGTTTTTGTGAAATCCACCCAATACATGTTCTTCCCTGAAGCCTATAGCCCTGTTCGATTGTGGTATTTGCGGCTAACACTTCGATCAGCACTACATACAGCCACGAAGGCAATAGTCCCTACCATGGCTATTGGTCAGGATTTGATCAGAGCATTTGGAGTTGATTCCACAAAGCTGGAAGTGCTTCCAGAGGCACTTTATATTCATAATAGTAAATTATTGGATGGCCCAGAAGGTCTCCAGTTGAAAGGCCAAATTCTTCACTATACAAAGGGACGTCCTTTCGTTTTATGTGTTGGTGCAACTTACGGCTATAAAAACATTGATAATCTTGTGGTCGCGTTTTCACAATTTGTTAATAGAACAGACTCAGATCATGTTTTATTGCTTATCGGCGGTGAGGCCGCAATATCATTTAGACATATAAAAGAATTTGCACAAAAAAATGGTGTTGGGAACCGTGTTATCTGCACCGGACCATTGCCACATAAAATAGTAGCTGTAGCATACAACCTTGCGGAAATGTTGGTCATGCCATCCTTGTATGAGACTTTTGGGCACCCAATTCTTGAGGCAATGGCATGTGGATGTCCTACTGTTACATCCAATGTAAGTGCTATGCCAGAAGTTGCAGGAGATGCTGCTGCCCTTATCACTCCCCATGATCCTCAGGATATTGCTAACAGTATGTTTCGTATTTGGTCCGATGACGAGTATAGGTGCTTGTTGGTTGATCGAGGCTATAAGCGGGCATCAGAGTTCACGTGGGAGCGGACTGTCAAGTTGGCTATCGATATATTCGATCGGGTTAAGTTCTTTGGGGATCTACACAAATGATTGTCAGTATTGTGAATGGTTTCGGGCTAACATCAAATGTGGGCGACTTAGCTCTTCTTCCAGCAACTATCAATATCGTGCGTTCTGGATTCCCCAAGGCTCGCATATATGTAATCCCATGGCAGCAACCAACTATTGAGATGCGAGCACGATTTGAAAATCTTACAAAGTGTTTTAATGATGTTAAGTTAATAAACTCGGTACTTCCTGCTTATTCGGGGGGACAGGGATTTCCAGACTCTACGTTTGCTAATAAGGTGAAAATTATTGCGTGGACGATATGGAAGAATTTGCAAGCAGAGGTGCAGTCACGAATCTATCTTAAAGCTGCATCGGACTCACCTTTTGAATTACTGAAAAGATCTGACTTAGTTGTTTTGCGAGGGTGCAACATAGTACAACGTGGTACTGATGTGCGCACGCTTGCCACCGTAAGGCGGGTTACATTCCCACTACTTGTTGCTCAGAAATCACATCATCCTACTGCGCTTGCGAATATCAGCGTTGGCCCGATAGAGCATCCCATAGCACGCAGGATGGTTAAGGAGGTTTTGGAACGCGCGGATTATGTTTCTACACGTGAAAGGATGACCGACAAATACCTCGATGGATTAATAAATAATAACTTGATAGCTAGCTGTGATTCAGTATTTGCTTTTCCATATGAGGCCTTACATGTAGCATATGAACCAATGATGATTGGTATTAATGTGCTTAGTAGGGGGGAATATCTTACTGCCGTCAACAATTCCAAGAGTGGGTATGAAGGGATAATAGGAAAATTGGCTTCCGAAATAAACAAATTAATGGAAGAGTTGCCTGAATTGAAGATAAAGGCTATTCCTCATGAAGTAGATGAGGTCCCTCTTACATCTGACTTGATATCTCTGAAATTTCTCCTCGAGAAACTAAAATATCCTCAACGAGTTCAAATAGATGTTGAAGCAAGAACGCCCAATGCTGTGATTCAAGCGTACAGCCGCTGTGAATTTGCTATAGGTATGCGATTCCATGGATTTGTACTCTCTAGTCTGGCGAATACGCCGATGCTAGGTATTGATGTGAAATCAAGAAAAGTCACAGGTGTTGCTGGAGATTTGGGTCTTGAGGATATGTTGATAGATCTGGAAGAGGAGGGTAATTTGACAACACAAGTGAAGAGGGCACTTCTAAATACTGAATCATTGCACGAAAAATTGCAATTAAAAACATCAAGGTTGCGCCGTCAAGTGTTTGAGCAATTTGCTGTCTATGCCAAAACATTTAGGTGCCGCACCTGACATTACACAAGGAATACATTATCGATGGATATTAAATCTGTGGTGCGTTCGCTGATGCCCAGGGGGATAAAGCCTCATCAGATACTAGGAGGTCCTCTCAAAGGTTGCCAGATCGTAACTTCATGGCACGACTATCCCGCAGCTATCTTGGGTCGCACAGAACTGCCGCTCTTAAATTGGTTTGCTTCAAATGTGAGGCGGGGAGATACATGGTTGGACGTTGGAGCACATTATGGCTATACGGCGTTAGCCTTATCTTTCCTGGTGAAAGACACAGGACGTGTTTTTGCCTTTGAACCAATGTTGAGTACGGCGGGGTGTTTGGCCCAAACTAGATTGTTAAATCATATTCCTCAGCTAGCAGTGCTTCCTATGGCTCTTGCTGCCACAAGAACACTAGAGTTGAATCAATTGCCCACTACACGGGGAATGGTAGATAGTACCGTGCAAAGTTGTGAGTGGAATGAAAATTTCATGGTCAGTTGTTTTGATTGGCTATGGCCGCAAATATGTGCAGGTAGCCAGCGGATTGATGGTGTAAAGATCGATGTGCAAGGTATGGAAATAGTAGTCTTACGAGGTATGCAGCAAGTGCTCCAACTGCATCGGCCAAAGTTGGTTGTTGAGGTTCATCAAGGGGTTGACCGTGCGGAGTTTCTAGAGGTGATCGAAGCGTGTGGTTACTACAAACAGGCCATACCTATTGAGCCATTGGAAGGGGAAACGGTGGCTCTATACACAGATAACCATAGTTATGCATTCCAGCCCGCTTAATCAACGAACTAACTCTTGACTGGTGATACATAACATGTTGTGGTTGTTTTGCTGATATCAATTAACTTCTTGCATCATCTATGCGTTGTCTTATCATAGGACTCAATTATCTTCCTGAGTCGACTTCTATTGGCCCATACACCAGTGATTTAGCTGAGTACCTTTTATCGTGTGGCCATACGGTGAGAGTGGTTACTAGCTTCCCAACTGCTCCTCAATGGAAAATTTGGGATGGTTACGATAGTCGCTTATTTATGCGTGAGGTGATACATGGTGTCCCTGTCCAACGCACCTTCTTGTATGTTCCCGTTCAGCCCAAAAAGGCAATCAATCGCATCCTTTTCGATTTATCCTTTGCTTTTTCATCATTATTGGGAGGGTTGTTATCCGGTAAAGCTGACATAGTTATTGTAGTCTCGCCACCATTAGAACTTGGTCTGACAGGCTTGGTACTCGCAAAGCTAAAAAGAGCACCATTGTTTTTTCACATTCAAGACCTCGTGCCTGACGCAGCCATTGCCACGGGTGTTCTGAATGAACGAGGATGGGCCATCCGGTTGGCTCGTTACCTTGAGCGTTTTATATATCGTCACGCCGATGCGATTGGCGTGATCAGCGATGGGTTCACTCGCAATTTGGTCGCTAAGGGAGTGCCGGTCAACAAGGTTGCTTTGCTGCCCAACTATATCGATCTGCGATTTGTTAAGACTGGTGAGCGAAACAATCGTTTCCGCCATCAGCATGGTATTGCGGAAGACAAGTTCCTGGTTATGTACTCCGGAAGTGTCGCGCTTAAGCAAGGACTGCAGACATTTGTCGAAGCTGCAGCGGTGCTCCGCGCGCGGGAAGAGATAACATTTTATTTGGTGGGTGAAGGCCCTTGTTTGAAGGACCTTAAGGCCATAGCCGTGGCACAGAAACTAACCCGCATGCAATTTCTCTCTTTGCAGCCCCGTGAAAGTTTACCAATCCAATTGGCGGCAGCGGATGCACTCGTCGTGACGCAACGCAAAACTGTCACCGATGTGGTTTTCCCCGGAAAGTTACTGTACTACATGGCTGCAAGCCGACCAATCATCGCTGCGGTAAATGCCGACAGCGAAACGGGCCGTTTTGTGAGTGACCACCAAGTAGGTCTTGTGGTGCCGCCTGAAGATCCCAAGGCTTTAGCCGAAGCCATACAGTACTTGCAGACTAACCGCACCGAGGTTGTTCGTCTAGGCCAAAATGGGCGGCAAGTGGTAGAGCAAATGTTTGACCACAAGTTAGTCCTTAGTCATTTTACTGAACATCTAGAAGCGTTAGTGCATAAAACGAAAAGAGATAAATAGAGTCATTTCCTTTAGGGGGGGATTATGCAGATAGTAGACTCGGCTGATAGTGTCAAAAGCCATGTGTCTGCGTTGGAGGAGATGGATTTTGATGCTATCCTCGTTGCACCCATTGTCCATCGTTTCCCGTATAGAGTCATCAAGCGCTTTGTTGATATTATTGGAGCCACAATTGGCTTGATCATTCTGTCTCCATTCTTAATCTTGGTTGGCACAATCGTCAAAATATCTTCTCCCGGCCCCGTTTTCTATGCTTGGCATGTTGTTGGACGTGGCGGAAAGCCTTTCACAAGCTATAAGTTCCGCTCCATGGTTAAGAATGCGGATAGTATGAAAGCTCAACTGGCCGCGCATAATGAGATGACGGGGCCTGTCTTTAAAATGAAGGATGATCCGCGTATTACCCCAGTGGGTCGCGTCTTGCGTAAATATAGTATCGATGAGCTCCCTCAACTGTGGAGCGTCTTGAAAGGGGAAATGAGCCTAGTCGGACCGCGTCCCGCCGGCCCGCATGAATGGGCTAAGTATGAGCCCTGGCAACGCCGTAAACTTAGCGTTACACCTGGTATGACTTGTCTGTGGCAAGCGGGTGGGCGCAATCTTATCAATAACTTCGAGGAATGGATGCGCCTGGACCTGGAGTACATTGACCACTGGTCTTTGTGGTTGGATATGAAGATACTGTTACTCACAGTGAAGGCTGTCATAGGTGGCACAGGGGTATAAATTTCATGAAAGCACTTGTTACTGGTGGAGCCGGGTTCATCGGTTCCTGGACTGTTGATCTGTTGCTGCAAAAGGGCTATGAGGTCCGCATCCTGGATAATTTGCAGCCACGTGTGCACCCAAAAGGCAAGCCCGCTTGGCTTCCTTCTGAGGCGGAATTCATCCAGGGCGATGTCGCAAATCGTGCGGACTTGGCGAGGGCAATGCAAGGTGTAGATTATGCAATCCACCTGGCAGCTTATCAGGACTATATGCCTGATTTCTCCAGCTTTATCCACACCAATGCCGAAAGCAGCGCCTTGATCTTCGAACTCATTGTTGCTGATCCAAAGCGTTTCCCAGTGCGCAAGATCGTGTTTGCCTCTTCGCAGTCAGTATGTGGCGAGGGGCTATACCATTGTCCGGAGCATGGTCTGCTCACGCCCCCTGCGCGCTCCATTGAGCAATTGCGGCGCGGCGATTGGGAATTGCATTGTCCTCATTGTGGCGCGAGCATGACCTATGCGTTGATCCCAGAGACGGTCTGTAGCCCTGGCACGACCTACGGCGTCTCAAAATATGCTATTGAGTTACTGGCGGATCGGCTGGGGCATCGTTATGGCATCCCGACGGCCTGTATGCGCTATACCTATGTACAGGGGCCGCGTAACTCATTCTACAATGCCTACTCCGGTATTGCCCGCATCTTTGCCCTGCGTTTGCTGCATGGTCTGCCGCCAGTGTGTTTTGAAGATGGCCAGCAACTACGCGACTACATCAATGTCCGCGATGTGGCTCGCGCCAATGTGTTGGCCATGGAAGATGAGCGCGCCAATTTCGGCGTCTTCAACGTGGGCGGCAAGCGCCCTGTCACGGTGTTGGAGTTTGCCCGCTTGATGGTCAAGGAATTCAGTGCCTCAGTAGAACCACTCGTCCCTGGGGAGTTTCGTCTGGGAGATACGCGACATACGATCTCCGATGTTTCACGGCTTGAAGCCTTGGGTTGGGCCCCTGCGATTCCCATTGAGCAGAATGTGCGCGAGTACGTGGAATGGATGCGCCAGCAGCAAACCAGCGACGAATTCCTGCGCGAAGCAGAGCGGGTGATGCGCAGCCAAAATGTCATTCAAAAGAGCCAGATCCTTAACTCACAAGTCGCATGAAGCGTTGCAGGCTGACTGGGCCTAAAGCGGCCTCTGGGTACCTTCTCTTACTTTGGCTGGTTTTTCTATTAATTCTATCTTCGATACCTAGCTCGTATATCCCCAGTGCAGGTGAAACCACTGTTGGCAAAGTGATTGACTACATCCTGCGCCAAGGGGGGCATCTCTCGCTGCATGTGGTCTTGAGCATACTGGCTTGGCGTGCTGCCAGCCGAATGTGGGCACATAGACCAGCGCTGGTAGTAGCCTTGAGCTTGGTATTGTTCTATGCAGTGTTCGATGAACTTTATCAAACCTTCACTCCTGGGCGCAGTGTGAACGTGGAGGACTTGACATATAACCTGACGGGCGTTCTTATCCCCTATGCTCTCATGTGGGGCAAAGCACTGCTCCCGCCCAGCATCCGCAATTCTTGGTGCCATCTGATGTTATTACCAGGTGGCTAATTCTACTCAATATATCAAGTTGTGAAAAGTATAAAGAGGGTAATTTAGCATGCAATCCGACACAGCACATACAGGGAAGAAAGCAGGACGTATTTCACAGAGTATAGATATCTTATCAGCTGTACTTATTTCTGGATTCTTTGGTAGTAACATAGCGACTCTTACTCTGCTAAAAAAGCCATCCTCTGCAATGAGTTATGTTTAATATGCCTTATTTGCTTGGCGGATGGTTGCTCACCAAGGATTAACTCAACGGCAATTTCACGAACTATTTACAACAAAAGAGTGTGAAAGCCTAAATCTGTTGCCAACAATTAAACATTTTACCCTGTGGGATGCTAATTACGCGAAAGATGTGTTTTATTTGGCATTGCTAGCGAAGACGCTTTCGCCGCAGACTATTTTCGAGATAGGCACCCTGTATGGAGATTCTGCGCTTCTTTTTGCACTTAATACACCGGCAGAGTCACGAATCTACACACTGGATTTGCCTCCCGATAGCTCTAGTAGCCCCACGTTAGCAACCACTCTAGTCGATGATAAACATGTTCTGGCACACGCTCGAACAACTCGTTACCTTTACCAATCACACTGCTGTGGCGGCAAAGTAACACAACTCTACGGCGATAGCGCTTCGTTTAACTATGATGCCTATAAAGGGCAAGTGGATTTGTTCTTTATTGATGGGGCTCATAGCTACGCGTATGTTCGCTCGGACACACAAAAAGCGCTTGCCTGCGTAAGGAAAGGTGGCGTTATTGCCTGGCACGATTACGGTCGCTGGGGTGTGAATGGTGTATCAAAATGGCTGCACCAACTTGTGCGTGAAGGCAAAGAAATCTATCGACTCCCTGGCTCAAGCCTAGCCATTCTAAAAGTCTAGCCTACACCATGTCGGAATCGATTATTCTTGAAAGGCGAGTTGCTCTTGTCACCGGTGCCGGGCGTGGCATTGGCCGCGCTATTAGCCTGGCGCTGGCAAGTGCTGGCGCGCGCCTAATTGTGCTGGCACGCACCAGCGCCGAGGTGCAGGAGACGGCCCAGCTCATCCATGCCCAGGGTGGCAATGCGCTTGCGGTTACTGTTGACGTATCTCAGTGGGATGACGTATGCTGTGTGGTTTCCCACGCTGCCGAACAAATAGGGCCAATCGATATATTGGTTAATAATGCGGGGATTCAATCCCCCATCGGCCCGTTAGTTGAGAATGATCCTGAAGCTTGGGCGCACACCATCAATGTGAATTTGCTCGGCACATTTCACTGCGCCAAGGTTGTCTTGCCGGGCATGATCTCGCGCCGGCATGGCAAGATTATTAACCTCTCTGGCGGTGGCGCCACCAGCCCGCGCCCGCTTTTTAGCGCCTATGCGGCCTCTAAAGTAGCTGTGGTGCGGCTGACGGAAACGTTGGCCGAAGAGGTAAGGCCCTACAACATCCAGGTGAATGCGATTGCGCCTGGCGCGGTCAATACTCGCATGCTAGACGAGGTACTGGCCGTTGGCGAGGTGGCCGGTGAGGAATGGCAGGCTGCCCAGAAGCGCCAATTGCAGGGTGGCACCCCCGTCGAGTTGGCCGCAAGGCTGGCTCTCTTTCTTGCTTCCGACGCTTCTGATGGGCTGACGGGCAAACTCATCAGCGCCCCTCACGACGCGTGGCAGGAATGGACTCCAGCACAGATGCAGGAGCTGGCCGGCATGCCCTGGTATACGTTGCGTCGCATCGATCCTCATACACTGCGTCCTTTCACGGAGGAACATCAATGAGTCTACGCGTCGGCATCGTGGGCTGTGGGCTGATCGGCCGCAAGCGCGCAAATGCTATTCAAGCATCCCAGACGGAAAAGCTGGTGGTCGTTGCGGATGTGAATGCGGAACGTGCCAGCAATATGGCTGGTGAATTTGGTTGTGCCGCTACCGCTGAGTGGCAGCAGGCAATTGCAGAATACGATCTCGATGTGCTGATCGTTTCAACGATCAATAAATACCTGGCGCCAATCAGCCAGGCGGCGCTCGATGCCGGTAAGCATGTGCTGTGTGAAAAACCACCCGGTCGCAATGCAGCAGAAACCCAGTGTATGGTTGATGCGGCTAAGCGCTCCGGATGTGTCCTGAAGGTCGGGTTTAATCATCGCCATCACCCCGCTATTTGGAGGGCGCATGAGTTCTGTGCACAGGGTGAGATTGGCTCGCCAATGTTCATCCGCGCCGTCTATGGGCATGGGGGCCGCCCAGGTTACGATAAGGAATGGCGTGCCGATGCAGAGTTATCCGGCGGTGGCGAGCTTCTGGATCAGGGTGTGCACATCATCGACTTATGCCGCTGGTTCATGGGTGATTTTGCCGACGTTTTTGCTGCCACTGCGACGTATTGCTGGAATCTGGGCTATTTCCAAGATGTGGCTGGGCAAAAACGCCAATTGGAAGACAATGCCTTCGCACTCCTGCGCACAGCCGAGGGTCGCATTGCGCAGTTTCAGACCAGTTGGACACAGTGGAAAAATCGCTTCTCCTTTGAGGTCGTTGGGACCAACGGATACGTTCGTATAGAAGGGTTAGGGGGTAGCTATGGGGATGAAACACTTGTTATCGGGCATCGCCGCCCAGAGTCGGGCCCGCCGGTAGAAGAGCAGATTGTTTTTTCTGGCCCCGACTTGTCGTGGCAGTCAGAGTGGCTTGAGTTTACCAGTGCGATTCGTGACCATCGGCAATCCCTGGCCAATGGTGAAGATGGGTTAAGAGTCATGCAGATCATTGCTGCGCTTTACGAATCTTCGCTAAGTCATCAATCCGTTCGTCTCTAGTTCCCCGGGCCTGTTCTTTATTCCCTGCCTGAAGTACTTTGTCAGGTGGGTTCCCTCGATTTATGAAAGCAATGCTTCTTGCTGCCGGGTTTGGCACGCGTTTACGTCCCCTTACTGACCATATGCCAAAATGTATGGTTCCCATAGCGGGCAAACCTGCGTTGGAACATACCATCGAATGGCTCAAGCGATACGGTGTCTCCGAGTTTATTGTCAATTTGCATTACCTTCCTGATGTCGTACGTGAGCATTTCCAAGATGGAACCCGGTGGGGCGTGCAGATCACATATTCGTATGAGCCGCAGATTATGGGCACGGCCGGCGCGCTCAAGCTGGCGGCTTCGCGTGCAGCATCCTGTTTTGATGAGCCTTTCATTTTATGGTATGGCGATAACTTAAGCACCTGTAATATCAATCAACTTGTTGCCCACCACCGGGCAAAGCCTGCCCTGGCCACGATTGCGCTATTTCAACGCCCGGATGTCACGCAGAGTGGCATTGTTGGGCTCGATGCCGAAGATCGCATCACCCGTTTCCTCGAAAAGCCTCGCGAGGACCAGGTGTTTTCTCATTGGGTGAATGCCGGTATTTACGTGTTGGATCCGGCAGTCCTCTCAGCCATTCCGCCCGATTGTCCCAGTGATTTTGGGCGTGATGTATTCCCTGCCTTATTAGCAAGCTATCGGCCTCTGTATGGTTATTGCATGAGGAAGGATGAAAGCCTATGGTGGATTGATACCCCGCAAGACCTGCAACGTGTTCAGCAGGAAATTTCAGCTCAGTATGTGTAGCTCATGATGTCCTATTTCGCGATTTTCAAGGAGGGAAAATGATTCTTTCACGTGCGCCGTTTCGTATTCCCCTGGGCGGGGGAGGGACGGATTTGCCATCCTACTATAACCAGTATGGCGGTTTTGTCCTCAGCGCTGCCATCAATAAATATATCTACGTCTACGTCAACAGGCCTGCGGCGGATGAATTTATCCGAGTGAAATATTCCCGCTATGAGCAGGTGACCTGCCCAGAGCAGATACAGCACGACCTGGTGCGGCCCGCGTTGAAGATGCTGGGCATGAATGGGAGCCTGGAAATTGTCTCCATGGCTGATGTTCCCGCCGGCACGGGATTGGGCTCTTCCGGAACCTATCTCGTGGCCTTGCTCAGTGCGCTCTACGAACTGAAACGTGAGAAGGTCCCCACACAGGCGCTTGCCGAAAGCGCCTGTCATATCGAGATGAACCTCGCTGGGCACCCTGTAGGCAAGCATGATCACTATCTGGCTGCTTTTGGGGGTATCACCTGCATGGATATTGGCACGGATGGTCGTGTGAAGGTCAGTCCGCTGGATATCTCGATAACCACTGTGGAGGATTTCCGTAGTAGCGTACTGCTTTTCTACACAGGGATCACACGCTCTAGCAGTGACATTCTGCAATCTCAGAAACAGGATACCCAGAGTGGCAACTCCGCTGTTGTCGATAGCTTGCATCGTACTAAGGAGTTGGGGTACCGGATTAAAGAAGCCCTTGAGGGAGGCGATGTGGAGGGGTTTGGCCGGTGCTTAGACGAACACTGGCAAAACAAGAAGCGCCGTTCCGGCGCTATCAGTAACCCTCAGATTGACCACTGGTATGAGACTGCCAAGCAAAATGGCGCACTCGGAGGCAAGATCATGGGAGCCGGTGGCGGTGGTTTTTTCATGTTCTACGTTCCAAATGGCCATAAGGCCCAACTTCGCCAGGCATTGGCCGCAGAAGGGTTACGTGAGATGCCCTATGACCTTGATTATGAAGGAGCAAAAGTCCTCGTAAATTTCTAAACTCGAGTAGTTCTTTAATCTAAGTAAGGGGGAAGCAATGCGACGCGCAGTGTTTTTGGACCGTGACGGAACGATTAACGCCATGGTCTATAACGCCGATTTCGGTTTGGTCGATTCGCCGGCCAACCCAGGTGAATTCAAGCTCTTGTCGGGAGTGTGCGATGCCATTCGCCAGATCAATCAGATGGGCTTGCTGGCGATTGTAGTGTCGAACCAGCCCGGTGTTGCAAAGGGGAAACTTTCGCAACAGATGATTCACCAGACCACCCAGAAGATGTATGACCTACTAGGACAAGCAGACGCACGGTTGGACGCAGTGTACTACTGTTTACACCACCCGGATGCTGTTGTTCCCGAGTATCGAATGCGATGTGATTGCCGAAAGCCAATGCCAGGGTTGTTGGTCAGAGCCGCAGAGGAGTGGGAAGTTGATCTCCGGCATTCGTACATGGTGGGCGATGGGATCACAGATATAAGTGCCGGTCAGGCGGCGGGTTGTACCACATTCTTCCTGAATAGTTGTAAGTGCTATCACTGTGAAGAATTGGAAAAGCACCACACACGGCCGGATTACACGGTAAAGAATCTAGCAGAGGCTGTTCGTGTAATCAACACAATTCAGACGGCTGATGGGCATGACTTCACACCTTACGCCCCGGTTCCTCAAATGACATGGGCTTTTAACACAATTTCAAATAACTTTCCAGTATCGAATGTGAGAGGTGAATGATGACTTACACTGACCAATATCTCCACGAGGCAATCAGTGTGATTGAGCACATTGATCAAAATGCCATTGAGCGCGCAGCGGATTTGCTTGCAAGCACGCGTCAAGCCGGCGGTCGCCTTTTCTTTTTAGGGGTTGGTGGTGGAGCCGGACATGCTTCACATGCTGTCAACGATTTTCGCAAGATAGCAGGGATCGAAGCGTATACACCCACTGACAACGTCTCGGAACTGACGGCTCGGATCAATGATGATGGCTGGGAAACAGCTTTTGCTAACTGGCTGCAAGGCAGCCGGCTGAGCGCCAGGGATGTCGTATTTGTCCTATCAGTAGGCGGGGGCGATGCGGATCACAATGTGAGCGTCAATCTGGTGCGCGCGTTGCAATATGCCAAGCAAGTGGGCGCAAAGATTTGTGGCATTGTGGGACGTAACGGTGGATATACGGCCCAAGTGGCAGACGTAAGTATCCTCATTCCAGTCGTAAATCCTGCGACGGTAACGCCGCATACAGAATCGTTCCAGGCGTTAGTCTGGCATCTCTTAGTCTCCCACCCGAAGTTGCGTGCTTCGGAGATGAAGTGGGAGTCAGTTCATTAAGGGGGAATAGCAATGGCAATCTTTCTCGATACAAGTAATCTGAACGAAATAGAGCGCTATTATCGAATGGGCATTATTGCGGGTGTCACCACAAATCCCACTATTTTGCTAAGAGAGGGGGTCTCGGGTGGCTTAGCTGGCATGCAAGAGCGCATTAAGCAAATCGCTAATCTTGTGGATCCGTTACCTACCTCTGTTGAAGTAACCGCCGTGGAATACGAACATGTGATCAGACAGGCTTTGTCATTCGCTAGCTTAGCTCGTAACATTGTGATCAAGGTCACAGTTCATGGCCCAAATGGTGAATTAGACAACCTGCAGATTATCCATGACTTGTCCTATAAGCATGGTATCAAGGTAAATGTTACAGCGATGATGAGCGCACAACAGTGTCTCATCGCTGCGCTGGCAGGTGCAACTTACGTCTCCATTTTTGGTGGCCGCATGAATAACATGGGCTACAACTCGTGCGAAGAAATTCGCAAGCTGCGCACTGTGCTGGATCAACATAAGCTCCCTGCGCAGATCATAGCGGCCTCTACGCGCGAAGTGCTCAATATCATCGAATGGTTTGAGGCTGGGGCACATATTGTGACGGTGGTTCCGGACTTGTTGAAGGGGATGATCGTACACCCTTACACGAAAGAGACAGTGCAGCAATTCCTGCGTGATGGCGCAAAGGTGGAAGAGGCTTTCAAGGTTAGCTCTAATGGGCATGACTTACAGCCCGCCGCTGTTGCATTTGCGCTGAGGTCCAACTGATTGAAATCTGTGTCCCGAGGACTTATTGCGCCTTATGTTGCCCTGTGGTAATCATATTGTGAGTCCTAATGTGCAAGTCTGCCAATGTGTGCGGACTTGCACATCAAGGAGTATGGAATGAAAGGGCTTGATGAAAATCGAGCGTTCAAGATCGTGAGGCAGACAGATGAATACGAGTAATCAATTCACGAGGGAGGCAAAAAGAGTTGCCGGGGCGCTTATAGTAAGTCTGTTGGTGGTGGCACCTGTTGCAGCTTCTGGGGTTCCTGGTAAGCAAATTCCCCAATCCAACGTTGCGAGTATGGCTTTGCCAAAAGCTACTGTGACACCTGTGTCTGCTCCTGTCGTGGAGAACCCTCGTGCTGCGCTCAACGCGACAGTCAAAGCGGTTTCTCGAGTCAAAACTTA
Source organism: Thermoflexales bacterium (assembly GCA_034430115.1). GTDB lineage: Bacteria > Chloroflexota > Anaerolineae > J036 > Brachytrichaceae > CAIXPS01. Next base: position 75,079 of record DAOUFG010000017.1, on the reverse strand, counting down.
TCGTGCTTCGCAGACGATTACTGGCACATTAGGCTACATCACCCAAACGATTGAGTTCGTTGCGCCCAGTACAACTCACATGCTTTCTTGGGTGCATAACTCGTCGGCGTACAAGGGTTACCTTCTGGAGCATATCATTCTCAGTGATACGCTCTATTACAAGGTGGGTACTCGTTGGCAGAAATCGGGTTTTATTGTATCTGATCTGATGGAGAACATGAACTTCAGTGGCGTTACGGCGATGATTAAGGCTTCGCCAAACTACGTGACCAGTGCAAAGTATGTTGGCCCGGATGTGGTGAATGGTGTGCCGACCCAGGTTTACCAGTATCAAATGCGTGTGCCCAAAATTGCCATGAATGCCACGATGACGCTCTGGATTGGTGGCGATCATTTACCCTATCGAATGGACACTGTGTCTCTTGTGAAGTATGGCAGTAAACCCATTATCAGTACCGCGAGTGCCCTGATCAGTGACTACAACGCGCCCATCACCATCACCGTGCCGATCACGGTCACTCAGTGATCCGTCGCCACTCCCGGAAGGGGCTAATACAAAATCGCAAGGTACGGTTGCCTTGACGCCGTCATATACGAAGCTTTTGTGTTAGCGCATCTTATTCATCTATCTATATATGGGGTTGACAAACGAATGACACGTGCCATCTACCTTATCAATGAACCGCCCCTGGATCCCGCGATTCTGAACGGGCTACGTGCCGCCAAATGCGAGGTCCTCCAGGTACAGTCCATTGCTGAAGCAATGCAGCAGATTCGGGTGGCGGAGGCGGACAAGGCCCCGCTGATCCTGATCTGTGAGCTGGAGGCCGGGGCGATTCCATTGCTGGCGCTGCTGCGAGACAACTTGAACATGGTGTCGTTGCCGCCGGCCAGGGATGCCCAAAATGGCAACCACACTTACGACATTGCCAGGGCGCTCCCGCCGACCATGATCTATGATCGCGGCGGCCACGACATCACCTCCGTCATCCAGGCCTTTCACTATGGCGCGCGCGATTACGTGCTTGCCAGTGCCCCGGAGCCCGAACGTGAACTGGCGGCACGCCTGCTGGCCGAACGTTGCCAGGCGTTTGATAGCGCCTGGAACCTGTACGGCGCGCCGCGCTCAAGTGTGGCGGCGACGGTGGAATTGCCGCAGCCTTCGCGGGAGCCGCAGCCGCCGACGCCGATCGCCTCCGTGCCTGCCCAGACTGCGTTCGGCCCTGCCGGCGTGGAGCAGCACGTCTTCGAGTGGGATGCCAACAAGAACGTCATCCATTGCCAGGATGAGAGCATCTATGTCAGCCCGACCGAGGGCCGCATCTTCGACTTGTTGGCGCGCTATCGTGGCTGCATCGTGAGCACCGAGGACTTGATCCAACACGCCTTGCAGGACCCCGGCGACGACGCCGATGCCAGCGTGGAGCGCATCCGCACACACGTGATGAAGTTGCGCCGCAAGTTGGATTCGCATCCCGCCACCGCCAACCGCGTCGTCAACGTGCGCGGCACCGGCTACATGCTCGTGTGATGATGGTTGCTTCAAAACGCATCCTCGTTACCGGCGGCGCCGGGTTCATCGGCTCGCACCTGGTGGATGTATTGCTGGCGCGCGGCCTCGCCGTGCGCGTGTTGGATAATCTTTCCGCCGGTAAACGGGGCAATCTACCCGCCCAGGACGCCGGGTTGGATTTCGTGCATGGCGATATCAACGATTCGTCCGTGCTTGCCGCCTGCCTGCAAGGGGTGGACGCAATCGTGCACCTGGCGGCGGTGGTCTCGGTGCCCGCGTCGCTGGCGGACCCTCTCGGCACGCACCAGGTGAACCTGGTCGGCACACTGAACCTGTTGGAAGCTGCGCGCAAAGCCGGGGTGCGGCGCTTTGTCTATGCCAGCTCCGCTTCCGTCTATGGCGATACGGACCAGTTGCCCATCACCGAAGAGACGCCCAAGCGGCCGCTCTCGCCCTACGCAGCGGATAAGCTTGCGGGCGAATATTATTTGAGCATTTACGCCCGCCAGTATGGCCTTAGCGCCACGGCGTTTCGCTTTTTTAATATTTACGGTCCGCGCCAGGACCCGCACTCGCCCTATTCCGGCGTCATCAGCATCTTCGCCAGTCGCGTGCAGCAGGCGCAGCCGGTCGCCATCTATGGCGATGGCGCGCAGACGCGCGACTTCGTCTTTGTGAAGGACCTGGCGCGCATCCTGGCTGAAGCCGTGCAGACCGAGCGCCTCCCGTGGGATGTCTTCAACGTCGGCAGCGGCCACGCGACGTCGTTGCTCGACGTGTTGGATGCGCTGAGCGCGATTGTGGGTCGTGAAATCCCGCGCCAGTTCCAGCCGCCGCGCGCGGGCGACATTCGCCATTCCGTGGCCGACGCCAGCCGCCTGTGCAGCACTTTCTCGGCCCGCGTTTCCACGCCGCTCCAACAGGGCCTGGCGGAATTGCTGGCTGCTTCTGCAAGTTAGCGCCATTTGCGATTTAACCCAAGTCCTGAGGGAGTCATCCTGAGAGTTAGATCGTTGGCACAAAAGAGGTGCCCCATGACCCGCAGCCCCGTCATTCCGAAGCGCGCGCCAACAAATGAAATCATGCAAGGGGTTCATAGCGCGCGAGGAATCTGAGCGTTGTCCCAAGCAGGCACCTTACACAACCAAGATTCCTCCTCGCTGCGCTCGTCGGAATGACAGTTCAAGCCATGTCTCTCTGTGCAATGAATCACATATCATGAGCAGCTTGTCGAAGGATGGCTCCCATGGTTCGACAAGCTCATCATGATTGCCTGAAGAACCTTGCTATAAATCGTTAGCTGCTCTCGTCACCCCTCGTTTTGCTTGCCTCGTCTCCAGCCCTGCTTCTAGGGCTGGAGATGCTCACCGCTCTTTCCCCCTCGCTCGTCCTCTTGCCGTTCGTTTCTCCCTCTTCCTTCCCTATTCGTTGCCCCATTCGTTTATTCGTTCCTTCTCTTCTATCCGTTGACATTCGTTGGCTCGTTGCCCCAACCGGGCGAGCGAACAACTTACCCTACACCTGCACTCCCATTCGTTGACACATGTTTGCCAGTTGGCGCCATAATGTGCTCAGGAAATGCGACAAGCACATCTGAGGGTTCATGAGAGAAGCCAACACAATCAATGCGACGGTAAACGTTGAGAGTTATCGCCCGGCGTCAAGCTACGACCGCATGCTCTTCGGCCAGTCCCTGGAGCATTTTCATCGCCAGGTGTATGGCGGCGTGTTTGACCCCGGCTCCCCCCTGTCCGACGCGCACGGCTTCCGGCGCGACGTGGTCGAAGCGTTGCGCGAGTTGCGCGTGCCGGTGGTGCGCTGGCCGGGCGGCTGTTTTGTCAGCGCCTATCACTGGGTGCATGGCATTGGCCCAAATCGCCAGCCCAGCTACGACAAAGCCTGGCGCGTGGAGGAGCCAAACACCTTCGGCACCGACGAGTTTGTGGCGTGGTGCCGGCTGATCGGTGCAGAGCCCTACATCTGCACCAACGCCGGCAGCGGCGGCCCCGAAGAGATGAGCGATTGGGTGGAGTATTGCAACTTGCCCTCCGCCGGGCGTTGGGCGCGCCTGCGCCAGGCCAATGGCGTTATTGATCCGCACGGCGTGCATTACTGGTCCATCGGCAACGAGAACTACGGCGCATGGGAGATGGGCGCTAAGCGCGTGGACGAGTGGGGCAGCCTGGTGGCCGAGGCCGCCAAGATGATGAAGCGGGTGGACCCGTCGATCAAGCTCTTCGCTGCCGCATTGCCGGACCTGGATTGGACGCTGGCACTGCTGCGCCAGGCCGGGCAATATCTGGATTGCGTCTCTATTCATGGCTATTGGGATGGCTTATGGCAAGACAATCAGCCCAGCGACTATGCCGCCTGCATGTTGCGCGCCGGCCAGCCCGAAGCGGCCATCCGCATGACGGAGCACGTCATTGCCGTCGCCGGGTTCGAGGGGCGCATCGGCATCGCCTTTGATGAATGGAACCTGCGTGGGTGGCATCATCCCCTCACCGCCGATTGGCCGGCCGACCTGGCCGTGCGTGACAAAAACGACCTGAATGCCACCTATACCATGGCCGACGCGCTCTTTTCGGCGTCGTTCCTGAACACTTGCCTGCGGCATGCCGGTAGTGTGCGCATGGCCAATATGGCGCCGGTGGTGAATGCGCGCGGGCCGCTGTATGTGCACCCGGGCGGCATCGTCATGCGGCCCACTTACCACGTGCTGTGGATGTATGCGAATTTGCTGGCCGAGCATGTGGCGGATGCATGGGTGGCGAGCGACCCGTTCACGCAGGGCGAGGCTGGCGTGCCTGCGCTGGATGCCGTGGTCACGTGCGATGCGTCCCGCCGGCATTACCGCGTCGCGCTGGTGAACCGGCATCCCGATCAGACGCTGATCTGCCGCCTGGCGCTGGATGGCCGGGCCCTTGAAGGTGCCTTCAAGGCAACCTTGTTGGCCGGCGATTCGCCCGATGCCTATAACGACGTCGATCAGCCGGAGCGCGTATTCCCCGAGCCTGTCCAGTTGACCTTTGTGGATGGGCGTGCTGCGCTGCCTCCGCATTCGTTGACCATTTTGGAGCTTGACTGACCTACACCGCCAAGAGGCCAAGTGAGCCAAGACACGGCAGTGAACGGAGATTCCTGAGCGACCTTTGCGCTCTTAGCGGTGATCTAAAAAGGAGACCATTTCATGACATCGTGGTACGACACAAGCTATCGCAAGTTGTTCTTCGATTTCCATAGCCCCGGCACGACGGAAGGATTGGCTGCCGCCTACAACCCGGTGCGTTGGGTCACGCGTCTGCAAGAAGCGCACGCGCAGGCCGTCTCGGTGTTCACCAAGTGCGGCTATGGCTACTCGTTCTACCGCAAGGGCAATATCCGCTATGTGCACCCGCACCTGCCGGCAGGCGTGGATATGCTGGGTGAGCAGGTGGCCGAGCTGCACAAGCGCGGCATGCGCGCCATCGGCTACTATCACACCTTCAACAGCGAGCCGATTGCGCGTGATCACCCGGATTGGATCGAGCGCGATGCCGATGGCCAGCCGCGCGGGATCAACATCTGCATGCTCAGCCCGCTGACGAAGGAATGGATGCTGCCGCATATCGCGGAGATCGTCTCGCTCTACGATGTGGACGCGATGTTCTTCGACGGCACCTATGCCTATGGCGCATGTTACTGCCCGGCCTGCCAGCAGCGTTTTGCCGAAGCGACGGGCGGCTTGGCGATTCCCACCACCCCCGACGACCCGAACTGGCAGCGCTTCATGCAATGGAAGATCGATGCGATGATGGAAGTGCGGGCGCAGGTGTGCGAGACGATCCACAAGCTTCGCCCCGACATGCCCGTGTCGTTCAACTACGCCTATACGCCGCGCGCGCCGGAGGTGGTCCCCGCGGAAATCGGCTCGTTGATGGCCGACATCTTCCCCGAAGACCAGGTGTTCAACGGCAGTTACTTCTCGTCCTATTGGGCCACCCAGGGCAAGCCGTTCGACATCATGAATTCGGCTTTCTTGCAGTGGTGGGGCGACTGGGGCTGCAAGCCCGCGGTGGCGATGCAGCAAGAGGTGGCCACCACCATCGCGCACGGCGGGCTCACCTGGATCGGCTACCAGATGACGCAGGCCTACGACGTCGCCCAGGCGGCGCTGGATGAGATGGGCAAGGCGCTCAGCTTCGTGGAAGAACGTGAGGGGCTGCTGAAGGACGCCCGGCCCGTGCCCACCATCGCGGTGATGCACGCCACGCGTTCGCTCTTCACCCCCGGCCAGACCAAGTTCACCCTGGATGAAACCTCGCTACGGGGCGTGCATCGTATGCTCACCGAGAGCATGTTGCCGCACCATATTGCGCACGAGGCGCACCTGTTGCAGCACTTGCCGGAATATCGCGTGGTGATTCTGCCCGATCAACAATATGTCCCCGCTGACCTGGCGCAGGCGCTCTCGGCGTGGGTGAATGACGGCGGGTGCCTGATCGCCGCCGGGCGCACCGGGATTTTGAACGACGCGATGCAGCCGTCGGGTAAGTTCGCGCTCGAGGATCTGTTGGGCGTGCGCTATGAGCGCACCTACGATCAGACGCATGCCTACGTCGAGGTGACCGACCCGCGCCTGAAGCCCGGCACGCTGGACATGCCGCACCTGGCGGAAGCGCCCTTTGTCTTTGCCAGGCCTGTGTGCGACGACGTGCGCGTGTTGGCGAACCTGCGCAAGGTCTACCTGCGCAGCGACGGCAAAGTGTTGTTGCGCTGGTCGCCTGTCGGAGAGGAGAGCGGCTGCCCGGCCATCACGCTGCGTCACGTCGGCAAGGGGTGGGCCGCCTTCATCGCGGGCGACATCTTCCGCGCTTATCAGGTGAAGAACCAGTGGAACCTGAAGCATATCCTGGCGAACCTGCTGCAACTGATGTGCCCCGACCCGCTGGTGAGCGTGGAGGCGCAGCCCTGGCTGGAAGTGACGCTGATGCGCCAGCCCGAGCGCATGTTGGTGCACCTGGTGAATCAGCATGGCGGGCGCGCGGTGGATGGCAATAACTATTGCCTGGAGCAGGTCACCCCTGTGCGCAACGTGACGGTGCGCATCCGCCTGCCGCAACGCCCGGCGCGCGTCACGCTGGAGCCGGATGGCGCTTCGCCGCAATGGTCCTATAGTAACGGTGTCGTTGCGGTGCAGGTGCCGGAAGTGGCGATCCACCGGGCCGTCGCAATTTGGAATTAGGAAATGGCTATTGAGGACTAAGGGGTAGAGATTGAAACGTGAATAGTGATGCGTGAAAGTTATCTCACGTTTCACGCATCACGTTTCATTTCAAACCTCAGATATAAACCCTAGAGAAAGGAGTATCTATGACTACACAATCGCCTATTCGTGTTGCCATCATGGGATGTGGTGGCATCATTGCTGAGACACACATCGCCGCGCTGGCCAAAATCCCCGACGCGCAAATCGTCGCCATGTGCGATATCAACCCCGTCACCGGCAAGCCGCGCGCAGATGCAGTTGGGGTCCCGTTCTTCACCGATTACCGTGAGTTATTGGAGAAAGTCCACCCCGATATTGTGTCCATCTGCACGCCACATCCGATGCACGCGCCCATTGCCGTCGATAGCTTTGCCGCCGGCTCGAACGTGCTCACCGAAAAGCCGATGAGCGTGGAAGTGGCCGAGGCGGATCGCATGATCGCTGCGGCGGATAAGGCGGGCAAGATCCTGGCCGTGAACTTCCAGCAACGCTTCCGGCCGATCATCGAGCGGGCGAAGGTGATGGTGACCAATGGCGAGATCGGTTCGCTAGTGCGTGTGCTGGTGGTGGAGCCGTGGCTGCGCACCGCCGCCTACTACAAACTTTCCACCTGGCGTGGCACGTGGCAGGGCGAGGGCAGCGCCGTGTTGCTGAACCAATCGCCGCACACGCTGGACCTGTTGTGCCACCTGGCCGGCGAGCCGCACAAGGTGACGGGCTGGATCCGCACGCTCTACCACGCCATCGAATGTGAAGACACGTTCCAGGCGATGTTGGAATACCCCAATGGCGCGCCGGGTTACATCACCGCCAGCACCGGCGAGGCGGGCGTCCCGGGCCGCATCGAGATCATCGGTGATCGCGGCGGGCTGGTCATCTCCGGCGATAAGCTGTCCATCTATCGCTTCACGCCGCCGTTGAAGGAACATCTGCGCAATAGCAAGGAGCCGTTCGGCCAACCAAGCGCTGAACTGACCGCGGAAGACCTGCCCGGCGATGCCGGCGGTCACCTGGCCGTCTACCTGGACCTGATCGCCGCCATCCGTGAAGGGCGCCAGCCGCGCACCAATGGCCGCGAAGGGTTGATGTCGCTCGAACTGGCGAATGCCATCACCATGTCCAGCTTTGCCGGGCACGCCGTGACGTTGCCGCTGGATCGCGCCGCCTATAAGGCGCTGTTCAACGATCTCAAGTCCGGCAAGCGCAAACTATAGAATTTTCACCACAGAGACACAGAGGGAACAGAGATATGCAATCTGTTAAATCTCTTCCCTGCCTTAAGCTTCTCCGTGTTCTTTGTGTCTCTGTGGTGCAATGGTGGGTTTATGCGATTTGGTTGCTGTGTGGGCAAACTTGAGCAGATCGACATCCTGGCGCGCGCGGGGTTCGACTTCTGTGAGTTGCCGGCTGCCAGCGTGCAGCCGTTCGACGATGAGGCGCAGGCGCTTCCGGCGTTGCGCGCAATCGCGTCCGCGCCGCTGAAGCCGGAATCCTTCAATGTGCTGGTGCCGGCCGTGCTCCCGCTGGCCGGGCCGCAGCGAGATTTAGTTGGGTTGCGCACCTACTTGCGACGTGCCTTTGAGCGCATGGTCCGCCTGGGTGCGCCGGTGGTGGTGCTGGGCAGCGGCGGCGCGCGGCGCATCCCCGATGGCACGCCACGCGAACAGGGCCTGGCCCAACTGGCCGAGAGCCTGGCGATGGCGTTGGAAGAGGCAAACCGCGCGGGCATCGCGCTGGCGCTGGAGCACCTGAACCGTGGCGAAACGAATACGTTCAATAGCATCGCCGAGTCGCAGGCGTTCATCCAGCAACGCGGGTTGCAGGGGATGAAGCTATTGGCCGACCTGCACCATATTGAGCTGGAGCACGAACCGATGGCCGATGTCGTCGCCGCGGCAGCGCTGCTCGCGCATGTGCACGTGGCCGACGGTGGCCGGCGCGCGCCGGGAGTGGGCGGCTATGATTACGCCGGTTTCATGCGCGCCTTGCGTCAGGCGAGCTATGACCTGCGCATCTCTGCCGAGTGCAGTTGGGAGAACCTGGCTGCCCAGGCGTCCGGGGCGCTGGCCTATATGAAACAGGCTTGGCAAGAATCCACGCACGAAGGCGAGTAATCGCGATCGGGATCGTGTGTGGCCCCGTCCATGACCATTCGTGTGGATTCGTGGGATCGTGTGTGGTTCTGTGCGTGACCATTCGCGTGGATTCGTGGATGTGGATAAGGAAGGTATGAATGGCAGTTTTTACGCTCAGCGCGTTTGGCGATGAGATCGACGATGATCTGGATAAGCAACTCAGTGTATTGACTTCGGAGCAGGTGTATCACCTGGAATTGCGTGCTGCCTGGGGCAGCAACGTGCTGGACCTGGACGCGGCGCAGCTTCAGCGCGCCAAGGCAACCTTGCAGGCGCACGGCTGCGCGCTCTCGGCCATCGGCAGCCCCATCGGCAAGACCGATATCACCCAACCGCGCGAGGTGGAGTTGGAGCGCCTGGATCGGGCGATCAATGCCGCCAACGTGCTGGGCACGCGCCTGATCCGGGTGTTCTCGTTCTATATCCCAAAGGGCGAACACGCGAAATATCGCACCGAGGTGATGGCGCGCATGGCGCTGCTCACCGAGCGTGCTGCGGCAGCCGGCATGACCCTGGTGCATGAAAATGAGCGCGGCATCTATGGCGATATGCCTGAGCGCTGCCAGGATATTCTCGCCACCGTCAATTCGCCCAGTCTGCGTGCCGCGTTCGACCCGGCCAACTTCGTGGTGGACAAGGTCCGCCCGATGGTGCAGGCCTGGCCGTTGTTGGCCGATTACACGACCCACGTTCACATTAAAGATGCCATGCTGGACGATGGTGCGATTCGCCCGGCCGGCGAAGGCGATGGCGATGTGCCGGGGCTGCTGAAGGCACTGGTGGCACGCAATTACGATGGCTTCCTGACCCTGGAGCCTCACCTGAAGCTGGCCGGCAAATATGGCGGCCTGAGCGGCGAGGACGGCATGCGCACGGCGATTCATGCGCTGCGCAAGTTGTTCACCGGCTTGCAGGGCCTGACGGTCCGCTAAAAGCATGCTCATTCGCTCATAAGTGATGCTGGGCGAATGGCAGTTGACCCGGCGGCATGCGTCTATCCTTCCGCTATATGGCACTCGCAGTGGTGCTTGCGCTGCTGGTGACGTTGTTCCTGGCGACCCATCTCAAGTTGAGTTGGGTCGCGGTCTTGTTGTTGGACGCAACCATAGAATAATCTGCGCAGCTTGTGACGGATTATGGGGAGCGTCTAACATTGTGTTAGGCTTAGGTTCGATTGAAAGATCAAATTCTGTGGCACCTTATGCCGAGTGCGGTGCCGCGGGATTGGTCGGCCCTCATCATTGCTTCAAGTTATATATCGATCTCACCAAAGTAGAACGAATCAGTTGGTCACGGCATCGTGACGTTGGCAACGTTTGGCATATGTTTGTGAATTGCCTTGTGTGAGGTACATTGGCTGCGTCTCATAAAGGAAGTGTGAAGTGATAGGGGGAATGGATATGGCTGCATATACGCCGCTCTCTCGCAGAATCACGACCATCGAACAACACATTCTGGAAGAACAACGTGGGTTCCCCTTCGCAACGGGGACTTTAACCGGATTGCTTTACGATATTGCGCTGGCCGCCAAGGTGATTGCCAACCAGACGGCGCGAGCGGGCCTGGCGGAGATACTGGGCCGCACCGGCGACACGAATGTGCAGGGCGAAGCCGTCATGAAGCTCGATGCGCTCGCGGACGAGACCATCTTCACCTTGACGGCGCGTACCGGCCGGCTGGCGGCGCTGGTTTCGGAAGAACATCCCGATATCATGTCCGTCCCGCCACAGGTGCCTGCGGGCAAGTACATATTGACCTATGATCCGCTCGACGGTTCATCGAACATCGACTTCAACGTGAGCATCGGCACGATTTTTGCCATCCATCAACGCAAGAGTGTCTCCGGCCCAGGCACACTGGAGGATTGTTTGCAGCGCGGGCACGACCTGGTTGCCGCCGGCTACATCGTCTATAGCGCCAGCACAATGCTGGTCTATAGCGCCGGGAATGGCGTGCATGGTTTTACGCTGGATCCTTCCATCGGCGAGTTTCTGATGACCCACCCGAATATTCGCATTCCTGCGCGGGGCGGTTACTACAGCACCGACCGTGGTTACGAAGAGCACTGGAGTGACGGCGTGCGCCGTTATACCCAATACCTGCATGCCAATGGCAGCGTCAAGTCGCAACGTTACGTCGGCGCGCTGGTGGCCGATTTCCATCGCACTCTGCTTTCGGGGGGTATCTTCTATTACCCGGCGATTGCCGATGACCCGGTGCGTGCGCAGGGCAAGTTGCGTTTGCTGTATGAGGCCGCCCCGTTGGCCTTTATTGCCGAACACGCCGGTGGTTACGCTTCGGATGGCCGGCGCGCGATTCTCGATATTGAACCCACGTCATTGCATCAGCGCACGCCTCTTTTTATTGGCAGCCGGCCACTCGTGGAGGAGGCCGAGGCATTTATCCGAAGGTATGGTTGAACAAGTGTGTGTGCAGCGCATGGCGGCGGTAGAAGACTGGGCCACGACATGGCACAAGGGGTGGATAATTAGGTGTCGTGTAGACGTATGAGCGCGTGATAATGTTTTGGATGGGCGGCGTGTCCAGCCGGGCCGGCCCAGAGTCGTTATTGGAATCATGATAGGCATGAATGCACAGCACACAGGATCAATATCCAACCCAGCCCCAGATGCCGGCCAATCGGATGCTTCGTGGCATGAAGCTCACTTCCGGCGGCCCATCTGTGAAATGACGGAAGAGGTTGCACGCAGCTTGGCTCGTTTCCCCATGGAGAATCCGAACCCGGTCCTGCGTTTGGGATCCGATGGGCGTATTCTTTTCGCTAACCCGGCCAGCGCGGCACTGCTGCAACACTGGGGTTGTCTTACGGACGAGATGGCGCCGGCTGCCTTGCGAGAGGTTGCTGCCGCTGCGCTTGAGAGTGCTGAGCAGCGCACATTTGAAACTGAACTGGGCCAGCAGGTGATTGCATTCTCCGTGGTGCCGGTCACGAGCATGGGCTACGTGAATTTGTATGGCGCGGATGTGACGCATTGGAAGCGCGCTGAGAAAGCCCGCCATGAAAGCGAGGAGCGTTACCGCCTGCTGTTTGAAAATAGCCCCGACGGCATCTTGTTGACCATGCCCGACGGCACCGTGCTGGCGGCTAATGCCGCGGCTTGCCGCATGTTTGGACGCACGGAAGAAGATATTTGCCGGATAGGGCGCGATGGCCTGGTGGATAACGCGGACCCTCGTTTGCACGCGGCGCTGGCGGAGCGAATCCGCACCGGCAAATATCACGCTGAATATTACTCGCTGCGCAGCGATGGTACGCGCTTCCCATCTGAAGTGACGTCGGTGGTCTTTAAGGGCACGGATGGCCAGTTGCGGGCCAGCGTGATCGTGCACGATATTAGTGAGCGCAAGAAGAAGGAGGCGGAACTCCACCAATTGAATCGGACGTTGCGGGCGCATAGTCATAGTGACCAGGCGCTTGTGCGCGCTTCCACCGAGGCGGAATACCTGGACGAGGTGTGCCGTATCGTGGTGCAGGAATGCGGTTACGCGATGGTGTGGATTGGCTTCGCCGAGGATGATGATGATAAAACCGTCCGCCCTGCCGCCTATGCCGGGTTTGATCGGGAATACCTGGACTCGTTGCACATCACCTGGGCAGACACAGAACGTGGGCGTGGCCCCACGGGAACCGCCATCCGCACGGGCAGGCCGGGAATCGTCCACAACATGCTGACGGACCCCAACTTCGCTCCCTGGCGCGAGGAAGCGTTACAACGCGGCTACCGATCTTCGCTGGTGTTGCCGCTCATGGCTGACGGTAAGGCACTCGGCACGCTCAATATCTATTCCAATGAACCGGATTCTTTTTCGGATCAGGAAGTTGCGCTGTTGGCGTCCCTGGCCGGTGATCTGTCGTATGGCATCCGCATGATACGGCTGCGAACTTCTCATGCGCTGGCCATGGAGGCCTTACGTGAAAGTGAACAGCGCTACCGGACGCTGTTCAACGAAATGACCGAGGGGTTCGCCGTACATGAAATCATCTGTAACGACAAGGATGAGCCGATCGACTATCGTTTCCTGGAGGTGAACCCGGCGTTTGAGAGCCTGACCGGGCTGAAGCGTGAACATGTGATCGGCCGGACTGTGTTGGATGTGCTTCCTGGCGAGGATCCGCGTTGGATCGAAATCTACGGCTCGGTGGCGTTGACGGGCAAGCCGGTACATTTTGAGAATTACTCGCCCGTGTTGCGGAAATATTACGACGTTTATGCCTATTCCCCCGCACCGCGCCAGTTTGCCGCGTTGTTCATGGATGTTTCCGCTCGCAGGCAGATGGAAGAGGACCTGCGGGTCAACTTGGCCAAATATTCCGTGCTCTTCGATTCCTTCCCCTTGGGCATCACCGTCACCAACCAGGATGGGAAAATCGTGGAGACCAACCAGGAAGCGGAGCGGCTGCTGGGGATTCCGCAGGCCGAGCATCTGGGCCGGGCAATTGACGGCGCACAGTGGCGTATCATCTGCACGGATGGCACCCCGATGCCTTCGGCGGAATATGCCAGCGTGCGCGCGTTGAAGGAGCAGCAGCGCGTCGAAAATGTCGAGATGGGCATCGTTCACGACGATGGCAAAGTCATCTGGATCAGCGTAACCGCTGCACCGTTGGATGTAAAAGGGTACGGCGTCGTCATCGCCTATAACGACATCACCATTCGCAAGCAGGCGGAGAGGGAATTGGAGCGCATGTTCGCGATCGAGGCTGAAGCGCGCCGTGAGGCCGAGCGGGCCAACGAGCTAAAGCTGAAGTTCCTGGCGATGATCTCGCACGAATTGCGCACACCCCTGACTTCGATCAAAGGCTTCGCTTCAACGTTGCTGGCGGAGGATGTGTCGTGGGATGTGGCCAGCCAGCATGATTTTATTGAGACGATCGATGTCGAAGCGGATAAGCTGACTGAGATGATCGAGCAACTCCTCGATCTGTCGCGGATTGAGGCGGGCACCTTGCGCATCTCTCCTTCCGAGTGTAGCCTGGACGAGATTTTCTCTCTGGCCATGCTCCAACTTCAGTCACTCACGGAGGATCATCACCTGGTGGTTGACCTTCCTTCGGGATTGCCCAAAGTGCGCGCCGACGCCCAACGCATCGGCCAGGTGCTCGCCAACTTGGTGGACAATGCCACCAAGTACGCGCCGCCGCAGACCACGGTGTGCATTACTGCCCGGCAGGCGGACGGCTGGCTCGAGATATGTGTGTCCGATGAAGGGCCGGGCATTTCCGACGAAGATCGCGAGCGTTTGTTCCAGGCCTTCCGGCGTGGGGACGGCGCGCAACGCCGCACGCGAGGCACCGGGTTGGGGTTGGCCATTTGCAAAGGATTGGTCGAGGCGCACGGCGGGCGTATCTGGTTGCGAGCAGATGCCGGCAGCGGCACCACCATGTGCTTTACGTTGCCGATATTGCATTGAATTTCTCCTTCCTTTCGGTAAAAGGCTTGACATCTTCCCTTCGGCCTATATACTCACTCAGTGAGTATGAGCGAAGTACGTTCCAGGCCTTCTTACGCAAGCGCACTTTCACCGGAATTTGCGCTGCTTGGTTTTCTCTCTCAGCGCCAGGCGCATGGTTATGAATTGCACCGGCAGTTGGAGGAAGAATTGGGGCAGGTGTGGCATGTCAGCCTTAGCCAGACCTACAACATCCTCACGCGCCTGGAACGGCAGGGCTATATCACCGGCAAAACGCTTGAACAAGAAAAGCTCCCCTCCCGCCGCGAGTTCCAGCTAACCCCTGCGGGGCAAACCCATTTTGAAGAGTGGTTGCACACGCCCACTGGTTGCAGCGTGCGCGCTATCCGCGTGGAGTTCACTACGCGGCTCTATTTTGCCAATGCGCGCAGCGCCGGCATGGCCCGCGACATGATCCAGATGCAGGTTGACGAAATCGAACAGGGCATCCGGCGCATCGGTGAAGCGCTGGCGACGCTCCCCGCTGAACAAACTTTCAACCGGCTTGGCTTGAAGATGCGCATCCGCCAACTCGCATCGGTTATAGAGTGGTTGTCCGAGTGCCGTGATGCTCTTGGGCTGACGAAGTAATGTTAATTGAGGAAAGTGTTTGATTTGGAAGGAGAAGAAAGCCTATGAATGTCCCGACAGGTGCGAAGATTGACCGGAGCTCGCCCGGTAAAGGCGTGCGATATTTGGCCGTTGCCGGCGCGGTGTTGGGCGCATTGTTGTTGAGCGCGTGCGGCGCATCTACTCTCACGCCTACCGGCGCGCCGGCAACCGAGCCGCCCACGGCCAGTGCAGCGACCGACACCCCCCTCCCCCCCACCGATGTGCCGGCTGATACGCCGACGGCCGGCACGCCGGTGACCAATACAGAGGATATTACCCCTACGGCCCCTGCGACGGCGAGCACCTTGAATGTGTTCGCGGCGGCCTCGCTGCAAGATGTGTTCACGGAGATGGGCAAGAACTTTGAGACGGCCAACCCCGGTGTCAAAGTGGCGTTGAACTTCGCCGGTTCGCAGCAACTGGCTCAGCAAATTGCGCAGGGCGCGCCGGCGGACGTCTTTGCCTCTGCCAATAAGACGCAAATGACCGCCGCGATCAAGACGGGCCGGATCGTGAGCGGCACCGAAAAGGTCTTCGTGCGTAACCGGCTGGTGGTGATTGTGCCGGTCGATAATCCGGGCAAGGTGCAGAGCCTGCAAGACCTGGCAAAACCCGGTCTGAAGCTGGTGTTGGCGGCCAAGGAGGTGCCGGTGGGCCAGTATGCGCTGGACTTTTTGACCAAGACCTTGACGGATACCGCCTTTGGTGCAGATTACCGGGGCGCGGTGTTGAAGAACGTGGTTTCATACGAAGACAATGTGCGCGCTGTGCTCAGCAAGGTGGTGTTGGGCGAAGCGGATGCCGGCATCGTCTATACGACCGACGTGACCCCCGATGCAGCGCCGAAAGTGACTCGCATCGACATCCCCGATGCTCTGAACACGGTGGCGGTCTACCCAATCGCCGCGCTGGCAGAATCCAAGCAGGCCGACCTGGCCGGTAAGTTCGTTGCCTATGTGCTCTCTGACGAGGGCCAGCAGATATTGGCGTCGTATGGCTTCATCCCGGCAAGTGGGAAATAGCCAGGCGAATGAACATCGACCCATTAAACGTGATCGACCGTTCTGATGTGACGAAGCCGGTGCCGTCTTCTGTGAACCGGCTTCGTCTTGCCGCCGGCGCCTCACGCGTAGCACGCCGCTCCATGGATGGGTTGTGGCGTTTGCTGGCGCTGCCGCTTTTGCTCTTCCTTGGGTTGCCGTTGGCTGCTCTATTGATGCGCACACCCATCGATCAGCTTGCCATGCATCTTTCGCAGGAAAAGGTGCACCAGGCGTTGGGGCTCAGTTTTAGCACCACGCTGGTCAGCGCGGTTGCCATCGTGTTGCTTGGCACGCCGATGGCTTATCTATTGGCCACACAACGCGGCCGCTGGGTGCGCCTCATCGACACGTTCGTCGATCTGCCCACCGTCCTGCCGCCGTCGGTGGCGGGCATCGCGTTGTTGCTGGCGTTTGGCCGGCGCGGGTTACTGGGCCCGGCGCTGAATGCGCTGGACGTGAACGTCGTCTTCACGCCGGTTGCCGTGGTCATGGCGCAGACGTTCGTGGCTTCGCCGTTCTACATCAAAGCGGCGACCATTGCGCTGGCCGGCATCGAAGTTGACCTGCGCCAGGCAGCGGCCCTGGACGGAGCAAGCAACTGGCGCATCTTCCGTGATATCACGCTGCCGCTGGCCTGGCCCGGGCTGGTAAGCGGGGTTGCGATGAGTTGGGCGCGCGCGCTGGGTGAATTTGGCGCGACCATCCTTTTTGCGGGCAACTTGCAGGGCGTGACGCAAACCATGCCGCTGGCGATCTACCTGGGGTTTGAAACGGACCTGGAGAACGCTGTGACTTTGTCGGTGATTTTGCTGCTGCTGTCCTTCTTCGTCTTGCTGTTTACCAGGATCCTGCTCGTCCACGCTGACCAGTAGTCGCGGAGCATGCGATGTGAAATCCGCCAGAAATCTGCCGCCTGCATCCACTGCGCTCGGGGCAGGATTCACTTGCCCCGAGCTTCTTTAGATCGAAATCCCTTGCGACTTCGTTTCTATGTGTTGCTTGAAAAATCTGAGGGACGTGCACTGCGGCGCTCGCGTCAGCGGATCATGCCGCGGATGATGAGGTCCACCGCTTCGTCCTCGTCCAGGCCACGCGCCAGGAGTGACTCCAGCTCTTTGCGGTTCACAGTGCCGATGGCTGCCTCGTGCGTCACTTGTGCCTGATCGTTACGCACCACCACCACCGGCGTGTTGTGTGCCTGTGCGTGCCCGCGCACAACTTCGGTGCAGTCCATGTGCCCGCGCGCTGCCGGCGCGTTGCCTTCCATGGTGGTGAACACCTGGCTGACAGCCGAATCGCGCGCCGCGACGCGTGTGCGCGTCAACCCGTGCGCCTTTGCGCCGTTCAGCCGCACGACTTCGTTCACGCGGATCTGATCGTCGGCTTTGCCATAGGCTTTGGTGGTCATCTCCACCACTGCGCCGGGCCCGGCGTCCACCACGTAATCCAGATCCATGCGTCCCACCCGCCCGCGCGTCAGGCTGAAGGTGGTCACAAAGCGCCCGCCTTCTTCCACCACGACCTCGGAGTGCGGCAGCACCTCCACCCCGCCGGTGGGGCCGTGGAAGTGTTCTTCGGTATAGGTCAGGCGCGCGTTGCGGCCGACGTGGATGTGCGCCTGCATATGATGCTGCACCCGCACGGCATTGGGGAATGAGCAGTGGGCCAGGAATTGCGCCTCCGCCCCCTCGCCAATCTCGTAATCGGCGACGATCTCTTGAACCCCTTCGGCGGGGATGACGCCGAAGCACAAATGTACCGGGTGTTCCACCTTTGTGCCGGGGTCAACCACGATGCGCGCCTGCACGCCGTGTTCCAGCGGCTGCGCTTCCATGTGAATGCCGGGGATTTCGTGTGCCATCAGCACCTCGTTCGCGCTGACGACCAGCGTTGCGACCTCCGGCAATTGCAAGGACTGCGCATCGCCGCCGGCCTGCCGGTAGGCGTCCATCATGGCCGCCATTTCGCCGGCCCAACCGGGGCGTTGTTCGTTTGCATGTTGGCGTGTTGTAGGTGCCGGCATCAGTTCGCCTCCATGTTCAACGCGGCGGTGGCATTGCCAGGCTGCGTCTGGTCCCAGGGCCGGTTGCCCGAAGATTCCACGTGTGGGATGCAGCGGGTGGTGAAGTAGCGGCGTGCCTCAGCCGGTTTCCCCGTAAACAGCACCGAGCCGGCGCACATCAACGACACGCTGTCCGCCGCTTCCACCAGTTCGTCGCGATGCGAAATGAGCAGCACGGCGGTGCCTTCGCGCGCCATCTGGCGGATCAATTGCGTCACGTCGCTCAGGGTCAGGATGTCGATGCCCGAATCGGGTTCGTCCAGGATGGCCAGGCGTGGGTGCATGGCATACACAGAGGCAAGTTCCACGCGCTTGCGTTCCCCCCCGGAGAGGGTGCGGTCGGCTGCGCGGTAGCCGTAGGCTTTCACTGGCAGCGCCACCGCGTCCAGCGCGGCGATCACCTTCTCGCGGTCGGGCGGGTTGGTGCCCAGCTCCACATATTTGCCGACCGGGATGCCTTCGAACCGGGCCGGCTCTTGCCAGGCCAGGGTGATGCCCAGGCGGGCGCGCTGGGTGATCGAAAGGCCGTTCAGGTCAGTCCCTTCAAAGAGGATGCGTCCTGCGTCGGGCGCGTAGCCGTCGCAGCCCATGATCGTATAGGCCAGTGAAGATTTGCCCGAGCCGTTTAGCCCAAGCAGCGCATGGACTTCGCCTGAGTAGATGCTCAGGTTCACGTCGTGCAGGATTTCTCGTTCGTTGCGTTTTAATGTCAGTGCTTCAATGTTCAGAATAGGTTCGCTCATGTCTCTCGCCATCATAACCCTGATGTCCCATTCCTGGGAGGGTGGGCGGCGGCAGTTGCCCCTCACATGACCAGGTTAAATAGGTATCCTGTGAGGATGATGGCGAGCGCGATGACGCCGATGAAGACCGCGATCAGTTGTGGTTTCAACACCCGGCGCAGAATGATCGTCTCCGGCAGGCTGAGCCCCACTATCGACATCATGAACGCCAGCACGGTGCCCAGGCTGGCGCCCTTCTCGATGAGCGTGCCGACGATTGGAATCACCCCGGCGGCGTTCGAATAGAGCGGAACGCCCAATAGCACCGCCGCCGGCACCGACCACCAGGCTTGTTTGCCCATGATGTCGGCCAGCGCCTCTTGTGGCACGTAGCCATGAATGCCTGCCCCAACGGCGATGCCGACGATGACATAGGGCCACACCTTGCCCACAATCTGCTTCACACTCTCCCAGGCGCGCTCGAAGCGGTCTTCCCAGGTGAGATGTTCTTCGATCCCACCGCTGCCGGCCTGCAATTGCCAGACGAAATCTTCGACGTAGCGTTCCAGCTTCAGCTTCCCGATGATGAACCCGGCGATGACGGCGATGAGCAGGCCCGAAGCGATGTAGAGCGCTGCGACCTGCCAGCCGAACATGCCGTAGAGCAGGATCACGGCTACTTCGTTGATCGTGGGTGCTGCGATCAGGAACGAAAACGTCACCCCCAACGGGATGCCGCTTTCTACGAAGCCGATGAACAACGGCACCGCCGAACACGAACAAAATGGCGTCACGATGCCCAGCATAGCGGCCAGCACGTTCCCGACGCCCTGGCGTTTGCCGCCCAGCAGGGCGCGCGTGCGCTCGGGGCTGAAGAATGTGCGCACGATGGAGATCAGAAAGATCATGCCGCCGAGCAGCAACAGGATCTTGGGCACGTCGTAGAGGAAGAACGCCACCGCTTCGCCCAGCCGCGAGCCGGATGCCAGGCCCAACAGGCCATAAGTGAGGAACTGGGCCAACGGGTCGATGACGTTGTAGGCAACCAGCCACGCAGCAGCGGCGACGCCGGTGATGAGAAAGGGCCGCGCCTTGAAACGTTTTAAAGTGCTTTCAGATAGGGATGAGTGCATGAGCGAACCTTGAACTTATTCGGTTGATTGAATGTGATGTTCGTAAAAAAAAGGTGATCGGGCGTTGACTGCCACGATCACCTGGTTAGGGTTAAGCAGCCAGCAGTTTGATCAGTTCATCCTCTTTGGGGATGCGCCCTGCCGATACCAGCTTGTCGTTGACCACCAGGCCCGGCGTTTGCATGATGTTCCACTTCATCATGTCGTTATAGTCGGTAATTTTTTCGACGTCGATCTGGATGCCCTGTGCCGTAGCGACTTTGCGAACGGTCTCTTCCAGCCGCTTACAGGTCGGGCAGCCCGAACCTAGAATTTTGATGTGAATCATCTTGCAACCTCCAATGATGTTGTGTCGCGCCTCAAGCTAATGCGTAAATCATATTCGATAAGCTGAATGTAATCAAGTGACAACCGTCAGGATTGCCATGTGACATTTCTGGGCGAGTCTATTTCGGCAGTGTGGCAGCGGGCGGGCAGGCTTCGGCGGCGCCGTTCACGATGCCCGCACTGGCAGGCTGCAATTCATGCGCGAAGTAACGCCGTTGAAAGAGAAGTGCCACGTTTACCAGCCCGATCATCACCGGCACTTCGATCAGCGGCCCGATGACGGCGGCGAACGCCACCCCCGAGTTGATGCCGAATACGGCCACTGCTACGGCAATCGCCAGTTCGAAGTTGTTGCTGGCCGCCGTGAACGACATGGTGGTGGTCTTGGTGTAGTCCGCGCCCAGCTTCCGGCCCATCCAAAAGCTGATCAGGAACATCAGCACGAAGTACAACACCAGCGGGATGGCGATGCGCACCACATCCAGTGGGATTTGCACGATCAGATTGCCCTTCAGGCTGAACATCACCACGATGGTGAAGAGCAACGCCACAAGCGTGAGCGGGCTGATGCGCGGGATGAAGCGGGTCTGGTACCACTCCTTGCCCCTGGCGCGCACGAGCAGGAAACGGGTGAGGAACCCGGCGATCATAGGCAGACCCAAATAGATGAACACGCTTTCGGCGATCTGCCCAATGCCGATTTGTACCACGCTGCCTTGCATCCCAAAGAGTGGCGGCAGCACGCTGATAAAGAACCAGGCGTACACGCTATAGAACAATACCTGGAAGATGCTGTTGAATGCCACCAGCCCGGCGGCATATTCCGTATCGCCTTTGGCGAGTTCGTTCCACACGATGACCATTGCAATGCAACGCGCCAGCCCGATCATGATCAGGCCGACCATATAGTCGGGCTTGTCGCGCAGGAAAATCACCGCCAGGACGAACATCAACACCGGCCCGGCCACCCAGTTCTGGAAGAGTGACATAGCCAACACTTTCCGATTGCGGAATACTTCGGCCAGTTCTTCGTACTTCACCTTGGCAAAGGGTGGGTACATCATCAGGATCAGGCCGATGGCGATTGGGATGTTGGTCGTGCCGGCCTGGAAACGGTTGATGAACGATTCGACGGAAGGGATGAGCGCTCCAAGCGCGACCCCCAACGCCATCGCCAGGAAAATCCACAGGGTGAGAAACCGGTCCAGGGTGGAAAGCCGCCTGGTGACCGGGATAGAATTTGCGTTCGTCATATCCATTCAAGGCTCCGTGGGCCTTCAGGTACTACAGCACCGGCCCTCCGCGTCCGCCAACAACACGACATTTGCTCGTTTTGCGGCGCACTTTGGACACGGGCAGGCGACTGGGGCGCTCTGCCGGCTCACCGGCTTGGTGCTGATGCCCAGCATGGCCTTTGCCTGCTCGATCACTTGAAACACGTCGGGCTTGCTGACGTGATAGAAAATATTCCAGCCGTCGCGCCGGTCTTCAACCAAACCAGCTTCGCGTAAGACGGTTAGATGTTGTGAAATGTATGCCTGGCGATACCCCAGGTGGGCCTCCATGTGACACACGCATTGTTCGCCGTCGCGCAGTATCTCCAATATCTCCAGCCGCGCAGGGTGCATGAGCGCCCTGAACACCTTGGCGAGTTGCTCGCTTGTTTCCATTTCACCGATCCTATCGATTAATATTCAATAAACCGAATAGGATTGTATGCAACAAGCCAGGAACATGCAAACCGATGTCGGGCCGTCTTGCAACGCTCAACGCGGTGCTGGCACCAGGTCCCTTTCGCTTAGAAATTGCCTGAAACGTTCGATGAGCCCATCGCGCACGGCGCGGAAGGCTGCCAGTTTGGCTTCATCGCCTTCCACGGCGGCCGGGTCGGGGAAGCTCCAGTGAATACGTTCCACCTTGCCGGGGAAGGTGGGGCAGGTTTCGGCGGCCTGATCGCACACCGTGATGACCACGTCGATCGATTTGTTGAGGAATTCCATCACCGACTTGGAATACTGGCTGCTGATGTCGATGCCAATTTCATGCATCACGCGGATGGCGAACGGGTTGACCCGGCTGGGGGCGATGCCTGCGCTGTAGGAGTCAACGTACTCGCCGCCGAGCGTGCGCAGAACTCCCTCGGCCATCTGAGAGCGCGCCGAATTACCTGTGCAGAGCGTCAATACCTGTAGTTTCTTTTGATTGGTCATGATTTCTTAACTGCCAAGAACGCCAGGACTTTCACGGCTAACAGCCAAGATTGGCATTCGCAATTACTCAACCGCAAAGGGCGTAAAGGGAAGACACCTAAAGTCTTTGCGCGCTCCGCGTTCTTTGCGGTTTGATTTTTCCTGCTGCTTTTCGTTCAATCTTAGCGCTTATAGGCCTCCACACGTATGCTACAGACGTGCACGCCGGTGCCGGGCACGGCCGACGATGGCCCGCGGTCCACCACGCGCACGTCGCTAAACCCGGCCGTCTTAAGGCTATCCAGGTAATCCGATTCCTTCATCGCGCCACTGACACACCCGGCCAGGCTCAGCAGATCATTCAACGCCGAGGCGGGGATGTCCTGATCCGAGACGATATCCGACACGGCGAACTTGCCGCCCTGTCGCAACACGCGATAGGCCTCGCGGAACACGGCCGGCTTATTGGGTGAGAGGTTGATGACGCAGTTGGAAAGGATCACGTCAATCGTGCCCGTCTCCACCGGCAGGTTTTCGATGTGCCCATAGCGAAATTCTACGTTGCGCAGGCCAACCTTTGCCGCGTTGCGCCACGCCAGCGAGAGCATCTGGGGCGTCATGTCCACGCCGATCACCCAACCCGTCTCGCCTACCTTCTGCGCGGCGAGCAGGCAATCCAGCCCGCCGCCGGAGCCCAGGTCCAACACGCGTTGCCCCGGTTGCAAGGCTGCCAGGCTGATCGGGTCTCCACAGCCCCAACTGGCCTGCCGGACATCTTCGGGCAACGTTTCCAGTTCAGCCGTGGAATATCCGCACGACGATGAATCGCCGCAACAGGCCTGCCTGGTCGTGCCTTCGAGCAGGCTATTGGCGCGTTCGGCATAGTGCCCGCGTACCTCTTCGTGTACGTCGATATCTTCAATCTGAATGACGGCATTCGTAGCCATACGTTTGTCCTCTTTAGAAATGTGTATTCCTCACGCGACGACGGGGGGTTGGCCCGCTGCCTTCACGCGACTGGCAACTGCCGGCAGTTCCAGCCAGGTGCGCATACGCAACATCATCTGGCGCGCCACCGTCTCAAAGGCGCGGTATCGTTGCTCTTCGCTGCCTTCCGCCTTTGCGGGATCGTCATAGAACCAGTTGATCCGTTCCGGGTCGCCGGGGAACACCGGGCAGGCCTCCGCGGCCTTGTTGCAGACGGCGATGATGTAATCGAAGTGCTGGCCCAGGTATTGGCTGATGGGTTTGGGATATTGGCCGGCCATGTCCAGGTAGAATCGCTCCGCCATCACGCGCCGCGCCAGGGGATGGATTTCGGTGCGCGGCTCGCTGCCGGCGCTGAAGACGTCGATGTTCCCCTTCGTCAGGTCGCGTAGCATCGCTTCGGCCATCTGCGAACGCGCCGAGTTCCCCGTACAAATGAACAACACACGTAATTTCTCACCGCTCATGTCATTACCCTCCATGAAAGACTTTTTCCTATCTTTGTCGTATCAATGTTTATTGATGCTTTGCGCTAAAATAAAAGCGCCTTGTGGCGCTGGTCATGTTCTTATCAACTTGCCTGACAAGATTTTTGCATGTCGTTCACGCACTCTGGGTTGAACAGGTGGCACAGGGTGGGGTAGACCGCGGCGAGTGTTTCTTTGTTCACCGAGTAGTAGACCCAACGCCCCGCGCGTCGCGCGCGAATGTAACCCGCATCGCGCAACACGCCCAGGTGATGCGATACCAGGTTTTGCGGCAGCTTCATGTGCTCTTCGATCTCGCACACGCAGCGTTCTCCGCCGGCCAACAACGCAAATATCTTCAGCCGGTTTGGTTCGCTCATCAACTTGAGCAAGGGTAGCACGCGTGTTGCGTCCACGCCTGGCTCAACGCTGATGGCACAACTGGCTGCTAACTGATCTACGGGTATTGCGCTCATATCAATCCGCGTTGATATTATCACCCAGCGCGGGCATTGTCAAGAGGATGATACGATTGGCAGACAATGGCTCAATACACAGGAATCCCCAGTTTCCCCGACGTGCTCGACACTCTGGATACGCCGCGTCTATGCCTGCGCCCGCTGGAGATGAATGACGCGGACTTTATCTTTCAGCACTTCAGCGATCCGCAAGTGGCGCAGTATCTATTGGATGAAGCGCCTCTGACCAGCCGCGATCAGGCGTTGGAACTCATCGAGTTCTATCAGCGCCCCGCCGAGTCGAACTACAACCGTTGGGGCGTGCTGCATAAGGCCGATGGCAAGTTGATCGGCACCTGTGGGTTCCACCGCTGGGATACGCGCCGGCATCACGCCGAGATAGGTTATGATCTGAGCCCGAACTATTGGGGCAAGGGCCTGATGGTGGAGGCCGTGCGTGCGGCGTTGAACTATGGGTTCGGCCGGTTGGCCCTGAATCGCGTGGAAGCGCTGGTGTATGTGCGCAATCCGCAGTCAGCACGCGTGTTGGAAAAGCTTGGCTTCACGCGCGAGGGCGTGTTACGCGAGTACTTTTATTTGAATCAACAGTATTACGATCATGCGATCTACTCACTACTGCGGCGTGAGTGGGCCGGGTGAATTTGGTCACGAACCGACAAGGAGGGATTGTCATGCGTCCCGATCAAACCGTCGTGTGTGAAACGTTCCCCTGCCAGGATGTGCGGCATGGGTGCTTCAGTGTGCCGGGGGTGACCATCAGGCCGGAAGAGATTGCGATGTTGATGATCTCCGAGGCCGCGCCCGAAAATCCGGCCGATGGTTACTATGCCGGTGGTGAGCCTCTGTTTGCGCAGACGACGTTGCTGGCGTTTGCGGATGCCGGTGTTCCGGCGCGCAACGTGAAGGAACTGCTGGGCAAGGGCATCTATCTGACGACCGCAGTCAAATGCGCCAAGACCAGCTATGCCATTCAGACCGGCACACTGAAGCAATGCTCGCTGTTGCTGGCGAGCGAAGTGGCGCTCTTCCCGAATGTCAGGGTCATCCTGTTGATGGGAGACGTGGCGATCCGGGCGCTGAATGAGATCGCGCGGCGGGCAGGTGAGGGGCGCGTCATTCCAGCCGGGCCCACCTACAAACTGCGTGAGCAGGCTTATCACTGGCATGGTGCGCGCGTGTTTCCTTCCTACTTACAGGCCGGGCCGAGCTTCTTCATCGAGAAGACGAAGCGCAAGATGATCGCCGAGGATATTGCTGCTGCAATGTGGCTCATTGAACGGTGATTTCTGTGTGTTGCATCGTGACGCGTGAAACGTGAATAGAAGCCTGTTATCACGTTTCGCGCTTTGTGTTCTGGCTATTACCCCCACCAGGTAGCGTGATCGTAAACCGGCTGCCCTGGGATGGGTTGCTCTGCACCTGCACCGTTCCACCATGAGCCTGTACCACGCTCTTCACCAACGCCAGCCCCAGGCCGCTGCCGTGCGTGGCATGGCTCTTGCCCCGGTAGAAGCGGTCGAAGATGTGTGGCAGGTCGGCTGGGTCGATGCCGGCGCCGCTGTCTTGTACCCATATCTGGATGCCTGAGGGTTCGCTTTGGGCGCATACGTCGATATGCCCGCCTTGCGGCGTAAACTTCAGCGCGTTATCGATCAGGTTCGAGAGCGCGATCTGAATACGGGCCCGGTCACAGCGGATGCTCAGCGGCGGGTCGGGCGTGCATACATTCAGCGTCACGCCGCGCTCCTGTGCCACCGGCTTGAAGGCGGCTGCGGAAGCTTGCAGAATATCCCCAACGTCGTGTGTGTCCAGTTCCAGATTCGCCACGCCCGAATCCAGCCTGGAAAGGTCCAGCAGGTTACGGGTGATCCATTCCAGTCGCTCAATCTGGGTTTGGCTTTCGGTCAGGAACTCCATGCGCGTGTTTGGGTCGTCAGAAGCGCCGCTACGCAGTAGCTCGTTGAACATTTTCAGCGCGGTGATGGGCGTGCGCAATTCGTGCGAGGCGTCGGCGATGAAGCGGCGCAACGTGTCGCGTTCGGCGGCCAATTCCGAGAAGCTGGTTTGCAGACGTTCGGCCATCTGGTTGAACTGGCTGGCCAACTGGCCGGTCTCGTCGTTACTCATCACCGGGGCACGCGTGGTCAGGTCGCCCGCGCTCATCTTGTTGGCGGCCAGCGCCAGCGCGTTGAGCGGGGCCGTGAGGCCGCGCCCGATGAACAACGCCACCACGCCGGCCAGGAGCGAAGCGCCCACCGCTGCCAGGATGACCGCCTGGGTCATGGTGGAAAATGTCTCTGCGCTAAAGTTTGGCGCGCCGCTCAACTCCAGGTAGCCGAGTGTGCGGTTATTGCTGTTAATCGGCACCGTCACAGTGCGGTTCGAGCGCCCTTCCGAGTCGTCGCCGGTGGTGCTTGCCGATGTTGTGGTGGTTGTGATCGCTGCGGTTACGCCGGTGGCGCTATTCTCGTTACTCGCGTCGTCCGACGAGTATTGGAAACTGAACCGGCGCCCCCAGGGGCCATCCTGGCGCTGGACGATCACGTAGCGCGCCCCGGGCGGGATTTGCCCCAGGTTCGTACTACTATTGGAAGAATATCGATAGCCGCCGATAATGAGCGACATGATGTACGGCGCGTCGTCGTCATCAGCGTTGCTGGCGTAGCCGTTGCTGCTCTGTGCCGACGGCATGAGCCAGATGAATGTGTCCAATCCGCTGCGGGCGCCCGAATCGGCGAGCACGCTTTTATCGGTAGAAAGGATGCGCACGCGCACATTGCCCAGGAACGCAGAGGTTTGGGCCAGGCGTTGCAAATCGTTCTGATGCACAGTTGGGCTGATCAGATAGGCCGCCTGGCGCGCGGCGGCGTTAGCATTCGCCGTCAGATACTCTACTTCCTGTTGCTCAACCCGCTCTTTGACCAGCGACAATGCCAGCGCCCCTACCAGCCCGGCAGTGAGCAACGTCAATAACATGTAGCTGGCTACCAATCGCCAGCGAATTGAACGCAGTTTCATTTCTCGATAATAGTAAACCTCCGAGGATGTCCTCGGAGGTTTGTCTTAACTCACGTTGTCAATGGACCTCGATACTGCCTTATAAGCTGTCGCCCAATGGGGCGGCCTGCTGGCTGTTCTGATTTTGACGATTCCGGAAGCCCGGCATGCTTTGTTGGCCTTGCTGTCCATTATTGAAAGTGCGGTTGCGAACGACGTTGGTGGTAGTCACGCCCAGGTAGACGGAGCCGGCCTTGTTGGGGTTCTCTGCCAGTGTCACCTTTACTTCGCTGGTGCTGCCATCGCTATGCTTCACGCTGAGCGTCACCACATCCCCGGCTTTGTGCGAGCTAATCGCCTGGCTGAGCGCCTGCGGTGTGCTCACCGCTGTGCCGTTGACCGCCGTGATGACATCGCCTTGCTTCAGTCCAGCCGCCTCGGCTGGGCTGTTTTGCGTCACGCTGACGATGAGTGCGCCGGTTGCCTGGCTCTGCTGTGTGAAGGGAACCTGACCTTCCAGGAAGGGCATCCGAAGCCCCATTTCGCGGTAGCTGATGCCCAGGTAGGCTTCGCCCGCCTTGTCGGGGTTCTCGCCCAACGTCACTTTGACATCACGCTGATCCTGGCTTTGGCCCATGCTGATCACCTGAAGGGTCACGACGTCGCCGGGCTTATAGCTGGAGATCACGTCGGAGAGCACGTTTGAGGCATCCAACTGCTTGCCATCCACTGAGACGATGATGTCGCCGCGCTTGAGCCCCGCCTTATCGGCCGGGCTGCCGCTGATGACGTCCACGACGATTGTCTGCGTGCCGCTGATGGGCGTGCTCATGCCTTTGCCGAACGGCGCGAATTCTGCGTCATTGCCGCTGCGCCCATTCTTGCCGGCGTAGAGGACGAGCCCCAGGTCGGGCTGGCCGTTGTTGTCGCTTAGTGTGGCCGTCAGGTTGCGCGACGTGTCACCGTGCGTCAACGCCAGTGTCACTTCATCGCCCGCCTTGTGCGTGCTGAGGGCGGACCTGTAATCTGCGAGCGTGTTCGTTTCTTGGTCGTCGATCTTGAGCAGGATGTCGCCGCGTTTTACGCCGGCCTTATCGGCCGCGCCGCCGGATGTTACGCCGACCACCACCAGCCCCTTTTCGGTGCTGCTGACTTGCCCGGTGGCCGCAAGAATGTGCTGGAGCGTTCCCTGTGACAAAACCTGTCCCGCTCGTGTTGCTGCTTGCGCTACATTCAGGGTGGTGAGTGTGGCAATGCCAATCAATAGGGCAACCCCGACCGTTGCCCCAGCCGCGATGAGTATCTTTTTATTCATATGTGAATGACTTCAACCTCCAAGCGAGAATTCACTTATGGAGGATAGCCGGGTGGCATTACACCAGCATGAGGGTTGTGTTAAGAGGCCGCAACAATGGGTCAGGACTTGAATTTATAGCCGAACCCGCGCACGGTGAGCAGCCAGCGTGGGTTGGTGGGGTCTTCTTCCAGCTTTTCGCGCAGGTGGCGGATGTGCACGTCGATGGTGCGGTCGTCGCCGATGTCGCTGCTATATCCCCACACGCTTTCGATGAGCGTGTCGCGGTTAATGGGACGGTCGGGGTTGCTGATCAGGTAACGCAGCAAGCGAAATTCAGTGGGCGTCAGGTTGACCATCTGGCCGGCGCGCCACACTTGCAGGCGTTCCATGTCCATTATCACGTCGCCGAAGGAGAATTTTTCGCGCGAATTGCCGTTGGCCAGCTCGCCATAGGACCTGCGCAGCATGGCGCGAATGCGTGAGATCACCTCGCGCAGGCTATAGGGTTTGACGACGTAATCGTCCGCGCCGAGCTCCAGCCCCAGCACTTTATCCACTTCCTCGTCGCTCGCGGTGAGCATGATGATGGGTTGGCGCTTGCCTTCCGCGCGCAGTTGGCGGCACACGTCGAACCCGCTCATATCGGGCAGACGGATGTCGAGCAGGATGAGTTGCACGTCCATCTCACGGGCCAGTCCCAGGGCGCGTTGGCCCGTCTCGGCCCAATAGGTCGCGAATCCTTCGGCGTTCAACCCATACAATAACCCGCGCGCGACGGCGGGTTCGTCTTCAACCACCAGGATATGTTCACCAGTCACGTTTAGATTGTAATCTCATGGCGTGCTGGATGCACGATAATGAATAGCGTGATCATTGGCATCGACGCAAGCCGCGCTTTTAGCGCAGTTTCCACCGGCACCGAGCGTTATTCGCGCGAAGTGATTCGTGCGCTTCTGCGTCTTGCGCCCCAACACGAATTCTGGTTGTATACGCGTGATGCGCCCGCTCGCCCCGCTTTCCTCGAAGAGGGGCAGAATGTCAAAATCATATCGTTCGGCCCACGTCGCTTGTGGACGCATTTGGGCCTGGCGCGCGAGGTAGCACAACGCCCGCCGCAGGCGCTATTCATCCCGGCGCACGTCTTGCCCATCACGCAGGCGGCCCATCACACGACGCGCGCCGTCGTCACCATTCACGACGTGGGGTATCGCTATTTCCCGCAGGCCCATCCCTGGCGCCAGCGCCTGTATTTGGATTGGAGCACCGCTTTCACGGCGCGTTATGCCTGGCGCATCGTCGTGGATTCTGAAGCGACGCGCCGTGATATGGCTCGCTTCTATGGGGTGCCTGCCGATAAACTGCTGGTGGCCCACCCGGGGCCGCTCCCGTTAGCGCAGGTTTCCGCCTCGGAGGCGCGCGCAGCGTTTGAGAAATTCGGGTTGGCCGCGACAAGCCCTTATGCGTTCTACGTGGGCACGTTGCAGCCGCGCAAAAACTTGTGTCGGTTGATCGACGCTTGGCGGCAGTTGATGCAGGCTCGCGCGCAGGCGGAAGCGCCGCTGCTGGTGATTGCGGGGGGCAAAGGGTGGGGCGGTGAAGACCTAGCGGCGCAGGTGCGCGCGCAGGGCATGGAGCGGTATGTGCGTATCATTGGCTATATCAGCGACGTCGAAAAGTCGGCGCTGATGCGTGAGGCGCGGGCATTAGCGTTCCCTTCGCTATACGAAGGGTTTGGTTTGCCCGTGCTGGAAGCTCAATCAGTCGGCGTGCC
Organism: Thermoflexales bacterium; assembly: GCA_034430115.1. Lineage (GTDB taxonomy): Bacteria > Chloroflexota > Anaerolineae > J036 > Brachytrichaceae > CAIXPS01. The sequence continues at coordinate 44,625 of DAOUFG010000017.1, read as the reverse complement.
AGTGGTGTGCAGCAATACGTCGTCGCTGCCCGAAGTGGCGGGTGACGCTGCGCTACTGGTGGACCCGTTGGATGTGAACGCGATTGCAGCCGCGTTGCAGCGGGCGATGTTTGACGATGCGACGCGTGTGCGGCTTTCGCAAGCGGGGTATCTCAACATGAAGCGTTTTTCATGGCAGCGTTGTGCACGGAATATCCTGACGCTATTGGAGCAGGCATGACCCAATCAGCACAACCACTTCGAATTCTAGGGGTGCGTGTGGATGATGTGACGATGCAGGAGGCGTGTGACAGGCTATCACTTTTGATGGAGCAAGGCGGTGTGCACCAGGTGGCGACGGTGAACCCGGAGTTCATCATGGCTGCGCAACGTGACCCGGAGTTTGCCATGCTGCTGGAGCATACTGCTTTGAATGTGCCAGACGGCGTTGGGGTGCTCTGGGCAGCTAAGCGCATGGGACGCCCGCTGCGTGAGCGCGTGGCCGGCGTAGATATGATGCACCAGTTGTGTGCGCGCGGGTCGCAATATAAATGGCGGGCGTTCTTTTTGGGTGCCCAGCCGGGCATTGCCGAACGCGCTGCGGCAAACCTGGCCTTGAAGTACCAGGGGTTGGTAGTGGCCGGTACCTTTGCCGGGTCCCCGCATCCTGATGGTGATTCAGAGGTCCTGGCGCGCGTGCGTAAGGCTCGCCCCAACCTGCTTTTTGTGGCCTACGGTGCGCCTGCGCAAGATAAGTGGTTGGCGCGGAACTTGCCGCGCCTGGAGTTGGCCCCCCCGCCGGAAGGCGCGCCGGTGGGAGTAGTGGGAATTGGCGTGGGGGGTGCGTTCGATTTTCTCACCGGCATTCAGAAGCGCGCCCCTAATTGGATGCAGCACATGGGCCTGGAATGGCTCTATCGCCTGGGCCGGCAACCCTGGCGTTGGCGGCGCCAACTGGCGTTGATCCGGTTTAGCCTGGCCGTGATGCTACAATCCACGTGACCGATTCAATGCAGCCACATAGGCAAGGATGTGGATGAGACTATGGCGGATGATAGCAGGAGAACGCCAGATGACGGCAATCCCTCAGTAGCCGGGGGTGTAAAAAATACGCCGCGTGAATTGCTGCGTAAACTGCGTGAAATGCCGCTGTTTGCCGGCCTAACGGACGAGCAATTCAAAGCGGTATCCGACCTGCTACACATCAAGAAGGTGGAACGCACCAAGCTGGTGGTCATGCAGGGGGGCGACATCACGGATCTGTATCTCGTGCGGCACGGCCATGCCGTCGCGCGCATGGTGGATGCCAACGAAAGAAACCATATCTTGTATGACCTGCGCGAGGGCAGTATTTTTAATGAGGATGAATTCCTCACCGGTTTGCGCAACGCGCTCACAATCGAAGCGCTGACACCCTTAACACTGTGGACTATTTCGCGCGAGTCATTCCTGCGCCTATTGCGTGAGCGGCCTGATATCTACGCCGGCCTGACGATCCCACCCCAGTTGCCGGCCAGGCTGACTGGAAGGGTTGCTCGCCACCGCCGGCACCACCAGCACGATTGGCAACGACCGAACGAACATGTGGCGCACTTCTGCCACAAGCACCCCTGGGTATTTTGGCGTTCGCTGTGGCCGCTATTGGCAATGGCTGTGGTTATGTTGGTAATTGCGCTCGTTTCGCGGTTATTTCTCTTGCCTGCCGTGAGAGAAGCCGCGCAGCCCGCTGCCCCGACAGTGGTTGCCACCAGCCAGGCGCTTGCCGGTGATGCGACGCCGGTGCTGGTTACCCCGACGGCAGCCCCTGGGGCTGTTCAAGAGGTAAGCGACGCTTCCCTTGCGGGGACAATAGAGTCATTGGTCGATCGGCTGGTGATCATTCTAAGCGTCATCGCGCTGATATACATTGTGTACGAGTTCATTGATTGGCGCAACGATTATTACGCTATTACGGATCAACGTTTGATCCACCGTGAGCGCACACTCCTGATCCGTGATCAGCAGAGTGAGTTGCCCATGAACAAGCTCCAGAATGTGAGCGTGGACCGGCCGGGTATTTTGAGCTGGATACTGGATTATGGCGACCTTACCATCGACGCCAGCGGCGTACGCTCCAAGGTGAAATTCCCTGATATTGGGAAGCCCGACCAGGTTGCCGAGATCATCCTCAATCAGTCGCAACGCATGCACGGCGATTCACATGCCTCGCAGCGCGTGAAGATGCGCGATGAGTTGATCAAAGAATTACAAATCGTCCCGTCTAAGGAAGAACCAAAACAAGGTGGCCGCAAGCATCCTACGAGGCCGAAGTTCACCTTACGTACACGAAGGTCGTTGGGCAATATTCGCAATGCGTTCTTGCCGCACATGCGCGTTGTTCAGGGCGATACCATCCTCTATCACAAGCACTGGCTACAACTGATGGAGGTCATCACCTTGCCGGCTGCGGGTGTGCTAGTATATGTCGCGCTGCTGGTCCTGTTGCGGTTGTTTGTTCCTGAGGTGGCGCAGATCATATATGGCACACCGCTAGAAATAGGCGTGATCGTCCTGGGAATTGGTTTGTTATTATGGGCCTTGTATCGCTATGAGGACTGGCGCAACGACATTTATATATTGACGCCTGACCGCATCATCGACATAGATCGCTCACCATTTGGCATTGGCGCATCCTCTCGGCGAGAAGCCAGGCTTGCAGCGGTGCAGAATGTCAATCTGGATATGACCGGCTTATGGGACAATGCGTTCGATATCGGTGATGTAATCATTCAAACCGCCGGCGCCGAGGGCACATTGACCTTTGAACGTGTTTATGACCCGCATGGTGTGCAGCGTGACATCGTGAACTACATGGAAGCTCAAGACACGCGCGCCAGGGATCGCCAAATGGCTGAGCGGCGGCGTGAGTTTGCAGAATGGGTTGGTATTTACGATGAATTGAAGAAAATGTACGGCGATAATTCAAGGCAGCTATGAATGGAATCATCTTGTCGCCGGAAGGAAATATTGAGGGATGGTAAGAGAAATTCGAAAAATAGGCGATCCGGTTCTCCGCCGCAAAGCCAAGAAGGTGGAGAAGGTCACTAAAGAAGTGCAAACCTTGATTGATGACATGCTGGAGACCATGCGTGCTGCGCCTGGCCAGGGATTGGCTGCGCCACAGATTGGGATGTTACAGCGCGTTGTGGTGGTGGAAGCTGTGCTGGATGAAAAAGAACCTGACAAGAAGGTGATCTATGCCCTGGTGAACCCCGAAGTGGTGAAACATTCGGAGGAAACCTGGCAGGCCGCCGAGGGGTGTCTTTCGATCCCCGGTTGGCATGGCGAAGTGGAACGCCCGCTGAACGTCACCGTCAAGGGGCTGGACCGCACGGGGAACCGCGTTAAGCTGGACCTGGAAGGTTGGCCGGCGCGGGCGATGCAACACGAAATTGATCACCTGGATGGCATCCTCTATATCGATCGGCTCGTTGCGCCGGATCGTGTCTGGCGCGTGAACGAGGGCGAGGAAGAAGAGGAACAAGTAGCGTGAGTGTGGCGCAAGAGGGATGCACCTTGCGGCCCTCTTGCGTTTTTGCTTAGCAAAGTAGGCTCGTCGTGAAACTGGAACTATATACGACCCCCGACATCTTCGATACCCTGGGCGATGAATGGAATGACCTGCTGCGCCGTTCTATGACGAACGTGCTATTTCTGACGCGCGAATGGCAGAAGACCTGGTGGCGCGAATTAGGAGACGGCGATTTGCGGTTGCTTACGATGCGTGATGAGGCCGGCAGGCTGCAAGGCATCGCTCCGCTGTTTTTTGGCCTGGGTGACCTGGGCCGCACCGAAGGCGCTTTTGTGGGCTGTCGCGAAGTGTCGGATTACCTGGATTTCATCTTCGCACGCGATTTCGAGGCGGAATGTTACCAGGCGTTGGCCGACGCGCTGGCCGGTATGGATGGCTTGAAATGGGATGTGATCTCACTGTGCAACATCCCCGAAAACTCGCCCACGCTCACACGCCTGGTGGAGCAGTCCCAGGCCCGTGGTTGGCGCACCGAGAAGAAGTTTGAGGATGTCTCGCCTTTCATTACATTGCCGGAAAGTTTCGAGGCATACCTGGCTTCTTTGGAGGGCAAGGAACGCCGCGAATTGCAGCGCAAGTTGCGCCGCGCCGGCAACGAGGTGCAGGTGACCTTCACCGGCGATGCGGCGAAGCTCGATCAGGATGTGGATGATTTCCTGCGCCTGATGGTGGCATCCATGCCCAGCAAGGCCGAGTTTATGACGCCACGTATGGCAGCCTTCTTTCACGCCATCGCGCGCGCGATGTTCGACGCCGGCTGGTTAAGCCTGTCGTTCCTGGAGGTGCGCGGTGAACGCGCGGCCACTTACCTGGATTTTATATACGACAATGCCGTGCTGGTTTATAACTCCGGGTTGGACCCCTACAAGTATGCCCAGCTAAGCCCGGGGCAGGTACTCCTGGGGCGCCTGATTGAGCGGGCTATCCAGGAGAAGCGGCGCGTATTCGATTTTCTGCAAGGCAACGAGGAATATAAGTACAAGCTGGGTGGAAAGGACCAAAACCTGTATACCCTTTACATCAGTAAGTGATATGGAAGAGAAACTAGCAAGCATCGAAGCGCGGTACAACGAGTTGTCTGTGCAGATGGGGAACCCCGACGTCGTGAATGATTATTCGCGTTACGCCGAACTGGCGCGCCAGCAGAACGAAATGCAGCCGATTGTGACGGCCTTTCGCGAATGGTCGCGTATCAAGAAGGAATTGGCCGAGGCCCAGGCGCTGAGCGAAGGGGACGACCCCGATTTGGCGGAGATGGCCCAGGCCGAAATCGAGCCTTTGGAGGCGAAGATTGCGAGCCTGGAGCAACAGTTGAAGGGTCTGCTGGTCCCCAAAGACCCCAACGACGAGCGCGACGTGATCGTGGAAATTCGCGCCGGGGCGGGTGGCGACGAAGCCGGCCTGTTCGCCGCCGACTTGTTTCGCATGTATACGCGCTATTCCGAGGATCACCGCTGGAAAGTGGAGGTGGTCTATGAGAATGAGACCGGCATCGGCGGGTACAAAGAAGTGATCTTTAACGTGCGCGGCAAGGGCGCTTATTCGCGTCTGAAGTTTGAAAGTGGGGTGCACCGCGTGCAGCGCGTGCCCAGCACCGAGGCGAGCGGGCGTATCCATACCAGCACTGCGACAGTGGCCGTGTTGCCGCAAATCGACGACGTGGAGATCAACATCCCGGAAAAAGATATTGAAACCGAGGTGTATAAGTCGCAGGGAGCCGGCGGGCAAAACGTGCAAAAGAACTCCACCGCCGTGCGCTTGCGCCATATCCCGACCGGAATCGTGGTGCAGTGCCAGGACGAGCGCAGCCAGTTACAAAACCGCATCCGCGCGATGAGCATCTTGCGCGCGCGGCTGTATGCCATGGAGCATGAGAAACAGGAAGCGGCGATTACCGAGGCGCGCCGCGACCAGGTGGGCACCGGCGAACGCAGCGAGAAGATTCGCACATATAACTTCCCGCAAAACCGCGTGACCGATCATCGCCTGGAGAAGTCGCTTTATAGGTTGGAAGCTGTGCTCAATGGTGACCTGGATGAGTTTATTGACGAGCTTGGCGCGCGTGAACAGGCCCGCAAGCTGGAAGCGACAAACGTCTAAGCGGCAAATGCATGGCACCGACGATCCGTGAATACCTGCGTGACACGATTGCTCGCCTGAATGAGGCACATATCGACAGCCCGGCCCTTACGGCGCGGGCTGTTTTGTCACTCGTGATGGGCAAACCGCGCGAGTGGTTAATGGCGCACGATGACGCGACGTTGAACGACCCGTTGCTCGCGATGTGCGAAGCCCTGCTGAGCCGCGTGCTGGCACATGAACCGCTGGCCTATATCCTCGGCCACCGCGAGTTCTACGACCTGGACTTGAAGGTGGACCCGCGTGTGCTGATCCCGCGCCCCGAAACGGAGATGTTGGTGGACATGGCTTTGCAGAGCCTTGCAACGCATCCCAGGGCCGGCGCGGGAATGATGATCGACCTGATCGACGTCGGCACAGGCAGCGGCGCGGTGGCGCTGGCCGTGAGCGTGCACGCCCCCAGGCTGCGCGTGATGGCTACCGACATCTCGGCGGATGCGCTGGACGTGGCGCGTGAAAATGCACGTTTGCAAGGCGTGTCGGAGCGCGTCTGTTTCGTGCAGAGCGACTTGCTGGCAGCCGTGGACACGCGCGCGTGTGTCATCACGGCGAACTTGCCCTACGTCACGGTGGAAGAGATCGAAGCCTTGCCGCCCGAAATTCAAGCGCACGAGCCGCGCCTCGCGCTGGACGGCGGCGCGGATGGGCTGATGCTGGTACGCCGCCTGCTGATCCAGCTCGATGCGCACCTCGTCCCGGGCGGCATCGCCTTCTTTGAGATCGGCTCTTCTCAAGGGCCGGTGGCGCTGGAGGCCGCGCACGCTGCGCTGCCGGGCTGGCAGGTTGTGTTGGGCAAGGACCTGGCAAAGTTGGATCGTGTCTTGCAGGTCTATAAGCCTGCCGAGTCGTTTTAGCATATCTCATGAACAATACGGATAACGAAGTCTGTTCCCCGCCTGTGCAGCCCACCGCTACCGATGAGCTGCCGATAAACGAAAATCCAAAGTCAAAAGTCGAGTTGTTGGCGTTGGATCTTGACGGCACGTTGCTGGATGAGCAATTTCGCATTTCGCCTCGCGTGTTGAGCGCGCTGGCCGCTGCTGTGCGTCGCGGTGTGCGGGTGACCATCGCTACAGGCCGCCCGGTGGAAGTGACGCGCCCCTTTGTGCAGGCTGTTGGCGTGAATGCGCCGGCCATCTGTATGCAAGGCGGCGTGATTTACGACTTCGCGACCGAGACGCTGTTGCATCAGATGACGTTGCCGCACGAACTCGGCTGTGAACTCTCCGCGTTGGAGCGCCAATATCCCGCCTGGCAGGCGGTGATCTACGCGCCCGATGCAATGTATGTCTCATCCATCCGCTACGAGATGGATTTCTATGCCGCGCTTTTGGGCACCAATCTGACTGTGCATGACGACCTGTGCGGCGCGTTGAACCGATGCGACCCGCAAAAGGTGCTCTATATCGTCCCGCCCCAGGATGCGCCGTTGGCGCTGAGCGAGTTGAAGAAGGTCGCCGGCGCGCGGGCGGTGGTGGTGCAATCGCATGCGCTGTTCGTGGAAGTCAACCCGCCTGAGGCGCACAAGGGAGCGGGGCTGGCGCGTCTGGCAGAGACGCTTGGCATCCCGCGGGAGCGCGTGATGGCAATCGGCGATCAAGATAACGACGAAACGATGATCGCCTGGGCCGGGGTGGGCGTGGTGATGGGCAATGGCAGCCCGGCCTCCAAGGCCGTTGCAGATTGGGTGGCGCCGCCCATCAGCGAAGATGGCGTGGCCGCGGCGATAGAGCGGTACATCTTAAGCCGGTGAACGCGGGGGACTATTCCTTTGCCCCCCATACCAGCACATAGCGCGACACACACTGTACCGGCCCGGCTTGCAGGTCGTATTCCATTTTCTGTAACCCGTGCGCGAATTCCTCGTCCGAGATCAGGTGTAATGCAGAATAAACCTTGCGCTGGAAGGGAACTGCGTCGGTGAGCGTATAGGGGAACAGCACCATGTTCTCCGCCAGCACTTGTAGCCCGCTGGCTGCCATCTCCGCGCGCAGTTGCTCGATCGGTGGATAACGCCGCAGTTCCGGCTCGATGGTGCCTGGGAAATAGGACGATAGCGGGGTGCGGTTGCGAATGATCCATTCCGAATCCGTGACGGTGCACACTTTGCCGCCCGGTTTGAGCGCGCGCATCACTTCGGCAAAATAGGCCGGCCTGTCGGTGACGTGATGAATGACGTCTACGGAGTAGATCAGGTCGAAGAAGTGGTCCGGGACGCCCAACGCTTCGGCGCGCGCCTGCATGAAGGTGATGTGTTTGTTGCGCGCTGCCGCCTGGCGCAACATTTCTGTGGAGGGGTCTAACCCATAGCAGGTGCACTCTGTGGCGGCCTGTATCTGCGTGACGTAATTGCCCGTCCCGCAGCCAACTTCCAGTACGCATGATTGGCGATCCAGCTTCCCGCCGGCGAGGAGGGAGCGCATCACTTCAGGGTGCACCTGGCGATGTTTGGCGTAATCTTGTGCGAGTTGGTTGTAGTCCACCATGTTCAAAATACGGCAAAGGCGCGATAGATCATCTATCGCGCCTTTGCTGCCATAGCACTCTCTGACGGAGCAGACAAGTTCACAATGCGTTGATGAGGCCCAGGAAGACCGCCGCCGCACTTGCCAACAGAACGCCGATTGTGGCAAGTGGGAAAGCTATCAACGGATTGTGCCAGTCCCAATTCAAACGATCACTCAACGTTACGCTTTGCGTCTCATCCTGAATGTTCAGAACGTCTTGGTTCATAACATCCTCCAAATCTTGTCGAATCGTTGACAACATTCTACGGCGACGCTCGCTTGCGGGGAAGTGGCAATGCAAGGTATAAAGGGCTATAAACTTGTAGTCGTAAAATAAAAAGCACCAATGACCTTCGAAACCAACAGTCTGCTTGATCATACGGGGTGGGCGATTTTACGTTTGTTACAGGAGGATGCGCGCCTTTCATTTAGTGAGCTTGGCCGCAAGGTGGGCCTATCAGCACCGGCGGTGGCCGAGCGCGTGCGCAAAATGGAGGAGGCAGGTATCATCGTCGGCTACCATGCGGAAGTGAGCCCATCCAGGGTGGGTTATCCAATCCTGGCAATCATTCGGATTGGTTCGAATAATGCGATGTTTAATCGCTGCGCGGAAGCCGTCCAGGGGATGCCCGAAGTGCTGGAAGGCCATCGCGTCACGGGGAATGATTCGTTCTATCTGAAGGTGATGGTGCGTTCCATCACGCATCTGGAGGCGCTGATCAATCAATTGCAGCCCTATGGCGAAACGACGACCACGCTGGTGCTTTCGTCGGCGGTGACGCGGCGCACGATTGAACACGCCCCGGAAGATGAGGAACAAAAATAGGGGCATCCGGCAAAGGTGACGTACCGATCACCTCTGCCAGATATGAGTGCTGAAGAAGGTCGGATTACGCTTGCTGCGCGGCCAGTAATGTGGCTTGCTGCTCTTTGCGCTGTTGCAGCGTGTTGAAGAGCGCCTGGCGCCGGTTGCGGCGTGCCACGGCCATCTGAATGATGTTGCTGATCGCTTCGCCGTAGCTATAGCCGGCGGTGTTGCACGCGCCGATGAACCCGCCGTCGGCGGTGATGTCGGGGTTGGGGTTCACGTCCACCACATAGGGTTGCTCGTGCGCATCGACGCGCAGGTCCACGCGCGCATAGTCGCGACATTCGAAGACGCGATAGGTGCGCAAGACGATTTCCTCGATTTGCGCGCGCAGGAGCGGGGATACCTTCACGTCGGTGATGACCGGCATGGATTGCCAGTCGCTGCTATCGGGCATCCACTTGCTATCCCAGGTGACCAGTTGGTGCATCGGGTTATTGATGCGTGAGAAGTCGATCTCGCGCAGCGGCAAGATGCGCGGGCGGCCATTGCCCCAAATGCCAACGTTGATTTCACGCCCAACCACGAACTGCTCCACCACCGCTGCTTCTTGCAGCGTCTCGTTCACGTAGGCCACCCGTTTGCGCAGAGCATCCAGGTCGTGAACCACGGCATCACGCGTCACGCCGACCGAGCAATGCTGGCTGACGGGTTTGACGATTGCGGGGAAGTGTTCCCAGCTCGTTAGATCGTTGGCGGATTTCACCTCGCGCCCGGCGGGCGTCGGAATTCCCCAACGCTGCAATACCTTCTTCGCGCGCCCCTTTTCCACCGAGAGCCGCAGCGAACTGGGCGCATTCCCTGTGTAGGCGAAGCCCATTTGATCCAGCTCGTGGCAAATGCGCGCGTCGCCGCCCACTTCGCCTTCCACGCCTTCACACCAGTTGAAGATGATCCATTCCGCCGGGTCATAACCCTGCAAAACGGGGTGTACGTCGCGCCAGAAATCGGCCACGCGCACAGTGTGACCGACTTGCTCCAGGCTTCTCACCATATTGGCCGTTTGTTTGCGGCTGTCGTCTATTTCTGCCTGTGCCCACGACTTGTAGTGGTTAATCAACAGGATAACAGGTACTCGCTGCTTCTTCTTCAGCACTTGCATGATCACTCCTTCCCCGGTAAGTATTTTGTGTAGATGTAAAGGTCGTCGCCTGTGGCGTAATAATCTGGGATAACCGCTGTCCGCCTGAAAGCTTGCGTTTCATAAAGCCTGCGCGCAGCGGTGTACTTCTCAGTTGAGGAGGTGTAAATCACGATCAAGCGCACGTGTTCCTGCTCCGCGCAGCGTTGCACTTCGCTCAGCAAAGTGCGCGCCACGCCCTTACGGCGTGCTGCGCCCGACACACAGATCCAAAATAAATCCCATGTGCCTTGCGTCAGTGCTTCACGTCCGTAGCAGGCAAAGCCCACCAGTTCGGAACCCTCCCAACACGATATAAATTGATAGTTGTCATCGCTTGGTTTGGTGAATGCCTCACCAAACATCTCGTCGACGCACTCCGCATCGCTGCGGCCGAATACGCCGGAGTGGAGCAGGATGTCATAGATGCCGCGGCGGTCTTCCAGCGTCGAAGGAAGCACGCACAGCACCGCAGTGTGTTCATTGTGTTGTGTCACTGTGTTCATCCTGCTCTCGTCCATACACTATCTAGCGACCGCCGGCACCGAAATCGGCCTGGCGATGTGCCAATCGGTCACGGGCACGTAAGCACTTGTGTGACGCCGCATCGCGAAGAGCACCAATTGCTCGATCGTGTCGGCATACGTGAGCCCTTGCGACCGCGCTGCATTCGCGAAGCCGCCTTCGGGGCTGACGTCGCAATTGGCATTGATGTCCAGCGCCATTGGCCGGCCCTGGTTCAGTCGAATGTCCACTCGGCCATAGTCTCTGCATCCGGCTGCGCGGTAAGCGTCAATCGCCACGCGTTCCAGCGCCGCCTTTAGCGCCGGCGTGACGGGCGCCGGGCAGATGGCCGGAATCATTTGGTAGGCCGCCGAGGCGGGGTCCCATTTGGCTTCAAAGGTGCACAGCCGGTCGTGTATGTCGCTGAACGCGTCGTACACCATGGTCGAAATGCCCACGACCGACACATCCTCGGCCATCTCACTGTCATTGCCCCATACCGTCACGTTGTATTCGGGGCTATCAAGGAATTCCTCTACCAGCGCCGGGCAGTCGTGATCGCGTTCGATGCGCGCTACCTGCTCGCGCGTCTCTTCCACCGACATCACCACCGAGTCACGCGTGATGCCGAAGGAGCAATGCTCGCTGGCAGGCTTCACGATTGCCGGGAAGATGTCGAACGTGATGTCGTCGGCGGCGCTGAAGATGCCCCATGCCGGCGTTGGCACGTCGTAGTCTTCCATCAGTTTCTTCATCTGCGCCTTGAACTGCGTGCGGTCCAGGCAGTGATAGTCGGAACCGGTGTAGGTATAGTTGTAGGCGCTCAACATGCGCGCCACGCGCGCATAGTAATAATCTTGTGAAGGCGACCCTTCACACAAGTTCAACACGATCCATTCATGCGGGTCATACGGCTTCAATGGCGTGGTCAGGTCGTGCGAGAGCTTGACCGTTTCCACATGCCAGCCGTGTGAGCGCAAAGCTTCGTAAGCCGATTTGACGAGCGACGTGGTTGCCTCCACATCCCAGGGCTGGCACGTCTCGTCTAAACCGTAAAGCAGAACGACCGGAAGTTTGGTATACATACAAATGGTTGTTGGTAAACGGCTGCGCAATATCAAGTCGTTTACCGGTCAGTGCAATAATCCGTATCGTTTCAACCCGGCGTCTAATACCGCGCAGACCAGGTCCGCATGCGTCCACCCTTCGACCTGCGCCATCAGGGTGAGATCGCTGGACGGGGTGATGCCCGGTAGGCCGTTGATCTCCAGGATGTAGGGCTGATTGTCGTCGGTCAGGCGGAAATCCACCCGCGCAAAATCACGACAGCCCGTGACCTGAAAGACCTTCAATGTCAATTGTCTGATTTGTTCGGAAAGTTGCTCGCCAAGCGGAGCAGGGCACTTATTCTTGTAATAATCTGCGTAGTCAACCTTCTGCTGGACGCCGTAAATCGGCGCCAACCCGGCAGGGTAACCGCTGAAATCCACCTCAGTGATGGGGAAGAAGTGCACATCATCCCCGTTGCCTACCAGGCCACAGGTGATGTCCTTGCCTTCAATGTAGGTCTCGACCATCGCCGGTTGGCGATAGGTTTCGATGATGTAAGCTACCTGTTCCCGCAGGTGCTTCTCGTCGCGCGCAATGCTATCGTTGTGAATGCCCATGCCGGTGCCTTCGTGCGATGGCTTGATAAACAACGGGAACTTCATATCCGCTCGTAGCGCATCGTTCGGGGAGATGAACTCCTGGAATTGGGGCACAGGTAGACCATAACTATTTAAAATGCGTTGCGTCGTCGGCTTATCGTGCGTAATAGCCGCTGCCAATGGTGTTGGACCGGTATACGGCACGCCGACCATCTCAAGCAATGCCGGCACCTGTGCTTCGCGGCTTTCACCGCTAAAACCCTCACAGGTATTGAAACAAATGTCGGGTTGCGTTTCTCTTAGCCAATCCGGCAGATAAATATTCCCTTCTTGAATGAGCACCGTGTGTTGCCGGGCCCGCATCGCCGCCGCATACGCCTCAACATTTTTGTCGGCATCTAGTTCGGCCAAAATATCGGGTGGGGCGTCGTTATGAACAGGGGGGGCATTGCGAGCGAGGTTTACGAGAAGAGCAATCCGCAGCGTGGCAGTCGCATTGTGCCAACGTATGGGAGGCTCAAGCGAGTCAGATGCAGTCTCCTGGTCTGATGATGTCTCTACAACGTGGGTACCATTCATCCCCACGCCTTTGGTAGATTTGCCAGTCATATCTAACAATTAATCTCCAACTGGACGTTTAAAATAAGATTATGCTCTTATTTCAACGCATGATTTTATGGTTGTGTGGATTATTGTCAAGGAGTGCTTGCATTTTCCTAGCTTAAAGTTTCCTATTAACAATGTTAAAAGAATAGCGCGCGATAGCATAATTCGCTACTGCGCGCTGTTTTATAGCTATGTCTGTGATAACTTGGGGCAACTTTGGATTTGTCTGTGATAAGTGGAACAACTGTTCTGGATTGTTGTCACTCAATCGCTAGGCAATGCCTGGACAATCCTCTACATAGCCCTCTAATTGGCGCAAAACCAGGTGTTTTGGGGATGCATGATGACAAGAGGGACTTATCTCTTAAGCAGATAAGTCCCTCTATATCTGTGTCGTTCAGCGAAATGTCGCTTGCTTTAATAATTTTGGCTCTGACCTTCGCCGCCCACTTTGAATAGTCGCCCTTCGCCTGGGGCCAGGGTGATCATTTGGCTATGAGGGTCTGGCGGCCAAAGCTCGCGGAAAACACCGTCACCATAGTCAAAGACATAAAGCTTTTCGTTGTCTACATTGACTTTCAATGTGACACGTGACCAATCTACTGGGCTGCCGTTTACCACCAACAGGTAAAGCCGTTCGTCAACGTCCAGGAAGAAGCCAATCGTCACGGCGTCACCTTCACACTCCACCAGGGGTTGCAGATGGCTGCGGTGCAGATGGCGGGTATTGCTCCATAATGGTCCGGTGTGGAAGGTGCCAATGTTGCGTAGACTGCGCATGAGCGGGGCAAGTTGATGCACGTTATGGTTAACCCGCCGGGCGATTTCCCAGGTGGACGTGGTGCTGCCGTCGGGCCGCACCATCGCTGAATCATGTGCGTAGGTGAAGTATTGCAGCCCCAGTGCGCCATAGGCCAGGTTGTTCATCATTTGCCAGCGGATATGCCCTTCGGTGGGCGTGGGGTAGGGCCCGTGCCGCACGCTGCACGAGAAGGCCCAAAACGGCAGATGATAGGCCAGCGACAACTGGCGCAGTTGTTCCAGGCAGTCGAAGTAATCGGGCTTGATGATGATCTTCTCGCCTGGGAAGACGTTCGGTTCTCCGGCGTGCGTGCGCAGCTCGTCGGCGGTGGCGATGGTGATGGCATAGTGGTCGTAGCTCAGGAATTGTGGATGCGCGGTTTCGATATAACGCCGCCAGAAAGCCTCGGCCGTTGGCGCGCCCCAGCCTTCGATGGGCGGGAAGTGATTGATGTAGAGCGCGTGATAGCCATCGAGCTCGCGCATGTAGGCATACACGTCGGCCAGCACGGGCAACATATGGTAGCGCGGCTCGTCGCGCAGATGATACCCATATAGCGCCGGGTGATCGCGAATAGCCTCCACCAGCGAGCGCACCTCCGCTTTACGCTCGTCGTCCAACTGATAGTTGTCGCTCACATGCCAGGCATTGTGAACGATGAGCAGCTTCACCCCGCCTTCTGCCGCGACGTCCAGCGCCTTGCGCAGCTCGTTCACCCCGCCGCTCACCCCGGAGTGGCTGACGGTGAACACGGCTTCGGCCATCCCACGCATCACATCGGGGCGCAACATCTCGCCCGATGGCCCTGCCCAACCAACGATCGGGAACTGATCGACATCAAGAATAGTTTTAGTAGTCATAGGAATTGATAACTTACGATTGTTGATTGACGATTGACGATCTGCGGACACAGTCATTGTAGTCATCAACCACGAAGTCGCAAAGAACGAGACATGAATCGCCTGCATGCGCGCTGTCTATTTGCCCAGTACGACTTACAATCAATCAAAATCGTCAATCTAAAATCGTAAATCCTATGCATCCTTTCCGTCTCGATAACAATCTGGCCTTGGTGACCGGTGGCGGCACAGGGCTGGGGCTGGCGATGAGCAAGTCATTGGTACGGGCCGGCGCGCGCGTGGTGATCACCGGGCGCCGCGAAGAACCGCTGAAGCAGGCCTGTGCCGAGATGGGCGAACAGGCGGCTTATATCCAGCACGACGTGACCGATTTGTCTTCCATTCCCGCGTTGGTGGCGCAGATAGAAGAGCGCTATGGCGCGCTGGATATTCTGATCAACAACGCCGGGATCAATAAAAAGAGCCCCGCCGTGAGCACCACCGACGCGGACTTGCAACAGATCGTGCAGACGCATCTGTTCGGCTCGTTCGCGCTCAGTCGCGAATGCGGGCGGCGCATGGTGGCGCGCGAGCGCGGCTCCATCATCATGATCGTTTCCATGACGGCGTTGTTTGGTGTGCCGGGGGTGAGCGCCTATGGCGCGGCCAAGTCGGCGCTGCTGGGGCTCACGCGGTTGCTGGCGGTGGAGTTTTCGCCGCACAACGTGCGCGTGAACGCGATTGCGCCGGGCTGGATCGACAGCGCGATGACCCGTAAGGCCTTCGAGGGCGACCCGGCGCGCAAGCAGCGCATCGTCAGTCGCACGCCGATGGCGCGCATCGGCGACCCTGAAGACGTCGGCGAGGCGGCGGTGTTCCTGTCTTCGCCGGCGGCCAAGTTCATCACGGGCGTCATTCTGCCGGTGGACGGCGGCGCCAGCATCGGGTTCTGATGCTCTGATCCACGAATCGAACACACATCATAAGGGCGAAGTGGGTAGGCGCAAGCTTTAGCTTGCGCTTAGCGATGTTCTTCAATGTTATTCTTATATTAGGCTTTACAATCATCGTAATATTAGGGGAAGAATATGGCTCGGCAATATGACGCTCCGCCAATTGCAGAAGTACTCTGTGAGTTCTACTTTTCACCAGGCCAACCATGGGATTGGACAATCCCGGGCCTGCTGTACGACAAGGTTAAAGGGGATTTCCCAAAGAAGAGCCAACAGAATGTATTGCAGGTAGAGCTTCGTGCAGAGCGGGAAGAAATTACCCAGAACATCAAAGGTGGCATGGCGCGCATGCAATTTTTGCGCGCGGATGAACATGCGCTCATGCAGGTGGGTCCCGATTTACTGGTCATCAATCATCTCAGACCCTATTCCGGTTGGGCGAATTTTAAAGTTGATATCAAGCGTTGTCTGGCGACTTACTGTGACATTGTGCAACCGCAAGGGATTCAACGCATCGGTTTGCGCTACATCAATAAAATAGAATTCCCTTATTCATCTGTCGAAATTGACGATTACCTTTTAACTGCTCCGCGCATCCCAAATGAGATTCCGCAAGTCTTTAGCTCTTGGGCGCAGCGAGTGGAGGTCCCTTATGATAGGCTGGGCGGCTCATTGGTATTACAAACAGGCTCGTTAAAAGAGTCACAAGATGCAAATACAGTGTTTCTCCTTGACCTGAATTTTCAATCGCATGGAGAGGAGCTTTTCGATACAGACACTGCTTTAGAGTGGGTGGAGCAGGCGCATGATAATCTTGAGGCAGCCTTTGAAGCGAGCATTACTCCCAAGGCAAGGGTGTTTTTCAAGGAGGTAATTCGCGATGACTCTGGTGACAGAGACTGACTTTGGGGCTTCTGTAGGGGCATATCTGTTGCCCACATCTGCAAAGAGAGTGATCCATAAGTCGTCATCCCATAAAGCGACGTATATGGAATTGGCTGAAACTTCAATGAATGATGATATTCGGCGTCTTGAGCGGGGATTGGAACCATTGCGAGCCAAATTGGAGCAGTTTGCTAATGAGGCCAACGATGTTGAGATGGAGATACCGGAAACCTTTGACCTGCAAGCTCTTAGTATAAAGCGTGTAACGATTCAGGTACGGGAAAGCAGGGCCGCTCCGTTCTCCTTTGCGGTGGATGATGACATTGACCTTGATGAATTAGATGCCTGATCGCCCATTAGACTCACATGCCGCTTCAATATCCCTGGTATACGGTCGTCGAAGGTAGCCAGCTTGAACAGGGCGATATTCTTTTGAATTGTTCTGTGCAGGTTCCTGTTGCCCATTCCCCTACGCCGGATGCAAATAACACTGTCGCAGGGGATATTTTGACCTACGATGTGGTTGTGTTGACGCAGTCATGCGATCTTACTCATGAGGGTAAGCTCGATGACGTCATTCTCTGTCCGCATTGGTCTATCAGAGCGGTAAGCGGGTTGAATCCAGCGTTGGCTAAAAAAGGGGCGCTCGACCTTGTGCGAAAAGGTTATCGTCCACGTTATCATTTGCTGGCAGCCTCGGATCCAGAGCAAATAGCGCTCGAGACCCGGATTATCGATTTCGGGCGTGTGCTCAGCCTGCCGAAGTCATATCTTGAGGACTATGCTCGTATGGCAGGGCGACGTCTCAGGTTGTGTCCGCCATATCGTGAGCACATGTCTCAGACATTCGCCCGCTACTTCATGCGCGTCGGCTTGCCACAAGATATTGAACTCCCAATCTAGCGAGCGGATAGATTGTCAACATAAAAACTGCTCCTGTCCGTGCTGTTTGCAAACACTCACACTCTCCTCACAAGTTCTACATACGATCTAAACCTGTGCCGTGTAATCTGCCTCTATCGCCAATCTATCCCGGCTGGTACCAGGGGCGTGCGGTACACATTCACTTCAAGGTTCGCTCCAGCGCCAACGCTGCCCGGAGCTACAAATTTACTTCGCAGTTCTTCTTCGATGAGGCGATCACCGATAAGGTCTACGCCCAGCAACCCTATGCCACAAGGGGACATGGCCGCATGAAAAATGAGGACGACAGCATCTATCAAAGCGGCGCAGCCAACTCATTCTCCCGCTGACTGAGACTGCCGATGGCTACGCGTCCGATTTCGACATTGGGTTGAACATGGCGTGAACGCACAGCGGCCAAGACTTCTCCGCGCTGGAATGGCATTCGCATCATTCGTGGATTCATTGGCCCACTTGTCGTCTACGGCTTCCTGACCATCGGCAGCATCGTGGTGCAATTGGTGTGGCTGAACTCGGATGACCCCAGCGGCACGAGCACAATCGTGGAGATGAAGGCCGTGTAACACCCGCCGCTCATGCCGGGATCATTGATCGACCAGTTGCCGTTTGAATCGGTGAGCGTCCGCCCGACGAACGTGACGCCTTCGCCGTAGCCGCTTGGGTCCAGCGCGATTCGGTATAGCTCCACCGTTGTAAAGATAAGCAGCGCTGAGCCGCTGGATTTACCGCTCACAACGTGGGTGTTCTTATTCACCGATGTGATGGAGAACACCGGCGCAGAGATGTTATCGGTGGCGTCCAACTCGGCAAACTTGTCGATGCCCAAACCACCGTTGTCGTGCGTGCTGATCTCCGTCCAGTTATTCGCGCCGGCCTGGTTCCGTTCGCCAATGCCGTCGTAGGTGTTGGAATAGATCAGCGTGCGCGTGATGAGGTTCAGCGAGGTGCCGGGGCCGTCCAGCAAAACGCCATATGTGTTCAGTGCGAGCGTGTTGCTGGCAACGGTGTTTGATTGCGCGCCGCTGTCGATCTGTACGCCTGGCCCCGCCTGGCGCTGGATGCCGTTTGCCGATAGGAAGTTGCCGGTCGTGTTGCTGCCACGGATCAGCACGCCCGCCAGCGTATTGCGTTCGATCCGGTTGGAGAGCACCTGGTTCGATTGCGCGCCACTGTCGATCTCCACACCCGCGCCTGCGTTGGGGATGTTGGCCAAAATATAGGCGCCGATGTTGTTGTTGATGATCGTATTGCTGGTGGTGCCGCTCCCGCTCAGGCGGACGCCGTGCTGGTTGTTGAACCCGACGGTGTTGTATTGAACCAGGTTTTGTTTGCTGCCGTTGAGGAGCGCGATTCCCGACCCGGTGTTGCCCAGGTTGCGCAGCCCGCCGCTGATATACCACGTGCCGGTGTCGTTTGAGTCCACCACGTTGCTCAGCGCGGTCGTGCCTGTGATCAGGATGCCATCGACGGGCGAACAGACCACGGTGTTGTTTTGGATCGTGTTAGAGACGGCGCTGCCGGTGAGCAAGATGTCGTTGCCGTCATTCCGCGTGGCGGCGTTGCAGGTATATGGCGAGTCCAACCAGCGGAAACCAAAATCGCCGCCATAAAGGCTGTTGCGGTCGCCATTGTTGATCACCACGCCGGCGCCGGCATTGCCATAGCTGCGAATGAACGATAGATCGTTGTCGCTCCCGGTGACGTTCACGCCGTTAGATGGGCCGTTCCTAAAACTGAGGAACATGACCCGGTTGTGATTGGACGTGACGCTCAGCAGTGGAACGCCGCTCGCCAGGTTTGTGCCGTCAACCGCGATCTCCACGGTTGAGTTGTTAGTGCCATTCACATAGGTGGGGCGGCTGTCGTTGATGTTTGGGAGCGCCCCAAGCGAGTTGTTGAGCGTGATGACGCCGCTGGCAAAGTTGAAGTTGATCGTGTCGGTGATGCCTGCGCCACAGCCGCCGGTGATGTTGCCGCCGCTGAAGGTGCACCCGCCTAGCAGCGCTTGTTCTTGCGACGTGAACCCAACCGTGGCGGAGCCATTCGCCACCAGGAGCGCTTCGCGCAGGCTGAGATTGCCGTCTGCGCTGTTATTGTCTAGAGTGGTGGTGACTGTAAATACGCCTTCTGCCTGGGCAGGATGGCCGAGAAAGAGGAAGAACAGGACGAAAGTAGCGCCGAAAATAAATGCAAGTTTCCAAACCCAACGTAACCACGACATCACAAACCTCCCCATATCACAATACAACGAGCGAAGTGTGCTGAGTGTAACACGAATGAATTGGCGGTATCTTCGTATAATGACTTACGCAGGTTACGACCAATACTCATCTTTCTAAATAGGAGAGCCTACAACCATGTTGTTGAACAATCGCCAGTTTGGCCTGGGTGGGTTGCCCGTGTTGGGCGATTTCGAGACGCGCTCGATCAGTGCCGAGAACCCCAATGGCGAACGTGCCGGCGGGGCCAAAGAGGTGCCGGATACGAAGCAAGGTCCCGCACGCGAACTCGGCAAGCCCTGGAAGGTGCGCCCTTGTATCACGCTGGATGCCGGTTCGTTGACCACGTTGGCCGATATTAAGGGCCAGGGCATGCTCCAGCATATCTGGATCACCGTGGATCCGAAGGCCTATCGCGACTGTGTGCTGCGCATATATTGGGATGGTGAAGAAACGCCGTCCGTGGAGGTGCCGCTGGGCGATTTCTTCGCCTGTGGGCATGGGTTGCGCACCAACGTCACATCGTTGGCCGTGGCGGTAAACCCCAGCGGCGGTTTCAATAGCTATTGGCCGATGCCCTTCTATAAATCCGCGCGCATCACCGTGGAGAATCAGCGCGACGAGGCAATCGACGGCTTCTTCTACCAGATCACCTATGCCCTGGGTCAATTGCCGGCCGATCTGGGTACCTTCCACGCCCAGTGGCGCATCAGCACGACCCGCCGCGAATGTCCCGAGCACGTCATCCTGGACGGCATTAGTGGCAACGGCCAGTACGTGGGCACTTACCTGGCGTGGGTGCAGATGTCCGACGGCTGGTGGGGCGAGGGCGAAATCAAGTTCTTCATGGATGGCGACAAGGAAGACCCTACGATTTGTGGCACCGGCACCGAGGATTACTTCTGCGGCGCGTGGGGCTTTGGCGACACGTTTACCGGCCCCTACACCGGTTACCCATTGTGGCAGAAGGAAAATGAGCGCGTGCCCAAGCATGGGTTGTATCGCTGGCACATCATGGACCCGATCCGCTTCCACAAAGACCTGAAGGTGACCATCCAGGCCCTGGGCTGGTGGCCGGGCGGCAAATTCCAACCGTTGACGGACGAAATCGCCTCGGTAGGATATTGGTATCAGCAAGAACCGCATGCTGCCTTCCCCGTGCTGCCCTCGCGTAACGAGCGCCTGCCACGCTAATAAGGAGATTTTGGATTAGAGATTAGAGTGAACCACGGATGACACGGATTACACAGATTGAAATTTCCTGTCCGTGAAATCTGTGTAATCCGTGGTCCCTTTTTGTTCATCAATCTCTAATCTCATGATCCTATACACCGATCATTTCTCATGGAATTAGTCTCGTTTAACCGTTCCGAGCCAACACATTCCTCGGCGGCGGCGCGGATATGGTCAACGGCGTGCGGGCCGCGCCTGGCGATCAGCGAGCGCTTCGTGAGCTACAACACGAAGCCACATACCGGCAAGGTGCAGGCCGGGCAGCTTGCGATGGTGAATGGCGTGCCGGTGGGTTTTGTGCTGGCCAGCCAATTGAAAGGCGATCCTGCCGCCTCGCCGGCGGAGCAGGGCTATATCGATGCGCTGGCCGTATTGCGTTCGGCGCAGCATCATGGCATCGGCGGCCAGTTGCTTCATTGGGCGGAAGACTGGTTGCGCAGCCAGGGGGGCCGGTTCGCCGCGTTGGGCGCAAGCATGCAGCCCTTTGCGCCCGGCGTGCCCGATGAGTTGGGCACGCTGTCATTCTTCCTCCAACACGATTACCAGCCCAGCGCCGGGCACGGCGAAGTGTGGGATATGGCCGCGGACTTGCGCGACTACGCGACGCCGTCCAGCGGCAACAAAGCCAAAGGCGTGACGGTGCGCCCCGCCCAACCCGGTGATGAAAACGCCATGCTGGGCTTTTTGCGGCGCGAGTTCCCCGGCGGCTGGCGCTATCACTGTGAGGAGCTTTTACGTGACGGCATCCGCTTGTCGGACTACATGTTGCTGTGGAGCGAACGTGGCGTGGATGGGGTGTGCCTCGTCACCTTTGAGGATTCCTTGTGCCCGTTGGATCGCTTCTACATGCATGGTTTGCCGCACCCGTGGGGACAACTGGGCTCCATCGGCATCAGCGCCGGCCGGCGTGGCCTTGGATATGGCGGGGCGCTGTTGGATGGCGGCCTGCGCCATTTGCGCGATCATGGCGTGCGCGGTTGTATGATAGATTGGTTGGTGCTGGTGGACTTCTATGCAAAGTTCGGCTTTCGCCCCTTCCGTAAGTACATCATGCTCTCCAAGAGATTGTGGTAAATGACAGAACTCAAAATCAAGCAAACCCTGCTGAAGCTTGTGCAGGGAGATATCACCGCCCAAAAGGTGGATGCAATCGTCAATGCGGCTAATAACAGTTTGTTGGGAGGGGGAGGCGTGGATGGCGCGATTCACCGCGCCGGCGGGCCGGAAATCCTGGTCGAATGCCGGCGTATCCGCCAAAGTCGCTTCCCCGATGGCTTGCCGACCGGGCAGGCCGTGAGCACCACCGGCGGCCGGCTGCCTGCCAGGCGCGTCATCCACACGGTCGGGCCGGTGTGGCATGGCGGCGGAGCGGGTGAGGCGGCTTTGCTGGCCAATTGCTATCGCAATAGTTTGCAAGTGGCAGTGGACGAAGGGTTGCGCACGGTGGCGTTCCCGTCGATCAGCACCGGCATCTATGGCTACCCGGTGGCGCAGGCAGCCATGGTGGCGCTAACCGCCATTAAGACGTTCATCGAGGCAAACCCCGACAGATTGGATGAGGTCTGCATGGTGCTCTTCAGTGCCTATGACCTGGAGAGCTATCACAGCGCCCTGGAAAAGCTTTCCTAGCCGAAACAGAGGTGGGAGCGAAGGAGCGTCCCACTTGTGGTGCCCCTTCTCTCCCACGACGTTTATCTTCCCAAGGGTTACTTACTTGACTGCCGCGACGGGTTGCAACAGGCCGTTGCGAACTTCGGGCCATTCGATGTAGGCCAGGGCCAGGCCGGAGAGGATCATCGAAATCACGCTCAAAATGACGTAGGGCGCGTTGAACGTATTGCTGCCTTCCTCGGCAAGCGACGCGTGTGGCCAGATCAGCATCAGCCGGCTGATGATATTGAACCCGTGTGCAAATGAAATCAGGGCCCAGGGCCACGACTTATCGCTGTGGCGCGCGATCAATTCCACGTCGGCGACCACGACCATGACGAACAACAGCATGGGTAGCCACCATTCTTGCGTAGTGGGGGCGAAAGAATCGGCGGGGAATAGAAGTAGCGCAATAACTTGCAAGATCAGGATCAGGACGATGCTGATTCTGCCAGTGAGTGAACGGCGCAGATTCATTTCTGTATCTCCTTAAGCATTTGAGAGGGCTTCATTGCGCTTGCAGGCTGCGCGGGTCATCACATCATGGTAGTGGCGCGCTGACCATTCCATACAAGTTGGTGAAAAAGTATAGGGTAGTTAGGGAATGGTGTCAAGCTCAGTTGACTTTTGGTATCGCAAATCCTATAATACCGCCTAATCTGTAGCCGATAGTATAGGCCCCGATGCCTATATTGCAGATGATATGTTAGTGACGCCTGTTCCACCAGGAGGTGCAGGTAACAGACGGAGTTCATTCCGCCCATATATAGGATGCCCGCTTGGGTGTTCTTATGCTGTGACGGTTACAACCTTTGCAGCAATACGTTTCCCACGAAGAATTAATGAGGTGATACTGCCCACAGTAACTCATATCGAACGATACGGGGATCGGGCCTCCCGCAAAATGCACCGAGTTCGTCTCTGTTCGGGGCATGTACGTCATCACTTATATCCATAGCTACTTGTACGGAGGAGAAGTTAACAATGCGTTCATTTAAGGTTACGTCGTTATTTGTGCTGGCCGCAATCGCTGTTTCTGCGTGTGGCACCAGCACGCCCACTAGCGCTCCCAACGCTGGTGCCGCGACCAGTGCGCCCGCCGCCGGCGAAGCCACCAGCGCTCCTGCTGCCGCCAGTGGCGAAGATGTCAAAGTCGCCATTTTGGCGCCGCTGTCTGGTCCAGTGCCCACCTTTGGTGTATCCACCCGTGACGGCGCTCTGCTCGCCATCGAAGAGTGGAATGCGAAGGGCGGCGTTTTGGGCCACAAGATTGTCCCCGTCGTTGAGGACAGCCAGTGCACTCCCGACCCGGCGTTGAATGCCGCGAAGAAAGTCGTCGAACAAGATAAGGTCAAGTTCATCATCGGTGAAGTCTGCTCGAAGGCCACCATCCCCGTGTCAGACTATGCCAACTCGAAGAAGATCGTCCTGATCACCCCCACTTCGACCAACCCATCGGTGACCGTTGACAGCAACGGCAAGGTGAAGGATTACATCTTCCGCGCGTGCTTCATTGACCCGTTCCAGGGCCAGGTCGGCGCGAAGTTCGCCCTCGACACGTTGAAGGCCAAGACGGCGTTCATCATGCTCGATCAGTCGAACGACTACGTGAAGGGTCTGGCTGAGTACTTCGAAAAGTCGTTCACCGCCGGTGGCGGTACGATCGTCGGCAAGGAGACCTACACCTCGAAGGACACCGACTTCTCGGCCATTTTGGCCAAGGTGGCCGATGCCAAGCCGGATGTGATCTATCTGCCCGACTATTACAACATCGTGAACCTGGCCGCCAAGCAGGCCAAGGAAAAGGGCATCACCGCTCCGTTCATGGGCGGCGATGGTTGGGATTCCCCCGACCTGGACCTCCAGGCCGCCGATGGTGGTTACTACACCAACCACTACTCGCCTGATGACACCCGCGCAGAGGTGCAGAACTTCGTCAAGGAGTACGGCGCCAAGTACAAGGATGACAAGGGCGCAGCGAAGGTGCCAGATGCGTTGGCTGCGTTGGCTTACGACGCCACCAACATCTTGTTGCAGGGCATCACCGAGGCCAAGACGGCTGACGACACCGCCGCCGTTCGTGACGCGCTGGCCAAGATCAGCTTCAGTGGTATCTCCGGCAAGATTACGTACGATCAGAATCATGACCCTGTGAAGTCGGCCACGATTCTGCAGGTGAAGGACGGCAAGGTTTCCTTCAACTCCGTCGTGAACCCATAGTTAAGCCCAGGTCATCGCATGATCATGTGTGTGAGGAGGGAACCCCCTCCTCACACAGTTTGTTTGCAATGTATCGTTTCTCCTGGATACTCATATAGGACCGGCTGGATTGCCGTCACGCGTAATCGGCCCGGCCCGCTGGAGGTATTGCGCCAATGCAACAGGCGAGTACATCACAACGTTCAACAGTCATTGGGCGCAGTTCCGGGGCGCGTTTAGCCTGGATCGGCAAGGGCTTCCTACTACTCTTGGCGGTGCTGGCCGTTATCGTCCTGGTACGTAGCTTTTTCGAAAATCCCCAACTCTTCGCTCAGATCGTCATCAGTGGCTTGCAATTAGGATTTGTTTATGCGCTGATCGCACTTGGCTATACGATGGTGTATGGCATTGTGAAGTTGATCAACTTCGCCCACGGCGATGTGTTCATGGTCGGCGCGTTCGTTAGCTATTTTGCGGTTTCCCGCTTCAACCTGCATCTGTGGCCAACCCTCGTCTTCCCGTCCATTTCGGTGGGGTTAGCCGCGATCATTGGTTCCATTACGGTCATCATTCTGTCGATGATCGTCTGCGCGATACTGGCGGTGGTCATCGAACGCGTCGCCTATCGCCCGCTGCGCACGGCACCCCGTATTGCCGCACTCATCACCGCTATCGGCGTGTCCTTCTTTCTTGAATACTTCGGCGCGCTGAACTTCGTGTTCTCGGCTCGTTTTATCCCCTACCAGCGCCCGTTTGAAGTGGTCACCTGGTACATCAAAGATGGCATCCACCTGGTGATGTCGGGAAAGGCTCCGCCTGCGGGTGCCATCACATTCTCGAACATTGCCATCATCATCATGGTGACGTCCATTTTGATGCAGGTGGTCTTGCAGTTCCTGGTGCGGCGCACCAAAATCGGTAAAGCCATGCGCGCGACCGCCTTCGATAAGCAGGCCGCGCAGCTCATGGGCATCAACGTGGACCAGGTGATCTCGGTCACCTTTGCGATCGGGGCGGCTTTCGCCGGGTTAGGTGGTGTGCTCTACGCAATCGCCTATCCTTCCATCGTGTCGCAGATGGGCATTCTGCCCGGTTTGAAGGCATTTGTTGCCGCGGTGCTGGGTGGCATCGGCAGCATCCCCGGAGCATTTGTGGGCGCGCTCATCATGGGTCAGGCCGAAGCGCTCACGTCAGGATACATCTCGACTCCCATGCGTGACGCGATTGCTTTCACGATCTTGATCGTCGTGTTGCTGGTGCGGCCGACCGGCATCTTCGGTGAGCCTGAAAACGAAAAGGCATAGGAGAAAATCATTATGGAGATGGATCCTCTTTCGTTAGGCATCAGCATTATCAAAATCGGGGCGGTGTTGGCCTGGGTGTATGGGCTATTGCGCGTCATGGGTCACACCTCGAAATGGGTGAAAATCGCGGGCATTATCGTGGCCTTCGGGATCGTCCAACTGGCCATTAGCGTGCCGATCGGTGATTCACCCATCCTGAATGACTTCGACACCGGCCTTTTGTTCCAGGCGTGCACCATGACTATGGTGGCGCTGGGCCTGAACCTGATCTACGGGTTCAACGGCCAGTTCAGCCTTGGCCAGTGGGGTTTTTACGGCATCGGCGCTTACGCAGCGGCGGATATCACCTTCCGCTGGAACAACGGCGACGCGACTGGTCTGATTGTGTCATTGCTGGGCGTTATCCTGGTCGGCCTGGCCATCATGGGCCTTAACCGTTACCTGGCGCGTTATCGCGGGTTGCCTGTGCTGTCTGCATTCACCCTCTATCTCATCGGCGTGGTGATTGCCGGCGCAGTCGCCTATTTCATCGGCGTGCCGATCGGCCAGGCGCTGGCGCCGTTGTTTGGCACGGTCGATGCTCCCGGCATCCTGCGCAGTGATGTGGTGATGCAAATCGTGTTCTTCTTCGCGGTCATCATCGCCGGTGTCTTTGCGGCGGAAGTGAGCTTCCTGTTCGGCTTGCCAGTGCTGACACTCGGCAGCGACTACTTCGGCATTGCCACGCTCGGTTTTATGATCGTGGTGAACACGTTGATGGTGAACTCCGATACCATTCTGCCCTTCCCGGAAATGAAGGGCGGGCGCGGCATGATCGGCATTCCCCAGTTGACCACCTGGGTCTGGGCATTTGTGTTCTTGCTGCTGGTGATTGTGATTATGCGCAACGTGGTGCATTCCAGCACCGGGCGTGCCATCATGTCGGTGCGTGAAGATGAGACGGCCTCCAAGGCGATGGGCATCAACGTGGCGAACTACAAACTGCTGGCGTTTGTCGTCGGGAGCTTATTTGCCGGCATCGGCGGTGGTGTGTATGCGCACTACATTGGCTTCCTCAGCCCCGGCACCTTCGACTTCCTGGCCGGGTTCAACCCGCTCATCATCATCGTGTTCGGCGGCCTGGGCAGCATGACGGGCACCGTCGTGGCCTCCTTCGGTTGGACATTCTTCCTGGAAGGTTTGCTGCGCGTGTTGCTGGGCCAGTTGGGCACCGAAGCCCCGACCTGGCGCTACGTGCTATATCCGATCACGCTCCTGCTCATGATGTTGTTGCGTCCGCAGGGGTTGTTGGGTAAGGTGGAGTGGGGCTTCTTCAAAGCGCCCGAAGTGAAATCCAGTAATAAGAGTTCGTCGGGTACGGTAGAGCCATCAGTCGGCCCCGCGGCGGTCGTTAAGTGAAGAGAAGAGGCATACCATGACTGAGATTGCAACGAATCAAACACAGCAGACTGCGCCCGCGCCGCTGTTGGATATCCGTAAGCTGACCAAGTTCTTTGGCGGGTTGCGCGCGGTGAACGACTTTACCCTGGCCGTGCAACCCGGTGAGCTGGCCGGCTTGATCGGCCCGAACGGCGCCGGCAAAACCACCGTGTTCAACATGATTAGTGGCCTGTATGTCCCTTCCAGCGGCGAGATCAATTTCAATGGTGAGAACATCGCCGGGTTGGAACCGTTTGAAGTCACCCAGATGGGCGTGGGGCGTACTTTCCAGAACATCCGCCTGTTCCCGGAACTGAGCGTGCTCGATAATGTGCGCATCGCCTATCACCCGCATGCTGGCTATAGCATGTTGGATGCGGTGATCCGCAACGGCAAATTCAGCGCCAAAGAGCGAGAGTTGACCGACCGTGCGCGGGACTTCTTGGCCATCTTCAAGCTGGATCGCCTGCAAAATGAGGTGGCGAAGAACTTGCCCTATGGCGAGCAGCGCCGCGTGGAAATCGCGCGCGCGTTGGCGTCGAACCCGCGCCTGCTTTTGTTGGACGAGCCGGCCGCCGGCATGAACCCGGCGGAAATCGTGACGCTGATGGAGTTGGTCCACTTCGTGCAGGAACGCTTTAACCTCACCATTTTGCTGATCGAGCACCAGATGCGCTTCGTGATGGGCATTTGTGAACGGATCACCGTGATGGACTTTGGTGAAGTGATTGCGCGCGGCACGCCGAAGGAAATCCAGGCGAACCCGCGCGTGGTGGAAGCGTACCTGGGCAAGGGAGCGGCGCACGCATAGCGAGGTATCCATGCTACTCGAAGTTGAAAATCTGAATGTTTACTATGGTGCGATTCATGCGCTGCAGGGCATCTCGTTCAATGTGAACGAAGGCGAGATTGTGACCTTGATCGGCGCCAACGGTGCCGGCAAATCCACCACGCTGCGCACGGTCTCCGGGCTGCTGCGCTCACGCGGCGGCTCGATTCGTTTCAAAGACCAGGAAATCGGCAATATGCCGGCTGAGCAGATTGTCCGCCAGGGCATCAGCCAGGTGCCCGAGGGGCGCAAGATCTTTGCGCCGCTGACGGTGCAGGAGAACCTGGAGATGGGCGCTTACACGCGCAGCGACGCGGTGGAATTTCAGAACACGTTGCAACGCGTATTCGCCAGCTTCCCGCGCTTGAAGGAGCGCGTCGGTCAGTTGGGCGGCACGCTCTCGGGCGGCGAGCAGCAGATGCTGGCGATGGGGCGCGCTCTGATGAGCCGGCCCAAGTTGCTGCTGCTAGACGAGCCTTCCATGGGCCTCAGCCCCATCCTTACGGAGGAAATCTTCCGCATCATCGCGGAGATCAACTCGCAAGGCACCAGCATCTTGCTGGTGGAGCAAAACGCCTTGATGGCGCTGTCGGTGGCCAACCGTGCCTACGTGTTGGAGACGGGCAGCATCGTGTTGCAAGGTTCCGCCAAGGAAGTGCGTGAGAACCCACAGGTGATGAACGCCTACCTGGGCGTCGCATGAGGGCAGCACGCCGCATGTGCGGAAACCCCTGGAGCCCCTAACACGAAGAAACAAGGGTTGTTAAGCGTCGTATAGAAAAAGAACCGTATGGTGCCTGTCGGCATCGTGCGGTTCTTTCTTTTTGGTTTACGGAAACGAGAAACCAGATAGGTGGCACAATCTGTTGTATGCCACCTGTCGGTTTCTACCGCGGACGTAAAATTCGAGCCATAGCCTATACTTCCTCACAGGAATGAGTTAGAGGTTCGTATGGTGACTGAGCGCAAAAAGGCTCCTTGCTTTGCCCTCGGAGCGACGCGCATGAAGCCTTTCACCAGGGCAGTGTGCGAGCGTGCGGTTATCTGACAATCTACCTACATAGCACAACGTCGAGGAGAATGTTGATGAAAAGACGAATACTGAGCGCGCTGGCAGCAACCGCCGTGCTGGTTGCTGCATGTCAAAATGCGCCGGCGCCTACGCCAACGGTTGACGTGAATGCGCCGACAGAGGAGCCGACGGAAGAACCAACGCCAACCGCCACCCCAATCCCAAAGGGGACGATTTTGAAGCTCTACGCCAGCTTGCCGCTCAGCGGGGCGCGCGCCGATGAAGCCCAGGGCGTGAACGATGCCATCACGCTGGCAATGGCGCAGCATACCCAGGATGGCACGTTGTGTGACGGTCTGTTCAAGATCACTTACGAGGCGCTCGACGATGCCACCGCCGGGAAGGGCGGCTGGGATATGCTTGCCGAGCAGGCCAACGCCTATAAAGCCAACGCCGACCCCGACGCTATGGTCTACATCGGCCCGCTGGATTCCGGCGCGGCGCGTGTCTCCGCCCCGATTTTGGAGCAAACCAGCCTGGCGATGCTCAGCCCTGGTGCCGACTACATCGGCCTGACCAAGCCATATGCCCCAAGCGACCCGGAGGCCTATTTCCCCGCTGGCAAACGCAACTTCATGCGCCTGGTGACGCCCCTGGATGTGCAGGGCGCTGCTGCGGCGACGTGGGCGAAGTCGCTGGGTGCCGCATCGGTCTTCATCGTAGATGACGAAGAGCAATATGGTTATGGCGCGTCGGATGCATTCGAGATGGCCGCCAAGCAGGCCGGGTTACAGGTGGCAGGGCGCGACACGGTGGATTTGAAGTCGGGCAACTTGCTGGCGCTGGCAGGCCGGGCGATGAAGGTGGACCTGGTGTTCTTTGGCGGGGCCGACCCCAAGAACGCCGGCCAGTTCCTGGCAGAAATGCGCAAAGCCGGCGCCAAAGCGGCGTTTATGGGCACTGCGGCGATCATGTCGCAGGATTTCCTCACCGCCGCCGGTGATGCCGCCGAAGGCGCCTATGCTTTTAGCGCGGGTGTCGCGTTGGGTGGCCTCTCGGAGAAGGGCAAGCAGTTCGTGCAAGATTACCAGGCGCGCTTCAATGTCAAGCCATCCAGTTCTGCTGTGTATGCCTATGAAGCTACCAGCGTAGCGCTGGATACGATGGGCAAGCTATGCCTGAAAGATCGCGTGGCGATCCTGGACGCCCTGTTCAAGACCCAAGATTATGACGGCGTATTGGGCAAATGGTCGTTCGATGCCAATGGCGACATCAGCCTGACTTCGGAGTTGCATTACAGTCTGCAAAAGGGAATCTGGACAGCGCAGTAGGGACATCCGGCTCATGCGGGGTATTGGTGTGCTATTTGGCGCGTGGTGTTTGAAAGGGAAGCGTGATGGTGGAACGTGAGCCTAGCAAAACTGCTTTGAGTGTAGCGATGTTACGGGCGGTGCACCAGTTGATTGATGCGCCGCCCACAATCCTTCACGATTCGGTCGCGGTCAAGTTATTCGATCCAGTGTGAAAAGCGCGAGCGTTTACAACGCGCCTGCATCTCTGCGCCGGAGAATGTCACCTTTGCTCCGATCGACTTTGAAACGACTTCCCTGGCCGCGGGTTTGCTTGCAGGCAGCTTTGACCCAAGTACGCTGGCATATTTATTGTTTTGTGGTAACATCTTGCGTAGTCGGGGAGTAGCGCAGTCTGGTAGCGCGCTGCGTTCGGGTCGCAGAGGTCCCGGGTTCAAATCCCGGTTCCCCGATTGTGTAATTTAGGTTTTAGATTTTAGGTTTCCGATTCATATTTATTACCCCGCTGCCAAAGGCAACTGAAAATCTAAAATCGTAAATCCAAGATCGAGAGATGTTTACCCCAGAAGAACCGACTCGCGCACGAAGAGAGAAGAAACCTCCGGTGTTCCCACCCGCCAAATGGGATGCGTTTGTTGCCCAGCATCCGTATGGTCATTTCTTGCAGACGACTTTGTGGGGAGAGTTGAAGAGTGTGCACGGTTGGCGCGCGTTGCGTGCCAGCCTGGTGAATGCGAATGCGGAACTGGTTGGCGGGTCAGTGGTGCTGTTCCGCACATTGCCATTTGGGCTGGGCACGCTTGCTTATGTGCCGCGCGGCCCGGTGGTGAATTGGGATGATCGCGACCTGGCGACGGCGGTGATTCGCACCACCGGCAAACTTGCGCGCAGCCGGGGGGCGATTGGCATGGTCATCGAGCCGGGGCTGCTCGATACTCCCTCCGATCAGCGCACGTTGCATGAAGCGAACCTGGTGCCGGTGGACTTGCACGTCCAGCCGCGCCGCACCATCTGGGTGAACCTGGATGTGGAAGAAGAGGTTGACATCCTGGCGCTGATGAAGCAGAAGACGCGTTATAACATCGGCCTGGCCCGGCGCAAGGGCGTTTCGATTCGCAGGGGCGATAGTGCCGACTTGCCAACCTTCTACGCCATGATGCAGACCACCGCCGAACGCGATACCTTTTCCATTCACCCGTTGGATTACTACCAGATGTTCATGCAACTCTTTGCCGGTTCCAATGGACATCAGGCAGATCTGTTGATCGCCGAGTATGACAAGCGCCCGCTGGCGGGCATGATCGTGGTAGCTAACGGCAAACAGGCCACTTATCTCTATGGTGCCAGCAGCAACGAAAGCCGCGAGTTGATGCCTACCTACCTCTTGCAGTGGGAAGCCATGCGTTGGGCGCGCGCACGCGGGTGCGTCACCTATGACCTATGGGGTGTCCCAGACGAAGATGAAGCAACCCTGGAGGAGCACTTTACGGAGCGCGAAGATGGGTTGTGGGGCGTCTATCGCTTCAAGCGTGGCTTTGGCGGGCAAATCGTGCGCTATATCGGCGCTTGGGCGCAGGTCTATTCCCCATTGCGTTGGTGGCTCTTCAACCAGGCGCGCCGGATCAAGAAAACATCGGGTCTCAGTGCTTAAATAGGAGATTAGAGACGATTTGTACCACGGATTACACTGATGTATTGATCCGTGGAATCTGTGAAATCCGTGGTTTAGCAATCCTCTGATCTCTAACCTCAAATCTCATATATGTCCGAAGCAACTTTCTACTTCCCCAAGGGCTTTAAATGGGGCACGGCGACTGCCGCGCACCAGGTGGAGGGCAACAACACCAATAACCAGTGGTGGGCCTGGGAACAGGCGCCCGGCCACATCAAAAATGGCGATACGTCGGGCCTGGCCTGCGATTGGTGGAACCACGCGGAAGACGACTTCGATCGCATGGTGGAGATGGGCCTGAATGCGCATCGTCTCTCATTGGAGTGGAGCCGCATCGAGCCGCAGGAGGGCCAGTTCGATAGCGCGGCGATTGACCGTTACCGCGCGATGTTGCGCGCATTGCGCCAGCGCGGCATCGAGCCGATGGTCACCCTGCATCACTTCACCAACCCGCTCTGGCTGGAAGAGCGCGGCGGTTGGGAGCACACGGATGTGGTTGTGCCACTGTTTGAACGTTTCGTCACCAAGGTTGTCAAGACGATGGGCGACCTGTGTGACCTGTGGTGCACGATCAACGAACCCAATATTTACGCCGGGCTGGGCTATATCACGGAGGGCAGCATGCCGCCGGGGTGCACCGGCGAGTTTAAGCGCGGCATGGCGGTGGTGTGTAATATGTTGCTTGGGCATGCTGCGGCCTATCAGACGTTGCACCAATATCAGCGCCTGGCGCGCGTGGGCATCGCCCATCACATGCGCCTGATGCACCCGGTGCGCAACGGCAACCCTGCCGATGCGCTGGTGGCTTCGCTGCAAAACCGCCTGTTCAACCAAAGCATCTTGACGGCGCTTCTCAAAGGCCGTTGGGATCTGACGCTGCGCCTGGGCAACCCGCCCAGCGCGCGCCCTCTGCGCGGCACGTTGGATTGGATCGGCCTGAACTATTATTCGCGTCAGTGCGTGACGTATGACAGGCACAGCCCCGGTGCGCTGTTCAGCAAGTTCGTCAACATGCCCGGTGTGACGATGAGCGACTTCGAATACGGCGAGATCTATCCCGAAGGGTTGATGCCGCTGCTGCGCATACTGGCGCACTACCGCTTGCCCATCTACATCACTGAGAACGGCCTGCCCGATGCGGATGATGATCAGCGCCCCGATTTCCTGGTGCGACATCTACGCACGCTCTGGACGGCCATCCAGTTCAACTACCTGGTGCAGGGCTATTACTACTGGTCGTTTGTTGATAACTTTGAGTGGTCCGAAGGGTGGCGCATGAAGTTTGGGCTCTATGACGTGGACCCGCAGACGCAGGTGCGCACCGCGCGCCGTAGCGCATCGCTCTATCGCGACATCGTTAAGGCAAACACGCTCAACACCGACATCGTGCGCCAGTACACCCCCGCTCTATTGAAGACCTTATTCCCTTGAACGGCTTATTTGGGAGCAACCC
Organism: Thermoflexales bacterium; assembly: GCA_034430115.1. GTDB lineage: Bacteria > Chloroflexota > Anaerolineae > J036 > Brachytrichaceae > CAIXPS01. Next base: position 10,979 of record DAOUFG010000017.1, on the reverse strand, counting down.
GATGTTATTTGCTATACAGCGTGCCCAACCTGCCTTTGCGCATGTGAATGGCATCGACATTTGTTACGACACGTTTGGAGACCCGCATGACCCGCCTCTGTTGTTGAATGCCGGTATGGGCAATCAGATGGTGGAGTGGGATGCCGACCTGTGCGCCACGTTTGCCGCACGCGGCTACTGGGTCATTCGCTACGACCACCGCGACGTGGGCAAGTCGAGCAAGGTCACAGACCCCGGCGCACCGGAGCGGAACCCCTATACCTTCCTCGACATGGCTAATGATGCCCTGGGCCTGCTGGACGCGCTGGGGATTGGGCGGGCGCACGTGGTGGGCATTTCGATGGGCGGTTGCCTGGTGCAGTTGATGGCCATCCATCACCCCGAGCGATTGCTCAGCCTGACTTCCATGCAGTCCTTCGCAAAAGGCGTCGCGCAGATGGGGCCGCGCCTGCAAAATTACCCCGTCAAGATGCCCGAGAGCACCGCGCACGACGCATTCCTGAAGGAGTATATCGATTGGGAGCAGTTCCTGGGCGGGGAACGTTACAAGCGCGATGCGGCCTACCTGACGGCGATGGGAGAAGTGATCCTGGCGCGCGGGTTGACGGTGGAGGGCCGAATTGGGCATGCGCTGGCGATGGCCGTCACGCCCGATTGGTATGCCGACCTGGCGAAGGTGCAAACGCCCTCGCTCGCGATCCACGGCGACGCCGACCCGCTGGTGCCGGTGGCGCTGGGCATCGCGACGGCGAAGGCCATCCCCGGCTGCGAACTGCTGCTCATCGAGGGTTGGGGGCACGGTTTCCCTGCGCCGTCGCTCTGGCCGCGCATCGTGGATGCGATTGACCGGCTTGCGCGCAATGCCGAGAGGCTGCCGTCTTGAAATAAGCCTTTGGCAAGGCCTATAGCTATTTGCGAGATAACGCAAGGCCTGAGGGAATCATCCTGAGCTTGTCGAAGGATCATGGTTCGACAGGCTCACCATGATTGCCCCAAAAACCTTGCTGTAAATCGTTAGCTGCTATAAAGAAGACCAGCTTGGCGCAGATTGGCCCTCACCTCTCTCAAGCGCTTTACGCAACGCCCCTCCCCGATTCGGGGAGGGGTTGGGGGAGAGGTCTATTGTGGCATCGCTCTCATGTCATGGGCACAGCGTCAGGCCTTTGCGTCCAATGAACGCCTGTCTGGAAACCGCCTTAAATGGCGATCTTCACGACGACCTTCTTCACCGGCGCGGAAGCGTCGATCGCCATGCCGGGCATGTGCGCGTCCTGCGGCCAGAGCAGCATGAAGTCGCCGGGGCCTAGTGGCAGGAACACGCCTTCGCCCGAAAGGGCCTGGAAGTCCTTCTCGGGGTTATAGGTGCCCAATGTCAGGCGGCCGATGGCGGCGAAGCCCATCTTCTCGACGCCGCTGACGATGTATTGCAGGTCGATGTAACGCTGGTGCGCTTCCCACTTGCCCTGTTCCGGCAGCTTGGACGAATATTCCTGCACCATCACGTACAGATTCTTGCCATCCAGCTCGATGCGTCCCACGGGCAACGCCTTCAGATCGGTCTTTTGCAGATAGTCGAAGGCTTGCTGAAAGCGTGCGCCGAGTCCGGCATACAGGTGTGCGTTCTTAATGTTGTCGTAAATCATGGTTAAGCTCCCTTATACCTTGAAAGTATAAGAGCGATGGATTCAGGCGGCAACCTATAATTGACACATGCCCAACTTCACCCAAGGATATGCGCTTGTCGTGGGGATCGCCAATTACGCTGCCGTTCGCCCCTTGCCCGAAACTGTGCTCAAAGATGCGCGTGACGTGGCGGCGTTGCTCCAACAGCCCGACCGCGCCGGCTATCCGCCGGATCACGTGAAGCTGATCCTGGATAAGGACGCGACGAAGCGCGCCATCCTGGATGGGTTGGCCTGGCTGGCTTCTTGTGCCGGCGGCGACGCCACCGCTGTGGTGTATTACAGCGGGCATGGCGGGCAAGCGCAGAGCGGGCCCGACGCGGGGAATTACTTGATCCCGGTGGATACGCGCCTGGATGCGCTCAAGCATACCGCCATCAACAGCGACGAACTGACCGGCGCGCTGCGCGACATTCATGCCGAACGGCTGGTGGTGCTGCTGGACGCCTGCTATTCGGGCGGCACCGGCGATGCGAAGGACATCACCTCGCTCACCCCGTTGCCAGTTGTGCTGAAAGGCGGCATCGACCAGGCGCTATACAATCAACTTGCACAGGGTGCTGGCCGTGCGGTCTTTGCCTCGTCCAGGTCGAGCGAGGTCTCGTATGTATTGCCCGGCGCGACCAATAGCCTGTTCACGCAGACGTTACTAGAAGCGCTCAATGGCAAGGCCCGCCAGCGCGGCGACGGCCTGCTGCGGCTGTTGGACGTGGTGGAATATGTGTGGGAAGAAGTGCCCCGGCGCTATGCCCAGCAGCACCCGATCTTCAAGGCGCAGGACCTGGACGCGAACTTCCCGATTGCGCTCTTCATGGGCGGGCAAAAGTCGGCCACGCCCGCGCTTGCGCCGCTGGAGACCTCAGTGGACCCCTCTGCACTGCGCGACTTTATCGACGCGCACAAGTCGTTCGACGACCTGGAGCTATTGTGCCAGGACGTGCGTGGCGAGATGCAGAGAGACAACATCGACATCCCCTTCGACCGCGACGTGGTGCAGCCGGGCGGCAAGCGCGTGGTGATTCAGCGCCTGATCGACTATCTGCGCCGGCGCGACAAGCTGGCCTACCTGGTGCGCGTGATACGCAAGGAATTCCCCGGCGAGATATAGGAGCGCGCGGATAAGTCTCGTTTTGTCGAAGGGATTTTCTATTCATCCAGGGCAAGAAACGAAGTCAGTGCATCCTCGCCCCCGAACCCACCGGCCTTGGTGATGATGCCGGTACCGGCGTAGGGGCCGTCGGCCAGTTGCCCGATGGCGATGCCCGGCTGTGCCTCGCCCCTCAGGGAAAGCCAACTTGTGCCCAGTGCGTTACACACAGCCGTTGCGACGTCGCCGCCTGTCAACACCAAACCACCCAGCGCAATGCGCATGGCGACCTGAGCAGTCAACGCGCCCAGGGTCTGCGCCACGCTCGCCCTGCCAAGCGGTGAGGCGGGTAGATCGCAGGTGGTGAGGATGGCGCGCCCCTCTTGTGCCAGTCGTGCCACGAGCGCGTCGATCAGCCGGGCGTCTGCATCCGGCCGGCCAGGTGTGGGCCGGAAGATGCCAACCCCGTGCGCCTGGGCATAATGCACCTGTCGCGCAGTCGTCGGGTTCATACTCCCGGCCACGATCAGGACGGGCCCTGTGGTCGAGCCCGGCGTGGTTGGGTGCAGGTGTGCGGGCGTGAGAGCGTTTGCTAGTGCAGTGGCTAAACCAGCCGACCCACACAATAAGCGAAGGCCGCTTGCGCTGACCGCTCGCACCAGTTCGCGCAGGTCTTCGTCCGTCTGTGCGTCGGCCAGGTAAATGCCCGCTTCTGCCAGGCTGTGCTTGGGCGCGCCCTGGTGCAGGTCGTGCAGTGCGAGGTGCGTCGTGGCGAAGGCGGCACGCAAATCGCCAAGCGCGCCTTCGCCGGCGAAGACCGTCTGGCTCAGGGGGCAGCCCTGCACCAGCAATTGCCCATGCCAGACAGTGCGCCCCTGGGCCGGGAACGCCGGCGTGACCAGCGCACGATCCGCCTGGAGCGCTTCCATCAGCGCGCGCAGTTCTGCGCCGGGGTGCCCGCGCAGGGTGGAGTCGATCTTCTTGTATGCCCATGTCGAGCGTTGGAACCGGGTAACCCATGCCTTTGCGAGGGCTGCCACGTCGTGAACGGCTTTGACTGCCTGTGCTTCGCTTAGGGCGCGGCTCTCGGTGTTGAACACCAGCACGTCGTGCGCGCTGCCGGGCGGTGTGCTGGTGGCAGGCCGGCCCACCTGGACTGCCACACTGAGCCCACGCCCTGCAAAGCCCGCGCCTGTGTCACAGGCGCCGGTCAGGTCGTCCGCGATGATGAAGATCATGGGGGATTGCTCCACAGCTAAAGATAATTCGCGTTCATTGCGCAGATTCGTGGATTCAATTTGTCAACAAGGGCAAAATATCCGGCGCGTGTGTCAAGACGTTCACGCTGGCCTCTGGCCCCTGGTGACGCAGCGCGGCCTGCAAAGCCTCATCCACGCTCGCGTAGGGGGTAAAGCCCAGTGCCAGCGCGTCTTCGCGCGGGATGCCCTCGCTCACCAGGCTGACGGGGGCATGTTCGCGTGATTTGGCCCACGCCAGCGCCACTGCCGCCGAGACGACGTCTTTTACCTCGCCGTGCCGGATCATCTCGTCGATCCGCGCGGAGGGCAGGGCCGCGAATTGCAACAGCTCGCGGTGCGTCACCGTGACGCCCTCGGGGCTGGGGGTGACGATGATGATGTCGCCGCCGTGTCGCACGATCATCTCGGCCGAATAGAGCGACTTGTGGGCTTGCCAGAACTCGATGTCGCAAGGGTGCGAGCTGGCGATCACGACGTCGGAGATGCCCGGCACGGGCACGCCATAGACCTGCTGGGCGCAGCGCACGCCGGCGCGGTGTGCCTGAACGGTGTCGCCATAGAAGGCCTGCACCAATCTGCCCTGGTGGTCCAACACGGTGTTCAAGATGGCCTTTAGCCCCACTTGCCCGGCGATCAATTCCAGTTCGGCCCGCACGGGGTTCTCCACCTGGCCCAGGTAGGAGCGCGGTGCGCGCGTGCTGAGGTAATGCGTGGCCCCGGTGGTAGCGGGGCCGCACACGCCGGGTTGGATGATCTTGGCCCCGGCGGAATAGCCGGGGATGTGATGCGGCACGATGCTGCCCAACCCGAGCAGGAAATCCGCTTCCAGCGCAATGCGACTGACGCTGATGGGTGTGCCGTTCGGCGTGACGCCCAGGTCCACCAACGCCGCCGGGTCTTGCCAGGGGTTGTTGATGACCTGCACGCGCCGGGTGACCTGGGGACCGAAGCGCTGTTCGATCTCGGCCTGTGTCATATAGCGATGCGTGCCGAGGGCGATCAACACCATCACCTGTTCATCACGCAAGCCGGCGGCCTGCAATTCGTCGAGCAGCAGGGGAATGATGATCTGCACGGGCGTCTGGCGCGTCAGGTCGTCGGCGCAGATCACCACGCGCTTTGCGCTGCGCACCGCGTCACGCAGGCGGGCCGCCCCAATCGGCGCTTCGATCGCGCGCCGGATTTCCGCCGCCGGGTCCGCACAAACAGGTGTGTCGCGCGGCGAAAGCACCCCCAGCAGGTTGCGCGCGGGGATTTGCAGGTCAAGTGTGCCCTCGCCATAGGGCAACGCAATGTGTTTCAGCTCGTTCATTGGGCACCGCTTCCCTTGATTTGGTTCGTCTGCATCATGCGACCCTGGCCCTGGCCATTTGCAGGGCGACGTCGATGGCGGCGAGCAGGCTGTCTTCGCGGGCTTTGCCGGTGCCGGTAATGTCGAACGCGGTGCCGTGGTCCACGGAGGTGCGAATGATGGGCAGCCCCATGCTCACGTTGACGCCGTTATCGAAGGCCAGCAACTTCATGGGGATGTGACCCTGATCGTGATACATCGCCACGACGATGTCGAACTCGCCCTTGGTGGCGCGCAGGAACACCGTGTCGGGCGGTTGGGGATCCGACACGTTCAGCCCGCGCGCCCGCGCGGCGCGCACGGCGGGCATGATGCTGGTCTCTTCCTGGTTGCCAAAGATGCCGCCTTCGCCGGCGTGCGGGTTCAGCCCCGCGACGGCGATGCGTGGTTGTGCGATGCCCAGCGCCTGGCAAGAGCGTTGCGCCAGGTCGATCACTTCGCCCACGCGCTCCGGCGTGACGCGCCGGATGGCCTCTTCCAATGACACGTGCGTGCTGACGTGTACGACGCGCAGCCCCGGCCCCACCAACAACATGCTCACTTTGCCCGCACGCGTGCGTTCGGTGAGTAATTCGGTGTGCCCGGCATAATGAAAGCCAGCCAGGTTCATGGCCGCCTTGTTCAGTGGCGCCGTCACCACAGCGTCCACCTGTTGAGCCATCGCCAGGTCACAGGCTTTGAAGACGTATTCCACCGCGGCTCTGCCGGCTGCCTGGCTGATCTGGCCGGGTGGGCAGCCTTCGGGCGAGGCGTTGGCCAGGTCCAGCAGGGTCAACTGGCCGAATGCGTAATGCCCGGCGGCGGGGTCGGTGATGCACTCCAGGTGGGTTAGCGTTTCCCCCAGCCACCCGGCGGCGCGGCGCAGGATGCGCGCGTCACCGATCACAAGCGGGCGTGCGCGCTCATAGACTTCGGGGTGTTGGATTGCTTTCAGGATGATCTCTGGCCCGACGCCGGCCGGGTCGCCCAGGGTGATGGCCAGGAGAGGTCGTGATTCTGTCTTAGTATCTGGCATAGGATGTCCTCGTCATCATTCTAACTGCGTCCCCAGTATAGGGCTGCGATACAGGGCCTGCTGCATTTGGCCGGGAGCCGATTTGAGGTCGATATAATCTGGACAATGGAAATGTCGATACAACCCGTGGATGCGCCTCCAGCCGGCGCGAGAGGAAACGTGGTGCGCCCTTGCAGACAAGGCGCCATGCTAAGGGCTGATCCGGGAAGTGGTGATTGGCCTGCAACGGGCGATGTGGGTGCTCATCTCACCTTCGCTGGGCTGAAAACCGGCATCTGAGAGAGCACAGGTATGCAGAATCTACATCGTAAGCCGCTTTTTTTTGCCCTCGCGGCAGGGGTGCTGTTGCTGGGCAACGCCTGCGGCCAACAGGCCACCGAAACCCCCAATCCCACGGTGGTGGCCATCCATGCAGCCACCGTGATTGCATCGCTGCCAACCGCCGGGCATCTGACGCCGCGTCCAAAAGCGACTTCCGAACCCACCGGCACGCCGGTCGTTCTCATCCAGGTGCCGACCTCTGCCAACACTGCTATCCCTGAGGCAGCCGCCGCCGCGACCACCGCACCTGCTGCCGCGTCAACTGTCGATTACACGGTCAAGGAAGGCGACACCTTGCTCTCGATCGCCATTGACCATGAAGTGTCCATGGCAGCCATTATGCTGGCGAATGACATAGACGATTCGCTAGTGGTGCAGTTGGGGCAGGTTTTGCATATTCCTACTCAGAAGACCTGGTCCGACGAGAACGTGTTCTGGTTTGTCTACATCGTGCAATCGGGCGAGACACTTTCCGCCATCGCCTCGCGCTATGGCGCTGCGGTGGACGACCTGGCACAGGTGAACAAGCTCGCCGACGCTTCTGCGCTGAGCATCGGTCAGAAGCTCATCATCCCGACGGAGACCTTGCTGGCGATCAACGCGCCCGATTCCGGCTCCGCCGCGGCGAGTGCGGACGCTGCTGCATCCAACCTGGCGGCGCAGGTGGCGAGCGTGCAGGAACAGGAGCCGGTGGCCAAATCCGCGATACAGATCGAAGCCGTTGACGCGCCCGCCGACGCGGACGGGATGCGTGCGCAACTGCTGTCGCTCTATAACCAGGCGCGCGCCGCCTATGGCCGCACGGCGCTTGCGGGCTCCGGCGTTTTGCAGACGTCGGCGCAGGGGCATGCCGCAGATTGTGCTCAACGCGGCTATGGCAGCCATACCGGGTCCGACGGCTCCACCTCGAGCCAACGTATCGCACGTGCGGGTTACACCGGCAACGTCACGGGCGAGAACTGGGCCTGGGCGCGCAGCGCGGCGGAGGCATTTGACATGTGGTTCAACCAGGAGACGGACTACGGCCCCCACCGCAGTAACATCCTCTCGGCGCGCTACGCCCAGGTGGGCTTTGGCGTCGTCGCCTCGAACGGCGGTTACTACTTCATTGCGGATTTCGGCGGCTAGTGCGCCGAACATAAAGTTCCGCTTCCCTGACATTGGCGCCAGTCCTATGATTCCCTTCAAACGTGATACGCGCCATCGCGCTCATGCGGCGATGAACAACACGTTATGCCTCAAGGGGAATTACATGGAACTACGACGATGCGTGTCTCGCTATGTTCTCGTCTTCTGCCTGTTCTCTGCCGGGTTGGTCACAGAATCAGCCGTGGGGGCGCAGGCCCAGTCGCAAAAGTCGGCCGCTGTCATACAGTCCAGTGGCGGCCCGGATAGCTATGGCTACACCTGGAATGACGCCGTTGCCTATAGCTGGATCGATGCCAGAGATGGAGGATACAGTGCCGGGCTTGGCGCGCCATTGGGGGCGGTGTCGCAAGGCGGCGCGATCAACCTGGGATTTAGCTTTCCTTTTTACGAAAATGCCTACACCGGCATTATTCCCAGCACGGCGGGCGTGATCGGCTTTGATAGCAGTAGCTTGGGCTTTGCCTCCAGCGCCTATGCCGTCATCCCGACGCCGGATTCGCCCAACAATTTCATCGCGCCATTGTTTTACGGGTTTGGCGTGAACTATGCCGAGTTTCACGGGAACATTTATTACAAAACTGGCGGCAGCGCACCGAACCGCTATTTCGTCATGGAGTGGTATCAGGTGCGCGATAGTGTGAACACCTATACCTTCGAGGTCGTGCTGTATGAGTCGGGCAACTTCGACTTCAACTATCAGAGTGTGAATCAATCGAACGGGAGCCTGTGCGGCAGCACCGCCGGCATAGAAGACGCTTCTGGGTACGATGGTCTGGCCTATAAGCAATATGGCTGCAACAGCATGACCGCCAGCACCGGCCATACGGTGCGCTTCACCCGCCCCACGCAATCGGCGCGCGTGCTGGCCTGGCCGAGGGCCGATGGCAAGTTCGCCTATCCCGGCCAGGCGACGACCTTTACGGAGACGCTCTATAACAAAGGAGGGCTGGGCAGCGATACGTTTGAACTTGCGGCTGCGTCGAACTGGCAGGTGCGCTTCTATGCTTCGGACGGCCAAACGCTTTTGGCGAACACAAACGGCGCAGCGGGCCTGGATAGCGGGCCGATTTCGCAGGGTCTGTCGCAGACGGTGGTGATCAAGGTCGCTGCCCCTGCAAGTGCTACGGTAGGGATGTCAAACGTCGTGCAGGTGACGGCCCGCTCAGCGCTCAATTCGGCCCATGCGCAAACGATCCCCCTGCAACTGGCGGTGCCAGCACCTTTTGTACAGGCCAGTCAGCGATCTCCCGACATTGTCGCCGGACCGATTTTCTATCGGCCGTCCGGCGCGGTGGATGCCCAGTCGGCGATGACCAACGTCACAGAAATGTCCCCGCCCGCGCTCGTGACCACCCCTGCCGGTAACATTGTGCAGGTATTTACAAATGTTGATGTGAGCGGAGAAGCCTCCGGCGTCTTTGTGAGCCTTTACGATCAGGCAGGGCAGGTTGTGCGCCCGGTGACGCGACTTACTTCTCCGGTCACCAATACCGAGCATATGCGCGATGAAGATGTGATCATCGCGGTGGCGCCGAATGGCAACTTGGGGATTGCCTTTCGCAGATGGGGCTATCGCTACAGTGACTCGGAATGGAATACCTTGATCGATCTCTTGATTTTGAATAGCGCCGGGCAGCAGGTGGCTTTCATCACTGCGGCTAATGCAGGGTGGGGTGGTTCAGTTGATTATTACATGCCTGCGATTGCGGCAACTTCCGACAATCGTTTTGTGTTGTCATGGTCCCGGCTGGAGACTGTGGGTGGGCAGAATGTGAGCAGCAGCTACTATGCGGTATATGCCACGAACGGGCAGCAGGTGAAGGCACCTGTGCAGCTTAATAGTAGTGTCACGAGCTGCATGGGCGCGAATCTGTTGAATCTCACACCGTTGTCGAATGGCAGTGTGCTGGTCTTACAGACAAAATGCGATGGGCTTTACCTGGCGCGCCTGAATAGCGCCGGCACGGTACTTTCTGCGCTGACGCGTTTTGCCACTTCTTCTGGCGGAGTCTATTACCCCGATGCACTGCAGCTTGATAATGGCAATATCGTCCTGGCCTGGGGCCAGCGAGCGATCAGTGATTCTGGCGCCCCAGAGGCCCTCTCTTACGCGGTGTTGAACGCGAACCTGGGCACCGTGAAGGGCGCGACGGCGTTTCCCATCCAATCACCAACCCAGGGTGATTTGGGCGTTTCAGTCGTGCGGGCCGGCAATCGCGCCGTGTTGACGTGGAGCAGTTGCTGTATGTCCATGCCGCACCTGTACTACGCGTTGGTGAACAATGTGGGAACTCTGCTCACCCCGCCGATGGCTTTTGATGGTGACCCTTCTAGTTCCATTGCGGCCGATATCGATGGCCTGGCCAGCACCTCCTTGCCGGATGACGTCACGCCGCCCGAAAACCCCGTGCTTGCCAGCCCCAGCCATACGGCAGGTGCCTGGTCGAACAATAACGTGATCAGCGTGACCTGGAGTAGCACGGATAACGACGTGGATGGTTACGCGGCGGTGTGGGATCATGCTGCGTCCACCTTGCCTGCCACGGCCACAAAGACGTATGAGCAAGATGTGACGGGTATTGCCAGTTCGCCGCTGGCTGATGGAGAGTGGTATTTCCATCTGCGCGCGGTGGACAATGCCGGAAATTGGGCGACCACGGCGGCCCACCTGGGGCCGTTCAGGATCGACCGCACCGCTCCCACATCGCAGGCGGCCTCGGCGCTGTATGCTGCGGGAGCCTTCAGCGTTACCTGGAGTGGCATGGATGGTGGGGCGGGCATCGCCTCCTACGATGTGTGGGTGCGTGATGGTCCTGCTGGGGGATGGGGCGCCTGGCAAACCGGCGTCACGACGACCAGCGCGCTCTACACATCCGTGACGGTGGGGCACACCTACTACTTCCGCAGCAAGGCTTATGATGGTGCCGGGAACGTCGAATTGCCGGCTGACCTCCCGGCAGATGGTGATACACACACGCGCGTTGCGCTCTACCAGGTGAGTGGGCGCGTGTTGAACGCGCGTGGGCAGGGCATGTTCCATGCGAACGTCGCGGCTGACCCGGCTGCGCTCGATATGGCGTTGACCAACGAACGTGGTGAGTATGGCCTCTTCTTC
>DAOUFG010000016.1:0-82536 GCA_034430115.1 Thermoflexales bacterium | reverse complement strand
GGAGATGGTGATGCCGGGAGACAACGTGAACATGAAGGTGAAGTTGATAGCGCCGGTGGCGTTGGAGAACGGGTCGCGCTTCGCCATACGCGAAGGCGGGTTGACCGTAGGCGCCGGCACCATCACCAAGGTCGGCGAATAAATATGGATTTTGGGCTTTAGGTTACAGATTCACGATTGCAGGTTACAGATTGGCGACCATGCATGATTTGGTCGCCAATCTTGCTCAGTGGCCTACGCCGGGAGTCGAAAATCTAAAATCCAGAACAGATGCTGAATAAGACATGGCAAAGCAAAAACTCCGCATACGGTTGAAGGCATATGACCATCGCGCGCTGGATCAGTCCGCTCAGCGCATCGTCGAGACAGCCGAGCGCACTGGCGCGACGGTGATTGGTCCGGTGCCACTGCCGACACATATTGAGCGCTATACGGTGCGTCGTTCTCCTTTCATCGATAAGGATTCACACGAGCATTTTGAGATTCGGACGCACAAGCGCCTGATCGACGTGGTGGACCCCGATTCGAAGACGATTGATACATTGATGCGCCTGAATCTACCCGCAGGTGTGGACATTGAAATCAAGTTGTAAACGGTAATCAGCAATCAGTAGTCAGTAATTCAAAACCTGACTACTGCCTACTGACTACTGACTACTGGTGGTTGAGCTATGAAGAAGTTAATCGGACGCAAGGTTGGGATGACGCAACTCTTCGACGACAAAGGCAACGTCACGGGTGTGACGGTCATCGAAGCCGGCCCCAACTACGTGACACAGGTCAAAACAGTCGAGAAAGAGGGGTATAGCGCCATCCAGCTTGGGTTTGGCACGGTAAATCCAAGCCGGCTCACGCGCGGGCAACTGGGGCATCTGGGTCAGTTGAAGACTGACGAGAAGCACCCCAAGCGCCGCGCTGTCAGCGGCCTGCAACCGGTGAAGCACCTCGAGGAGGCACGCGTGAAGGAGATCACCTATAAAGAGGGTGATGTCCTGAAGGCGGACGTTTTTAGCCAGGGTGAATATGTGGACGTAAGCGGTATTTCCAAAGGCCGTGGGTTCGCGGGCGGTATTAAGCGCTATGGGTTCCGCCGCTCGAAGAAGACGCATGGTGCTTCCGACCGTGTGCGTGCACCGGGTTCTATCGGCGCCGGCACATCCCCAGGCCATGTTGAGAAGGGCACGCGGATGGCAGGACATTACGGTGCTACGGAGATGACCTCCAGTCATTTGAAGGTCGTTCTGGTGGATGCTGAGCGCAACTTGATCGCCGTGTCCGGTGCTGTTCCCGGCCCGAATGGCGGCATTGTCGTCATTAAAGAGGCGCGCAAGCAGTAAGGACGAGAACATGAAACTACCAGTCAAAAACCTACAAGGTGAACAAGTTGGCGAGGTTGAGCTGCCGGCGAGCATATTTGAGGCGCCGATCAGCCAGCCATTGATGCACCAGGCGTTGCTGCGCCAGAACGCGAATGCTCACCTGGGCACTCACAAAGTCCAGACGCGCGCCGAAGTGAACCGCACGACGAAGAAGCTGTTCCGCCAGAAGGGCACAGGTCGCGCCCGCCAGGGCAGTATGAGGGCTCCGCAGTGGAAGGGCGGTGGTGTGGCTTTTGGCCCGACGCCCCGCAGCTACGAGCAGGATATGCCCAAGAAGATGCGCCGCGCCGCGGTGCGCTCTGCACTATCGCAAAAGCTCACAGACCAGGAAATCATCGTCGTCGATAAATTTGAGATGGGCGAGCCGAAGACCAAGGAATTGGTCACGGCGCTAAAGGCTCTTGGCGTGACGAAGGGGTTGTTGGTGTTGCCTGGTCGCACGCCTACATTGGAACTATCGGCTCGCAATATCGACAACGTGAAAGCGTTATTCGCCACCTACCTGAACATTCGAGATATTTTCAAGTATGACCAGTTGGTGGTGTCACTCGATGCACTGAATAAGATCGAGGAATGGCTGGGGTAGGAGAGTAACATGCATCCGTACGAAGTACTAAAGCGACCGCTCATCACCGAGAAATCGCAATGGCAAGTGGGCTACGAAGCTCCCCAGTATGCTTTTGAGGTGGATGCGCGGGCGAACAAGGCGCAAATCAAAGAGGCAGTCGAAATCGCTTTCGATGTCACCGTTACCCGTGTCAACGTGGTCGTGATGCCTCCAAAGCGCCGGCGCAATCCGCGCAGCCGCATTCTGGGCGCCAAAGCCGGCCAGATTCAGCGCTCTGCCAAGTGGAAGAAGGCGATCGTGCAAGTCAAGGCGGGCGATCGTATTCCGTTGTTTGAAGGAGTTGCCTAAGCCATGCCAGTCAAAGCTTATAAGCCGACGACGCCCAGCCGCCGCAGCATGACGGTCAGTGACTTCAGCGATATTACTTCGGCCAAGCCGGAGAAGTCGCTGGTGGCTGACCTGCGCAAGAGTGGCGGGCGGAACCATCGCGGCAAAGTGACCACCCGTCACCATGGTGGCGGCGCCAAACGTGCCTATCGCATTATCGATTTCAAGCGCGATAAGCAGGGCGTGCCGGCGCGTGTGGCCACCATCGAATATGATCCGAATCGTTCGGCGCGCATTGCGCTATTGCATTATGCGGATGGTGAGAAGCGCTACATCCTCGCCCCCCAAGGGTTGCAGGTGGGTGATGAGTTGATGAGTGGCCCGCAGGCGGATGCGCGTGTGGGCAACGCATTGCCGATTGCGAACATCCCAATCGGTACGCAGATTCACAATATCGAGTTGCGCCCCGGACGTGGCGGACAGATTGTGCGTTCTGCCGGCGGTGCAGCGCAGCTCCTGGCAAAGGAAGGCGACTACGCTACCATCCGTTTGCCGAGCGGCGAAATGCGCATGGTATTGCAGACCTGCATGGCTACGTTGGGCCAGGTTGGGAACGTGGATGCCGCCAACGTCAAGTTGGGCAAGGCCGGCCGCAAGCGTCACCTGGGCGTTCGCCCCACGGTGCGCGGCACAGCGATGAGCCCACGTGACCATCCGCATGGTGGTGGTGAAGGTCGCTCGCCCGTCGGTATGCCGGGCCCACGCACCCCCTGGGGCAAGCCCGCCCTGGGCCATAAGACGCGTGTCAACAAGCGCTCGAATAAGTTTATCGTCCGCCGACGTGAGAAGAAGAAGTAGTTCAGGTTGGGATTATTGACATGTCAAGATCACTGAAAAAGGGTCCATATGTAGAGTCGAAGCTGCTCAAGCGGATTGAGGCGATGAACACGCGCGGCGAGAAGAAAGTGGTGCGCACCTGGTCGCGCGCCTCAACAATCTTCCCGCAGATGGTGGGTCACACCATCGCTGTGCATGACGGTCGCCGGCATATTCCGATCTACATCACCGAAAACATGGTAGGGCACAAGCTCGGTGAGTTTGCCCCTACGCGGACATTCCGCGGACACGTTTCGAGAGAGAAGGCGGAAGGAGCAGCCGCCGGGAGTGGTGAATAACGATGGCCACGAAATTAGCGGGTCGCCTTGGGGCGAATGAGGCTTTCGCGTCGGTCAAGCACATCGGCATGTCGCCGTTGAAGGTGCGCCTGGTTGCTGACCTGGTGCGTGGTAAGAAGGCGACCGAGGCGTTGACGTTGTTGCGCTTCACGCCCAAGGCCGCTGCAGAACCGGTCAGCAAAGTGATTGCTTCGGCTGTGGCGAATGCTACCGAAAATAAGCAATTGAATGTGAACGACCTGGTCGTTTCGCGCATCTGGGTTGATGGCGGTCCAGTTCGGCAGTGGCGCCGGTTTGCCGCGCGTGGGCGCTTCCGCCCATTGCAACGCAAGACTTGTCACATCAGCGTTGTTGTGAGTGAGCCAGTACAAGAGGAGACTGCTGAGTAGTGGGCGAGTGTAAGCTCACCCCGTAAACAGGAATGAACCTATGGGACGAAAAGTGCATCCTTACGGATTCCGACTGGGCGTGATCCGCGATTGGAAGAGTAAGTGGTTCGCGCCGAAGCGTGAATATACCCAGCTCGTGCGCGAAGACTATACCCTGCGGTCGTATCTCAAGAAGCAGATGGAAAAGGCCGGCGTGGGCGATGTGGTTATTGAGCGTTTCCCGCCCAACCAGTTGCACGTCACTGTGCACACGGCTCGCCCGGGGATTGTCATCGGTCGCAAAGGCGCGGCGGTGAAGGGAATCCGTGAGGGCATCGAGCGCCTCACAGGCAAGCGTGTCAAGCTGGATATCGAAGAAATCAGCAAGCCGGAGATGTCGTCACAATTGGTGGCCGAGAATATCGCGCAGCAGATTGAGCGCCGTATTCCCTATAACCGCGCCATGAAGAAGGCGGCACAGGCGACGATGCAGAAGGGCGCTTTGGGCGTCAGAATCGAGTGCGCCGGGCGTTTGAACGGCTCGGAAATGAAGCGCACCGACAAGATCATGGAAGGGCGCATTCCCCGCCAGACGTTGCGTGCAGATATTGACTTTGCGCGCGCCGAGGCATCCACAACCTATGGACAGATCGGCGTGAAGGTCTGGATTTATAAGGGCGATGTGCTGCCGGAGTTACAGGCCGAAGAAGAGGCAACGCCCAGGCAGTCCCGTCAGTCTCGAGAGGCCCGCGAGGCACGAGAGGCTCGCTCCGAGGAACAAGTGCCAAACTAGATTGGCTTGGATTCGCTCTCACTTCCGCCCTCCACCCGGGGGGAAGGAAAAGGGGAGGGTGGGTCTCGATCAGAGGTTGAATCATCATGTTAATGCCGAAACGGGTGAAATATCGAAAGCAACAACGCGGTCGCAGGACTGGTATTGCGATGCGCGGTGTTGAGATTGAAGCCGGAGAGTATGGATTGCAGGCGCTGGAAGCGGCATGGATCACGGCCCGCCAGATCGAAGCCGCTCGCCGCGTGATTGTGCGCGAAATGAAGCGCCGTGGCAAGATGTGGATTCGGATTTTCCCCGACAAACCCGTCACGGCCAAGCCAGCCGAGACGCGCATGGGCAAGGGTAAAGGCTCCGTAGACCATTGGGTCGCCGTTGTCAAACCGGGACGCATCATGTTTGAGGTGGCAGGTGTGCCGGAAGACATCGCCAAGGTGGCGCTGTCGCAGGCCGCATATAAACTGCCTATCCCAACGCAGGTTGTGACCCGCACTGAGTAAAGGCAAAAGGATCAAAACATGCAAGCGAATGAACTGATCTCTCTGCCCACGCCGGAGCTTGAAAAGAAGCTCGACGACTCATATCGTGAGCTTTTTAACTTGCGATTTCAGCGTGCGCAGAATCAATTGAAGGACGTAAACACGGTGCGGCGCGTGCGGCGCGATATTGCGCGCATTAAGACGGTGCTGCGCCAACGCGAACTGGCACAAACACAGCAAGCGCGAGGTGAAGCATGAGCATGGAAAAGCGACGCCGCCTGGTTGGCGTAGTCGTCAGCGACAAGATGGCAAAGACAATCGTCGTGCGCGTGGATCGCAGTATTCGCCACCCGCTGTACCAGAAGGTGCTGCGCCGGGGCAAGAATTATAAGGCGCACGATGAGGCGAATAGTGCTCATGAAGGCGACATGGTTCGGATTGTTGAATCCCGCCCACTAAGTGCTACCAAGCGCTGGCAGTTGGAAGAGATCGTCCGCAAGGCAGGGGAATAGCCATGATTCAGCAGGAAACCCGTCTGCTTGTCGCAGACAACACCGGGGCAAAAGAACTCCTGTGCATGCAAGTGCGCGGCGGCAGCAAGCGCCGCTATGGCGCTGTGGGTGACGTAATCGTCGCAACCGTCAAATCGGCTACGCCCACTGCCGACGTCAAGAAAAGCTCAGTCGTAAAGGCTGTGATCGTGCGCGTCGCCAAGGAATACCGAAGGCCCGACGGCTCGTACATCAAATTCGACGATAATGCGGCGGTGATTTTGGCGGAAGATGGCGTGAACCCGCGTGGATCGCGTATCTTCGGGCCCGTGGCGCGTGAACTGCGCGATAAGGGCTTCATGAAGATCATTTCTCTGGCCCCCGAGGTGCTGTGATGAAAATTAAGAAAGGTGACACAGTACAGGTGCTGACCGGTAATGAGCGCGGCAAGCGTGGCGAGGTCGTCCGTGTGCTGTCTAAGCAGAATAAGATCGTGGTGCATGGCGTCAATGTCGCCAAGAAGCATGCCAAGCCGCGCGGTGGGCAGAACCTGGGCGCGACACAGACCGGCCTGGTGGATGTCGAGATGCCTATCGACGCCTCCAACGTCAAAGTGGTGGGGCCGTCGGGCAAACCGACGCGCGTCAACTATCGCGACGAAAATGGCGTGCTGAAGCGCTATTCCAGGAAGTACGACGAAGTGCTGGACTAGGATGAGTGAGGCAGAAAATGGCTGACTATAAGAAGAAATATATGGACGAAGTTCGTCCGGCACTGGTCAAAGAGTTTAACTATACAAACACGATGCAGGTGCCGAAGATCGAGAAGATCGTGGTGAACGTCGGCGTTGGACGCGAGTCGGCCGATAACCCCAAGGTGCTCGATTTCGCAGTTGGCGACATTACGACGATCACCGGGCAGAAGCCGGTGATTACCAAGGCAAAGAAGTCCATCGCCAACTTCAAGTTGCGTGAAGATCGCCCTATCGGCGTACGCGTAACGCTGCGTGGCCCGCGCATGTACGACTTTCTGGATCGCCTGATTAACCTGGCGCTCCCGCGCGTGCGCGACTTCCGTGGCATTCCGGCGGATGCATTCGACGGGCGTGGCAATTACACTTTGGGTTTGCGCGAACAGTTGATCTTCCCGGAAATCGAATACGATAAGATCGACAAGGTGCGTGGCCTGGAAGTGACCATCGTAACAACCGCCAAGACGGATGATGAGGGCAGGGCACTGCTGAGGTTGTTCGGCATGCCGTTTGTCAAACCGGCCGGAAGGCAATAGGGAGCATGTTGCGTGAAGGAAACCCCCTCACGTGACTGGGAGAGGAATTACAAGCATGGCGAAGAAGTGCATGGCATATCGTGAAGCCCGACGCAAGTATAAGACCCGTGTGCGCAATCGATGTGCAATTACAGGGCGTCCGCGCGGCTATATGCGCAAGTTCGGCCTGTCGCGCATTGCGTTTCGCGAGTTGGCGTTGCGGGGCGAGATCCCTGGCGTGCGCAAGGCATCTTGGTAATGCCCTACAAGGGAGATTGATATGGTGACAGATTCACTCGGTGACATGCTGACGCGCATTCGCAATGGGGTTTCCGTGGGCCACGCGACGGTGGCCGTTCCAGCCTCTAAACTTACCGCACGTGTGGCGGAAATTTTGAGGGAAGAGGGTTACCTGGACGAGACTCAGATAATTGACACGGGCAAGTTCCCCACACTCAATCTAACGCTGCGTTACGTGGGCCAGCGGCGTGAGCGCCGGCCGGTGATCACCGGTTTGCAACGCGTCAGCAAGCCAGGCAAGCGCGTTTATTGCGGCAAGAATGAAATTCCACGGGTGCTGAGCGGCATTGGTGTCGCGATCCTGTCTACGCCGAAGGGCGTCATGACGGGGAATCAGGCCCGTCGTCTGGGCGTTGGCGGCGAAGTGCTGTGTTACATTTATTAAAAGGTAACAGGAAGTAGACATGTCTAGAATTGGCAAAAAACCCATTGCGTTGCCCAAGGGCGTCGACGTCAAGGTCGAAGGCCAGGTGGTGACGGTCAAAGGGCCAAAGGGCGAGCTAATGCGCGCGTTTGATCCGCGCGTGAGCGTCGCGAAAGAGGATGGCCACCTGGTTGTCAAGCGCCAGACAGATGCACATGAGGAGCGCGCGCTGCATGGTTTAACGCGTGCCCTGCTGGCCAACATGGTGACCGGCGTGTCGACTGGCTTCTCGAAGGTGCTGGAGATCAGCGTGGAGAGCGTTGGTTACCGCGCGGAAATGGCCGGTAAGAACTTGATGCTCTACCTGGGCTACTCGCACCCAATCGAATATCCGCCGCCGGTGGGCATCAACTTTGCGACGGACCCCAAGACCCGCACGATCACCGTCAACGGGATCGATAAGGAACTGGTCGGCGAAATCGCTGCGCGCGTGCGTAAGCTGCGCCCGCCGGAACCCTACAAGGGGAAGGGCATTCGCTATCAAGGCGAAGTGGTGAAGTTGAAGCCTGGTAAGGCCGGGAAGACCGGTAAGGGCGCCAAGTAGGCGCACCAACGCCTGGGTACAGCTCAGTAGGGCGTGTGCCGCATAAGCCGCAGCATTACGAGTTGTGGCGGCCGGCCGTTGGCAACCAGATGTCGCGAGGCTGGTCAGTGCATGGAAAAAATCTGGAATATGGAGAATAGCAATGGCAATCAAGAATTCTGAACGGCGCGAACGACGGCGACGTCGTGTGCGGGCAAAAGTGTATGGTATGCCCGATCGCCCGCGTTTGAATGTTTTCCGCAGCACGAAGCACATCTATGTGCAGTTGATCGACGACGAAGCCGGAAACACACTCGTAGCGGCCTCCAGCTTGGACCCTGACATCCGCAACCAGGCTGATCTTAAAAAGATCGATGAAGCCGCGGCTGTGGGTAAGTTGCTCGCGCAACGCGCACAGCAGAAGCAGATCAAGACGGTAGTGTTTGACCGCGCAGGTTATCGCTATCACGGGCGAGTGAAAGCCGTGGCCGATGGTGCACGCGAAGGTGGACTGGAGTTTTAACCCATGGAACGAACTGAACGGACTGACCGAACTGAGCGACCCGACCGCCGCCGTCGCGACGGACGCCAAAGCGACCGCTCACGCGAGGAGAAGCAGGAAGAGCTGGATCAGCGCATCGTGGACGTTACCCGCGTGGCGAAAGTCATCAAGGGTGGCCGGCGCTTCGCTTTCCGCGCTCTCATTGTCGTCGGCAACAACAATGGCAAGATCGGCATCGGCGTCGGCAAGGCGCGTGGTGTGCAAGATGCCATTCGCAAGGCAACCGACCGCGCTCGCAACAATATGAAGGATGTCAACGTCGTCTCGGGCACGATCCCGCACGAGGTGCTCTCGAAGCACGGTGGTGCGAAAGTGCTCCTGAAGCCTGCTTCGCCTGGTACCGGCATCAAGGCCGGCGGCGGCGTGCGCGCAGTGTTGGAGGCTGTGGGGCTTCGCGATGTATTGACAAAATCCCTCGGCTCGTCAAGCAAAATGAACGCCACTTATGCCACCTATAAGGGCCTAATGGAACTGAAGAACGTCGAGGAAGAGTCGAAGCGCCGCAATAAGCCGGCTGCTGATGTTCAACCTTTCTGGAGGCGCGGCAATGGCAGCACTGTCAGTGAATGAGACAAGTGGCGCCCCCAAGCGACTGGTGGTTCGGTGGGTGAAGAGCGCTATTGGTTATAACGAACGGCAGAAGCGCACGTTGAAGGCGCTTGGCCTGACCAAGCTGGGTCAGGTGGTGGAGCATGACGATTCGCCCCAGATGCGCGGCATGCTCAATGCAGTGATTCACCTGGTGCAGGTTGAAGAAAAGAAGTAGGACTATTCGGAGCGAATCATGAAACTACATGACCTGAAGCCGGCCCCCGGCGCGCATAAGCCAAAGAAGCGCAAGGGCGTTGGTATCGCGGCAAACCAGGGCCGCACGGCTGGACGTGGCCAGAAGGGCCAGAAGTCGCGCAGCGGCGGCGTCAAGAAGGCGTATTTTGAAGGCGGTCAGTTGCCCGTGGTGCGCAAGCTACCTTTTGCGCGTGGCGTAGGCTTCTTTAACCCTTATCGCATCGAGTACGTGCCGGTGAACCTGGCAACCCTGGCGGAGAAGTTTGAGTCTGGCGCAGAAGTGACGCCCGAAGCTCTCGTGGCGGCCGGAGTCACTCATAACAGTGACAAGTATGTCGCAATTCTAGGGACAGGCGACATCGCCGTTCCGTTGAAGGTAACGGCGCATAAGGTGTCGGCATCGGCCAAGGAAAAGATCGAGAAGGCCGGTGGTAGTGTCCAGACAATCGAGATTGTTCGCGGAAATCGACGCACACGATAAGGGGCTGACATGCTACGAGCTCTACGGAACGCTCTTACATTGCCGGAATTGCGGAACAGGATCTTGTTCACGATCTTCATTCTGGCAATCTACCGCTTAATCTCGCATATCCCCGTCCCTGGGGTGAATGTCGAGGTATTGCGATCCATCCAGTCGAGCGTGCAGAACGGCTCAGCCGGCGGTTTAGGGAACCTGGTCGGGTTGCTGAGCCTTCTGTCTGGTGGGGCTGTGGCAAACTTCTCGGTGTTGTCGATGGGTGTCTACCCATACGTGACGGCACAACTGATCTTGCAGTTGCTCATCCCAATCATCCCCCGTCTGGAGGAGTTGCAGAAGGAAGGGGAAGCTGGCCGCCGCAAGGTGAACCGGCTGACCTATGCTTTGACCATCCCGATGGCGATGCTAAACGCCGTCGGCCAGGTGAGCATCTTCGAGCAAATCGGTGCGCAGACCACGGCGAACCTGGGGCGCGTGATGCCGAACTGGGGTTTAGTGCCGGCGTCGAACATTTTGCCGACCGTTGTCACGATTCTGACGATGACGGCGGGCACCATGTTCGCCATCTGGCTGGGTGAATTGATCACCGAGCAGGGTGTTGGGCAGGGCCTGTCGATCATCATTTTCGGCGGCATTGTGGCGCGCTTGCCTTTCAATGTGGTGTCGATTGCGCAAACCGGCACCGACGCCCTGACCAACATCATGACGCTGCTTGCGTTCGTGGTGATCCTGGTTGGTATGGTGGTATCCATCGTCATCATCCAGGAAGGCGAACGCAGGATACCGGTGCAATATGGCCGGCGTGTGCGTGGGCGCCGCATGATGGGCGGGCAGGGAACGCATATCCCGCTCAAGGTAAACTCCACGGGCATGATCCCAATCATCTTTGCGCAGGCGATCCTGGTATTCCCGGCGGTCATTGCGGGCTTCTTTGTCAACAGCACCGACGCGGGTGTGCAGAGTTTCGCGAACGGGGTTGTACAACTCTTTACCGGCAGCCGCAGCGGCGGCAACGTTTCAATTCAGGAAATCATCTATGCGGTGCTTTATTTCCTGATGGTCGTTGGGTTTACCTACTTCTATACAGACGTCGTGATGCAGCAGCAGAACCTGCCGGAGAACCTGCAGAAGCAGGGTGGGTTCATCATGGGAATCCGGCCAGGCAAGCCGACGGAAGTGTACGTGACGCGCATCATGCGCCGTCTGACGTTGGTTGGTGCGCTGTTTCTGGGTATCCTGGCCGTTCTGCCCTACATTGTCGATGCAATCGCGACGATTAATGGGATGCAATTCCTCGCACCCCTGGGTGGCAATTCACAGTTGATTTCTGGCGCTGGTCTCCTCATCGTTGTCGGCGTAGTGCTTGATACGATGCGCCAACTGGAAGCTCAGTTGATGATGCGGCGCTACGAAGGATTTATAAGATAAC
Organism: Thermoflexales bacterium; assembly: GCA_034430115.1. Classification (GTDB taxonomy): domain Bacteria; phylum Chloroflexota; class Anaerolineae; order J036; family Brachytrichaceae; genus CAIXPS01. The sequence goes on along the minus strand of DAOUFG010000016.1, from coordinate 71,191 downwards.
ATCATGACTAGCCAATGGTATGGCATCATACTGCTGGGCGGGCCTGGCTCCGGCAAGGGCACGCAGGCAGTTGTGCTAGCTTCAACGTTGAACGTGGCGCACATTTCAACCGGTGATCTATTTCGAAGCAATCTAAAGCAGGGCACGCCCCTGGGCATCCTGGCGAAGGGCTATATGGAGCGCGGCGAACTGGTGCCCGATGAAGTGACGGTGGGCATGGTTCGCGAGCGGCTATCCGAGCCGGATTGTGCCAATGGATTTATCCTCGACGGTTTCCCGCGCACGATTGCGCAGGCTGAGGCGTTGGACAAGGTGCTCACAGAGCTTGGGAAACGCGTCACGGTGGTGCCGCTGCTCGATGTGCGCGACAGCGTTTTGCTGGAGCGACTTTCGAACCGCTGGACCTGCCGCGCCTGTGGCGCTGTATTCAGCAAATTCTCGCCGCCCCCGCGCGAAGGCTGCAAGAAGGAAAACTGTGACGGCGAGTTGTATCGTCGCCCCGACGATGAGCCGGAGACGCAGAAGAACCGCGTCCGCGTTTACGAAGAGCAAACGGCTCCGCTGATCGATTTTTATAATAAGCGCGGTTTGCTCGCCAAAATCAACGGCGAGCAAGATGTTGACCACGTGCGGGATGACTTGCTGGCAAAAGTGCAGGCTGTCGGCGCGTGAGCGTTTGCCGATAAACGGCGTCAGGATGTGGCGCGGTCTATCGGCGGGTGAGATGAATGGTAGTTTTAAAATCGCCGTCGGAAATTGCACTGATGCGCCAGGCAGGCAAAATTGTCGCGACAGTGCTGGCGGAACTAAGAGAACGGGTGAAACCCGGCGTGACATTGTTGGAATTGGATGAGCTTGCAGAACACATCATCCTGCAACATGGCGCAACACCATCGTTCAAAGGCCAGGAAGGCAATGAGCCTAATGTTCCGTCATTTCCGGCGTCCATCTGTGCTTCGGTCAATGAAGAGATCGTGCACGGTATCCCTTCAACGCGCAGGCTGAAGGAAGGCGAGATCCTAAAGATCGACGCCGGGGCCTGTTATAAGGGCTACCATGGGGATTCCGCGATTACCGTGCCAGTCGGGAAAGTGAGTCAAGAGGCAAGTGACTTGATTCGCGTGACACAGGAATGCTTGTGGGCTGCGATTGCCGTCGCCAGGGCTGGGAACCGCACCGGCGATATCGGCGCTGCGATTCAACGCACTGCGGAGCCGCAGGGCTTCAGCGTGGTGCGCGAATATACCAGCCACGGCGTGGGTCGCGAGTTGCACGAAGGCTTCACCCTCTTGAATTATGGCAATGAAGGGCAAGGGATGCTGCTGCGGCCTGGGCTGACGGTTGCCATTGAGCCGATGATAAATGCCGGCAAATGGGGCACGAAGGTGAAGAAAAACGGGTGGACGGTTGTCACAATAGATGGTAAACTATCTGCCCATTTCGAGCACACCGTGGCGATCACCGAGGGTGACGCCGAGGTTCTAACGAAATTGGATGAACAGGGCATGTGAGTCCGGCCTGCAACGCTCGGTGCTGCGGGTCGGATTTTGCACGTCTACAAGAGATGAATATACGGGCATTGAGGCGCTTTTGGCTTTGATGTCACAACCGTAAAAAAGCAGGATTTCACAAGCACTGGAGAGTGAGATGAAAGTTACATCATCCGTGAAGAAGCGCTGCCCAAAGTGCAAGATCGTCAAGCGACATGGGAATGTCTATGTCATTTGCGAAAACCCGAAGCATAAGCAGAGGCAAGGCTAGACGGCATTGGCCGGAGACAGCCAAGGAGAAATAAGGAGCTAGCATGGCGAGAATTGCAGGTGTTGACTTGCCGAGAAACAAGCGAGTCGATATTGGTCTGTCCTATATCTACGGCATTGGACGACCGCTGGCGGCGAATATTGTGTCCCGTGCAGCGGTAGATCCCGCCACGCGCATCAAGGACTTGACCGATGCTCAGGTGGTTGCTCTACGCGATCTGATCGAAAAAGAGTATCGTGTTGAGGGCGATTTGCGACGCGAAGTGCAATTGAACATCAAGCGATTGATTGAAATCGGTTGCTATCGTGGCTTGCGCCATAAGCGCAATCTGCCGGTGCGCGGCCAGCGCACGCGCACGAATGCGCGCACTCGCAAGGGCATTAAGAAGACGGTGGCCGGTCGCGGTCGTCGCCGTGGCGCAAAGAAGAAGTAGTAGAGGTAAGGGATGGGCATGGGGCCTATCCTGTGGAGAAAAAGGGAAACACACATGGGACGACCATCAGGTGGACGCGGTCCGCGTCGCCAGACCAATCCGCGCCGTGCGCGCAAGAATGTGGCGTCGGGTGCATTGCACATCCTGGCTACGTTCAACAATACCGTCGTAACCGTTACGGACAAGAGCGGCGCTACGATTTGCTGGGCAACCGCCGGATCGGCTGGTTTTAAGGGAAATCGCAAGAGCACGCCGTTTGCCGCCCGTATCGCAATGCAAAATGCCGTGCGCATGGCCATTGATAACGGCATGCAGGAAGTGGATGTCTTTGTGAATGGGCCGGGGCCGGGGCGTGAAGCGGCCATCCGCGCATTGCAAGGCGGTGGTTTGCGTGTGCGATCCATCATCGATGTGACGCCTGTTCCGCATAATGGTTGTCGCCCACCAAAGAAGCGCCGCGTCTGACGACACAAGGAGAGAACTATGGCAAGAAACACGGGACCAGTCTGTCGCCTATGCCGACGCGAGGGTGACAAATTGTTTTTGAAAGGCGCGCGCTGCCTCAGCCCCAAATGTCCGGTTGAAAAGCGCGGCTATATTCCAGGTCAGCATGGGCCGAACAGCAAAGCGCGGCGCATGAAGACCAGCGACTATTCGCTGCAGTTGCGTGAGAAGCAGAAGGTGCGCCGCCTCTACGGCATCCTGGAAGCTCAATTCCGTCGCTACTTCCGCGAGGCACTGAAAAAGCGTGGCGTCACCGGCGAACAGCTCCTAATTTTGTTGGAGCGCCGCCTGGACAACGTCATGTATCGTGCGGGGTATGCCCCATCACGCGCGGCTGCGCGCCAGCTCGTGTCACATGCTCACTTCACCGTCAACGGTCATCCGGTGGATGTGCCGTCTTACTTGGTGAAGGCTGGTGACAAGATCGCCGTGCGCAGCACGAGCCGCCCACTCACGTATTGGAAGGCGTTTGCTGAAGAGAAGGAGGCGGTCGGCATTCCGCAATGGATCAGCACGGATCGCCAGAATCTGACGGTGCTCGTGCAGTCGCTGCCCACGCGTGAGCAGATCGAAGCGCCCATCAAAGAGCAGTTGGTCGTCGAGTATTACTCGCGCTAGTCGATTCTGGGTTTTTGGCTTGCAGACTTTGATTTCGCGGTTTGCCAACAAACTGTTGATCATCTCAGAATTGCGAATCGGAAATCCCAAATCGGGTATCGGAGGGAAGGGTGTTAAATACACCAGTATTTCCGAAAGTTGAAAGCGACGTCCTGACGCGCGATTATGGTCGGTTCATCATCGGAGCGATGGAACAGGGCTATGGCGTAACGGTCGGTAACGCACTGCGGCGCGTGCTGTTTAGCTCGTTGCCGGGTGCGGCTATTACGTCGATGCGTTTGAGCGATGTGCATCATGAATTCTCTGACATCCCGTTTGTCAAAGAAGACGTGATGCAGTTGATGCTCAACGTCAAGCAGGTCCGTTTGCGTATGCGCGGCGAAGGCCCGATGCGCATGCGGCTGGAAGTGCGCGGCGAAGGCGTCGTGACGGCGGGTGACATCATCCTGCCGCCTGAAATTGAGATTATTAATCCCGACCTTTATCTGTTGACGACGGATTCACCGAAGGCAAAACTAGATATCGAGTTCCAGGTAGAGGCGGGTCGCGGCTATTCACCGGCGGAACAGCGTGGCAAGTTGCCGATTGGCGAACTGCCCGTTGACGCGATCTATAGCCCGATCAAGCGCGTTAACTTTGAAGTGGAAGCTGCGCGCGTCGGCCAGATGACCAACTATGACCGGTTGGTGCTTGAAATCTGGACCGACGGCACCATGCGCCCGCAGGACGCCCTGCGCCAGGCGGCGCATATGCTGGTGCAGCATTTGCAACTCATTGCCGGCGTATCTTTGGACGAGATGTTGCCCGAAGGCGGTGGCGAGAGCAAGGGCATCCCGACAGAGTTGGGCGCTAAGCCGATTGAAGATCTGGAGTTGAGCGTGCGCGTGTACAACGCACTGAAGCGCACCGGCATCTCCACCATCGGTGACCTGCTCGACATGATCGAGAAGAACGGGGGCACCTTGACGAATCTGCGTAACTTCGGCGAAAAGTCCATGTCGGAGTTGAAAGAGAAGCTACGTGCTCGCGGCCTGTGGCCTCGCGAGCCGGAAGACGAAGCACCGCTACCAGTTGGTGAGGAAGAGGCGTAAGACATCATGAGGCACAAGGTTGCAGGATATAAACTCGGCCGATCCACCGCGCAGCGAAATTCGTTGCGCCGGAGCCTGGTCACTGAATTGATTGACCACGGCCGAATTCAGACGACGGAAGCAAAGTGCAAGGCGATTCGCGATCAGGCTGAGAAGCTGGTGACCGTAGCCAAGCTCAGCATGGATGGCGACCGGGCCAAGCAGGTGGCCGCACGCCGGCACGTGGCCGGACAGGTGGACGGCGGCGTGGAAGTGGTGCGCAAGCTGTTTACCGATATAGCGCCGCGCTACCGTGAGCGCAAGGGCGGCTATACGCGTATCAGCAAATTGGGGCCGCGCAAGGGCGATAACGCGCCGATGGCCCTGATTGAATGGGTGTGAGCATTGAGACTGCGCGCCACGGTTGCGTATGACGGCACGGAATTCCACGGATTTCAACGTCAGGCAAATGCGCGCAGCGTTCAGGATGTACTGGAGGAAGCGCTTAGTGTAACGTGCGGTGAGCCGATCGGCGTGATCGGCGCAGGGAGAACCGACGCCGGTGTTCATGCGACGGGGCAGGTGATCGGCTTCGGGGCGAACTGGCCGCACGAACTGGCAGATTTGCAGCGGGCCGTGAATGTGCGGCTGCCCGAGGACGTAAGTGTGCTGGATTTGGCGGCGTGTGATGAAGGGTTCCACCCTCGTTATAGCGCACGCAGCCGGATGTACGAGTACACGATCGTCATTGGGCCGGTGCGACAACCGCTGGTCAGGCGATACGCCTGGCAAGTGTGGTGGCCACTGGATGTGCAACGCATGAACGAGGCTGCCGGGAAGTTGCTGGGTGAGCATGATTTTGCCGCATTTGGCACGCCGCCGCAGGGCGATGTGACGGTGCGCAGGGTGATGCAAGCAGAATGGCGCTGCCGGACGGGCCGCTGGCCGGAACTGGTGTTCACGATAGAGGCGAATGCGTTCTTGTTTAGGATGGTTCGGCGCATCGTGAAGGCACTGGTGCAGGTAGGGCTTGGACAACTGAGCGCGGAGGATGTCAGTGACATTTTGGCAAGCAAGGACTCGCAACGCATTAAAGGGATTGCCCCTGCGTGTGGGTTGTGCTTGGTGAAGGTGACTTATTAGGCGAAGAAACCTGGAGGAACCTGGTCTCAACAACGGCCAAGGAGCGTCGTTGCAGAGACCAGGTTCCTGGGTCAGGTTTTTTGAGGATGGGAGACGATGATTGCAAAGAAAACCTACGTGGCGAAACCGGAAGAGGCGAAAGCCGATCAGGTCTGGTACGTCGTAGACGCTGAAGGCAAGACGTTGGGCCGGTTGGCCACGACCGTCGCAAAGTTGATCATTGGCAAGCACAAGCCTTCGTATACGCCGAGCGTCGATTGCGGTGACTACGTGATCGTGATCAACGCATCGAAGATCAAGGTGACAGGCAACCGGCTGGCCGAGAAGATGTACTATCGTCACTCGATGTACGCCGGCGCCGGGTTGAAGCAAGTCCCTCTGAAGGAAATACTTGCCGTCAAGCCGGAGCGCGCTTTGCGCCAGGCTGTGTGGGGCATGATCCCGCATGGCGCTATGGGCCGGCGTATGATCACCAAGTTGAAGGTGTATGGCGGCAATGAACACCCGCATGCCGCTCAGCAGCCAAAGGCCATTGAACTGTAGTAAGGGAGCCGCTCGGTAATGCTCCTGGCGGGAGAGGAAATAGGAATGACAGAAATACAGCAATACTATGAGGGCGTCGGTCGCCGCAAGGAAGCAACTGCTCGCGTGCGCCTGTATACGGGCGGCAGCGGCAAGGTGCTGGTGAACGATCGCGAATTGGACGTCTATTTTGGACGTGAATTGGATCGCCAGGCGATTACAGCTCCGCTCAGCGCGGCGGGTGCGGAGAATCGCTATAACATCAGCCTGCACATCACCGGTGGTGGCAGCACAGGGCAGGCGATTGCCGCACGCATGGCCGTCGCTCGTGCACTGTTGAAAGTGGACCCTGAATACCGCACTGCATTGAAGGCGGCTGGTTTCCTGTCCCGCGATGCCCGCGAGAAGGAACGCAAGAAGCCTGGTCTGAAGCGCGCTCGCAAGGCTCCTACTTATACCAAGCGCTAAAGCGATACCGGAGGATAGTGATATGAACCTTGTTGAGTCGCTCGAAAAGAGCTTACAGGCAAATCCGAAGATCCCGGTATTGCAGCCGGGCGATACGGTGCGCGTACACCAGCGCATCGTTGAAGGCGACCGTGAGCGCATTCAGGTGTTCCAGGGCATCGTGATCCGCCTGCGCAAGGGCGGCGCGAACGCCAGCTTCACCGTGCGCCGCATCGCCAGCAATAATGTGGGCGTGGAACGCACCTATCTGCTGCACTCGCCGCGTATTGATCGTGTGGAAGTGTTGCGGCACGCCAAGGTGCGCCGCGCGCAACTGTACTACTTCCGCAAGTTGCAGGGCAAGTCTGCGCGCTTGAAGGAGCGCCTGGCCCCCCGTCCAACCGACGTCAAAGGCGCACCGGCAGCAGTGCCCACGGAGACTCCCACTCCGGCGGCTGCCCCTGCCAGCGAGACGCAGACCGCCTGATTTTGGCCCGGAGCGGCTTCGCTATCGCCTCGATCCGCCAGTACATAGAACGAGCGCAGGTTTACATCAAACCTGCGCTCGTTCACGTCTCCAGGGTCAAGTTGGCGTGGCGGCTGTGTTACGGTTGGCTATTTTTCTCCACGACATGCGCCGGTTCGGGCAGCAGGATGGACCCATACATCTGTTGGGCTGGCGGGCTGGCAAAAGTAGGCGGGCGTACTTTGCTGACGGGGTCATATAACCCAACGAACACCGGGTAATCACCAGGCTTGGTGTCTTGCGGCACCACCAGCGGATGCTCGTCGGCCACGATTTGCTCGGGTTGCCAGCACGTTGTGGGATATAGCCAGTCCACGGGGGCCGTATCGCTGGAGGTAATCCTGCCCTGGTCGCTCTGGTCTGTCGCGACGTGGATGAACACCTTGTAAGCCGTGTCGATTGGCTCGGGGCTTTTACGTTGCCAGTAGAGCGTGATCTTGTGATAGCCGCCGGGTTGCAAGTCGCCCAGTTGATAGGCCAGCAGGGCGATTTGTCCGCTGGCGCCGAAACGCGTGTCGATTTGCGTCGCATCAGCCGGCACCGTGACAGGAGCCACCATCGCAGGCGTATAGCCGTAGTCATTCAGGACTCGCATGACGGACGCCTGCACGACAAGTTGCACGGCCAGCAACCCTACCACCACTGTTTGCTCCACCCCTTTGCGCCGCACCAGCACAATGGCCGCTGCCCCGACGGCCAGCGGTGTGAAGAACAACCACACTCGCCCTGTTTCTGCACGCGCGACGCCCAATACCGATAGGGCAAAAAGCGTGATGCAAAATGCGGCGGTCAGCGGCAAAGCGCGCTTCCACCCGGCGAAAATCGTGATCGCCACCAATGGCAGACCGATGAAGGTCATGATGTCCCACGGGTTCCACACCACGAACGGCCAGTAGGGGAAATCGATGCTCAGGTGGCTTTGCATGATGACGTGGTACAGGTCGAAGGGGTTGAGCCCGAAGAGGAGATAGGCCAGCACCCAGATTGACGCGGTGCCCAACACCGCCAGCGCGGCCTGGATAATGCGGCTGCGCCAGGCCGCCAGGTGGCGCAGCTCGTCCAACGGCTGTGTCTGGAAGATGCGCACCAGCACGTAGATGGCCGCGAACAGGCCGATGGGCAGGTTGCCGAAGCTGGCAAACGAAGCCACCGAAAGCACCAGCCCTGCCAGGAAAGCATTGCGGTAGCTATTCTTGGTGACGATGTCTTCGCACAGATACAGAACGAGGATTGCGGCGAGCGCAAAACTACGGTCAAACTGGGCCACCCACATGCCGAACCCCGGCGTGAGCGGGTAGAGCAGCACAGCCCACACGGCTGCCTGTGTGCCGGCCAGGCGCTTCACCAGGCCGTAGAGTGGGAGCACCGTGAGCATGGCAAGCACAATCTCCAGCGCGGCCCCAAATGCGCCGGAGGCCATCTGGTTGGCTGGCACCAGGGTGGAGACGTTGCTCAGACAACTGTAGGGACGTAGCCAATCGGCGATGGGGGTTGCCAGGCTGGGTGCCAGCTTGAATGCCTGTGCGCCGAACCAAAAGACCAACGAGAGCGCCGGCGGGTGACGCATAGGGTGAACGGGATAGTCGGTGGCATGTTGTGGATATTCGCCGATGAAGCTGGCGACGTCTTGCACCTGCGCACCGACCGACCAATAGCCGTTGGATTTGATCGCGTAAGTGCGCCAGGCGATGCCCACCAGTGGGTCGGTCTCGGTCACGCGCGTCACCGACCATTGGATTGCCAGCCCCCCCACGATGGAGAGCACAATCAGTGCGCCGCGTTGGGCGCGCGAGAGTGGCTGATCGGCCTTCACGCGGCGTGCCAGCAAGAGCGCCAGCACCACGTAGACCAGCACGCTGAGGATGAGCGGCAGCAGCGCCTCTAGCGGGGCATTAAACTCGCGCCGCCACAGGATAAGCACGTCACGGTTTGGGTAGAACAGAAGTGAAAGGACGTAGATGACAGTTGGGATGAGCGGGATGAGCAGAAAAAAACGTGACGACTTTGACATCGCAAGGCAGTATACCATCGGGCCTTTGTGATGCCGATAGTGGGCTAGAATCTGCACAGGAGGGTCAAATGGAACTGACGGCAGTAACGATTGAGAAACCCGCAGATGTGAACTTTATTCTGGGCCAGACCCACTTCATCAAGACAGTTGAGGACGTTCACGAGGCGCTGGTGACGGCGGTGCCGGGCATCAAGTTTGGGTTGGCCTTTTGCGAGGCATCGGGCAAGTGCCTGGTGCGCTGGAGCGGCACCGACGCGCAAATGATCGAACTGGCGAAGCGCAACGCTTATGCAATTTCGGCCGGGCATAGCTTCATCGTTTTCCTGGGCGAGGGCTTCTTCCCGGTCAACGTGCTCAACACGCTCAAGATGGTCCCGGAAGTTTGCCGTATTTTCTGCGCCACCGCCAACTCAACCCAGGTGCTGGTGGCGGAGACGGAGCAGGGGCGCGGCATCGTGGGCGTGATCGACGGCGAGAAGCCCAAGGGCATTGAGGAAGAAGAGGACATTGCCTGGCGCAAGGGGTTCCTGCGCAAGATCGGTTATAAAGCTTAGAGCTTCTAACACAAAGAAACAAAGACATGAAGGATTCTTATATGGATTTCCTTGTGCCTTTTGTGATTTAGTGCCTTGTGTTAAAAACCTTAAGTACTTGATACGGAGGAGCCAGATGCATATTGTGCATGTTCACGTACACGTGAGACCGGAGGCGGTGGAAGCATTCAAGCAGGCGTCTCTGGATAACGCCTCGAATAGCGTGCAGGAAGCCGGCGTGGTGCGTTTTGACGTGGTGCAGCAGAGCGACGACCCGACGCGTTTTGTGCTGGTGGAGATCTATCGCACCCCGCAAGATCAGCTCAAACACCGCGAGACGGCGCATTACCTGCGCTGGCGCGACGCCGTGGCCGATTGGATGGCCGAGCCGCGCACGCCGGTGAAATATGTCAACGTCTTCCCCACGGATAAGGATTGGGAGTAAACGATGAAGTTTGAATTCGCAACGGCGGGGCGGATCATCTTCGGCCCCGGGTCGCTTAGGCAGATCGGAAAACTCGCGAACGAGTTCGGGCAGCGCGCATTGGTGACCACCGGCTGGCCGGTGGATCAGATGCGCGTTCTGACGGACTTGCTCGACGCGGCAGGCGTGCAATCCAGCCTGCTGCCTGTGACCGGCGAACCGACGACCGAACTGGTGCAGGCGGGCACAGAGCGGGCGCATGCCGAAGGGTGCGACGTGTTGATCGGCTTCGGCGGCGGCAGCGCCATCGACACAGCCAAAGCCATCGCCGCGCTGCTGGCGAACGGCGGCGCGCCGCTGGACTACCTGGAGGTGATCGGCAAAGGCAAGCCCATCACCAAGCCCTCTGCGCCGTGGATCGCAATTCCAACCACCGCCGGCACGGGCGCAGAAGTGACGCGCAATGCGGTGCTGGCCTCGCACGAGCATCGCGTGAAGGTGAGCCTGCGCAGCCCCTATATGTTGCCGCGCGTGGCGTTGGTGGACCCGGAACTCACGTTGGGCCTGCCGCCTGCGATAACCGCTAGCACGGGTATGGATGCGCTGGCGCAGGTGATCGAGCCGTTTGTGTCGATCAAGGCCAGCCCGCTGACGGATGGCTGGTGCCGCGAGGGAATGCGCCGAGCGGGTCGCTCATTGCGCCGGGCCTATGAACACGGCGATGACGCTGCCGCCCGCGAAGATATGGCGTTAGCCAGCTTGATGGGTGGCCTGGCGCTGGCGAATGCCGGGCTGGGCGCGGTGCATGGCTTCGCCGGGCCGGTGGGCGGGATGTTCCCCGCGCCGCATGGGGCAGTGTGTGCCATCTTATTGCCGCCGGTGATGTCGATCAACGTACAGGCGTTGCGCGAACGGCAGCCTGATAGCGAGGCACTGCGCCGTTACGATGAGGTGGCGCAAATCCTCACCGGCAACCTTGCTGCCGCGGCGCAGGATGGCGTGCGATGGGTGCAGGAATTGTGCGCGGCGCTGCATATCCCTCCGCTAAGTTCTTACGGCGTAACGGTCGCGGATTTGCCGGACCTGGTGGAGAAATCGGCTGTGGCCAGCAGCATGCAGGCGAACCCGCTCAAACTGACCCACGACGAGATGCGGGCGATGTTGCAGGCAGCCTTGTAGAATATGCCAGCGAGCGATGGATGCCCGTTGATGAAAATGAGCGCTCGGGCTTAAGATAGCGACCCTTGCGAGGGAAGATGACGGCGCACAAGGCCGTTGAAGCGACTCGCGAGCAGGAATTGAGCGTAATCGAACACAGGAGACAAACATGCCAAAAGAGACGATGACCCCGCGCGAGCGATGGCTGGCCGTCTTGAACCGCCAGAAGCCGGACCGCGTGCCGATGGACTATTGGACCACCGACGAAGCCGCTCACAAGCTGCTCAAACACCTGGGCTGCCGCACCCGCCGCCAGGCGCTGGAAAAGCTGCACGTGGACTACGTCGTCACGGTGGGGCCGCGCTACGTTGGCCCGCGCCTGCGCCCGCTGACCGACGTGTATGGCTGCAAGTATCGCAACGTGGACTACGGCAATGGCGTCTATCGCGAGTTGACGTATAGCCCGCTGGCACAATATATGTCGGTGGAAGAGATTGAAGCACATTACACCTGGCCCAACCCCGACTGGTGGGACTATCGCGACGTGCCGAATCAGATCAAGGGTAAGGAGCGCTATCCCATTCGCGGGGGTGGCTCCGAGCCGTTCCTCATGTATAAGAACCTGCGCGGCGACGAGCAGGCTTTCGTGGATTTGATCGAGAACCCGGAAATTGTGCACTACTGCATGGGCAAGATGTTCGACCTGGCCTACGAGAACACGCGCCGCATCTACGAACAAATCCCGGGCAAGGTGATGATCACCTACGTGGCCGAGGATATGGGCGCGCAGACGGACCTGATGTATTCGCCCAGGCAGATTCGCGAATTTCTGCTGCCCGGCATGAAGCGCATCATTGACCTGGCGCACCAGGCCGGCGCGTTCGTGTTCCATCACAACGACGGCAATTGCAGCCGCATCCTGCCCGACATGATTGCATTGGGCATCGACGTGCTGAACCCGATTCAATGGCGCTGCCCTGGCATGGAGCGCGAGAAGCTGAAGAGCGAGTTTGGTGACAAACTCATCTTCCACGGGGCGATGGACAATCAGTTTACGCTGCCGTTTGGCACGGTGGACGAAGTGCGCCAGGAGGTGCAAGACAACCTGCGCATCCTGGGCGAGGGTGGGGGCTATATTCTCGCGCCGTGCCACAACATCCAGTCCGTCAGCCCGGCGGAGAACATCGTGGCGATGTACGAGGCGGGCTACGCGTATGGCTGGGTGAATTAAGACGTAGGGACTTACAACCGCAAGGATGCAAAGAGATTGGAGGACTAGAGATTGGAGATTGATGGGTGAATCGCTGTACGTCATCCGTCACTGACTATCAGTCTCGAATGACCAATCTCCAATCTCCTCTTTGATTGTTGTAGTGAAAAGAAACCCGGTGTCTCGCAGGCACCGGGTTTCTGATGATGATGCGTCTATTATGGCTGCCGCTTCAGCCAGGTCTGCAACTCGACCAGGTGCTCGGCATAGTGCTCATAGGTGTTCCACACCACCCAGCTTGCCAGTGGCTGGCCTTTCGTCCAGGCGAAGTGCTGCGGGTCGAACAAGTCGGCTTCACTCAAAGACTCTGTGAGCAGCAGCAATTTTTGATATGCCTCGCGCTCGGATTGCCGCACATCGCTCAATGAATGCGCGTGATTTTCCTGGTATACCTTTGCATTGACCTGATCGATATTCTCGCTATCGACCGATCCTTGTGGCGTTTGGCCGTGAATCACTGCATCGATGATATGGGTTGCACGTTGCTCCCACCAACCGATGTGCGCGAGCATATCTTTGACGGACCAGGTGCCATAGAGCGCTGTATCTTCCATGCGCGCTTCATCCACACTCGCCAGGGCGGCTTCCAGGCGTTCACGATCTGAACGAACACGCGCGAGAAGTTCGATTTTGTTCATACGTCTTTCTCCCGGTTAAGGACGCCAAAGACGAGTTCCGTGGCGTAGTGCGTTCTAAGAATACCATCCGTGCTGAGTGCGGTGAACGTTTGCCGGGCGGCGGCGCGCAGATTGGCGCAGCGCGGGTCTATCGCGTCAGGTGCGTGCGAATCTGAGCACAGCCCGCCAAAGAACCCGTCCCACGTTTCGTCGCGCGCAGCGGCGAAGCTCAGTTGATGCATCCCGGCGGCAAAGTAGTAGCTCATTGGCGGCGCTGGGGGGCGGTCGGCCGCCGGCGAGGTGTCCCAGCCATTTCCCACGGCGTGGAGCTTTGCAATTGCCTCCCCGATGGTCGCCTCCATCCCGCCATTCCACAAGACGGCCAGGTGCCCTTCGGGCCGCAAAATGCGTCGAAACTCGCGCAGGGTGGCTTCCGGCTCGAACCAGTGAATGGCCTGGCCGACGATGATCATATCCAGGCAACTATCCGGCAGGGTGGTGTGTTCGGCGCTGCCGTCCACGCTGACAAATGACGGCACGCCCGCGCATGCTTGTTTGGCCCAGGCGCGCATTTCCGCATCGGGTTCAACAGCATAGATGCGTCGGGCGAGACCCGTGAAGTGACGCGTCAGGATGCCTGTGCCGGAGCCAATGTCGGCGATGCAGGTGTCGCTAGTCACCGGCGCCTGCGCTATGACGTAGTCGGTTGCCTGGGGAGCGTAGTCCCAGCGGTAACGCGCGTATTGCTCTGCCTTGTTTGTGTAACGTAGGGTGGGGCGCAAGGGCATCCGCCTTATGGTTGATAGGTGAATGGTACGTCAACGCTGACCGGCACAGGCGTCTCCAGGTGGGCATCCAGCCCCAGCCACGACAGTGGGTAGTGGCTGACAGCGCCTTCGGCGGTCACCGTCAGCACGTGCGGGCCGGGCGCTAGTTGGCTCAGCGCCACCTCCGCGGCGTTGCCGCTGACGTGCTGCTGGACGCAGCGCTGATCGATGGCGATGCTGAAGTGGCTCGCTGGTGCGCCAATTGTGGACCATGTCACGTGCAGCGTATCCTCATTAGTGGTCGCGTTGCGCAAGGGGCTGCTGACGGCCAGCAGCGTCGTGCCTTCGGCCTGGCCACGGTATAGGGCCATCAAGGCCTGGGTCAGGTTCCAGTAGTAGAAGCCCCAGCCGCCCGTGTCACCCCGCGAACCTGGTGCGGTAGCTGAGACCGGCTCCACATCATCGCTGAACTCCACGTTGTAGGTATCGACGTAGATATCGTGGTTGGGACCCATGCCGTGGCCCTCTTTCTGGCCGCTGTATTCATTGAACTGGTGCAAGAAGACGACGCGTGGCCGGTGCGCCAGGGCTACCTTGAACGTGTCCAGGTAGGTGGCGCCTCCCCGGCGTCCATAGGCCGCCTGGTCAGTCCAGCCATAGGCGCCGAAGAACGAAGGCGTGACGGTGACCGACTCGGCGACTCCATCATGATAGGTGACGGGCGGTTCCAGGCTGCCATCCATCCACGACCAGTAGCCCAGCTCGTGGTGATGGGTCGTGTCGTTCTGTGACGATATCCAGCGAACCGTAAACTTGGAGTCGTCCACCGGCCCTTGCGCAGCGCGGAAGGCGTCCAATTCCGGCGCGCTCATTTCCAGGGTCTGCTTGAAGAAGGGGATGCGGAAGGCGCTTTCGGCGGTGCCGCGCTTGTCGCCCACCGCGCCGGTATCCAGGACCGCCACCAGGGGCTTCCCGTCGTAGATCAGCCATAGGTCCTTGAAGCGCGGGTTGTGCAGATAGTTCTCGTCGATCCATTGCAATTCTTCGTTCAATGCCTGCATCGTGCAGGGGCGACCGTTGCTGATGCCGGGGAAGAGCACCATCTTGGGCACGGGCAGCCCTTCGTCACGCATCTCGGCCAGTACTTCCAAGGCCAGCTCGGTGGCGTGTAGCAGGGCATTCACATGATCGGGCCGCTCGGACCAGTGTTCGCAGCCCCAGATGTGATTCGTCCAGTCGGCAAATAGGAAGTCGATCCCTAAGTCCATGCACCACAGGATGTGCTGGCGAGTCACGTCGCGATTGTAGGAATCGTAAAAGCCCATGACCGGCACGGCCTGTGCGGTGCCCCAACGCTTTGCGCCTCCGGTGAACCAGGGTTCCCACTGCAACCCAAACAGCGTTTCGCTGGGGCTGTGCGGTGGTATCTCGCGCCGGGTGACGTAGATCGTAAGCGTCTCGCTGCGCCAATCGCCGCCGGCGGGCAGCGGGCGGCCAGCCAGCAACAATTCTTGCTGCGCCGAAAGGCCCATCCAATCGCTCGTATCCGACTTAAGCGCCAGCACTTGCACGTGCGCCCAGCCGGGGTTGGGCAATGGCAGGATGAAGGTTGCCTTGCCTGCTGCGTCGGGCCGTTCGTGTGCGCCCCAGCGGCGCTCGTTCACAAACGGCAAGAGGATGAAGCTCTGTGGGGACTCATCAGCAGATGTCTCCATGGTTGCTTCGAGAATCAGCGTACCACCCATTGGGAGTGACTGGCGAGATGCATGGATGTGAATGTTCATCGTTTTTGGGCCCTGCCTGACCAGATTTCAATATGGTTTGTATGGCTGAAAGAGCATTCTTTCGTTGTCGCCCGATACCACTCTAGTAAAGCACGGAATTGCAAAACGAGACGCATCACATGCGCGAGACCCAACCACAGAGCCCGATCCTTAGAACGTCACAGGCAGCGTGCATAAGCCGCGGAATATTTCGCTTGTTGACCACGGTAAATACGAGAGACATCGCTAGAGCCCGGTGTACACATCTGTCGATTGAACAAATTGCCAGGTGTTGAGAAGGACGTTGGGTCGCTTGCGTTTAGTGCCATGCCTATGACTTGCGGGCTGAGCGTTCGGCGATCAGTTCCTGCCACGCCGGCAAGGTGTGTAAGCTTTGCAGGCGTGCCTCGGCTTGCAGGCGCGCCGCGTCGATTGTGGGGTCTTTGGCGATGGCCTGGCCCAGGTAGTTCAGGGCTTGATCGGCCCGACCTAGTGCGGCGGCATTACACGCCGCCCCCCAATAGCCCCAGCTTTTTGCTTCACCAAGCGCAAAGGCCCGTTCATACCAGTCGGCGGCCTCGGCATATTGCTGTTGGCCCTGGCAGAGGTTGCCATGCACCACCAGGTTATCCACCGCGTTGAACCAGGCGTAGTAGGCGGGGTAATCATGCACCAGGTGGAAGCCCGCTCTCAACGCCGTAGCGCCGGAGGCGACGTTGCTGGCGTAACAATGCCAGCCAACTTCTTGGATGCCCTTTGCGTGGGCCCGTTCCAGCAGTGCCAGCGCCATCAAGGTGCCCAGGCCTTGCCTGCGGTAGGCTGGGGACGTCTCGATGCCCACCTCGCAACGCCCGGGGCTGTTGTATTCGGAGAGGCACCAACCCGCCAGGGCATCCTCCTTTACCAGGCACACCCCAAAGCTCTTGGCTAGAAAATCTTGTACGGAGGGGCGTTCGGAGCACATTTCTTCGCGCAGGTCGTCCATGCGTTGCAGATGCGTTTGCGCCAGCAGCGCCTCGTCCACGTTGTGCAGGCTGAAGCCTTGCGGCAGCATCGCGCGCCAGTCTGCCTGTGGAGGGAGCGCCGTCGAGCAAGCGTAATATTGCCGCATGGTTCGCAGCGGGTACTTGCCGGGCAGGATGACGTCGATGGCGTCTGCCCATTCTTCGGGGGCATAGTACAGGCTGAATGCCAGGTCGCCCTGTGCCAGAGAATGCGGATAGATGGTTTGTGAGAACAATGCCCCCAACGCCTGGTTGAAGCCGTCGTCGTGAGGCAACCCCGCCAGGTGAAAGCGATGCCCCGCCCAGGCGATTGCCGCACAAGGGCGGGCGGCGTCATCCACGAAGATGCGTGCGGGCGTCTGGCCGGTGAAGATGCTGTTCACCGCCAGGTGATAGTCCATTTCATCGAACAGAGTTCGCACAATTGGGAATTGTGCGCTGGTTAATTCATTCAACTTGAATGGCCTTATTGATCTTCAATGAGTTGTCGCAGGTACTGGCAATAGGCATTGTCTTTGCTGAAATTGGCGATCTGCATCACCTGGTCGGCATTGATGTAGCCTTTGCGATAGGCGATCTCTTCCAGGCAGGCCACCTTTAAGCCCTGGCGGTGCTCAATTGTTTGCACGAAGTTGCTGGCTTCCAACAGACTTTCGTGCGTGCCGGTGTCCAGCCAGGCCACGCCGCGCCCGAGCGTCTCCACGCGTAGCTTACGGCGTTGCAGGTAGATGTTGTTCACGTCGGTGATTTCCAATTCGCCGCGTCGTGAGGGCTTGAGCGTCTTGGTGACGTCCACCACGTCACCATCGTAAAAGTACAGGCCGGTGACGGCATACCTGGACTTGGGGTGTAGCGGCTTTTCTTCGATGCTGATGGCGTTGCCTTGGGCGTCCAACTCTACCACGCCATAGCGCTCTGGGTCGCGCACGTAATAAGCAAACACCAATCCACCCTCGGTCAAGCGGCCGGCTTCTTCCAGGCGGCCGGTGAGCCCGTAACCGTAGAAGAAGTTATCGCCAAAGATCAACGAGCAGGGCTGATGATTGACGAACTTCTCGCCGATGATAAAGGCCTGGGCCACACCTTCGGGGCGCGGTTGGATGGCGTATTCGATCTGCAAGCCCAAGCGGCCGCCGTCGCCAAAGAGGGCACGATACATCTCGATATGCTGCGGCGATGAGATGATCAATATCTCGCGGATGTTAGCCAACATCAGCACCGAAAGCGGATAGTAGATCATCGGCTTATCGAAGATCGGCAGGATTTGTTTGGAAAGCGAAATGGTCAATGGATAGAGGCGTGTGCCCATACCCCCTGAAAGAATGATGCCTTTCATCTGGCTCCTTAGTTACAGTTGTTGCAGGCTCATGATAACCCAGGCCGTGATGTGCAGTCTACCCGAACCGGGTGCCGTTCGCAACAGGCGATTACCGACGCTCAATCTACGCGACGGATGCGCACCAACAGGTCGTGCTTGAATTCAGGGAGTTTTAGCGTTGTCCCCGGCTTGCTTTCAAGCGGCAGCCACACAGAGTAAGCCCCTGTGCTTGGCAGGTAGCAGGCCACCTCGTATGCGCCGTCCGGCAGGTCAAAAGTGATTGCCCCATGAATCATTTCGCCACAGCCGGGTTCGTCTATCTCGCGCTCGTCGGCCAGGTAGATGCAGTAGTCCTCGCCCGCTACGGCGAATACACACTCCAGGGTGTGCTCCGGTTGGGCGCGCAGAAAGTCGGGCAGGGGGCGGGCACGCAGCAGGTCCAGGCTGTGCATGAACTCGGACAGGTATTTCATCCAACTGCGGATATGGTGTTGCGCGGCGGGGCTGCCCGTTTCGACGTATTTGTTGATGCTGAAGTCGATCACGTCGTAGTGGCAGCCGCTCAGCAGCGCCATCCAGGCGCGTTTGCGGTGGATCGTCCAACCCTCCGGGTCCATATACTGGCTGGCGATGTTGTCTTCGTCCATGTTGGCGGGTTTGGGCTCGTGATAAGTCGCCAGGCAGTAATCGCGCAGGGCGCGCAGCTTGAGCTGCTTGGACATGAACTCGCCCATCTGATAAGTCACGCCGCCGTAGACGGTGCCGGGCAGCGGGTGGACGTTCACCACATCCAGCGGAAAATCTTGAAATGACAGGGTGGTGGTCTGCGTAAACGGGGTATAGGTAAACGCCTCCTGCCCGCTAATCAAATGTTGATTGGGCAATTGAGCTTCGGTGCTGCGGATCAGGTTGGCAATGCTCACCTGCCACTCGTTCACTTCTTCCGGGCTGGGGCTGCCGGGCAGGTCGGCCTTGCCGCCTGGTTCGTTGCATATTTCGAAGATGAAATTGTCATAACTGTTCAGCTCGCTGACGATTTTGCGCGCATAGGCAAGTTGGCGCGTGTGCAAGGCGGCCTGGCGCTGGGTGAGGTAATCGGGCCAGGGGATGGCGGGGGTATTGTTGATGTTGTTCTCGTGAAAGAAGGGGTTCAGCGCCCAAATCGTGTCGTGATAGGTGTTGCTAAACAGGGTTACCTCCACGATGATGCCGCGTTGAGAAGCGAGCTGCATAAAGCGATGCAGGCGCTCAAAATATTCCAGGTTCCACTGGTCCAGGTCATATTTCAACTCGCCGTCGGTTGCCCGCCCTGGGCCGGTGCGCGGGAAGGGCGTGACGTAATCCGACGAGTCGGGCTTGCAGGTGGACGATGGATTGCGCGGGCTTTGTAACTCGCGGAACAGCAAAAACAAGCGTGTGAGCGTGATATGTTTGCTGGCCAGGTCGTCCAGGTAGGGTTCGCAGCGGAAGGAGCGGTTGATGACGGCGCCATAGTGCTCGGTGGCCGTGACGAACACCAGTGGCTGGCCACGAAACTCGAAGAGCTTTTGGTTCGACGGATGCAAATGAATTGGAGTTGTCATATCTCTTATTCAGAAGTCACATTAGAATAGCGCGGTTGTAGCAACATGGCTATTATCACAACACTTGAACATTTCGCAGTGCAGACCGCCCGGCCCGTGTCCCTCGGCCTGGCATGCGCTTCCATCCATTTGTAGGTTTACCCTTGAAATCATTGCTCATAGACGTCCCCAAGAAACTGCATCACAATTTCATCATCTTTTACTGGGATATTGCCGCGTGGGGGCTGTACACCGGCTCCATGATGGTGTTCCTGACGGTATATGCCACGCGCGCAGGCGCAACCAGTGAACAGATCGGCATGCTGAACGCCGGGCCGGCGGTGATCTCGTTATTGCTCTCTATCCCCGCGGGGTTCCTGGCCAAGCGGATGACGATTCATCGTGGCATTGTGCTGGGCGCCTTCTTTGCGCGCGCGACCCTGATCTTCATGGTGTTCATCCCCAGCCTGTTACCGCCGGAGTGGCAGGTCACTGCGGTGATCGTGTTCACCATCTTGCTGGCAATTCCAAATACGATGATAAACATTTGCTTCGGCCCGCTCTTTATGGGCGGCATCCCGCCGGAGTGGCGCGCAACGGTGGTAGGCACACGCAACGCGATCAACGCCATCATCTCTTTCGTGGTGACCTTGATTTGTGGCCAATTGTTGACGCACCTGCCCTACCCGCTGGGTTACCAGGTGGTGTTTTTCATCGGATTTGTGGGGTGTGCCATTACGATCTATACCCTGGGCAGTGTACAGAATCTATTCCCGGCACCCGTGGCAGCACCGGCTGTTCATCTTTCACCCAGTGATCAACCGGTCTATAGAAAGTTGTTACGCTCGCTTATCCCCGGCCATGATGCTGCTGCCAAGCACTACATGGTGGTGGTTTTAATGTTGACCGTGATGAACACGGCGGCCTACATGGCAGCACCATTGATCCCGCTACTTACGGTGAATCAGCTTGGCCTGGATGACGGTGTCATCAGCGTCGGCAGCGCCGCCAGCAATATCCTGGTGTTCATCGTATCGCTCATGGTTGCCCGGCTCACCAGCCGATATGGCAGCCGGAAGTTGACTGCCGTTGGAACGGCGCTATTGTGTTTCCAGACGTTGACCCTTGCTTTTGCGAGAGATGCAACCCTGTTCATCGTCTCATCGGTGGTCGCCGGCGTCGCGTCGGGGATCGTTGCTGCAACG
The DNA here is from genome assembly GCA_034430115.1 of Thermoflexales bacterium. Taxonomy (GTDB): domain Bacteria; phylum Chloroflexota; class Anaerolineae; order J036; family Brachytrichaceae; genus CAIXPS01. The sequence continues at coordinate 50,535 of DAOUFG010000016.1, read as the reverse complement.
TCGTTTAACTATCACCTGGAAAGCCTGCCGGAGATGGATCAAACGATTTGGATCTCGTGGAATATCATGCTGAGCAACATTGCCGTTCTCCTGGGTTCTTTTGCCGGGCCGGTGCTGGCCAATGCTGTCGGCATTCCAATGGCGTTGATAGGTGTGGGCGTTATCCGTATGCTCCTGGGTATCGTGATCTACTTGTGGGGGTGAACTGTGGCTATGTAGGGCGAGATGTTATCTCGCCCTTGTGATCCGAGGGCGACCTAACAGGTCGCCCTACATGAGCTATAGCGTCTGCGTTGCTGGGTCGAGCGGCAGCGCCACTGGCCGGCCACCTTCGATGGAGGACATGCGGTAGGCCAGGGTGATTTCCTGGTCCAGCCGGGCCTGGTAAGGGCCATAGGTGGGCGCGGTGTTGTTGCGCACGGCGTTCACCAGGCTGAGGATACAGCCCGCTACGCCGATTTCGTCGTCGTGCCATTGCTGGCCGTGCCCCTGGCGTGCTGGATGGAACGGATTCTGCCACGTCACCGTCGGGTGCTGCGGGTCGCTGGTGTGTGCCACCATGCTAATCAGCGCGCCGCCGTCCACGCGTTCCCAACGCCGCTCCAGGGTGATGAAGTGTGGCGCTTCGCCATCGGGCGTGAGCAGGCTCAGGCGCTCCTCAACGTCCAACCCGACGCCGATGGTGATACCCATGCCTTTTTCGGCCATGAAGCGGCTGCTGCGCCACCAGCGCAACGGCGAATCGTACCCGACGTCGGTCCAGTGGATGAACCCCAACCGGCCACCTTCAAATGCCACGATGGCGTGTTCCTGCGTCTCGGTGCGCGGCCCGGTGACGTTACTCAGGCGTGACCACTGCGAAGCCATGTCATACTGGCGCACGGCGCCCGATACCTGGGTGGGCTTGGCATCGAAACCCAGGTAACTGCGCATCACGCTGACGCCGTGATACCCATGCCCGGCAAAGTCGTTGTAGGAGGTGTAGACGTGCCCGAAGACGCCGGAGGCGATCAGCGCAAGCTTGATTTGCTCCAGCGGGCGGCGATGAAACTGCTCCGATACCTCGATCTTCAACCCGCGCTTGTTTGCGGCGGCGATGATGGCGTCCGCCTCGCTGAGCCTGTGGGCGATGGGCGTTTCCAATAGCACGTTCAGGCCGGCTTCCACGGCCATCAGGCCAACCACGCCGTTTGCGCCGTAGTTGACCGACACGATGCCGATTTGCGGCGCCGTCTCGCGCACCAGTTGATCCAGGTTGGTGTACCAGGGCATTTGCAGGCTTTCGCCCAACCGGCGAGCCGATTCGGTGCTGCGTCCCCATACTGCAACCAGTTGCACTTCGTCTGAAAGCGCCTTGAGTAGTGGCCCATAAAGATAATCGGACCGCCGGGCGGTGCCGATGATTGCAACACGTAAGGGTTGTTTCGTTTGTGACATTTCTCAACCTCCTGCCTGGATTGTATGCCGGGAGTGCCCTTCGCATCATAGTGAAAATGCGCCACAATTAGGGGTATGCGATATACATTCCAACCCTTAAGCCGGGATCGTGTTGGGCTGCTCCCCAGCATGTTTCAACAACGTTTTGCGCTGAATCGCAAGTATATGATGAGCCTGGCCACCGAAAACCTGCTGCAGAACTTTTATATGGAAGCAGGTCTTTGGTCACCGCCACAGAAACCGGCGGATTGCCATTGGGGCTGGGAATCTCCCACCAGCCAGGTACGCGGGCACTTCCTGGGGCACTGGCTTTCCGGCGCGGCCTCCATTTTTGCCGAAACGGGCGATATGGAGATCAAGGCCAAGGCCGACCGTATCGTGGCCGAATTGGCGCGTTGCCAGCAGGAAAATGGCGGCGAGTGGGTTGGGTCCATCCCGGAGAAGTACCTGGAGTGGATTGCGGGCGGCAAGCAGGTGTGGGCGCCGCATTACACGCTGCACAAGACCCTGATGGGCCTGTACGATATGTACGCCCTGGCGGGCAACGCGCAGGCGCTGGACATCATGCTTAACTGGGCGAACTGGTTCAGCCGCTGGGCGGCCAGGTTCAACCGCCAGCAGATGGATGACATCCTCGACGTGGAGACGGGTGGCATGTTGGAAGCCTGGGCCAACCTGTATGGCGTGACGGGCAGCCAGGAACACCTGGACCTGCTAAACCGTTACGACCGCCCGCGCCTGTTCGATAGGTTGTTGCGCGGTGAAGATGCCCTTACCAACATGCACGCCAACACCACCATCCCCGAGGTGCAGGGTGCGGCGCGCGCCTGGGAAGTGACCGGCGATGCGCGCTGGCGCAACATCGTGGAGGCCTATTGGCATTTTGCCGTGCAGGTGCGCCAGCCCTATTGCACGGGCGGGCAAACGTGCGGCGAAATCTGGACGCCCCCCGGCGAACTGGCCGCGCGCCTGGGCGATAAGAACCAGGAGCATTGCACCGTATATAACATGATGCGCCTGGCTCAATATCTGCTCACCTGGACGGGCGACGTGCGCTATGCCGATTACTGGGAGCGCAACCTGTATAACGGCATCCTGGCCCAGCAACACCCGCAGACGGGCATGATCACCTATTTCCTGCCTTTGCAACCGGGTGCGCAGAAGAAGTGGGGCACCCCGACAGATGACTTCTGGTGCTGTCATGGCACGCTGGTGCAGGCGCAGACGATATATAGCCGGGGGTGCTATTACCAGGACGAGGAAGGCATCGCGGTTTGCCAGTACATCCCCACACAAGCCCATTGGACCTATCAGGACGTGCCCGTCACTTTGACGCAGAAACAAGACCCGCAAACGGGTGCTGTGCGGCGACCGTCCAACGTCAAGATCGTCTTGACGGTGCAGTGCGATCAGCCGGTGGCATTTGCCCTAAAGTTGCGCATCCCGTGGTGGGTGAATGCAGCACCACGGATTGAGGTCAATGGTGAACCCGTCCAGGTGAGCGAGCAACCGTCCAGCTTCCACACGATCCGTCGCACCTGGCACAATGACACGCTGTGCATCACGCTGCCCAAAGGTCTGTGGGCCGATCCGCTCCCCGACCAACCCGATATGGTGGCCTTCATGGATGGCCCGGTGGTGCTGGCGGGGCTGGTGGACGAAGAACGCCAGTTGCATGGCGATGCTGCCGCGCTCGGGGCGCTGCTGGTGCCCGATAACGAGCGCGAATGGGCAAACTGGATCCCCTGGTATCGCACAGTGGGGCAAGCGCGTAACGTGCGCTTCATCCCACTCTACGAAGTGCGAGACGAGCGTTACACCGTCTATTTCCCATTCGTTCGATGAGGTTTATCAATGCAATCGCACTCAGACAAAACAGCCCATATATACCTGGATACGAATCGCGTCGTTGGTGAGATTTCGCCGCTGCTTTTCAGCGGCTTTGCCGAGCACCTGGGTCGCTGTATCTATGGCGGCATTTATGACCCAACGTCGCCCTGCGCAGATGCGCGCGGCCTGCGTACCGATGTGCTGGACGCGCTGCGTGAATTGAACTTCCGCATGATGCGCTACCCCGGCGGCAACTTCCTCAGCGGGTATGACTGGCGCGATGGGGTTGGCCCGCGCGACCAGCGCCCCCGCCGGCGCGAACTGGCCTGGCAATCCATCGAGACGAATCAATTTGGCACAAATGAGTTCATCGGTTTCTGCAAGGCGATTGAAGCCAAACCTCTCCTGGGCGTGAACCTGGGCACGGGCAGCATCGCCGACGCGTCGAACCTGGTGGAATATTGCAACGCCCCGCTAGGCAGCAAATATGCCGACCTGCGCGCCACGCACGGCTACAAGGAGCCGCACGGCGTGACCCATTGGTGCCTGGGCAACGAAATGGATGGCCCGTGGCAAATCGGTCACCTGGAGATGGACGAATATGCGCGCAAGGCGCGCGAAGCGGCCAAGCTGATGAAGTGGCAAGACCCAAGCATCAAGCTGGCGCTGTGCGGGTCCTCCGGCACGAGCATGTCCACTTACCCGGAGTGGGATAGGGTCGTGTTGGAGTCATGCTGGGAGCATGTGGACTACCTCTCGTTGCACTACTACGTGGGAAATCGCGAGAACGACACGGCGTCGTACCTGGCGTCCACGGCGCAATTTGAGTCGCAACTCGATACGCTGGCCGCCACGTTGCGCTATGTGAAGGGCAAGTTGCGCTCTAAGCATGATGTTTTCCTGTCGTGGGACGAGTGGAACGTTTGGTACAAGGACCAGACGATGTTGGGCGGCTGGGCCGAAGCGCCGCATCTGCTGGAAGAGGTCTATAACCTCGAAGACGCACTGGTTGTGGCCGAGTGGATGAACGTCTTCCTGCGCCGCTGCGACGTGCTAAAGATTGCCTGCCTGGCCCAGATTGTGAATGTGATCGCACCGCTCTTGACCACGCGCGACCAACTCCTGCGCCAGACCACCTTCTACCCGTTCATGTTCTTCAGCCGCTACGCCAAAGGGCTCGCGCTGGACGTGTTGGCCCAATCGCCCTGCTATGACACGTCTGCCTATGGCAGCATGCCGCTGGTGGATGCTTCGGCCTGTTACGACCCCGCCACCGACCAGAGCGCGGTGTTCCTGGTGAACCGCAGCCAGAAAGAGAGCCTGACTACCGACCTGGTCTGGCAGGCGACAGCGCCACAGCGCATCAATGCCATCTATCAGATGGCGTGCGATGACCCCAAAGTCGCCAACAGCTTCGAACAGCCCAATGCGGTGGTGCCTTGCAGTTTGCCGGGTGAGCCGCTGGCGGATCATAGCGCCACGTTGACCCTCCCGCCGCTGTCATTCACGGTCGTCACCTGCCAATAAAGAGATTGGGGATTGGAGATTTGAGATTCACATCCCAATCTCCAATCTCTAAATCTGCCTATTGAGCACCGCGCCGACGTTACAAAGCGCTTGCCAGGGAGTTGCCATTCAACACGACGATATTGGGAATTTCCTAACCGGTTAGAATCATGATGATTGATTCTTCGTATTTGGGGTCAGGAGTATATATAAAGAATGACAATACTCATGGTTCGATGCGGCACGCTGGTGCTGCCAAAAGAAACATTGCGGCAAGTAACGGTGATCGCCAAGGATGGCATCATTGAGCGGGTGACGAGTGATACGGTAGCGGATACGAGCGCGACGGTCATCGATGCGCGAGATCGCATCGTCGTGCCGGGGTTTGTGGATATTCACGTGCATGGGGCATTGGATTACGATACGATGGATGCTACCCCCGAAACGTTGGAGACGATGTCCACCTTCTTTGCCAGCCATGGCGTGACCAGCTTCCTGCCCACCACGATGACTGAGACGCGCGAGCGCATCGATGCGGCATTGGATAACATCAAGCTGATGATGGCGCGCGGTGTGCCGGGTGCGCAAATCCTGGGCGCACATATTGAAGGGCCTTTCTTGAATGCCAAGCAGTGTGGCGCGCAGTCGCCGGACCTGATTCGCCCGGCCCGGCGCGAGGAATACGGGCGCTGGTTCGACCTGGGCATCGTGCGCCTGATGACCATCGCTCCAGAGATCGCAGAGAACGCCGCCATGATCGACGATGCGTTGCGCGCGCACGTGACGCTGGCGATCGGCCATAGCGATGCCGATTATGAGACGGCCTGCCGCTGCTTCGCGCGCGGCGTTACGCAGGCCACGCACACGTTCAACGGCATGCGCGGGTTGCATCACCGCGAGCCGGGCACCGCCGGTGCTGTGCTGGCGAGCGACGACGTGGTGGCGCAGGTGATTGCCGATAACGTGCACGTGCACCCCGGCGTGATGAAAATCATCTATAAGTGCAAAACAGCCGACAAGCTGGCGCTCATCACCGACGCGATTGAGGCCGTCGGCCTGGGCGATGGCACCTATCGGTTGGGGCCACAGGACATTACGGTGCGAAACGGGCAGGCCCGCACCGCCAGCGGCAGCTTAGCCGGTTCCACATTGACGCTGGACACCGCCTTGCGCAACATCATGGCCGCGACGGGGTGTGAACTGAATGAGGCGGTGACGATGGCTTCGCTCACGCCAGCCTGCTCCATCGGCGTGGGCAACCGCAAAGGCGACATCGCGCTGGGTTACGACGCGGATATGGCGATCTTGGATGCCGATTTGCAGGTGCAGAGCACCATCGTCGGCGGCAAGGTGGTCTACGAGAAGACGAGCGCCTGATCTCCCAAGCGCTGTACGCAAATGATTAAAAGGGGCGACAAAATATCCGGGGCCCGGCCGAACATCGTTCGGCTTGAATCCCCGGATATTTATGCTTCGTCTTGCCGTGCGTTTAATCGCAACGCGCTATCGTTCAATCTGCGCGCTCTTTGAGCCTTTGCATCTTTGTGTTCGCCGTTTCTAACGGCGAACTTCTACTTTGCATCCAGTTCGGGCAGCTTGATCCAGGCGTATAGGTTGCGCGGGCTGTCGCAATTCATGTCCTTGCGCATGGCCTGGTTGAAGGCCAGCAGGTGCAGAGCCGGCATGTAGAAGGGCAACTGCGCCACCTCGGAAAGCCCGCCGGGCATCTCGATCTGCACGTAGCGCGGGTCGGTCGAAGGCTGGCTGACCGGCCCAACGGCGACCACCGTGCCGCCATAGCCCACCAATTCGTGTAGCACCTGCGTTTCCGCAGCCGTGGCGTGCGGCGAAACCAGCCCGACGATGAGCGTGTGATCGTCCACCATCGATTGCGGCCCGTGGCGGAACTCCATGAAGTGGAACGGCTCCGCGTTGGTGATGGACATCTCCTTCATCTTCAGCGACCCTTCGTTGGCCAGGCCATAGCGCAGGCCGGAGCCCAGGATGAACACCCGGTCGAAGCCGCGCCCGATGACGTCGGCGATGGGCTGCTTGATGCGCTCAAGGTAGCCGGCCGCCTGGGCTGGAATGTGCTCTAATTCGTTGAGCAACGCCTGGTTCTGCGCGGCCACGCTCACCGTGCCCAACGTGGCAAGCAGCATGGCGCTGAAGGAGCGCGTCTGTGCCACGCTCTTCTCGGCGGCGTTCTGAATGTAAACGTTGACGTCGGCGATGCGCTCCAGCGTGGTGCCCTCGGAGACGCTGATTGCCACGAGCGGGCTGTTGCGTTCATCCTTCAACCTGCGGCAGGCGGCCATCAGTTCGCTCGTCTCGCCGCTGCGGCTGACGGCCACAACCAGCGGCGTCGTTTTGCCGGGGAAGGCAGCTTCCAGGTGATAGAGTATCTCAGAAGCGGGTAGGGCGATGGCCCATTGGCCCGTCAGTGATCGATAGACCGCTGCGGCAGTCAGGTCCAGGTAGTAGGGCGAGCCGCAACCGACAAAGATCACCGGTTTGTCGCGATGTTCGGCAAAGAACGTCCCCAGGTGACCGGCGTTCGCCTTGACGGCGTTGCTGGCGCCTTGCCAGCTTTCGGGTTGATTGAAAATCTCCGCCTTGGTTTCTGCGCCAATGTCCTGGCGTTGGGTGGGTTGAGTATTTTGGGCTGTCATACCAAATATCTTAGCGTAAAACGAAATAACCCCGCATTTGATTACTGCCGTTGCTCGTTTGATGGCATCACGATGCAAAAAGGCACTCCCCGGTATTTGGGGCGGGATGTCCGGTGTGGAGCAGGCTTCGGTTGAGCGCCTGTCGGGCCTTAGTCTGATGCGTTGGGGGGCTGGCCCAGGCCGTGTCGTTGAGCCAGCAACGCGGCCTCCACGCGACTGCGCACGTGCAATTTCTGCAGCACAGCCGTCAGGTAGTGTTTGACGGTCTTTTCGGCCAAACCGAGTTCTGTGCCGACCTCCTTATTGCTCAGCCCACGCGCTACCAGTTCGAGCACCTGGCGTTCGCGTTCGGTTAGATCGGCTAGCGGATCACTGCTGGGTTTATGGGTCATTTCGCGCAGCAGGTTACCGGCCATCTTGGGGGTGATGTAGGCTTCGCCACGTGAAGCAGCCATCACGGCCTGCACGATTTCGCCGGCGCCGGCGCCTTTCACCACGTAGCCTAGCGCACCGGCTTTCATGGCGGCCATCAGGTCGTCTCCTTCTTCGGATGCGGTGAGCATGACGATGTGCGTGTCGGGCGATACGCGCTTCACTTCGGCGGTGGCTTGCAGGCCATCCATTTCGGGCATGGTGATATCTAGCAGCAATACATCCGGCTTCAGCCGCTCTGCCATCTCCACTGCCTGGCGGCCATTCTCCCCTTCACCCACGATCATCAAATCGGCCTGTCGCCCCAATGTAAAAAGCACACCTTGCCGAAACAGCGGGTGATCGTCAACCACCAACACGCGTATAGATGTCATGCCTGTTCTTCCTCCTCCGTTTCATTCCCCTCATCCATATTCATCCCTTGCAAAGGCAGTATCACTTCAACAGTTGACCCTTCACCTGGTTCCGACGTGACCGATAGGTGACCGCCCAAGATCTCAGCACGTTCCTGCAGCCCTGCCAGCCCCAATTGGCGTCGCCCACCACGCTCAAAGACGTGTTGCGGGTTGAAGCCACTCCCATTGTCGCTGATACTCAAAGCCAGTACATCCCCTTTTACCTCAAAAACCACTTCCTGTACGGTGGGGTTGCCGTGCAAATGGCCGTTGTTCAGGGTTTCCTGCACGATGCGATATGTAGCCGACTTCAGCGCGTCGTTGCCTGCCAGGTGATCCGGCCCCGTTACGCTGACCTCACGGCCCGTCTTGCGCGTGTAATCATTGGCCGCTTTGTGAATAGTTCCGGCCAAGTCCAATGACTTCAGATCGGGCAGGCGCAAACCACTGGCCATGTTGCGAATTTCTTGTAATGAGCTTTGCAGGGCGGTGTGGATCAGGTTCAGGTCGAATGCCATCACCTCCGGGTCCACAGCTCCCTTGCCCGATTGCAATTGATCCACCGCCTGGCGTAGTGGCTCCATGCGCATCAGCGCAATGCCCAGGTCTTGCGCGGGGCCGTCGTGCAAGTCCGCTCCCAGGCGGCGCATGGCGGCTTCGTTCACCTCGGCGGCGCTCACGGCGGCGTGCTGAATCTGGCGGCGAGATTCGGCCAGGTCCAACTTTTGGCGCTCGATGGTGTCGTTGCCGCGCCGCATCAGCCCGAACAGCAGTATGTACATCAAGAAGGTGGCGATGCCAACCACCACCCAGCCCTGCAATTGTGCTTCCAAGATGGACTGGCGCAGCAAGTCTAGCGATTGATAAAAGCTCGCTACGGCGATGATTTTCGTCCCCGCTTCGTCGTACACTGGGAAGTAGGTCTCGATCATGGTGGGGAATTGCTGAGCGGAGGGCGGCGCAAAGTCTACCTGGTGCGTTTCTTCGCTATACATTTGCCCGCTCAGCGCGGCTTCCATCCCAGGGGTGCGCATGTCTGTGCCGAGTGGAATATCCAGGCTGCTATAGACCAGCGTGCCGTCGGGTTTGGCGATGTGAAAGGCCACGAATTCCCCGGACTGGATATTCGATTTCAGGAGCTGATCCAGGTGCTTTTTCTGAGCGTCGGTGATGTTGCTCAGGTCGCTCAGTTCCCACAGATGCGGGGCGATGGTGCTATCGACGAAGACCGCCGTGGTCTTCAGGCTGTTGTCCAGCACCTGCTGCTCAATCTCGCGATTGATCCACCAGCCGATGACCAGTGCGCCAAACAGCAGGATGACGGCGCTGAGGAGCATGAATTCGTTGACCAGCGACATGTGCCGCAGTTGCTTGAGCAGCGAACCGATGATTGGAACGTGAAATTCCTTGCGCATCGTTTACCATAAGCTGAGTTGCCTCGGAGGGCGGCGCCCATCCAGCAGAATAAAAGGCGCTGCGCGAGATGCTATCACACCTATGCGCTGTAAGTCGCGCAGGGTGTGCAATTTCCCCTTGCGTCGCGCATCCAGGATTTGGGTCACCCCTTGTGGGCCGATGCCGGGCACCTTCAGCAGTTGTTGTCGTTCGGCCTGGTTGATTTCCACCGGCGCTTCGGCCAGGTTCGCTTGCGCCCAGGCAATCTTGGGGTCCACTTCCAGCGGCAAGTTCCCGGCGTTGGTGAAGGGCAAATCCTCCAGGTCAAACCCATAATCGCGCAGCAGGAAGGAAGATTGATATAGCCGGAACTCGCGCACGGGGCTTTCGGGGGGGTGATTTTCCAGGGGCGTATCGATGACGGGGTGAAACGCGGAGTAATATACGCGCGACAGGCGCAAGCGCTTGATCAATTCTGCGCTGATGCTCATGATCTCCAGGTCGCTTTCGTCTGCGCCGCCCACCACGAACTGCGTCACCGAAGAAGGCCACTTGCCTTTCCAGCCATATTGCGGCGCGCGGGTGCGCCGGATTTCTTCCACCCATTGCAGGGGCTTCAGCAATTCGTCGATGAATATCTTGTGAGGTGCCAGGCGCGCCAGCCGGTTGGAATTGGGCGCTTCCAGGTTGATCGATACGCGGTCGGCCAGTTGCATGGCGCGTTCCACCTGCGCACGTTGCGAACCGGGCATGATCTTCAGATGCAGGTAGCCGGTGTAGCCCATTTTGCGGCGCAGGATTTCGGCGGTGTCGATCAGTTGATCCTCGGTGCGAATGCCACCGCCGGCGATGCCGGAACTGAGGAAGAACCCCTCTGCAATGCGCGAGCGATAAAGCTCCATGAACGCTTTGGCCATTTCGTCGGGTTTGAAGGTGGCGCGCCGGAAATCGCGCCCGGCACGAAACGGGCAATAGTAGCAATTGCGTTCGCAGGCCGATGTGAGCAGCGTCTTGAGCAGTGCGATGCGCTTGCCGCCGGACATGCTGGCGTAGGAGATGCCGAGCGCCTCACGCTTTGCCTGGCTGACGTTGCCGGCCCCCCCCGATTCCGAGAGGCGGCGCAGTTCCGCCGGCGAGTGACCGCACGGCGCGGCGCGGTAGGCGGAGGCTGGCATTGGTTCGTAGGGGGCGCGCGCTTCGCGCAACGCGGCGGAGCCAGAAACAGGGGTGGGTTGACGTGCAACGTGCTCTTCGGCCGGTTCCAGGCTCATGTAATTGGCGAACAACTCAAGTTTTGCTGTTGCGTCCATGCCCCCATTATAGAACTAATGTTCTGTCCGCCGGGTGGTTGCGCGGCAGGTAACGCACAAAGCATGATTCGCCGGCTCCGCACGAACGCGGGTGTGAAACTCGTGCCTACCATGGCACATCAACGCGACGTCATCTTGAACAGAGAACCTCGTGATACGATTCACGCGTGAAGCAGGAAGAAGGATGAGAGGTGAATGAACCTATGTCAGAGGTGATTGTGGTCGGCGGCGGGTTGGCCGGCACGGAAGCGGCCTGGCAGGCCGCGCAGCGCGGTATGCGCGTGCAGCTCTATGAGATGCGCCCGCACAAGATGACCCCGGCCCATACGACCGACCGGCTGGCCGAACTGGTGTGCAGCAATTCGCTCGGTTCCGACCTGGTGGATCGCGCGCCGGGGCTTTTGAAGCACGAGTTGCGCACGTATGGGTCGCTGTTGATGGAATGTGCCGAACATGCCACTGTGCCGGCGGGTGGCGCGCTGGCGGTGGATCGTGAGGTGTTTGCCCAAGCCGTCACCGAGCGCATCCAGGCACACCCAAACATTGTGTTGAAGCGCGAGGAAGTGACGCGCGTCCCGGATGGCACCGCCGTCATCGCCACCGGCCCGCTTACCTCCGACGCTTTGGCCGCCGACATTGCCCGCCTGACCGGCAGCCAGCACCTGTATTTCTGGGACGCCATCGCCCCGATTGTGACGCTGGAGTCGCTGGATTTCAGCGTGGCCTTCCGGGCTTCGCGCTATGGCGTGCACAGTGACGGCACCGTCACGGCACCGGGTGAGCACATGGGAGAAGGCGATTACATCAACTGCCCCATGTCGCGCGATGAATACTATGCCTTTGTCGATGCGTTGTTGGCTGCCGAGACGGCGACGCTGCGCGATTTTGAGATGCGCCACGATCAGTTCTTTGAGGGCTGTTTGCCGATTGAGGTGATGGCGCGGCGCGGGCGCGATGCGCTGGCCTTTGGCCCGATGCGCCCGGTGGGAATCAAGGATCCGCGCACCGGCCGGCGCCCCTACGCCGTGGTGCAACTACGCCAGGACAACCTCGCCGGGTCGCTTTTCAATATCGTCGGCTTTCAGACCAACCTGAAGTTCCCCGAGCAAGACCGCGTGTTGCGCATGATCCCCGGTTTGAAAGATGCCGAATTCGTGCGCTATGGCCAGATGCACCGCAACACATTCATGAACTCTCCTTTGTTGCTGGATGCCACGTTGCGCTTCCGGGCGGGCAACCCTGCCAACCCGGATGCCGCCTTGTTCTTTGCCGGCCAGTTGATTGGCGCCGAGGGGTACGTGGGGAACGTCGCGACCGGGTTAGTCGCGGGCATCAACGTTGCGCGGCATGCGCAGGGGAAACCGCTGATTGAATTGCCGCCCACGACGATGTTGGGTGCGCTGTGTTACTACATCTCACATGCCGACCCGAAGGACTTTCAACCCATGAAAGCGGCGTTTGGCATTTTGCCACCACTGGAGAACCCCTTGAAAGACAAACGCAAGCGCTCGAAGCAATATGCCGAGCGCGCCATCCAGGATATGCAGACCTTCCTGGCGGCAACGGATGATTCACTACTGCATGCGCGCGCCGAGCATAGCCAGCCGGAATCTGCGTAAGGAAGGGTGGTGAATTCGATGCGTTTCATCCAACGCGCCTGCTGGTGGGCCGTGAGCGTGTGTTTGATGGTGGCTTGCCAGCCTGTGACGCCTCAACCCAGCGCGACGCCGGCACCACAGGCATCGCCCACGCTTACACCGTCGCCTGCCGCCACTGCCACGGTGCCGACCCTGGAATTTTCTGGTGCGCGTGCTTACGACTCGGTGGTGCAGCAGGTGGCGCTGGGGCCACGCATCACGGGCAGCGCTGCAAATCACCAACTGGGCGATGAGGTACTGGCCGAACTGAGTGCAAATGGCTGGCAAACCCAAACCCAGGACTTCACGTATCAGCAAACGCCGGTGCGCAACCTGATCGGCGTCAAAGGGGAGGGCACGGCCGATGTGATCATTCTGGGGGCGCACTATGACACGCGCCGCCGGGCCGACCAGGACGCGGCGCACCCAAACGAGCCAGTGCCGGGTGCGAACGACGGCGCCAGCGGCGTCGCCGTGCTCTTGGAGCTATCGCGTGTGTTGCGCATCCAAAAGCCAGATCGGCAAGTCCGGCTGGTGTTCTTTGACGCAGAAGACAACGGTGACCTGGATGGCTGGGACTGGATCGTTGGGTCCACTTACTATGCCAATTCGCTCACGATCACGCCGACGGCGGTGGTGGTGATCGATATGATCGGTGATGCGCAGCAGGATATCTACCTGGAGCGTAACTCCAATGCCCAGGTTGCGGGCGCCATCTGGGATACCGCGGCGGCATTGGGGTATGGCGATCAGTTCATCAAGCAATATAAGTGGAGCATGGAGGACGATCACACGCCTTTCCTGATGCGCGGCTGGAAGGCGGTGGACATCATCGACTTCGATTATCCCCCCTGGCACACCACCCAGGACACGCCTGATAAAATCAGTCCCGATAGCCTGGAACGAGTCGGGCGAACACTGGTCGCGTGGTTGGGAAGTGAAAAATAGCCAGACGCCAGTATACTTCGGTGAATGTTGCGAAAGGAGTACAAAGGATGATCGCACCTGCACAAAGGATGTCTGTTGTCAAACCCTACGTGTTTGCCAAGTTGAACAAGCGCAAAGATGAACTGAAAGCCGGTGGTATGGATATCATCGCGCTGGATATGGGCTCACCGGACCTGCCGCCGAACGATGCCATTATTGATACCTTGATCGCTGCTGCGCGTAACCCCAATAAGCATGGGTATGGCGGTTTCACCGGCAGCGCTACGTTCCGCAAGTCATTTGCACAATATTATGCGCGCCGTTTTGGCGTTGAATTGAACCCGGAAAAAGAGTCGCTGCCGCTGCTTGGCTCTAAGGAAGGGATTTATCACACCGCGTTCGCCTATCTGAACCCAGGTGACTATGCCTTGGTGCCCGACCCAGGCTACCCGACCTACACGGCAGGCACGGAGATCGCCGGTGGTATTCCTTATTACATGCCGCTGTTGAAAGAGAATAACTGGCTGCCGGACCTGGACGCCATCCCCGCGGATGTGCTTGCCAAGACCAAGCTGGTGTGGTTGAACTATCCAAACAACCCAACGGGCGCGACGGCGCCGCTTTCGTTCTTCGAGAAGGCAGTGGCGTTCTGCAAGCAGCACAATATCCTGCTGTGCCACGATAACCCCTATTGTGAGAACGGCTATGACGGTTATCTGGCTCCCAGCATATTGCAAATCCCCGGTGCGAAAGAAACCGCGATTGAGTTCTTTTCGCTCTCCAAGAGCCACAACATGGCTGGTATGCGCGTGGGCGTGATCCTGGGTAATGCCGAGGCCGTGCGGCTGATTGGTATGCTGAAGAGCAACGTGGATTCCGGTCCCTATATCGGCATCCAGGATGCCACCATTACCGCACTCACAGGCGACCAGGAATGGCTGTTTGAGCGCCAGGAGACCTACAAGGAGCGCCGCGACCTGGTCGTCGCCGGGTTGCGCGCCGCCGGTTGCGAGGTGGAGGTGCCGCAGGCCACCATCTACGTGTGGGCACGCATCCCGCCCGCGTTCAAAACCGCTTCCGAATGGGCGGAGTATCTGCTGGAAAAGAAGGGCGTCTCGCTCACGCCGGGCACCGCTTTCGGCGAGCATGGCGAAGGCTACGTGCGCATTTCGTTGGGCACTGCCACCAAGCGCATCAAAGAAGCCGTCGAGCGCATCGCGTCGTAAGACTGTTCGGCAAGCGCCCTACTCCAATAGACTCGTGAGGGCGCAATAACATTGACGCTACGAGGGGCTATCTCAGTCCCTCGTGGCGTCGAAGTGTGTTTATACGATGGCCTGATGGGGAACACACAAACGCATGCTTCGCAGGAGTTGACACCGCCGGCGCAACTGCGCGAGAACATGCTTGCCTATTTCGAGGTAGACGACCTGGAGTCGTTGTGCTTCGATCTGGGCGTGGATTACAGCGGCCTGCCCGGTGATGGCAAAGCCGCGAAAGTGGTGGCTTTGCTGGAATATTTCGGACGCACCGGACGCGTGCCACAGTTACTGGATCGCTGTATTCAATTGCGCCCAAATGTCGATTGGAGCGTTATACGCGCCGCCGCGGTGGCGACCCCCTCACTCTTTCGCCCTATTACACCCACTGAAGACTCAGCCGGCACATCGAAGTCATTCCTGAATCTGCCTCCCGACAAAGCGTTGCGCATCGGCATTGTCCTCGGCGCCATGTTTGTGCTGGTGTTGCTGTGTGGGTTCAGCGGCGGCATTTTGGCCAGCAACTTCGTGTCGATCACGCTCAAGCCGGTGCCAGTGCAGCCAAGTGCCGGGGTGCAGGCTGCCGGTGAGATTGCCGCGCTTTCGTCCATGCAGCCTGGTGAATCTACGAGCCTTGATTACGATAACGTGAAGGCAACCTCGCTCGCCGACAGGTTGCTGGTTCAGCCGGATTCACCCCTCAGCGAAGTTCATATGCAGTTCTTGCAGAGCGGTGATATAGGTTTAAACATACGCTTAAAAGCATTAGGAAATCGACGGGTGGTGTTGGGATTGGGCGTGCAGGCACAAAATGGCAAGCTAGTGGTAACGCCTCAAGCAGTGGCCTTGAATGTATTGGAGATCCCAGGGTCAACCTTTGGGTGGATAGCGGTGCCAACCAGCGTTGTAGGCCCATTTATCACATGGTTGCAAGGGTTGTTGGATCAAGCCGCGCAATACTATTGGTTCCAGTCCATTCACATCACGCAAGACCACATGACGTTACAGATCCGGAAACGTTAATCTAAATGCTGTAAGATTATGTTGTAATTGGGTGCACCTTGAGTGACGCACAATTGAATTAAGAAGGAGTGCAATCGAACAACTTTTAAGATTTATGCCAAAAAGTAAGCTAAAGCTAGAGACTCGTATAGACGCACCACGCGCATTTCTCGTGGGAGTAAACCTCACCGGCGAGGATTATAAGCAGCAACACGCACGGCTGGCATTGGAAGCGTCGATGCAGGAATTGGCGCTGCTATGTGAGACGGCCGGCCTGGAAGTTGTAGGCGAGACGACTCAAACCCTCGAAACCCCCAACCCCAACACCTATATTGGATCGGGGAAAGTGGAAGAGTTACTGGCCTGGCACACCGCTCTCAATTTTGATGTCGTTGTCTTCGATGATGAACTATCGGCACGGCATCAACGTGAGTTGGAAGAAGCGCTGGGAGATACGGTGATGGTATTGGACCGTTCGGCGCTCATCCTCGACATTTTTGCGCAGCACGCCCAGACGCGCGAAGGTGCGCTGCAGGTGGAGCTGGCTCAGTATCAATATCGATTGCCGCGACTGACCCGCCTGTGGACGCACTTGGCACGCCAGGCCGGCGGCGGCGCGGGACGCAGCGGCAACGGCGGTGTGGGGTTGCGTGGCCCAGGCGAAAAACAGTTGGAAATTGACCGCTTGCGCATTCGTGAGCACATGACGCATCTGCGCCGCGAATTGGAAGATGTGCGTGCACAACGCGCGCAGCACCGGGCGCATCGCCGCCGCAACGAGATCCCGGTGGTTGCGATTGTTGGATATACCAATGCCGGCAAATCCACTTTGTTGAATGCGCTTTCGAATGCAAATGTGCTGGTCGAGAATAAACTCTTTGCCACGTTGGACCCAACCACGCGCCGTGTGCACCTGCCGGGTGGGCACATGGTGCTCTTCACCGATACGGTAGGGTTTATCCAGAAGTTGCCGACGCAACTGGTCGCGGCGTTCCGCGCGACGCTGGAAGAGATCACCGAGGCCGACGCGCTGTTGCACGTGGTGGACGTGACGCATCCCGACGCGCTGGCGCAGGCACAGACGGTGATGGATACGCTGGCCGAACTGGGCGCGGGCGATAAACCAATGGTGATCGCGCTAAACAAATCGGACAAGTTGGCCCGGTTAGAAAGTCGCCCGGCGAACGCGCACGTGCCGCGCTTTACACCGCAGGGGCTATTGAGTGACGGCGTGCGCGTATCTGCGCTGCGCAAGACGGGGTTGGACGATTTGCTAAAAGAAGTGGAGCAGGTGCTCTATGAACGTATGGTGCCATTGAGAGTCCGCTTGCCTTACAAAGCAGGCGACCTGATGGCGCTCTTCCGGCGTGAGGGGGTTGTGGATATAGAAGTGCCCGAAGAGCATGGCATGGTGCTTACCGGGCGTATCCCGGGGCGTCTGTTGGACACCTTCATGCCTTACACCGTCCAGACCGCTGGATTGGTGATGGAACAGCGCTGATAAGCATTCACCGGGTGGGTGAGGATACGCTCCCACCCGGCATATTGAGGTGTTGCGATGGGGTGGTCATTTCGTATTGCGCAAGTGGATGGTATCGACATTAAAGTGCACGTCACTTTCTTTCTGATCCTCATCCTGGGCGCAGTAGAGTGGGGTGGGCTGACGGGCACTGCCGACGGCGCATTGTACGGCGTGGTGTTGATGATCCTGCTGTTCACGTGCGTCACATTGCACGAACTGGGGCACAGCGTCGTTGCCAAGCATTTTGGCATCCCCGTGCGCCAGATTGTGCTATTCCCGATAGGCGGCGTGGCCTATATCACTAAGAACCCAGATAAGCCCTTGCACGATCTGTTGATCTCCATCGCCGGACCGTTGGTCAACGTGGTGATCGCGCTGGTCCTATTCATTGCCCTGGGCAGCACCGGTGGCATCAGCATGCTGAATGGGCAAGGGTTGGTGCAGGAATTTGAGACGCCCAGCTTGCAGGGGCTCGTATTGTGGTTGCTGGCGGCAAATGTCACACTGGTCGCCTTTAACCTGATCCCCGCATTCCCGCTGGATGGCGGGCGGGCATTCCGCGCCATCCTGGCGATGTTCATGGGTTACCGGCGCGCGACGCGCGTGGCGTCGGTGGTGGGCCAGTTGCTGGCGATTGTGATCGGCATCTACGCGCTCATCAATGGCAATTTCATTCTGGCGCTGATTGCGGCGTATATCTTCTTCGGCGCAAACCAGGAGACCGCAACTGCCGAGTCGAAGACGGTGTTGAAGACGTTGCGGGTGGGAGATGCCTATAACAAGCATGCGTTGACGCTGGCCGTGGGCGACCGGGTGAGCAAGGCGGTCGATTATCTGCTCACCAGCTATCAGCCGGACTTTGCCGTGTTGCAGGGCAGCAACTTGTTGGGCATCGTGACGCGCAACGATGTGTTACGGGCTATGGCAAGCCATCCCACCGATTTATACGTCACGGAGATCATGGAACGCGACGTGTTGAAGGTGGACGCGTCGACGACGCTGCAGGAAGTGGCCGAGAAGTTGCAGACGCAAGGCCAACCCATCGCGGCGGTCTATGACGGATCGGCCTACCTGGGCCTGATTGGGATAGATGATATCTCCGAAGCTTTTACGATTCTGGCTTTTCAACAGCGCCAACAGCAGGCGCGTGAGCAAGGCCAGACGAAGACAAACAATGGTTGAGATGAATGCGACACACGAACCATAGAAAGACGATCAAGCTATTTGCTTTAAGCGTTGTCCTGCTTGTGGCCGTTGCTTGTGCCAGGCCGAGTGGGCTTGGCGCATTGGCCTTGCTTAGTAGCTACCCTAAATCAGCCGTTGCTGCGCCGCAGGCCCAGCAATTGCAGGCCGAACGCGGCATCAACGTGGCCGATAGCTCGCAGGTTGGGCTGTTGGTGGATTTAAAGTTTCAATGGATCGAGGTTTTTCTGCCGCCCGATTATCCAGTGGCATCGTTCAAGATTCTCTATCGTGTCCCGTTGGGCAATGCCATCAGTGGCCGAACGGAAGATGTGAATGCCTGGGCTGACGACCTGGAGCGCACGGCGCGTGAGCATAAGGGGCTGATCCAGGCTTACGCCATCGGCAACGAGGTGAACCTGTCGCGCGAGTGGGGGAATGGCCAACCCGACCCGGTGCTTTATACGCGATTGTTGGCGGTGGCCTATGCGCGCATCAAATCTGCCGACCCTTCAGCCATCGTGGTGTCGGCCGGCCTGGCGCCCACCGGGGGCGATGGAGCGGGGCACATGGACGACCTGAAATATGCCCAGGCGATGTTCCAGGCCGGCGCGGCGAACGTCTTCGATGCCTATGGGTTTCACCCCTATGGTTATGCCTATCCCCCGGAGCAGGACCCCAGCGCGGAAGGCGTGAACGGGTTGGCCTTCCGGCGCGCGGAAGCGCACCGCGCCTTGATGGAGCAATATGGCGCCAGTGATAAGCAGATGTGGGCGACCGAATTCGGTTGGTTGATCAACCCTGCGGAAGAGGGGATGAGTTGTTCCTGGCCCGACCTGGACTGGCAGCGCGTGAGTGAGGCACAACAGGCGGATTACGTCAAGCGGGCCTTCGATTACGCAAAGACCAACTGGCCCTGGATGGGCGTGATGTTCTTGTGGAACTACGACTTCAGCCGTTCACCGCTCTACCCCGACCCTTGCGAACAGATGAAGTGGTATTCCATCATCGACCCGAACGGTAAGAATCGCCCCGTGGTGGACGCGCTGCGCCAGTAAGAGGCGCTGAAAACGCCGGATTTCTGCAAAATGTCAGACTTCTGCGCCGGGTACGGCGCTTGACAAGTCTGATATTTTTTGTTTGCTTGACGCACTAGAACGGGCGTTCTATAATGGCTGTACTATGTGTGGACGATTTACTTTAGCAATTGAGCAGGAAGAGCTGTTGGCGCGTTTTCATCTGAGCATTGCGGATGAATCAATCACCCCGCATTACAATATCGCCCCCACGCAGAATATCGCTGTGGTGCTAAACGAATCGCCGGACCGGCTTTCGATGGCTCAGTGGGGGTTCATCCCCAGTTGGTCCAGAGATGCAGGGATGGGCTCACAGTTGATCAACGCGCGCGCCGAAACGTTGGCCGAGAAGCCCACCTTCCGTTCGGCGTTCAGGAAGCGCCGTTGCCTGGTGCTGGCCGATGGGTTCTACGAGTGGCGCAAAGGGATGGATGGGAAAACCAAGACACCCATGTATGCGCGTTTAAAAAATGGAGAGCCCTTTGCCATGGCTGGGCTGTGGGAAATGTGGAAGGCCCCTACAGGTGAATTACGCCGCACGTGCACCATCATCACCACCGAGCCCAACGCGTTGATGTCCCCCATCCACAATCGTATGCCGGCGATTCTCCCGCGCGAGCTGGAAGCAGACTGGCTGGACGACAGCCTGGAGTCGCTGGCGCTGCTGTCGATGCTAAAGCCTTACCCCGCCGATCAAATGGAGGTCTACCCGGTGTCGCGGCGCGTGAATACGCCCGCAAACGACGGGCCTGCGCTGGTGCAACCCGCCGGAGGAGGTTACCCCGGCCTGACGCTTGGTAAGTAAGCCCGCAGCGGCTCGTCAGCCCATACCTGGGCCTCGATGTAACTATTTTAGTTATACTCCACTCAATTCAACATACAGGAGATTGCAGTGAAAGTCTTATTCATCGGCGGGACGGGACTGATCAGCTCGGCAAGTTCTCAGTTGGCGGTGGAGCGCGGGATTGACCTCACCATTCTCAACCGTGGCCGGACGAAGAAATATGATGTGCCGGAAGGAGCGCATCTCCTGGCGGGCGATATTCACGCCGACCGGCAAAGTGTCTCGGCCTTGCTTGGGCAACAACACTTCGACGCTGTGGTGGACTGGGTGGCCTTTACCCCGGCGGATATCGAGAACGACATCGCCCTGTTTAGCGGTAAGACGCGCCAGTTCATTTTCATCAGCTCGGCCAGCGTCTATCAGAAGCCACCCAACTACTACCTGATCACCGAAGATACGCCCCTGGCGAACCCGCATTGGGCCTACTCGCAAAATAAGATCGCCTGTGAAGAGCGCCTGATGCTGGAATATCGCGAACGCGGTTTCCCGATTACCATCATCCGGCCTTCATTGACCTATGGCCCCAGCCAGATCCCCATGATCACCGGGAGCTGGCAGCACCCCTGGACCATCGTGGATCGCATGCAACAGGGTGGCAAAGTGATTGTCCCCGGCGACGGCACTTCGCTGTGGCCGCTGACGTGGAATGGTGACCTTGCCAAGGGCCTGGTGGGCCTGCTGGGGCGCGAACAGGCGATTGGTCATGCCTTCCACATCACTTCCGATGAAGTGCTGAACTGGAACCAGATTTACGTCGAACTGGCACATGCCCTGGGCGTGGAGCCGAATATTGTGCACATCCCATCCGACCTGATTGCCGCATACGATCCTTCCTCCTATGGCAGCCTGATCGGTGACAAAATCTACAGCGTTGTGTTCGATAACACCAAGATCAAGCGCTTCGTGCCTGATTTCGTCGCCACGGTGCCCTGGACGGAAGGGGTGCGCAGGGCGCTGGCCTGGTTCAGGGCCGATCCTGCCCGCCAGACGCTCGACGAAGAGGCCATCAAGATGTGGAACCGCATCCTGGCCGGCTATGAACGCGCCTGGCCGGCGAAGTAATGCTTTGAACCTTTGGCAGGGGCGGGCAACCTCGCTTGTCCCTGCTGCTAGCCAATTCCTGTTCCGTTGATCTCTGCGGACGCCGTTTACATTCGGTTTACACAAGCGGATTATCCTTGTTCGGTGTAAGGATATGTGATGTGTCATGAGCAAGCTACTCATCGTGGATGATGATCCGCATATACGAGAATTGGTGACAATTTTCCTTCGCAACGAGGGCTTTGACGTTTACGAAGCTGCCGATGGCGTGCAGGCATTAAAGGAGCTTGAGTCTGTCAAGGTGGACCTGGTCATCCTCGATATCATGATGCCGAATATGGATGGCTGGGAGCTGTGTCGTGAGCTGCGCGAAGCATACGATATTCCCCTACTCATGCTCACCGCCAAAGGGGAAACGAGCCAGAAGGTGAAAGGTTTCCAGTTGGGGACCGATGATTACCTGGTCAAGCCTTTCGAGCCGCTGGAACTGGTCGTGCGTGTGAAGGCATTGCTCAAGCGTTACCGGATCGAGTCGTCACAGACGATTCAACTGGGCGAACTGAGCATGAACCATAAAACGTTCGAAGTCACGCTCAACGGCGAAGATATGACCCTGCCGTTGAAGGAGTTTGAGCTTTTATTCAAGCTGGCGAGCTTCCCAGGCAAGACGTTTTCGCGCGAGCAATTGATTGAGGACATTTGGGGCTTTGATTTTGACGGCAATGAGCGCACGTTGGACGTGCACATCAACCGGCTGCGCGAGCGCTTCCCCGAAGAGAAACATTCCTTTAGGATTCGCACGATTCGTGGGCTGGGCTATCGCATGGAGACGCATCCATGAGGTCTCGCCGGAGGGCACGGTTCTGGGGCATCACATGGTTTGTGGCGATCTTGGCGTCTCTGATTCTGTCGCTAACCATCGTCTATTTCTTGACGGCCTTTCTCTTCAACCTCACAGGGGTGCATCCATCGGCCTGGCTGGTGCAAATCATCAACTCGGTGCTGGGGATTGTGCTGCTTGGGGTGATTTCGTTCAGCTTTGGGCGGTTTTTTCGTCCCAGGCAGGTCGAATCGCAGATGGGTGTTTTTGGGCCGCTGATCGAGGCGATGGAGCGCATCGCCAAGGGCGATTTTAGCGTGCGGATCAGCCCTGAGCACCGGGATGACGGCCCTTTCGACGGCGTGCTGGGCGTCCTGGTGAAGAGCGTCAATAATATGGCCGTTGGGCTGGATCAGCTTGAGAGCATGCGCCAGGAGTTCATCTCCAACGTGTCACACGAAATTCAATCGCCGCTCACATCCATTCGCGGCTTCGCACGTGCATTACAGAATGACCAACTGAGCCCTGAAGAGAGACACCATTATCTCAGCATCATCGAGACAGAAAGCAGGCGCCTATCCAGGATCACCGAAGATTTGCTCAAGCTGGCCGCGTTGGAGTCGGAACATGCAAAGTTTGAGCCGGTGTCCTACCGCCTGGATAAGCAAATCCGTGACCTGATCCTGGCCTGCGAACCGCAATGGTCCGAGAAGTCACTGGATATGGATGTTTCGCTGGAAGCGATCACTATCACGGCCGATCAGGACCTGCTGAGCCAGGTGTGGATCAACCTGATCCACAACAGCATCAAATTTACCCCGGCGGAGGGGGGTGTGCGCGT
The DNA here is from genome assembly GCA_034430115.1 of Thermoflexales bacterium. Taxonomy (GTDB): domain Bacteria; phylum Chloroflexota; class Anaerolineae; order J036; family Brachytrichaceae; genus CAIXPS01. Next base: position 27,407 of record DAOUFG010000016.1, on the reverse strand, counting down.
TGAACTCCGCCGCCAGGATGGCGCAGTTGTGTTTTGCATTAGCGATACGGGAATCGGCATCGCCGAAGGCGACCAGGCACGCATCTTTGAACGTTTTTATAAGGCAGATAAGGCGCGTGATCGTTCCATCGCCGGCAGCGGGTTGGGGCTTTCGATCACGCGCAAGATTGTCGAGATGCACAGGGGAACTATCAGCGTGCAGAGCAAACTTGGCGCCGGCACGCGCTTCACCGTGTGTCTGCCAATAGACCCCGCTCACGCCCTCTCCAACTAATCCACGAATCTGTGTCCACGAATTTGCGCGAATCCATCCGAATGGTTGGCGCAGATTCACGTTTTATCTTCCTGAGAATCCAGGCGGGATGTGATCCACGAATTTGTATGAATGATTTGTGAAGATTCGCGCATCCTATCGCGCAATTTAAACTGAGTTTACACAGCCGCTTTACCCTTCTTCGCGATGAAGGAGATATTACGATGATGAATCGACATCCGGATCGCGGCAGCCGGCAAGGGTTGGCCCAATCCAGTGAAAATGAAGCCGCCATATCTTTTAAGGCGGTCAATTGGAGACGTTTATTTGGTTACCTGAAACCATATTGGGGGCGCATGGCCCTGGCTGTCGTAGCGTTGCTTGCATCCAGCGGTGCCGGGTTAGCGTTCCCATTGTTGATTGTCCAACTTTTGGATTCAGTCACCAAAGTGCAGGACTATGGTGCGCTCAACATGATGGCCCTGCTGCTGGTGGGCATCTTTGGGTTGCAGGCGGCTTTCTCGTTCTTGCAGTCTTATCTGCTGGCCTATATCGGTGAGCACATCGTCTATGACTTGCGCGCCTCCTTATATGGCCAGTTGCAAAAACTGTCGCTGCAGTTCTACTCGAACCGGCGGGTGGGGGACCTGGTTTCTAGGCTTTCCAGCGACGTCACGCAGATGCGCACGATGCTGACCACCAACATCACGTCGTTGCTCAGCCAGGTCGTGTCGCTGATCGGTTCCATCGTCATCGTGCTTTCGATGAACGCGGGGTTCACCCTGTTCATCCTGGCGTTGGTGCCGGTGATAATATTGATCGCTTTTACGTTTGGCCGCCGCATCCAGAAGAGCAGCACGCATATCCAGGACCAACTGGCCGACTCCACCATTGTGGCCGAAGAAGGCTTGCAGGGCGTGCGCGTGGTGAAGAGCTTTGGCCGCGAGACGTATGAGACGCAACGTTATAACAATGCGCTGGAGAAGACGTTTCAGGCTTCCTTGCGCATGGCGGTGCTGAATTCACTGTTTGGCTCGGTAATGATGTTCCTGGGGTTTGGCTCGATCGGCGCGATCCTCTGGTACGGCGGGCGTGAGGTCATTGCCGGGCACCTGTCGCTGGCGATGATCACCGGCTTTTTGATGTACGGTATCTCGATTGCCGGGAGCCTGGGTGGGTTGGGTGGGCTATATGCCCAGTTGCGGGCCGCGGTGGGCGGCGTGCAGCGCGTGTTTGAAATCCTGGACACCAAACCCGGCGTGCAGGACGCCCCGGATGCCGTGCGTCTGCCCTCTTGCGATGGGCGCATCAGCTTCAAGGACGTGTCGTTTAGCTATGAGAACGACGTGCCCGTGATTCACGACGTAACGCTGAACGTGGAGGCCGGCGAGATTTTGGCGTTGGTAGGCCCTAGCGGCGCAGGCAAGAGCACCATCTTTAACCTGATCCCGCGCTTCTATGACCCGACCAGCGGCAGCATCCAGATCGATGGGCACGACCTGCGCGCGGTGACGCAGGCAAGCTTGCGTGAGCAGATGGCGATTGTGCCGCAAGAGACCATCCTGTTCGGCGGCACGATTCGCGAGAACATTTTGTATGGGCGCCTGGATGCGAGCGAGGAGGAGATGATCGCCGCGGCTAAGGCAGCCAATGCGCACGACTTCATCATGGAGTCCCCGAAGCAATATGACACCGTGGTGGGCGAGCGCGGAGCCAGGCTCAGCGGCGGCCAACGCCAGCGGATTGCCATCGCGCGCGCGATTTTGAAAGACCCGCGCATCCTGCTGCTGGACGAGGCGACCAGCTCGCTGGACAACGAATCGGAGGGCCTGGTGCAGGAAGCTTTGAACCGCTTGATGCAGGGCCGCACGACCGTCATCATCGCGCACCGCCTGAGCACGATCAAGGTGGCGCACCGGATTGCCGTGCTGGATGGCGGGCGCATCATCGAACTGGGGACGCATGAGGAACTGATGCGCCTCAACGGCATGTATGCCCGCTTGTATGCGATGCAATTCCGTGACCCCGAGGAGGAGTTGGCCGGCCTGTTGGCCAAGCTCAACAACGATGGGCGCGCTAAGGAAGAAGCCCGGCCCGAGAAGCGCCCCGGCCTGCTGGACGTGTTGCCCTGGAGTGGCAATCGTGTGAACGAGGGTGCATAAATTCTGCGCTTGCGCTCCGGCACATTCTGAGCCATATTACGCCGTGGAGCATAACAAGATGATAAGCAAAACCAAAATCGGTGTCATTGGATGTGGCAACATCAGCGGGACGTACCTGAGTGTCGCCAAGACGTTCGACATTCTCGAAGTGGTCGCGTGTGCCGATGCCATCCCGGAACTGGCGCAGGCGAAGGCCAAGGAACACGGCGTGCCGCGCGTGTGCAGCGCGGATGAGATCCTGGCCGACCCGGGAATCAGCATCGTGTTGAACCTGACGCCCCCTGCCGCCCACGGCGAGATTGCGTTACGAGCGTTGCAGGCCGGCAAGAGCATTTATAACGAGAAGCCGCTTGCCATTCAGCGCGCCGACGCGCAACGCATGCTCCAGATTGCCAAAGAGCGCAACCTGCGTGTAGGATGCGCCCCCGATACGTTCATGGGCGCTGGCTTGCAGACCTGCCGGAAGTTAATCGACGACGGTGCGATTGGCAAGCCGCTGGGCGCCACGGCTTTCATGCTGGGGCGCGGCCCGGAACCCTGGCATCCAAACCCGGACTTCTTCTACCAGGTAGGCGGCGGCCCTATGTTCGATATGGGGCCCTACTACGTGACGGCGCTCGTGACGCTCCTGGGCCCGGTGCGCCGCGTGACCGGCTCCGCGCAGATTTCCTTTGCCGAACGCACCATCGGCAGCGGCCCGCGCAAAGGGACGAAGATCAAAGTGGAGACGCCTACCTACATCAACGGCGTGATGGACTTTGCCAGCGGCGTGGTGGGCAACATCATCACCAGCTTCGACGTGTGGGCATGCCAGTTGCCGCGCATCGAGATTTACGGCAGCGAAGGCAGCCTGAGCGTGCCGGACCCGAACACTTTTGGTGGCCCCGTGAAGCTATGGAAGCCGGAAACCAAAGCGTGGGAAGAAGTGCCGCTGCTTCCGCTGCGCGCAGAAAACAGCCGCAGCCTGGGCATCGCCGATATGGCCTATGCCCTGCGCTCCGGCCGGCCGCACCGCGCCAACGGCCAGTTGGCTTATCACGTGCTGGACGTGATGCAAAGCATCCACGATGCCTCGTACACGTCCAAGCACATCGAGATGGCGAGCACCTGTGAGCGCCCCGCGCCTCTGCCGCTTGGGTTGCCGCCTAGTGAATTGGACGAATAGGTCTGGGAACAAAAAACCTCCGGGAAGTTACACCTCCCCGGAGGTTTTTTATTGCAGTCAACCTGTCGCTTGTTTTGAATGGGTGGCGCGCTAAATCTTCACTGCGCCTTCCATCAAGCCCTGCATGAACCACTTTTGCAGCAGTGCATAGATCACGACCACCGGGAAGGCTGCGAAGACGAGCATCGTCGCATCCGAGGCTTCGCCGGCGAACTGGCCGCGGAAGCGCGGCGAAAGCGCCGATTCATAACTGGTGGCCAGCACCTTCTGAATCCCGACGGAGATGGTCATCTGATTATCGCGGTCGATCAGCGTGTAGGTGGTGATGAAGTCGCTCCATGCGCCGATGAAGGCCAGCGTTGCTACGACGACGATGCCGCCGGCTGCCAGGGGCAGAGCAATCTGCCAAAATACCGTGAACCAGTTTGCGCCGTCGATCAGTGCCGATTCTTCAATCTCCCGTGGTATGGAGAGGAAGGTCTGGCGCATGATAAAGATGGTGACGGGCACCCCGGAGCCGAACAGCAATATTAGGCCAAATAGACTGTTGCGCAGATGCAGGAACGTCATCAGTTCGTACAACGCCATCAGGCCACCGGAGCGCGGGATGAACATCGAGACGATGATGCTCACGAAGATCAAATCGCGCCCTCTGAAGTGCAAGCGGCTGAAAGCGTAACCCGCCAATGAAGAGCAGAATACCTGGATCACTGTGGTGCCGATGGCCAAGATGAAGCTGTTGGCCATATAGGTGGGCAACTGCTCGATAGCGGTGAACATGTACTCATAGTTCACCAGGCTGAAGCGGCTGGGGATGATGGCTGCCGTATTGGTGGAAAATTCCAGCCTGTCTTTGAACGTAGTGCCAATCAACCATAGCACTGGAACAAAGATCACAATCAGCACAACGACCATCACAAGGTGAGTACCCAGGTTGCTCTCACGCAGCCAGGTGCGGAAGCTCTTCGTGTGCCGAACAGAGGGTACGCCTGTATTCATTGTAGTGTTCATAACAAAGCCTCTCTCCTTTACAACTGTGGCAATGCAGCCATGCTATGACTGGCGGAGCAACCTGAAACTGATAAAGGTGACGAGTGCGCTGGCTAAGCCCAGCAGCAAACTCATCGCTGCTGCATAGCCTAGCCGTAAGTCTCCGAACTGAAACGCCACCTGATATATGTAGAGGCCCAGTGTCATGGTGGAGGCTTGCGGGCCGCCGTTGGTCAACACCAGCATCGACTCGGTGGCGCCAATTGCGCCGACGTTCAAGGCGATGACGAGGGCAAAGGTCGGCTTCAGCAATGGTATCGTGATGTGCGTCAGTTGTTGCCACCAACCTGCGCCGTCGATGGAGGCGGCTTCGTACAATTCCTGGCTGATGTTATAGATGCCGATGAGGAAGAGCAACGTGGGGAAGCCGAAGCTGCGCCAAAGGTCTGCCAGCACCAGCGCGGGCAGAGCAGATGCCGTATCGCCCAACCAATCGGGAGGATTCGTTGCGCCGAGGTTCGTCAGAACGGCATTGAAGAACCCGAACTTGAAGTTGTAGAGCTGCCGGAACATCAGCAGTGTCACGGCGATGGGGAGAATCGTCGGCAGGTAAACCACCCAACGATAAAATTGCCCCCCGTTGCGCACGCGGCTGATCAGCACCGCCAACAGCAGTGACAGGATGAACATTGAGGGCAGGTACATCAACAAGTATCTTAGTGAGACGCCCAATCCATCCAAGAATTGCTGGTCGGAGAATATCTCGACGAAGTTTGCCAGGCCGATGAAATCCCAGCGGGTGGATTCGGCGATGAAACGATAGTCCGTAAAGGCCATCAGAAAGCCGCGGATCATTGGCCAGAGGTTAAAAATGAGGTAAAGGATAAGCGCTGGGGCAATAAAGAGGTATCCGAAAGGATTTGTGCGGCCAACTTCTTTCTCGCGCTTATAAGCGCCTACTACCTGGCTGAAGATGTTTTCGCGACCTCTCGTTTCAGTCATGGCCATGTTTTGGCACTCCTCACGTAAGCCCTTCCGCAGGTGTCAGTGTATCGCTACGACTCGCAGTATGTTGTAGAAGGGCAGAACCGGAAAAAAGATGGCCTTTGCACATAGAGCGCACCGCAAAGGCCATTGATAAGACTGATCGCTAAAAGATGTAGGCGTTGCAAAAGGCACCCTCGATCTGTGGAGCGAGCGTGCCTTTTGGGTTGATCGTGCGCGACGCTTAGCTGAACTTCTGCTTTGCCAGTTCGTCTTTGATTTCCTTCAACGCGCTTGCCATCGCCTGTGCGGGATCCATTGCCGTGCCGGGGTCCACCACCTTTTCGATCCATGGACCGATCTTGGTGTTTTCGATGCTCCAGACTGTGTTGATGGGGAACCACTTGGACTTGGCAACCAGGTCGATGCCGGCCAACTGCCACTGGTTCTTCTTGACGGGCTTGACAAACTCGTCGTAGGTGTACTGGTAGCAAGGCTTGGCGGCGACGTCGGCGATTTGCTTGCCGGTGGTCTTGTTATCCGGACCGAACCACCACAGGAAGAAGTCTGCCATGCCCTGCGGGTTCTTGGCTTTGTTCAACAACACGCTACCGTTGATCCAGAACGGCGTGCCGGCGCCGATCTTGCCCTTCTCTTTGAAGAAGTTGATCCCGGTGTCGGCTGCGTCATCGCCGAAGGTCTGCTGGGCCATTGTGCCGGCGACGTCGTAGCTGCTGATCAGGGCCGTGCCGCCCTTCAGCCAGTTCTGGAAGCCATCGGTGTGCGTCTTGGGCATCAGGCCTTCCTTGGCCATCTTTTGCAGCCACTTCAATGCTTCGATCGACGTGTCGCCCGTAAAGTCGATGATGCCATCCTTGTCATAGGGGGTTTCAGTGCCGCCCCAGATCATGGTGATCAGGTCGCACAGGCCCTCGTTGGCGGTGTCGAAGGGGGTGAGCTTGGGGCTCTTGGCCTTGCTCTTGGTGGCAAAGTCATACACCTCATCCCACGTTTCGGGCTGCTTATCATAACCGGCGGCCTTGAGTGGATCGGTGAGCCATGCCAGCGCGACAGAACCTACGTTGCCCGGAATCAGGTATTGCTTGCCGTCATAGCTGGCCGATTCGAGGATCGTGGGGATGATGCCAGGCTTGACCTTGTCGGCGTTCTGTATCTTGGATGCAGCGATGAAGTCATCGAGTGGCTGGATCAAACCACGCTTAACCCATTCCACAGTGCTCCAGGGAGCCTCCATCACCGAGTAACCATCCCAAATCAGGTCGCCGGCGGCCTGGGCTGCCTGGATCTTGGTCGTGATGTCACCAGAGGGCGGCTCGTCCAGTTTGACTTGCGAGTCACCATTCTCTTTGTTCCATTCTTCCACAGCCTTATCTGCGGCATAGGCGCTCTTGATGTCGGTGCGGCACAGGAAGCTGATTGCTCCGCTGGCGGCTGCGGCAGGCGCAGAGGTGGGTGATGTGTTCTCTGTGTTGGACGGGGCGGAAGTTGCTGCGGGGGCTTGCGTCGCTGCACCACCACCGCAAGCGGCCAATAGGGCTCCGGTTGCAACAGTCGTGCTGCTTAGCGCGAGAAACTGACGACGACTCAGACGTTTGCTGGCGGACATGCTTTTTCCTCCTAATACCTTATATCCATCTTGGCCGAGAATGGCCTTGACTTGCGATTTTGGGCGAACGTTTAGAGTACTGTACTGGTGTATCATTTAGCGCAAGTATCGGCAAGGGCTTTCATCGGACCCAGGAAGGACATGCAAAGGACATGAGCGGACATGAAACGGACATGAATACCTACCCGGTATTCGAGCAGGAACTGCAAGATGCCCTGGCGCATCTTTATGATCCTGCCTATCGCCCCTCGGCGTTCCTTCGTAGCGTATTAAATTGTGATACACAACAAGGGCTTCATGGGATACGTCGCGTCATCATTCAAGCGATCGAGGATTTAAAGCCGGAAGATAGTGTCCCAGATAATGCGCGTGTGAAGCGAATATACTGCGCACTGAATTTTAAGTATGTGCAGAACTTGTCCCAGGAAGAAACGTCGGAACGGCTTGGGATTACAGCGCGGCACTTGCGGCGTGAACAACCGGAAGCCATCCATGCACTGGCCTTGTACCTTTGGGAAAGATATACCAACATCCATCACGATACCCAACTTCACGAGGATGGTGAAGAACCCCTGGGCTGGCGCAGCCAGGTGAAAGAGGAAATAGCCTCTCTCCAGGAAAGCGCACCGAACACGAACACGAACGTGTTGGAGGTGGTGGAGAGCGCAATTCACTTGGAGAGTGCCATTACGGCACAGCATCACGTGCGAATTGAATCGGCTGTGCAGCCTGGGCTTGTCGCAGCCATCCATCCGGTCGTCTTACAGCAGGTGCTCATTACGGCCATTAGCCAGTTAGCCCGGTCCATCTCCGAGGGCCAAATCATCATTCGTACTGACCAGGTAGGCGCGACAGTCCGTCTATTCATCAGTGGCCAACCGTTGGCTGACTGGCAGCCTGCCGAGGAGACGCAGGCTTCAGAAAGCCAGGCGCCCGACTGGGCTGATAGGCGCCCACTTGACGCGAGCTTTATTTCAGCCATTTTGAATGGTCAGACAGGGTCCGTGTCGTTGAACGTGAGTGATGAGCGCGCAGAGTTCCTGGTGGAACTCCGCGCGGCCGCGCAAACGATATTGGTGGTTGATGATAACGTTGACCTGGGCCATCTATACCGGCGATATGCGATGGGCACACGTTTTAACGTCGTCCACTGCATGCAGGGGCAACGTGTCATGGAGATGGTCGAGGTCTACAAACCCGCCGTCATTGTGCTGGATGTCATGTTGCCAGATATCGACGGCTGGCTGTTGCTCTCGCAGTTACGTGAACACCCACAAACGCGCGACATCCCCATCATCGTATGCTCTGTGGTACGCGAAGAGGAACTGGCACGTTCGCTTGGCGCACGCGCGTATTTGCAAAAGCCTATTCAACGCCTTGCCTTTATCCAGGCGTTGGACCAGGTGCTGCATCCGGCTGGAGCAGGGTAGCCGAGATTGCCAGCGCGCAACGCAACAGCTTGCTTGTGGGCAGCCCTTCATCGATGCTGACGACCATGGCCGGGCTGATGATCGGCACGGCGCTGGGGTCTTGCGCAGAGACAAATATCACCGGGATGTTGCAGATGCCTGGGTCGGCATTCTTGAGCGCGATCAACTGCCAGCCGTCCATGCTCTGCATGATGATGTCCACCAGGACCAGGTCGGGTTTGTTGGTGCGCATGAGCGCCAGCCCTTGTTCGCCGTTCGACGCTGCGGTTACCTGTATGTCCGGCGCGAACGAACGGATCATGCGGGTGATGAGTTTCTGTACATCAGGGTCGTCGTCAACGAGCAGTACCCGGTTGAGCGGGCCAGGCGCGCGTTCAAGGGCCTGGCGCAAGCGGTCGCGCGTGATTGGCTTGATCAGGTAATCCAGTGCGTCTGCTTCCCAGGCCCGATGTCGTTGAGATGGAATGGCACACCCCATCACCGGTGTGTTAGGCAGTTGGTGTTTCAAGGCGTTGATTTGCTGCCATAGGGTGTTAGGTTCAGGCGAGTTGATAATGGCAGCGGTGGCGGGCAGGCTCATCACCTGGCTAATCAGTTGATCGGTGGTGCCGGCTTCTACCAGGTCCACTTCGTCTGCGAAGCGGCTGACGCTAGGGTAAAACTCGCCTAGTGGGTCGCAAATAACCAGGCGAGGCTTAGGGCGCAAGTCGGGGCGTGCCACTTCTGGGTTAGGCTGAACCCATTCCCAATCTTCTGCAATCCAGCGGTTTGGGGCGGCATTGGGGCCGATGGGCTCGGAGATGGGTAGATCGAAGGAAAAGGTCGTCCCTTCGCCCAGGGTGCTTTCGAACCAGATGCGCCCGCCGTGCAGTTCCACGAATTGTTTGCTGATGCTCAAACCCAGGCCACTGCCTCCTTTATCGAGCCAAAGCGCCTGTGAGCCCTGGCAGAATGGGGTGAAAATCCGGTCTCGGTCCTGCTCAGGGATGCCGGGCCCTGTATCGCTGACGCTAAGCACGACGTAGGCATCTTTGCATTCCACCCGTATGCTCACTCCGCCTTTGTCGGTGAAACGGGCGGCGTTGCTAAGCAGGTTCAGCAATGCCTGGCGGATGCGTGTGCGGTCGCAGTAAACCAATGGCAGGTCGGGCGGTAATTCAACCTTGGCCCATAAATGCTTTTTCCTAATTAAGGGCTGCACCACTCCCATCGCCTCATCCACGATGGTGGCGATATTGGTGCGTTCCTTGTGCAACGTCATTCGTCCCGACTCAACCTGGGTCAGATCCAGCACATCGTTGATCAGGGATGAAAGGTGCTCGCAGTTACGATAGACGACCTGTAAGTCCTCGAAAGCGGCAGCCGGGAAGGGCTGGCCATAAATATCCGGCGACTTGACCATCAAATCCACCAGCCCGATGATCATGTTCAGTGGTGTGCGCAGTTCGTGACTCACCTTAGAGACGAAAGCCATTTTCGTCTTCTCGGCTTCTTCGGCGATCAGGCGTAGCGCTGCCAGGCGTTCGTTCGAAAGCGTCAATTGCCGGCCTGCGTGAGCCAGTTCCTTCAACGTCTGGTCATGCGCAGTGGTGTTGGCGATGGCCTCCAGGAGTTGCTGCTGGGTGCGTTGGTAATACTCTTCAGCCCAGCCGATGAACCCGTAAATAGGTTCGTAGACTTGAGCCATCAAGCCGATGGCGGCCCAGATGAGGATGAGCGCCACGATGAGTTCGGCCTGGCCGACGTAGAGAACCGAGTGTGCGGAGAGCGCGAGCAGCAAGCCACTTTCGAGTGCACCAACGATGGTTGCGATGCGCAAGTTAAACATGCCGGCGGCCAATCCGGCCGGCACGGCGAGGAGCGCCAGCAGCCCCGGCACGTGGTAGGCATGGTATAGCACCAACACCATGCCGGTCAGCCCGATCAACAGACACGCGTGACCAAGCCTATGATGCTGATCCAGCCAGGCACTCAACAGGCTGCCGAGCGAGACGATCAACAAACTGGCGGTCAGCACGGTTAGCCCGATGATCCAGACGAGCACGCAAGCAGTGCCCAACATGAGAAAGGCGAGCGGAACCGGCGACACACGCAACTCCGCCACAAAATCGAGCCGGTTCGCGGAGGTGTCTTGTAACGGGCTTAGCATGCTGTCTCTCCTGGCTTATCAGGGCTTGAAGCGCATTTCCAGTTCGCGCGCCAGTTGGATGCCTTCCTCCGTTAGCGTAACGGACTTCGCTTTGCGGCTTTGGTGGATCAATCCCCGATCTTCCAATGCATTCAGCGTTTCGAAGGTGTATCCCTTCCAGGCCTTGATTGCGCTCATATCGGGCAGAATTTGCTCTTCCCACGAGCATAGGTAGAGCAAGAGCAGAGTCAGTTCCTCGATTAATTCCTGGCGCTCAGCCTGTGCATCCTGAGGTTCCTGGCCCTCAGAACCGGGTACTGTTGGTGGTTGCAGCGGGTTGGTTGGCTCCACGTCGATGCTGACCAGCCATTCGGTCATGCGTGCCAGGGTGCGGCCCTCGCGGTAGGCAAACCAGCGCTGGCGCTCCGACGGATGTTCCAGCAGCGTATCTTTGAAGCGGCGAAAAGCCCCACTGCCGCGGATTGCCCGCCAGAGCTGGCTCTGCAAGGCAGGGCTATTCACGGTGGAGATGAAGGCCTCCAGGTCACGGTATTCGTCCGCAGTATCGGCCGGTGGGATGGGGATATAGCGCTTGCCACACCCGTCGCGCACCTGCGCCGCTTCCCAGATGGCGTTTTGCATCCAATCCGGCAGAGGGCTATAGGGAGGCGTTTCTGCGTAACGCATTGCCTCGTCGGTGAGCGTGATCACTTTTCCCGTTTGGCGATCAAAGTAGAAACGCACCTCGGAAGATCCGCTTTCAAATGCGTGGCTCAAGTCGTTCCAGTCGATTTCCACTTGATTCATTGTCGAATCTCCTTGAACCTGCGCACGCTTTCACCTTTTTGAACGGCATGGTCAGCGATGGGCATGGGATAATCTCTGCCGATGATACAACCACTCTGGCGCTGCACCTGCGCGGGCGTGTGAAGATAGCGCTGTGATATATGGGCCGGCTCCGACATGCAGGCGCGCGCGTAATGCCCCTGTGAGTCAAAACGCTGGCCTTGCCTCACTGGGTTGAATATCCGGGAGTAGGGTTGGGCATCAGACCCGCACAACGCCGCCGCCACCTTCGCGGATGGCGGCGTTGAATGCAGTGTTATCGAACAGACGCAGATCGCGTCGAAACTGGTGGATCGCGGGCATGCGAATGCGGAAGTCACGCTACAGGTTAGCGATGATCGCCGAACCGAATTCGCTGCACTTCACTTCTTGTGCGCCTTCCATGAGCCGCGCAAAGTCGTAGGTCACCGTCTTCTGCGAAATCGTCTTTTCCAGCGCGCTGATGATGGCGTCTGCCGCTTCCACCCAGCCCATGTAACGCAGCATCATCTCGCCGCTCAGGATCACCGAGCCAGGGTTCACCTTATCCAGGTTCGCATATTTGGGCGCTGTGCCGTGGGTGGCCTCAAAGATGGCGTGCCCGCTGACGTAGTTGATGTTGCCGCCCGGGGCGATGCCGATGCCGCCGACCTGTGCCGCCAACGCGTCGCTGATGTAGTCGCCGTTCAGATTGAGCGTGGCGATCACGTCAAATTCGTCGGGGCGGGTGAGAACCTGTTGCAACGTGATGTCGGCAATGGAATCTTTGATGAGCAGTTTCTTCTTCCACTGCCCCTGCCCATGCGTGGGCATCAACTGGAGCGTTTGCGCCACTTCGGCGCGAATCTCGGTTTGTTGCTGCGGGGTCATCATGTCGTAGCCAGGGTCGATCTGGCGGGCATTTTCTTCCACGCTGAGTTCCGGGTGCTTATCCTGGTTGTCGATGATCCAGCTTTCGCGTTGGGTGATCACCTGGGCGCGATATTCGCGGGTGGCCAGGGCATAGCCCCAATCGCGGAAGGCGCCTTCGGTGAACTTCATGATGTTGCCCTTGTGCACTAGCGTGACGCTCTTGCGGTGGAAACGTAGCGCATATTCGATGGCCGCGCGCACCAGCCGCTCGGTGCCGGGCTTCGACACCGGCTTAACGCCTACGCCGACCATGCTCATCGCATCGACGCCAAAGCGTACCTTCTTGAATTCTTTGGGCATCTCCGTCTTCAAGAAGGTCAGCAGCTTCATCGCGTTTTCGCTATCCGCTTCGAGGTCGATCCCGGCGTAGATGTCCTCCGTATTTTCGCGGAAGATCACCATGTCCACCTTCTCCGGGCGTTTGACCGGGGAGGGGACGCCGGCGAAGTACTTCACCGGGCGCAGGCATACGTACAGGTCCAGCATCTGGCGGAGCGCTACGTTCAATGAGCGAATCCCTTTGCCCACCGGCGTGGTGAGGGGACCTTTGATCCCGACCAGAAATTCGCTGAACGCATCGACTGTTTCCTGCGGAAGCCAATCGCCGAACCGGCGAAATGCAGATTCGCCCGCGTAGACCTCCATCCAGTGAATCTTGCGCTGCGAGCCATAACACTTCTCAACAGCCGCATCAAATACGCGCACGCTGGCGGCCCAAATATCTGGGCCGGTGCCATCGCCGCGAATAAACGGAACGATCGGATTTTCAGGTACTTGTATGACGCCGTTGTGCATTGTGATAGGCGCGCCATTGGTAGGAACAGTCACGTTTTTGTATGGCATGGGGCAATTATAAATTGTGGATTAGCGAATCAGAGCTTGGAGATTGAGGAATGAAGCGTGAAACGTGAATCAATCACCCTCTCACGTTTCATTCTTCACTTCTCAATCTCTAATCGCCAATCTCTAATCTCCCTCACGTACGGTACTTCCCATTGATGGTGACGTAGTCGTGCGATAGGTCACAGGTCCAGATGGTGGCATGTGCATTGCCAAGGCCGAGATCCAGGCGGATTTGCACCTCGCGCGGTTTGATGGCCTGCGTCGCTTCCGCCTCTGAGTATTGGGTGGGCATGCCGCTTTGGAATACCAGGACCGGCCCAAACCAGAGCGACATGCGTAGCGGGTCCACATCTTCGCCGCTATAGCCTGCCGCCGCGATGATGCGGCCCCAGTTGGCGTCTTCACCATAAAAAGCCGTCTTCACCAGCGGTGACTTCGCGATTGTCCGGCCAACCACGTCGGCCATATGCTCGTCGCGCGCGCCGGTGATGTCGAGCGTGATGAGCTTGGTGGCCCCTTCGCCGTCACGCGCCATCTGCTGGGCCAGGCTCTGGCAGACGCCCGTCAAAACCTGCTGGAATTGCTCGAATTGTTCGGGCGAGTTGATGCGTATCCCGCTGGCCCCGTTTGCCAGGATCAGCAACGTGTCGTTTGTGCTGGTGTCGCCGTCGATGCTGATGCGATGGAAGGAGTGATCGGCAGCGTAATGCAACGCCTGTTGCAACTGGAGCAGATCAACCTGTACATCCGTCATGACCACGCTCAACAAAGTCGCCATGTTGGGGTGGATCATGCCCGACCCTTTGGAAATGCCGGTGAGGGTGCACGTCTGCCCATCGATGGTCTCCTGGGCGAAGGCGATCTTGGGGCGTGTGTCGGTGGTCATAATGGCGTGCGCCGCCTGATCCAACCCGGCTGCATCCAACTGCTGTGCCGCCAGCGCGACGCCGGTGCGCAATTTGTCCATGGGCAAGCTGATGCCGATTACCCCGGTGGACATGACGAAAACCTGTTCGGTTCGCAAGTCGTTGCCCAATGCTTGTGCAACGCATTCGGCGGTGTCCGTGACGTCGCGCAAGCCTTGATCGCCGGTGCAGGCGTTTGCACAACCGGAATTGATGACGACGGCGCGCAGCGAGGTCGCGTGTTCGCGCATCAGCGCCATGTCGCGCAGCACGGGGGCTGCCTTCACCTTGTTGGTGGTGAAGAGTGCTGCGCTGGTGCAGTCTCGGTCGCTGGTGATGAGTGCCAGGTCAAGCGCAGCGGTTTTCTTGATGTGTGCTGCAACGCCGGCGGCTTTGAAGCCCAGAGGCAGATGTGCTATGGTCGTGTTAGTCATTGATGAAAGCGTATCCTTTATTAAAAGAATTCATACAAGCCATTGAAGTAATCGAACGCCGCATCCTTGAGGGGCGATGCCCCGTAGCCCTCGTAAAATGCCTGCAAGTCAGCCTCTCGTTTGCTGCTAAAGGCTTCTGGTTGAAAGCGCGTAGCCAAGGCTAGATCATAACGCGGATCGCCGATTGCACCACCGGACCAATCGATGACGCCGGTGATATGGCCGTTATGCACCATCACGTTGTCGATCGTATAGTCGCCGTGAATCAGGGTCGGGGTGACGGATGGCGGGTGCGTTTGGCGCAGGAGCGCTAGTAGCGCCGGTGTGCCGTCCACGTTGAAGTGTTCGAGGTTCTCCGCGGCTTCATCCAACATCGCGTCCAGCCAGGAGGGTTGGGGGCTTGGTAATTGCGCTGGCAGTGGCGCCGCACGATGGATGCGCGCCAGGGTCTGCCCGAAGTCGCGCAGCAGTGCATGGCGAATGGTGGGCGTAGTTGTTCTCAGCAACACTGCCGAGAGCGTTTCACCAGGGAACGCGTCTATTAGGAGCCAGCGTTCGGGGGTGATCCCTAAATCTCGCCGTGCAAAACAATAAACCCTGGGCGTGGGCAGCGATAACGCGCTGAGTGCGCTCAATACGCGATGTTCGCGGGCCAGCCATGCGCTATAGAGTGCGCCGGTGGCATATTTGATGGCGAAGTCGCCATGCTGCGTATGGGTGAGCGCCACGCGCGATGTCATGCCTTGCGGTGGCGTGGTCCACATTTGCACCTGGCCCAGAATCGCCTGTAATTCTGCCGGTAAATCGTCAAACATATCGATTTTAGGGATTGTAATGCGGTTGACCATGACCGTTGGCCGTGGTATAGTCACACATCGGCGTCTGCGGAAGCGTGATGTCGTTGCACGGTGCCGCGCGATGGAAAGGTGGCCGAGTGGTTTAAGGCGACGGTCTTGAAAACCGTTGTGGGTCTTGTGCTCACCGTGAGTTCGAATCTCACCCTTTCCGCTTGGCGAATCTGGGGAGGTGCCGGAGTGGACGATCGGAGCCGCCTGCTAAGCGGTTGTGCGCCTAAAAAGTGCACCCAGGGTTCGAATCCCTGCCTCCCCGTTCAGCAAACACCCTAAAGGTCTTATGGGCCTTTAGGGTGTTTTGTTTTTTCTCCAGGAACCAGAAAAGCTCACTTCAGCGAAGCCAGGTAGGTAACCAGGTTGGTCAGGTCTTGCGCCGGGATGTCGATGCCGTAGGTCTGCGGCATGATATTCGCAGCGCATGGCCCGGTGGGGCAGTTGGTGGCGATGTAGGTATTGGGGCTGATGATGGACTCGTGAATAAAGTCTTCCGGGGTCGTGGCTTTACCCTGGGTTTGCTTGTACCCATCACTCGTGATGATCTCCGCTGCATCCGCGCCAATCTTGCTCAGGTTTGGCCCAACCGCACCAGTGGACACGCCCTTGATCGTGTGGCAGGCGATGCAGCCCTGCTTCAGGAACACGTCTTTGCCGGCTTGCTGTTCTGGCGAGAGCGGCACCGCAGTCGCCTGCGCAACCTGTCCCTCGCCGGGCTTAGGCTCTTCAATCAGATCCGTGCCGGTGTTGGGTGCCTGGCGCCAGTTCTCGATGAACGCCGCGACGTTTTCGATCTGGTCGTCACGCAGGTTGCCGCCGTAAGATTGGGCAAAGGCGGGGTGAACGACTTCCCACACGTTGGAACTCTTGAGCGGAATGCCGGATGATGTGACGGCGCGGATATAGCCATCCAGCGTGCCCGCCCAACCGATGTCTTGCAAGCGCTGGCTCTTTTGGGTTTCTACGCCATTTTCCACCTTGCCAAGGAACTGGATGCCGCTCAGTTCGGGGCCCTGGCCTTCGATGCCCTTTCCATCTGCACTATGGCAACGTGCGCATTGTTCGTAATAGACCTGCGCGCCGGCCTCGATTGCGCGTGCGCTATATTTCGCGTCCTGTTGGCCCAGCGTGCGCGTCAAGTCCGATAACCCCACCAGCAAGCAAGCGCTCAAGATGCCCACAAAAGAGAGCATGCCTATGATGATGCGCAGGGTAGGGCTCGGTTTGAAGGTGACGATCCTTTTGATGATGCTCATTCACAATACCTCATAACGTTTCAGTCAGTACGTCTAGTGCTCGGAGTCCTTGTGCAAGAACTTATATTTTGAGAACGTTAGCGGTGTGCCGGTTTCATCGGTGTAGTTGATGACGAGCGTCACCTGCCGCAGGTCGGGCTGTATCTCGACGACCTGCACCTTTGCCGTGGCGTCTTGCGAAAGCGTCTTCCCGCTGGGGTCGGCGTTGTTGATGCGACGCTGCATGTCGTAATAGATTTCCTTGATGACGTTATTCAATTCCGGCGCGCCGTCCACCGCCGGATCGGGCGAGACGGTGTATTCACCCACCACCAGTTGATCGAAAGGAATCTTCATCAGATCGCCGTCACCCTCGTCGGGCATGAACTCCTGTCCAATTTCAGTCGCAGGTGTGCCGCCGACGTAGCCGAAGCCTGTCAGTGGAACACCCGTCGGGATGCCTGCCAATGAAAGATACAGGATAAGCACCGCGAATAACGCACCCAGTGTTAACATCACTTTGCGCTGCCCATAGCGGCGGCTGGGGTTGGGGTCGATATAGGGAATTGCGAATAGCATCACGAACACCAACGGGCCGACGACGATACCCCACAGCACTTTGGGCGTCAGCCCCAAGACGTTCGCGAAGAACCTGTCCACGCCGGTTGCCAGGTCGCTGGGCAGGAAGGGGATGATGTGCGGGATCTTTAGCAGACCCTGCAGCCAGTAGAAGTACCACGGCGCAACCGTGTGCAAGGGCGTCACGAGTGAGTTTGAATGGCTTTCGAGTGGTGCCGAGTACCAGGTGGCCGCTGAGATTGCCAGTATCGCGATGGCGATCCCGGCGTACATGATCTCGTTGGTGGCGATGTCGGGCAGGAAGTTGACGCGCTTTTCGGGCGGCACTTTGCGGGCGTTGTCCTCGCCGACGGGCTCCATTTCCGGCGGCAGGCTAAGCCCCCAACGCACCACTTTGTAATAGTGTACGGCGAGGAAGATGATGCCGATGAGCGGCAACAGCACTACGTGCAGCAGATAGAAGCGTAATAGGCCGCCTGCGCCGATGTCGGGTGCGCCGCGCAGGATCAGGTTTACCGTGGGGCCGAACACAGGCGCCGCGTCGGCCATGCTGGTGCCGATGGTGACCGCCCAGAAGGCCAACTGATCCCAGGGCAGCAGATAGCCGCTGAACGATAGGCCCAGCGTCACGATGAGCAGCACGACGCCGGTGAACCAGGTGAACTGGCGCGGCTTCTTATACGAGCCGGTGGTGAACGTGCGGATCATGTGCAGCGTTACCACGATCACCATCACCTCGGCGCCCAGGCGGTGCAGATCGCGCACAAACGAGCCGAAGGGCACGTTTGTCAGGATGTCGATCATGCTGCTATAGGCACGCTCTGGGGAGGGTGTGTAGAAGATCATCAGGTAGATACCAGTGACGATCTCGATAGCGAAGAAAAGTGCGGAAAGAAAGCCCAACCGGAAGGTTGGATATAGTGTCGTCACCGCCTCGTGATAAAAGGTGGGGCGGATGTGGAACCAGAAGCTTTCGGTGTGGGGCTTAACACGCGGATTGGGCCGGGGAGGTGGGTCGCCGCGCAACACGCTGCGCACGTCATCCCACGTCAGGCCGGTGGTCAGGCGGGTGAAGGCATCGTCCAGGCGCTGGGCAGCCGTCGCTTTGAAACCAGTCTGTTTTATCTGATCTACTAATCTCTTACCAACAATAGCCATGCTCGCTGCTCCTCAATGGGGAATCTGATCGGCGGTTAGAAGTGCGACTTACCCAAGATTTTCTTGCCGGTGTTTACGCCCACTGTGAAGGCATCGGCAGGGAGCGGAAGTGGTTTTCCATCTGCTGAATCCGCCAGCAACTTGCCGCTTTTATCAAACACCTGGAGGGCAAAGCGATCCAGCCCGCGTGGCGCGGGGCCGGCGATCCAGTCGCCATTTTCGCTAAATTGTGAGCCGTGACAGGGGCAGGCAAACCGTTTGCCGAGTTCATCCCACTTGTAGATGCAGCCCAGGTGTGTACAGACTTTATAGTGTGCAACGATGCCGTCGTTGGTAGTGACCATCCAAAACTTGCCTTCGTTGTTGGCAACTGGTGCACTATCTACCGCGGGGAAGTCCGAAGCGTTGACGCGGATGATGCCGCCGAATTCGCCTTCGCGGAAGCGGGGCAATGCAAAGAGTACAGAGATGCCGGCCGTCTCGACCAGGAAGAGTGCCATGCTGGCACCCCAAATGTAGTATAGAAATTCACGCCGTGTCACGCTTTTAGGAGCTGTCGGCGTGGGCGGCGCGGCTGGCTTCGGTGGGGGGGCTTTGGCTGGCGCCGGTTTAGGCGCGGGGGCCGCAGGCGATGGTGCTGTTGTTTCTGCCATCTTTTCTCCTTCTTACCTCTCGACACTCAAGGCATTGACATAGGGATAGAGTCTGCAATGCCTCGAACCATCAACACAAATAACCAGTTTACACAATACACTTAATCCACATCCAAGAAGTATGACTGAAAGGCTTCAGGCATCTTCTCGACGGTAAGGGCTTGTGCAATATATCACAAGCATAATAGCGTGTCAACGAAATCTATAGCGATGGAATGCCGCATCAGGCGGGCCTTGTAAGGATTGTGTTGTACTGCAAGGTCCGCCCGATTTGCAGGGGTCAATGCGGGAGCGGGAAGTAGAGCGCGATCATGAGCCCGCCTAATGCCAGGCGGTACCAGGCGAAGGGCTTGAAATCATGCTGCGAAACGTAGCTCAGGAACCACTTGATGACGACCAGCGCCACGATGAAGGAAACGATCAGGCCTACCAGGAATGCCACGATTTGATTGCCGTGGATGTTGCCGATGTCCTTATAAAGCTTGTAGACACTGGCAATGATCATGGTTGGGATGGAGAGGTAAAAGGAGAAGCGTAGCGCGGTAGGCCGATCCAGCCCCACGAGCAACCCACCCACGATGGTGGCGGCCGAACGTGACATGCCGGGGAATAGCGACGCGACTTGCGCGATACCGATCCCCAGGCTTTGCTGATAGCTCACGGCTTCGAGTGTGGTGGTGGGTTGCTTGCGCCCGTGCGCCCAATTTTCCACAATCAGGATGATGACGCCACCCACGACCAGCGCGATGCCGACTGTGAAAGGGCTGAATAGATACTTGTCGATAAGATTGTTAAAGAGGAAGCCAACCAACCCGGCTGGGATGAAGGCGATGAGAATGCCGATGAGCAAGCGCTGTGCGTTGCGATCGGTCGGCGCACGCCGCAGCAGATCGAGCAAATCCCGCAGGAAGTAGACGACGACCGCCAGAATCGCGCCGAGTTGGATGAAAATTTCAAAAGTGTCGGCGATGGCTTTGCTGCCGATACTTTGCTCAAATTGCAGAATGTTGCCAGTGATAATCAGATGGCCCGTGGAGGAAATGGGCAGGAACTCGGTTAAACCCTCGACAATACCCATCACGATCGATTTTAGGATCAGCAGAAAATCCATAGGTGTATTTCCAGTTATGATGTCCCGTAAGTTTGAGATGCGATGAATCGTAAACTGCTTAGGGTTATACGTCAATTCGCGATGAGTATCACATGATGAAGGTGCTTATTACGGGCGCAACCGGCTGCGTAGGTGCGAATTTGGTGGAAGCCGTGACTCAACGAGGCTGGCACGTAGTGGCGTTGCGGCGCGGCACATCGGCGCTGCGCGCGTTGCAGGGGTTGTGTTACGAGCCGGTGATTGGGGACGTATTGCAGCCGGAAACGCTCGTCCGGGCGATGCATGGTGTTCAGGTGGTGTTTCACGTGGCGGCTGTTGCGGATTATTGGCGCGTGGGCAAGGACCGTCTGTATCGGGTGAACGTGCAAGGCACCCAAAACGTGTTACGCGCCGCGCGGGCTGCCGGTGTGGAACGGGTGGTGTATACCAGTAGCGTGGCGGCGCTGGGCCAGCCCGCATTTGGGCAGCAGGCGGATGAGTCGTCGGCGTTTAACCTGCGCGCGGAAGAATTTCACTATGGCTATAGCAAATACCTGGCGGAGCAAGTGGTGCAGGGGGCAGTGCGGGCCGGGCAGGACGTGGTGGTGGTGAACCCGGCGGTGGTGATCGGCCCGCGCGACGTCAACCAGATCAGCGGCAGCCTGGTGGTGCAGGAGAGGCGGCTGGGGATTCCGGCCTATCCGCCGGGGGGCGTATGCGTGATCGACGTGGCCGACGTGTGCGCTGGGGAAATCGCGGCGGCGGAGCGCGGGCGCACGGGCGAGCGCTATATCCTGGGTGGCGAGAACTTGTGGTACCGCGACATGCTGGCCATCACGGCGCGGGTGGTTGGCCGTCCAGTGCCGCATATCCGGCTGCCGCGCAGGGTGATGTTTGGGTTGGCGGGGATCGTTGATTTGTTGCGCAAGCTGGGTATTGCGTTGCCGGCCAATGGTGACCAGTTGCGCTTTTCCACGCGCACGCTGTGGTATAGCAGCGCCAAGGCGCGGCGCGAATTGGGCCTGACGACGCGCCCTTACGAAGAAACGGCTCAACGCGCCTATGATTGGTACCGCGCCAATCACTATGTGTGAGCTTTGCCCAGTGCTGTGCAGCCCGCGCGGAAGTTCGCGATTGCCTCAGAAATGCGCAGAGAACGGTTGTAGATGCGCAGGCATTTCACTGCGCCGGCTAAGCGCGGACCGATTTGGAGCGTAGGCATGCCGTTGACTTCGCGCAGGTGCGGGCTGAAGCGGCCCCACCCAAACTGGCGCTCGGTGCCGCCATCACACAGTTGGCCGTCTACGATGAAGCTGATGATCTTCGGCCCGCCATCCACCACGATCACCACGTGATGCAGCCGGCCTGGGCGCAGCAGGTGCGCATCACTGGCCCAGCGATTTTCGGTGCGCCCGTCGTTCAGGGATATTTCTAGCGCCCCCGGCTGTCTGGTAAGCAGGCAAATGCCCTTGTCGCTTGGGGTGCGCGTATCCAGTATCACTTGCCCGCCGGCGAGGTCATCTAATTGCAGCCACAATTCCAGGCTGAACCCCTGGCGCAGATCCTGGCTGCCATAGTCGGCCCGTCCTTCGTCGCGTGCGCAGAAGGACGGCAGGCGGGGCATCTGGGTGGTGCTGGGCATGTTCGGTGCTGCACCTGGTAGGTCGAGCAGCAGCCCTTCGTTCGTGACGTTGGCGCGCTCGAATTGGTGCCACAGCCCATCCAGCAAGGCCGGGTCTACCTGGTGAGCCCGCGCAATGTCCTTCTGCGTTTCAGTCAGATAGTAATTCCCGCCATCTTCAACCAGGTCGGGGTAGCTCATCCGAACGTAGGGATCGTCGTCGTAGAGCACAATTTCGGGCTGCGACCAGCGAATAATTTTGCCGGCTGGGGAATCGGCTTCGACCCCGCCGCATAGCCATACAGGATTGCGATCATCATAGGGGTTGATGCCGTAGGCGCGTTCGCGGATGAATCGGCCACCGTGATTGTGGAACCAGTACAGATATTTGCCGTTGGCGCACCGCCAGGCGAAATTGGCTGCGCGTGGATGTTTCATCAAACGACCATCGGCATAGGCCAGGTAGGTTGGCGCCGTCCAAGTGTGGCCGCCGTCGCGGCTGTAGGTGCACACCGGGTGCCCATCCACGCTACGATAGACGCAGTAGAACGATCCGTCGCTGAGCACGACGTAGCTCTGCTCCTCGGAGATTGGCCCGCCCCCCGGAGGCGTGCGCAGGCCGAAATCGCCATCGGGCAGCGTCTCCCAGGTGATCTGTGTGGGGTCTTCCTCTGTTAACAGATTAGCGCTGCGCAGCAGCACGCCCTCGGAGCGGGTGAAGAACCCTTCGCCGAACCCACCGACTTTGTGCACCGAGACGAATGCCGCGCCTGCGTGGATGAAAGGTTTGCCCACGTTCCAGAAGAAGCGCACCGCACCGCCGTATGGGTTGCAACGGTCGATGTCCATCTCGCGGATCGGGATGTTGTAACGCCGGCCGGACCAGGTGCGTCCATGATCGTCACTATACTTAAAGACGAAGTAACCCAGCGAATCGACGCGTTTGCACGAACCGTTGGCGAAGGGCGGGTCGTCGGCGCGGACTTCGCGCAGGTTGTCGGTGTTGTGGTTATAGAAACAATAGATGCGCCCGCCGGGTACCTTAAGAAGCACGGCATAGGAGGCTTCCGGCCCGCCGGCGGGTTCCACGTCTACCGGCGGCGACCACGTTTGGCCGTGGTCGGTGCTGCGCAGGGTAATGACGTGCTGCCCATGTGCCCCTTCCACGCCGCTCCCGGTGGTCAGCACGCACAGCCATGCGCCGTCATCCGTTTTGACGATATAGGGTTGATCGCTATAGTATTCGGTCGGTATTTCATGGCCGGTGCGGATATTGCGAGCGTCAGGAACGTTTGTCATGTCTCTCTGCATATGTAGTTGGTTTTTGTGCTCCAAGAGAGTATAGCGTGAGGGTTGGAGAGAGTACACTAGGGTGAGCTATGTGGCATCTACTTTATGGGCCGAACGACATTGCCCGTGATGAAGAAGTGAACAAGATGAAGCAGATGGTCGGCGACGCCGACCTGGCTGCGCTGAACATCACCACGCTCGACGCCGGCGCCACGCTGAAGGATATCCAGTCCGAGTGCGACACGATGTCGTTCCTGGCCGAGCGACGCATGGTGATCGTGCGCAATTGGCTGTTGCGCGCGGGCACGCCAAAGCGCAAGGGCGGTAAGGATACGAACGATGCGCTTTCGCGCCTGGTAGCTTATCTGCCTACCATCCCCGAGACGACGGCCCTGGTGCTGCTGGAGGATAGCGACCTCCCGGCGACGCACCCGGTAATGCAACTCGCCAAAGACAGGCAGGCAAACGGGCGCGTGAAATACTTCGAACTGCCGGATGACCCGGTGAAGTGGATCGTGGAGCGTGCTGCGCAGAAGGGCGGGCAGATTACGTCCCAGGCCGCGCAGTTGTTGTCGAGTCGCATCAACCGGGGCGATAAGAACGACCGCGATCACTTCACCGAGGATAGCCGCTTATATCTGCGCAAGCTGGACAACGAGTTGGAGAAGCTGGTGGCCTATTGCAACGGCCGGCATATCGAGCCGGCCGACGTGGAATTGCTGGTGGCTGAAGAAGAAGTGAGCGCCATGTTTAAGTTCATCGACGCCGTCAGCACGCGGGACGGGCAATCCGCCTACCGCCTGATGCGCGGTATTTTGGCGCGTGGCGAACAGCCGCTGATCGTCATGACCATGCTGGCGCGCCAGACGCGCCTGATGATGATGGCCAAAGAAAATGCTAACCTGCCGGATGATCAACTGACGGAAGCCATTGGCGTGAGGAATGCCTGGGCGGCGCGCAAGGTGGAGCAACAGGCGCAACACTTCTCCATGTCCGACCTGGAGCGCGCTCACCTGGCGATTATGCAAGCCGACCTGGCGATCAAGACCGGTCGCATGGATGATGTCACCGCGCTGGACACGCTGGTGGCGCTGCTGTGCGTTTAGGCAGCCTTTTATAATGTTGCTTATGGATACGGACACTAACGAAACGACCAACGTGAATGAGCAAAATGTGCGCGACGTGTTTAGCAAGACGGCCCAGGTGAAAAATTCTGCCGTGCGCCATTTGCATGGCGAAACGGTGACGATGGATCAAAGCGCGGCGCAGAGCGTCACGGCCACCGAGGTCACCGCGCGCCAAACGGCTTTTGCGCAGGCCAGAGTCACTACGTTGGAAGCCACATCGAGCCTCATCGGCCACATGCAGACCACCAACGCCTCTATGAATGCCAGCAGCTATTCGTGCGTGGTGGCGGCGAAGGGTGACGTTCGTATGGATCAGGCCGGGGCGTTGGGGCTTGCCACCAAGCAGGTTACAGAGGCGCGCTCGTCGGCATTTGGGGCGGTCGTTGCCTCCAACGTCGCCATGCGCGACTCCACCGTTGGTATTTTGATCGCCCGAAACGTGGAAGGGCACGTGTCGCCACAATTGGATACGCGCGGGGCGATCATCGCCGGCGCTGTGGCTGGTTCCGTGCTCAGCATTGTCACGCTTGCTGCTATTTTCTTGAAATCTCGGCGCAGGTAGCCATTGCCCCATGCCGTATAATCAGCAAGCTATTCGGCTAAGTGCACGTGGTTGAAACACAGGTGAGCGTCATGCAGACGGATCGATGGGGATGCTCCTGAATCGACGTGCTACGCGCTGGGTGGTGAATATTGATGTAGAAGTGAGCCTAAATGAAGTTCTTCCGACCAACAGAAAATACGAAATTTCACATTGACTACGCCTGGTTTGAGGAGAACGGTCAGGACGTCAAAGTGCATGTCTTTAAGTGCTTGACGCCGGAACAACAGGAACGCGTGGGAAGCCCAGGCCAGACGGAAATGTACGATTACGTGGACGAGCAAACGGGGGAAGTGCAGCGTGTGGACCAGGTGCTACATATAATCCGCACGGAAAATGCAAATGATCCAAACTTCATCACGTCTCGCACGCCGGTGTTTGAAGCAGCGTTCCGTATTTTTTTGCTGAATAGCAATCAACCGCTGACGCCTATGGATATGGCGGCCATTATGAACCGTAAACCGTCGGAAGTGTTGGCCCAGTTGAGTGGGCGCACTGTGTATAATGGAATCCGGCCGATCTACGACGCGTAGTGACCATTTGGCGAGCCCCCATAGCTCAATGGACAGAGCGGAGCACTTCTAATGCTAAGGTTGTGAGTTCGAGTCTCGCTGGGGGCGCTCTTAAGCTAAGCCTTTTATAGAAGCCCGCGGTATTGCATTGCTTGTGAGTAGGCAGTGTCGAAGCCGTGGGCTTTTTGTTTCACCCGTCTGCATTGGCGGGGACTGGGTATGTGTTGCTATCGCCGCGAATTGACATTCGTCATGCCCGCAGATATACTCGCAATTGTCCTCATCTTAGCTTCAACCCTTCGCCGAGAAGGTCACATCACTGCAACCCCCATCGAAGGAATCGTGGTCGACAAAAGACTTGTTCTGCCAAGGAAGGTGAAACTGCTATGGCGAAACACATCTCGCGACGTCAGTTCCTGAAGACAGTTGGGGCTACAGCAATCGCAGGCGCAGTTACTGCCTGCGCATCCCCGGCGACGCAAGCGCCAAGTACATCCGCAAACGCAGATGCGACCGCACCTGCACAAGCCGCCAGCACCGATAAAATTCATCTCAAGTGGGACACGTTCCGTGGCCCTGGGACGGGCTGGAATGAGGAGCGCATAAAAACTTTTGCCACTGATCATCCGAATGTCGAAATCGAGTTCCGCCCGTTAACGGGGGCTAGCCAGCAGGACAATTACGGCAAGATGTATGCCCAATTCGCGGCTGGCGACCTGGGAGACATCATCGCTTTTGATCCCTCTCACTTCCACTTTTGGCGCGCGATCAACAAAAACATCATTGGGCCAATCGACGATCAGGTCAAAGCTGATAACACGGACCTGACGCAGTGGTATGACCAGTTCATCAACATGCAAAAATACAACGGCAAGATGTATGGCTTGCCTAGTTGGGGCTGGGCCGGGCAAGATACGATGGTCATCAATGCCGTGCAATTTAAGGCCGCCAGTCTGACGCTGCCCGACCCGAAAGGGCACGAGACCTCCATGGACACCTACGCCGGGTGGGCGCATCAGCTTTATCAGAAGGGGAGTGTCTATGGACTTGGCGTCACTTACGATGAAAGCCACCTGGTCGTGCTGACGCGCGCGTTCAATGGTGATCTGATCGATGCAGAGGGCAAGAAGTCGCTCTTGATGACCGACACGAATGCCCAAAATGCGCTGCGATGGGCCTATAAGTTGGCGGTGGAAGATAAGGTGTTGCCACGGCCGGCTGACGTTACGGATATGGCCGCGGCCCAACTGGACAATAGAGTTGTGATGATGTGGGGCGGATCGTTGAACGTCCGCAACTATAAGAAGGGCATCAAAGATGCCACAAAGGCAGAAGCCTCGCAAGGGCTGTTCCCCACGCGCCAGGATGGCAAGTTCCCCTGCCAGATTCGCGGTGGGACATGGAACATCCTCAAAACGTCTCAATACCCCGACATGGCTTATCAATTCATCAAGCACATCACCAACCTGGAGGGGTGCCTGGGCTTCAACCTGGTGGGTGGGCAGGGTGCGCTGGTGCGTCCCGATGTCATGCAAGAATTGATCAAGCAGGACCCGATTCACGAGTGGTTCATCCCCAACTTGCAGAATGGCATCCTCGCCAATGCGCCGGCTAACTCGCGTGGCACCGAATATAACGATGCGTGCAGTAACTGGGCGACCAAGATGATGGACCCCAACGAGAGCATTCCATTTGAGAAAGGATTGCAAGACCTGCACGACAACATCCAGAAAGTGCTCGATATGGAGCCGGCCTGAGAGCGTGCCGGTTCGGCCTCATTTGTCTGACTCGTTGATGCCAGGTCGTCTGCTTGCACAATAAGAGCCTGGGCCTGGCATCGTTTCCCAGCAATGTGGGTGAGGGAACGCTTCCTATGAATGTGGCATCTGCCAAGCGGGTGCGCCGGATGTCCCCGGCTAAACGGCGCGAGAATCTGTATGGCTATCTTTTCCTGGTCCCCTGGCTAATCGGTTTTTTCGGCCTGTTTATTGGCCCGGGGCTGTATTCGCTTTTCCTTAGCTTTACGAAGTACGAC
>DAOUFG010000015.1:0-27943 GCA_034430115.1 Thermoflexales bacterium | reverse complement strand
GCCATCACCTACCTGACGTTAGGGGCGCTGCTGGCGCGCGTGCAAACCAGCCTGCGTGTCAAGGTTTACCTGGTTGGGTTGGCGGTGCTGCTCACTGTCATCGTGGGGCTGAGCCGGATCTACCTGGCGGTGCACTGGCCGACGGATGTGCTGGCAGGTTGGACGGCCGGCGCCGCCTGGGCACTCTTGTGCTGGTTTGTTGCATATGCTCTGCAACGGCGTGGCAAGCTCGAACGTTCGGTGAAGCCGCCGGATGAGCCTGCTGGCAGGCCGCCAGAGGATGAATCGCTGTCGTCCTGATTGAGATAAGAATAATCGTCAGTCAAAATAAGGATGAAAAGCTATGGCAACTCAATCTCGCGTGCATATCAATGGCCCGCTCCGACATAACCCCGCCAACCCGCGTTACTTTGCCGATCAATCCGGCCAGGCCATCTATCTGACGGGTTCGCACACCTGGGCGGTGATGCAGGATATGTGGCTGGAAGGCGAGGAACCGATCATTACCGATTACAACGGCTTCATCACCATGCTGGCCGATTACGGTCACAACTTTATGCGCTTCTGGCAATGGCAGCCGGTGAAGAATGCGCCGTGGAACGAGATTCCCACGCTCTTCACGCCGCAACCCTACCGGCGCACCGGGCCGGGGTTGGCGAACGACGGCCAGCCCAAGTTTGACCTGACGACCTGGAATGAGGACTACTTCACGCGCCTGCGCGAGCGCATCATGGCCGCCTGCGCGAAGGGGATTTACGCGTCCATCATGCTCTTTGAGGGCTGGGGGATTCGCTGGGCGACTCCGACGACGGATCCCTGGATTCATCACCCGCTGAACCCGGCCAACAATGTGAACGGCGCCACAGACAGCCCCGTGCTGGAGAACGGCAAGGCGTGGAATCTCTTCTCGCTCAATTGCCCGCAACTGCTGGCGCAGCAGAAGGCTTATGTGCGCAAGATCATCGAGGTGGTGAACGATCTGGATAACGTGCTCTACGAAGTGTGCAATGAAGTGCCCGACCGGGCGGAAGCCTTCGATTGGATGGATCATCTCGCCGCCTTCATCCATGCGACGGAAGCGCAGATGCCCAAGCAGCACCCGGTGGGGATCACCGCAGAAGGCGGCAACCAGGATAACCCGATCCTCTTCAAGACGTGCGCGGACTGGATCTCGCCTGGGAATGGCCCTGTGTTCGAGTATCGCTACAACCCGCCCGCCGGCGATGGCCGCAAGGTGGTGCTGAACGACACCGATCACCTGTGGGGACACGGCGCGGAAGTGCCGTGGGTGTGGAAGAGCTTCACGCGCGGGTTGAACGTGCTGTTTATGGACCCCTGGCAACGCATTCCTGGGGAAATGGACTATTACCAGGACGGCAGCGTGAGCACGAACCAGCGCTACTACTATAAATGGGACGACGTGCGCCGCAACATGGGTTATGCGCGTCGCTTCGCGCTCAAGCTGAACCTGAATCGTTGTGTGCCGCACAACGAGTTGTGCACGTCGGGCTTCTGCCTGGCGGACCCAGGGCAGGAATATTTGTGCTTCTTCCCTGCCGGCGGGAGCGAAGGGGTGAACCTGAGGGGGCAGCCCGGGCAGTATCACGCGCAGTGGTTCAGCCCGGTCACGGGCAAGGCTTATGACGCTGGCGTGCTGGAAGGGAACAAAGATCATGCACCCGAGGCTCCGTTTGAGGGGATGGCGGTGCTGTACCTCCAACGGGTCAACGAATAGAGAGGTGAGAAACCCGATCTACGAGAGATCGGGTTTCTTCTGCGGTGTGCCCATCATTCCCGTACACCCC
Organism: Thermoflexales bacterium; assembly: GCA_034430115.1. GTDB lineage: Bacteria > Chloroflexota > Anaerolineae > J036 > Brachytrichaceae > CAIXPS01. Next base: position 26,138 of record DAOUFG010000015.1, on the reverse strand, counting down.
TACCTCTTCATGCCACCTGCGCAACGTAGGGCACCGTCTGCGGGCCTTCGGGCAATATGCAGATGCTCGCGCCGGGGCCATAACGCCCGCGCAATTCGTTCAGCGTCTCTTCGATGCTGTGACAGGGCCTGAGCAACGCATCGCAGATCTGCGCGTCGTTCAGGCCGGTGCTGTAGAGATAGACCTCGGCCTTTAGTTGAATGAAAGCCTGGATTTGCGCTTCCCACTGATCCTGTTGCGGGTCGCCAGGGGCGTTCACGCGATCCAGCAATTCGCGCGGTGTGGCGGATTCGCGCAGCAGGCGGCCATACAGGCCGTGGTCGGGGATGCCGTCGGAGCATTCCGAAACGGCGATGATTGTGCCGCCGGGCTTCACGATTTGCGCGGCGGCGCACATACCTTTCACCGTCTGATACAGGTTCAGGTCCAACGGGTAGCCGGAATTGGTAGTGACGACGACGTCAAACGCGCCTGGCACGGGTTGCATCGCCGTCTGGCGCACGAAATTGCAGCCGCGCGTGTGCGCCTCGTCCAGGTTGCCGGCAAAGACGCCGGTGATCTGCTTATCTTTGTTGAGTGTGACGTTCAGCAGGAAGAGCGATGAAACCCCCGAGGTCTCTTCGCCTGAGGAACCCGATTTCTCCGAGAAATCGGGTTCCTGGGCGGAGGTCTTCGCAATCTTCAACGCCACCTCGCGGGCCTCTTCCCAGATGGGGTTGCCCCACGTGACGCCCCAGGTGGCGCTGGGGTGGCCGATCATAGACGCATTGTGGTTGCCCAACACCGTGCGCTGGCCGGCCATGCCGGGCATGACGGCCTTCCCGCCGCCGGAGAACCCGGCGAAGAAGTGCGGCTCGATGAAGCCGGTGAGCACCTTGAAGTCGCATGCCACCAGGTCGCGGTTTAGCCAGATGCCGTTCCCGCGCCGCGTGGTGCCCAGGCAAACCTGGGTGGATGGATCGAAGGCGTTATTTTGGACGATGCGATAGGCATCGACGATGGCGTCGCCCAGCATGGTGCGCAGTTCCGCATCGGTGTTGGGGCGGTGCGTGCCCAATGCGTTAAAAAGCGTGATTGCCTCGTGCGGCACGCCATCACGTGCCATCTCATCCAGCAGGGCGGGCAGGATGATGTGGTTGGGGGTGGGACGGGTGATGTCGCTGAAGATCACCCCAACCCGGTATCCGCTCGGTCGGATAATCTTCTGAAGGCGTTGTTGCAGGTCCTGTTCGCGCAAGGCCTGGCGAATGGCGGCAAATGGGTCGGGCAGGCCGGGCACGTAGCGCGGTTCCACCACCGTCGCGTTCCACTCGTCGGGCAGGTCGATCAAGAGACCCTGCTTCCCGTAAGCCAGCTTCACTCTCATTCTGATGTATTCCTCTCCCTGGCTTCTCTCTTCCCAGGGGGGAGGAAGCAGGGTGCGTCACAATTCTATCTGTTTCACGCGTTGCACGATTTCGCGCAGCTTGTCTTCAAAGCCCTGTTGGGCTTTGAACTCGGTGCCGCTGATGACGAGCGGCGCGCCAAAGACGACGATTTGAGCGCCCATCTGTAGGGTCTGGATGGCCTGGTCGATGCTCAGACCGCCCACGGCCTGCACCGGGATGTTGACGGCGCGCAAGACCGCCGGCAGATCATCCAATGGGCTGAGCCCGTGGATCATGTTGCGCTCGTCGAAGCCGGTGTGCACGATGATGTAATCCACGCCCAGGTCCTGCGCCTGGCGGGCGCGAGCAGGTTTATCAGGACACAGCATCACGTCGCACATCACCTTGCCGCCGAAGTGGCGCGCCATCTTCACCTGCTCGATGATGCTGGCGTCGTGGGCCTGGCCCATGACGACGACCATGTTTGCGCCGGCTTTGAACATCACTTCGGCTTCCAGCCCGGCGCCATCCATCGTCTTCAGGTCGGCCACGATGGGTATGTGCGGAAACTCGCGCCGGAACATCTGCACGCCGCGCATCCCCTCGGCCAGGATGAGGGGCGTGCCGGCTTCGAGCCAATCCACGCCGGCGGCCACCGCGCCGCGCGCCAGTTCCAGGGCTTCTTCGAGCGTCGTCACGTCGATTGAGATTTGAATAGTTGGCTGCATGGCGATTCCTTGGTTGAGATGAGAGATTGAGACGCGAAGAATGAAACGTGAAACTTGCTTCATTCACGTTTCATGTTTCACTCGTCAATCTCAATTCACTAAGACCGATTTCACATTCAAGCCTTCTTCCATGCGGCTGAAGGCTGCGCGCCAGTCGTCCAATGGGTAGACGCCGCCGATGACGGGCCCCAGGTTGATTTGCCCTGTGGAGAGCAGTTGCAGCGCGTGCTCCCAGGTGGGGTAGGTGTGGCTGAAAGAGCCTTGCAGCGTGACGGCCTTGCCCACCAGTGGGTCCAGGCTGAAGTCGAGCGGTTGCGGGCCCCAGCCAATCTTGGTGATGCGGCCATTCGGGCGCACCATATCCAGGGATTGTTGTAGTGCCTTGCTCACGCCGGTGCAGTCCACCACCAGGTCCGCGCCATAGCCATCACCCAGCGACTGGATCAATTTGCGCGGGTCTTCATGTTGCACGTTCACCACGTAATGTGCGCCCAACTCCTGGGCAACCTCCAGGCGGTGTTTATCCGCGTCGGCGCCCAAGACCACCAATGTGCCCGCGCCGCGCAGCTTGGCAACTTGTAATGCCATGATGCCAATCGGCCCCGGCCCCTGGATCACCACCAGTTCGCCCGGCTTGATAACGGTTTTCTCCACCAATGCGTTATAGGCCACGCAAATGGGCTCGGTGAGGGCGGCATGCTCGAAAGGCACGTTGGCGGGGATGCGATGCAAAATTTGTGGGCGGGCCACCACGTAGCGCGTGAAAGAACCGTCGGCCAGTGCGCCATATCCCTGGCGGTGCGGACACAGGTTGTAGTTACCGCTCAGACAATAGATGCACTTGCCGCACACCGAGAAGGCCGTCTCGCAGGCCACGCGCTCGCCCACCTGGAACCCGCTGACGCGTTCGCCCACCTGTGCCACCACGCCGCAAAACTCGTGACCCAGGATGAGCGGCAGTTTGATGGCCCAGCTTTGATGCTCGCGCCACATGTGTACGTCGCTGCCGCATACGCTGGAGGCCTTCACGTCCAGCAACACCTGGTCCGGGCCGATGCTTGGCTCGGTAACATCGCGCACTTCCACGTCACCGTTCTGACGACCGAATTTCACAACAGCCTTCATTCATCACCTCTCATCGTGTAATGAGAATAGAGAGAGCGAATGAAACGTGATAAGTGAAACGTGAAGGAGAGCAGAAATTTCAGCCCATGCCTGTCACGATTCACGTTTCAACCTTCAATCACAATTCTCGAATCTCCAATCTCTAATTTCAGAAATACTTGGCTCGCATGATCTTCAGAAAATCGATGGACTCGCGCATCTCGTCCATGCCGTTCATGCCGTCTTCGATGCTCACCCAGCCCTGATAGCCTGCGTCGGCCAGGATGCTGAAGATGGTGTCGTAGTCGTTCAACCCCTTGCCGGTGACGCCGTGGCGCAGGTTGGGCGAGTAACCCAGCGTGCCGTCGCTCTGGCGCAGGTCATCCAACGTGGCGCCCTCCGCCAGGTAGCGGTCACTGGCGTGCATGGTGACCACACGGTCTGCGACCTTGCGCAGCAGCTCGATTGGGTCGTCGCCGGCCACGATGGCATTGGAGGGATCATATTGCACGCCGAAGTACTGGCGGTCGGGGATGGCGTTGACGATGCTCAGGAACGCATCCTTCTTCTGCGCAAATTCGGGGTATTTCCAGAAGCCATCTTTATAGTGGTTCTCCATCGCCAGCACCACGTCGTACTCGCGTGCGACGGGCAGCAGTTGCGTGATAGCATCCACCACCCACTCGATGCCCTGCTGGCGCGGCACTTCCGGGTAACGCTGCCCGCTGAGCACGCGGCAGGCGGCGCGCGGGCCGCCCAATTTGCGCGTCACGCGAATCAGCGTGGCGGAGCGTTCGATGGCGCGCTGGCGCCCGGCGGGGTCGGGGTTGGTGAAGTCGGGCGAATTGCACAGCATGGGCATGGCAAACCCGGCGCGCTGCAGCGCCTCGCCCACCGAGTCCAGGTAGGCATCGTCCAGGCTGGTGAAGAACCCGTCGTACATTTCCAGCCCTTCAGCGCCCAGGTCACGAGCCATCTCGATCCATTGAAATACGCTCATGGTGCGGTGGGCGGCGATGTCGTCGATGTAACACTTCGGAAAAGCAGAGATACGCATCTGTATAGCCCTCTCTAGGTTCGTGTGAAGTGTGAAGAATGAAACGCGAAGGCGTACCAGGCATTACGTTTCATTCTTCATGTTTATTCCAGCTCTTTGACGTACACCCGGTGTGTCTTGTAGGGCACACCGCCCAGGTTAACCAGGTCGTTGCGCATCTGCACTGCTGATTCGGCCACCTGGGTCAGGTCCGCGTCCCTATATTGGAATTCGCGGATGGTTTTTTCCATTTCAGAATAGAGCAGCGCGTTCCCGCCGCGTCCCTGGAACTCTTCCAGGATGCCCGCTCCGTTCAAGGCGACCCACTTTGTGCGTCGCATATCCAGGAGCAAGTCGGGGATAGCGAAGGGGAAGAGGTGCCCATGCGCGCGTTGCAGCGCTCCCGAAATGTCGGGGAAGGCAAACAGGAACCCCACGACGTCATCCTCGTGGACGATCAGCTTGATCAGGCGCGGGTCGGCCACCATCAGCACGTTTTCCAGCAAAAAGTCGATCTCGTGTTGGGTGAGCGGGTAATATTCCCAGTTCTTGACAAACGCCTGGTTATAGGCTTTACCGAGTTTGGGAATCCAGGGCATTATCTGGCTCTTTTTGGTGAAACGCAGCACCTTCAATGAGCCACGATGTTGCACGCGCTCGGCGATGGAACGCACGCGGTCGGGGAGCTTGAATGCGTCGATGGTCAGATGGCACGAGACGAAATCCACCTCTTTTTTGAACCCATTCCCCTCCACCAGTTTCACGTAGTAGGGGTAGTTGTAGTTCATCATCGTCATCATCTGGCGATATTCGTAACCTTCCACCACCAGCCCATAGCCATCCAATGCGCCAAAGCCTTTCGGGCCGACCACGGCGTTCAGGCCACGTGACCTGGCCCAATTCTCCGCCTGCTCGAACAGCGCCGCGGCGGCTTCGGGGTCGTCTTCGCACTCAAACAGGTAAAACTGCGCTTGCTTCGTGTGGTGATAGGCGTTGAAGGGTTTATTCTCCAACGCACCGATGCGTCCCACGTCGCGCCCATCGCGCACGGCGATGAAGAAATCCGCGTCGCTGTGCTCATAGAAGGGGTGCTTCTTGCGATTCAACTGCGTCTTGGCGTCCGTAAGGAGCGGCGGCACCCATTGAGGACAGTTGGCATATAGCCGGTAGGGAATTTTGACGAAGCGCGAGACGAGAGCCTTGTTCTGTGTGTCGACTTTTTCGATGCTCAGCATGGTTTACCTGTACCTGGATTGTAGCCATTTTTATGATCGGCGTCGCATGAATAGGCCGAAGGTAAACGATTGACACTAATACTCGGCTACGATCAGCGACTTGAAGCGTAGCTCATCCCACTCGGCACCCCAGCCGGGCATATCGGGCGGAGCGAAGCAGCCGTTCTCCACAACCGGCGCATTGAGCAAGCCCCAGCGTTCGCCGGCTTTTCGGTTGCCGTCGGCGGAGGTGTAGGAGTACTCGTAATAATCGGTGTTGTCGATGCAGCAGCCCAGGTGCACGTGCAGCAGCCCGAACAGCCCGCCCTGGCCGTTCATCTCTATGTTGGTGTTATAAAGCTCGGCGAAGTGAGCCATCTTCAACACCTGTGTCGTGCCGTTGCGTGCATTGGCCCGCAGGCGGTCGGTAGCGCCCTGGATCAGCCACTGTGCGGACAGGCCGATGTCGTGCATCAGGGTTTCGTTCGACATGACGGGGATCGTGAGCGCGCGGCATAGCTCCTGGTATTGGTTCAGCTTCTGCTCGTGGAATGGCTCTTCCAGCCAGATGAAGCCCAGTTCCTCCATCACGCGGCCCACTTCGATTGCCTCGCGCAGGTCGTAGGAGCACACCGGGTCACTGATCAACTCATAGTTTTGGCCCACCTCTTTGCGCACCTGGCGAAAAATTGGGATGTCCGCTTTACCGCCTTTGTAGGAGTGAAACTTGTAGGCATTTATGCCTATCTGGCGGCCCAGTTCGATCTGGCGCAGATATTCCTCCGCCGGCGCATCCCCGGCGGTGAGATAAATCGGGAATTGTTTGCGCACCCGGCCGATCAGCGCATAGACGGGCAGGCCCGCCAGCTTACCTGCAACATCCCAGAGGCAGTTGTCAAAATCACCGAACCAGCCGGCTGGTTGATAGACCCAACGCGTGCCCTTGTGCAGCTTCTGGTATAAGTGCTCGCGGTGTAATGGGTCGATGCCGATCACCTGGCGGCGCAGGATCTCCACCTGCGCCGGGGTCATGGTGGTCGTGCAGCGCCCACTGACGCCCTCGTCCGTGCGCACTTCGATGAAATGCTGGTGTATGAACTGGTCGCTCGAAACCCACTGGTGCGTATATTGAGTCCGGCGCAGGCCCGGCACTTCGACAAGTTTTGCTGCGTTACTCTTGTACTCGGCGTCTTCGAGGATATACAGTTTGACGTCGGTTATCTTCATGTGCCACCTCACAAAGGAAAGATACCGGTGATTCTAGAGTGTTTTCGTTTTGTGGTGGTCACTTCGATTGTGTCGTTCCCGTTTGGCCCGGTTGCCTGTCCGCTTTGATGCGCAAGTGGCGCGGGTAACGCAACCCACCCGGTTCCAGCCCAAGTAACTGGCCCAGCATTTGGCGCATGGGAATGGCTTCGTCGTCGGGCACGCGTGCGGCCAGCAGCATCCCGGCGACCAGGAATGCCGCGTTGATCAAAAAGAGCGGCGTGTAGCTATCGATGGCGAAGCCCATGAATTGCCCGTGCAGATTGTTGAGCCATTGCAGCAGCCACCCGGCGATCAGCGGGCCGCTGCCGCCTACGATGGCCGTCCAGGCGTACCACACAGCCATGTAGCCGGTGCGCTTCTGCGGGGGGACGGCTGTGTTGTAAAAGTAGCGGTTGGACCCGGTCGCCCAGGCGGTGTTGGATACGGTGGCCAGGAACTGCAACACCATCGCAAACGGCAAGCTGACCGCGCTATGGCGTGGCATGACTAGCCATCCTAGGGGGCCGATCAGGTTAAACAGAAGCCCCAACACCATCATCGGCCGGCTGCCGTAGCGATCACTGGCCCAGCCTAGCGGGTAGGAGGAGATCAGCCCGCCGATGGAAGCGCCGATGCTGAGCAGCACGACGTTGCCGGTGGATAGCCCGATTTGTTCGTTGGCATAGAGCGAGACGAACGCGCCGCCGATAGAGCCGCCCAGTGCCACCACGGCCAGGATCAACAGGAAGCTCATGTAGGCGGAATCGTGCAACGCCAGGCGCATTTCTTTCGTGCGGCTGGTTTGTGGATCGACGTTGTGCACCGGCGCGCCGCCCGGCAGCCGGGCGTATGAGATCACCGCCAGGATGCCGAAAAACAGACCCACCCCAAACAGCAGCATGTAGCGCCCGATGCCGGTCATTGAGTCGATCACATAGCTGGAGACTGCCGCGGCGGCCATGCTAGCCAGCGTGGAGATGACGCTGTTGATCGCGTTGAACTTACCGCGGATGGCGTTGGGGATCAGTTCTTGCAGCCAGGGGTAGAAGCCCGTCTCGGCGATGGCGCGGCACAACGAGAAGGCCATCACGATGCCGGCCACCCATACGAAGGTGGCATTTGCGCCCCAGCGGCTCAGGATGAGCGGCACCAGCAGGATGAGCGCAAAGACCACCTTGCGCAAGCCCCAGAACAGGATGAATGTGTGCTTTAGCCCGAAGCGGCCCACCCACGAGGCTGCCAGCGGTGCGACGACACCAGCGAATGGAATGAGCGCCAACAGGATGCCGATGCGAGCCTTATCCAGCCCCAACTCGTCCAGGAAGAAAATAAAAGCGGTGCCAAAGATGGTCAACGAGGTGAAAGAAGTATTGAACAAGGTGGCGACCATGTACCACCAGAGCCGGCCGATCTTCTTGACGGACGTAGCATTATTTTCTGTCATGCAAATGGCTCGCCCTTGTGCGATTCGCAGCGCCATCACAAGGCTGTTTGTATAAATTGTGGGCCAATTGTACGGTCAGTTTATGTTTCTGCATTTCGGGCTAAACTTGATTGCAATGAGGACGGCGCCAAACCCGCCGCCCGATTGCCAGCACAGCACGTAATTTACATATAGGAGTTCAATCATGCCAAGTAATTCTGCATGGTGGCGCAAGGGACTCGATTTCACCCACATCCCGCATATGGTGACCGACAGCCCCGGCCCGGAATCCGCAAAGATGCATGCGCGAGCGGCTCAAGTGATCAAAGGCCTTTCGAGCCAGGTGAAGCTACACCCGGTGTGCTTTAAAGAGGGATTTGGTGTCACGCTGACCGACGTAGATGGAAACACCTACATCGACTTTTCGTCGGGCATCTACGTGACCACGTTGGGGCACTGTCACCCCAAGATTTCAGATGCCGTGGCGAAGGCGGCTCATACGTTGATGAACTGCCACGACTTCACGACGCCGGTGAAGACCGAATTGTTGGAGAAGATGGTGCAGGTATTGCCGGAGGGGTTGAACGGCGTGCAACTCTACGACTCCGGCACCACCGCGGTGGAAGCGGCGATTCGCGCGGCGCGCGCCTACACCGGCAAGCAGGAATTCCTGGGCTTCATGATGGATTTCCACGGCAAGAGCGGCCACTCGGTGAGCCTGGCCAAGATGAACCCCACGAACGGCGCAGGCCGGGCGCAGGGGTTTTATATGCTGCCCAAGCCCTATCCCTACCGCCCGCTCTTCAAGAAGGCCGATGGCAGTGTCGATACCGATGCCTACATCGATTACTATGAGTATTTCATCCAGAATGCCACTACCGGCCAGATCGCGGCAGTCGTCGCCGAGCCGATCCAGGGGTGGGGCGGGTCCGTCATTCCGCCCGATGACTTCTACCCCAAGTTGAAGGTCTTTTGCGAGCGGCATAAGATGCTGCTGATTGCCGACGAGGTGCTCACCAGCATGGGCCGCACCGGCAAGTATTTGTGCATGGAGCATTGGGGCGTCACGCCCGATATTGTCACGCTGGGCAAGGGCTTTGGCAACGGCTTCCCGGTGACGGCGATGGTGGCAAAGGGCGAGGTGAAGGAGTCGTTCGAGAAGATTTCGGCCTCCACCAGCTACGGCGGCAACCCGATGGCTTGCGCGGCGGCCCTGGCGTCCATCCAGGTGATCGAAGAAGAAGGCCTGCTGGAGAATGCCATGTGCCTGGGCAGGTTCTTCGACAAGCGCATGCAGAAGATGAAGGCCGAACACAAGATCATCGGCGACGTGCGCGTGAAGGGCTGCCTGCTGGGGATCGAACTGGTGAAGGACCTGGAGACCAAGGAGCCCTTCGACGAGGCGGGCAAGAGCGTCTATCGCAAGGCATTCAAGAAGGGCCTGGCGTGGATCCCGGCCGGGCACATCCTGCGCCTCTCGCCGCCGATCATCATGGACGAGGAAATCGCCGCAAAGGGCATGGACATCGTGGATGAGGCGATTTTCGAGACCGAGCGCGAACTGGGTTACTAAATACTCTCCATCGAAGAGATAGCCAAATGTTGAACCACGGATTTCACTGATTGCACGGATAAACAAACTCGTGGATAAATCAATCTGTGAAATCCGTGTCATCCGTGGTTCAACAAATCTCTAATCTCTTCTTTGTAGTCTCGTAATTCCGAGGTGGACAAATGAGCCGGACGGACGCACAGTGGACGCTGGACTTTGAGTTGCAGGACGCAGCGCGGGATGAAGCGCTGCAAAAAGCGGCCCGCATATTCACCGAGTGGGAACTGAGCATGCCGCAGGAAATCGTGCTGACGCCGCACTTCGGCCTGCACGACTTCTATCGCATCGGCGAGATCGAGTATTGGATCGTCAACGACCGCGTAAACCAATATTGCGGCAAGTTCCTGTTCTTGTTTGAGAATCAGCGTTGCCCGTTGCATCATCACAACGTGAAGGATGAGACCTTTTACATTGTGAGGGGCGACGTGTCGATGCAGGCAGGTGATCAATCGTTCGTGATGCGACCTGGCGACATCTTCAAGATGAAACCGGGCGTGGATCACACCTTCGCCGCGGTCGATGGGCCGGCGCTGGTGCTGGAAGTGTCGTTGCCGTCCATCGAAGGCGACAATGTCTTTGCTGATAAGAAAATCGGCAACAACGGGGTTATCTAAGAAGTATCACCACAGAGGACACGGAGGGATTAGAGATTGGAGATTCGAGATGAGCATGATCGTCGGTCTGAATCTCCAATCTTCTCATTTCATAGTGCAAAGGGTATATGAAAACCTATAACATTGGCGTGATCGGCGCGGGGTTCATGGGGCATGTGCACTCCTATTGCTGGACGTCTATCCCCTTTTTCTATAAGAACCCTGGCTTCCGGTGCGTGTTAAAGGCCGTCTGCACCTCCAAACAGGCGACAGCCGACGCCGCGCGGGATGAGTTGGGCTTCGAGAAGAGCTACGCCGATATGGCGGCGCTGATCAATGACCCCGCTGTGGACGTGATCGACATTGCTTCGCCAAATCATCTGCACATGGAAGCGCTGCAGCTGGCGCACCGCGCGGGTAAACCCGTGTATTGCGATAAGCCGCTCACCGGCAACCTGGACCAGGCATTGCAACTGGAGCGCGACATCCCGGCGTTGGATAGGCTGGGCCAGATGACGCTGCAATATCGCTTCTACCCGGCCACGCTGCGCGCACAACGCATGATCGCCGATGGCACGCTGGGCGATGTGATCAGTTATCGCGCGGCTTACCTGCATTCGGGCAACGTCACCGCCGGCAAACGCATGAACTGGAAGGACATGCGCGCCCTGGGGGCCGGCGTGTTGTTCGACCTGGGTTCGCACACCATCGACCTGCTCACCTGGCTGTGTGGGGCGGGGCTGCAACAGGTCTACGCGCAACAAAAGACGTTGCACCGTTTGCGCCCATCCGCACAAGATGCGTCCGTCATGGCCGAACAGGATAGCGATGACATGACCACCCTGGTGGCGACGCTGACCAATGATGCGTTGGGGACGATTGAAGTGTCGAAGATCGCCACCGGCGCGCAAGATGAACTGCGCTTCGAGATTCACGGCACCCGGGGCGCCGTGCGCTTCAACCTGATGGAACCGAGCTACCTGGACTTCTTCGACATGGCCGACCCGGAGATGCCCCTGGGCGGCAAATCCGGCTTTAAGCGCATTCATTGCTTGCAACGTTACGAAGCCCCGGCCGGGTTCCCCGGGCCGAAGTTCAGCATCGGCTGGCTGCGCGGGCATCAGCACTGCCTGTATTCATTCATCGACGCTGTTCACACCGGCAAGCCGTTTGCGCCGTCCATTGCGCGCGGGGTGGAACTGGAGAAATGGCTGGCGAAGGTGAATGAGTCGGCGGCAAGTGGGCAGGCGGTTAAATTCTAGAAAGACTCCACGAATGGGTCAACGAATTTGGCGTTGAGTACAACGCACGAACGGATAAGAAAAGAAACCCGGTTTCTCACAGAAACCGGGTTTCTGACCGCCTTCAGTGGATCACATTTGCCATGACAAAAGATTGCATCATTGCGCTCGACCTGGGCACTACGGCGTTTAAGTGCGCGCCGGTGGATGAGACGGGCCTGTTGGCGGAGCCGACCACCGTTCTGTATGACCTGGACTATCATGCCGGCCTGGTGACTTGCCCGGCCCGGCGCTACGAGCAACTGGCTGCCGAGGCGTTGGCGGGCGCGGTGCAGGCAGCACACCGGGCCGGGTTGGCGGTGCGGGCCATCGGCATTTCCTCACAGGCGCAGACCTATTTCCCGCTGGACCGCACCGGGCGGCCCGTGCAAGACGCCGTGGTGTGGACGGACGACCGCGCAGTGGCCGAAGCGCGCGAGGTGGCCGCGCTCATCCCCGACTTTGCGCAGCACTCCGGCTTTCGCGAGCCGCTGCCGGCGCTCTTCATGCCCAAGCTGCGCCACTTTGCGCGGCACAGCGGCATTCCGCTCTCCGAGGTGTGGAAGTTTGCTCTGTTGAACGAATACATCATTTACGCGCTCACGGGAGCGCTGTATGGCGACACGACCAACCAGGGCATGAGCGGGTTCTATCATATCCGCGAGCACGCCTGGTCGCAGGTGGCGCTGCGCTTCGCCGGGATCGACGCCGGCCAACTGGCCGACACGGCCCCCGCCGCCCGGCTTGCGCAACCGCTCAGCGCGGCATGGCACGCCCGGCTGGGCCTGGATGCCGTGAACGTCTATTCGTGCGGCAACGACCAGAGTTGCTCTGCCACCGGCGCGGGGCTGGCTGCCGCGGGCGATGTCTTGTGTAACTTTGGCACGGCGATGGTGCTATATGCGCTCAAAGAGGAGTTGCCAGCCACGCTACTGGATAAGCAGATTGCCGGCATCAGCCCCTACACCGGGCGCTACTTTCTGCTGGGGCTGGAGTCGGAATGTGGCAACGTGTTGGACTGGGTGCATCGCCTGTGCTACGCCCAGGAGCCTTTCACGCACATGATGGAGCAAGCATTGCTGGCCTCGGTGGACGCGCAAGCGCTGCCACGCGTGGCGTTGCCGGGCGGGGGACGCATCGAGTTACAGGGGCTGACGGTCGGCTGTGAGCGGGCGCATTTGGTGCGCGCATTGCTGGAGCGCTTTGCCGAGACGTTTGGCGAGTTGCTCGCGGGTGTGCGTGGTGCAGGGGAGGTGCCGCATCTGTTCGCCTCGGGCGGCGTCTCGCGCAGCGATGCCTGGCTGCACTTCCTCAGCCAGCGCTTGAACATCCAATTCCAGCGTACCACCACCGAGCAGCCCGGCCTGGTGGGCGTGGCACGCATCATCCAAAAGGCTACCCAACGATGAACACACGACCAACCCTCCGCCAGCGCTTTGCGTCTGCACTGGCCGGCGAACCCATCTCGCAGCCAATCTACGCCGTTTACGACTGGTTTGTTCAGCATCGCCCGCAGGTGGACTGGGACACACTGCTCGCGCAAGGGCTGGGCATCATCGGGCATGCCGATCTGCTCAGCATTGAACTGCCGAATGCGCAAATCAACGAGACGCTTACGGAGACTGACCGCGGGCTTCGGCGTGACGTGCACTGGTTGACGGATCAGGGCGAGCTGCACGAGTGGTACCTGGGCGAGTGGCGGCAGGAATATTTGATCAAGCAACCGGATGACTATCGCATCATGGCGCGTGCGCTTAGCGGGCGAAAGGCGCGCCTGGCGCCCGAGATGTATCGGCAAAAGGCGGCGTTCGTGGGCGAGCGAGGAATCACGCTGGGGCAGATGAACCGCACGCCCCTGCAAGCCGTGCAGATCGACATGGCCGGGTTGGAACGTTTCTCGTTGGACCTGGCCGATGAGTACCCGGCGCTGATGGACCTGCTGGATTTGATGAGCGATCAACTGCTGGAAGATACGCACCTGGTGGCGGGTGGGCCGGCGCAATATATCAAACTGTGGGAGAACCTGAGCATTGAGACGATGGGCCCGGCCTGTTTCCGTCGCCGGCTGGCGCCGCTCTATCGGCGCATCCTCGATATTTTGAACCCGGCCGGCAAGCGCCTGGTGGTCCATTTCGACGGCAAACTGCGCTGCATCGCCGACCAGATCGCCGGGTTGGACTTCGATGGCATCGACTCATTCACCCAGGCCCCCGAAGGCGATATGAGTGTGGCCGAGGCGCGCGCATGTTGGCCCGATATGTTCTTGTGGGTGCAGGCGAACCTGGACTGGTACATGTACCCGCAAGCAGAACTCGCATCTCGTGTCCGGCAGGTGGTGCACGATGCCGGCCCGCGCAAGTATTGTCTGATGATTAGTGAGGACGTGCCAAACGACTGCATGCACGGCGTGCCCGCCATCCTGAACATCCTTTCTACGTTGGGTTGAAGGTGTTTATGGACCTGCTATACAAACCGGATTGGGAAGAAACCAAGCAGCGCCTGCGTGCCTGGTGGGCGCATGAACTGGTGGACCGCTGCGTCATCGGGGTGACTGCGCCGAAAACCGGCGTGCCTGCCGAAGCGCCACCGCCGTTGCCGGAGCAGGTGGCTGACCGCTGGCTGGAACATGCCTATCTGCACGCGCTCAATGATTACCGCATGCGACACACCTTCTTCGGCGGCGAGGCGATCCCGGTCTGGAATGCCGGCTATCCCGGTTGGGATTTCATCCCCTGCTACCTGGGCGCTCACGTCACGCTCATGGAGGAGACAGGCTGGGTGGACCCAATCGTCGCGGATGGCGCGTTGACGGATCATGACTATCGGCGACTCACCATCGCGCCCGATAGCCACTGGTGGTGCGTGGCGCAGGAGATGCTGCGCTTCGCAGTGGCGGAGGCGGAGGGCAAGTCGCTGCCGGGTATCCTGGCCTTCGGCGGCTGCGGCGACACGCTGGCCGCTCTGCGTAGCACGAACCGGTTGCTCTTCGACGTGCTGGATTGCCCCGCTTACGTGCGCGCGTTCGACCAATACCTGATGCGCCAGTGGATGGATGTGTACGACGTGTTCTACGCCATCACGCATGCTGGTTGTGAAGGCTCCATCTGCTGGTTCAACGTGTGGGCGCCCGGCAAGTTCTACGTGGCGCAAAACGACTTCTCATACATGATTTCGCCGCGCATGTTCCGCGACCTTTTCCTGCCGTCCATTGAGACGCAGACGCAGTTTCTTGACTACACGCTCTATCATGTGGACGGCCCTGGCGCGTTCGTGCACGTGCAGGCGCTGTGTGAGTTGCCGCGCCTGCACGCCCTGCAAATCTTGCCCGGCGACGGCAAGCCCAGCCCATTGCATTACCTGAACGTGCTAAAACAGGTACAGGCGGCGGGCAAAAACCTGCACATCACCATCCCGCCTGACGAAGTGGAACCGGCGCTTGAACTGTTATCCAGTCGTGGGCTGTATATCAGCACGTGGGCGGATTCAGAAGACCAGGCGCGGGAGCTGATCAGGCAGGTGTCGAAATGGACGAGAGATTAAGGGCGCATTTAGTGACGCGAAAAGGAGTGTTATCTATGGAACATCGATTCGAGTATCTGACTTCCGAAGAACTGAAGCCGATGATCGAGCAGAAAGCGCTCGTCATCATGGGCATTGGCACGATTGAGGAGCACGGGGCGCACCTGCCCACCGGCACGGATTGGTTCATCACGCAGCACTTCACCGATGACCTGGCCGCCTACCTGGATAAGAACAGCCAGGTGCCGTTCCTGACGCTGCCGGCCATCTGGACGGGCTATTCGGCGACCCTCATGCAAGCCTGGCCGGGCACCATTCGCATGGCCACGCGCACGGTGATGGATATGATGCGCCAGATCATCGGCTCGCTGTGCGAAATGGGCTTCGATAAGGTCTTGATCCTAAACGGGCACGGACACCACACCGAGTTGTTGCGCGTCGTCTCGCGCGAAATTGCGGACGACTATGGCGTCTTCCCGGCGGTGACGAACTTCTTCACCCTGGGCGCAAAGGAATATAACGCCGCCCGCAAAGGGCCAACCGGCACCAGCATCCACGGCGGTGAGGACGAGACCAGCGTGATGTTGCACTATGGCTATCACATCGACACAGCCAAATACACCAACGTCGATCACGTCACCTATCACACCGATTTCATGGCCGGCGACAACTTCCTCGGCTCCACCAAGCTCTTCTGGTCCACCTGGGACTACAACCCCAGCAAGACGGGCTTGCTGGGTGACCCGACCTATTCCACGCCCGAACTGGGCAAAGTGCTGGTCGACGCATGCGTGACGAACTTGGCGCGCTTCGTCGAAGAATATTGGCATCATCGCAATTAGGAGGGATTAGAGATTGGAGATTAGGTGTTTACCACGGATGACATGGATTAGGCTCTAGTCGGTGAAATCCGTGTCATCCGTGGTTAATCTCCAATCTCCAATCCCTTATCTCTTTCTACAGGGAGAACCATGACCAGAAAAGTGAAAGTGGGCGTGTTTGGCGCGCGGCGCGGAACCACCATGATCGGCGTGATGGCGCGCCACCCGGACGCGGAACTGGTGGCGGTGTGCGACTATGACGAGCGGGTGCAGACGCAGATTCAACAACTGGCCGACACCTATGGCGTGAAGGTGACTTGCTATAGCGACTTCGACAAGTTCATGAATCACGACATGGATGCGGTGGTGCTGGCGAATTACGCCACTGAGCACGCGCCCTATGCCGTGCGCCTGCTGGATTCAGGTCGTCACGTGACGAGCGAAGTGCTGGCCGTGCAGAACATGGCCGAGGCGGTGGCGCTGGTGGAAGCAGTGGAGCGTAACCCCAAACAGATGTACACCTATGCCGAGAACTACTGCTATTTCCGCGGCACGATGGAGATGCAGCGCCTGTACCAGTCCGGCGTGGTGGGCGAGTTTTTACACGGCGAGGGTGAATACGTGCACGATTGCGAGAGCATTTGGGTGGATATCACGCGCGGCGAGAAGGATCACTGGCGCAACTGGGTGCCCGCGACGTTTTACTGCACCCACGCGGTCGGCCCGATTGTGACCATCACCGGCACGCGCCCGACGAAGGTCGTGGCGTTTGAGTCGCCCAATCGCAATAAGCAACGCTTTGGCTGCCGCAGCGCGGATGGGGCGATCCTGGTGTGCCAGATGAGCAATGGGGCGACGGCGAAGTTCTTGCCCTGGGCGAACTATAAGCGCACCCCCGAGGCGATCTGGTATGCCGTATATGGCACCAAGGGCATGCTAGAGACCGACCGCTGGGGCGAGACGTTCAACCGGGTCAACGTGTACGTGGAAGGTGACGAGCACGCCGCCACCAACGTGGCCTATACGCCCCGCCCGCACCTGGAAACCGAGCTTTCGCAAAAGATTGGTGGGCACGGCGGTTCGGACTTTTTCACCATGCACTTCTTCCTGGAAGCGATCTTGGACCGGCCGGGCAAGGCCAATGTGATCAACGTGTACCAGGCGTTGGACATGACCCTGCCGGGCACGCTGGGCTATCGCTCGATCTGGGAAGGCAACATTCCGCTGGAAGTGCCCGACTTGCGCGATAAATCCGTGCGCGAGAAATGTCGCCACGACACCTGGTGCTGTGACCCGAAGCTGGCCGGCCCCGGCCAACCCAGCGCCTCCTGCTCGCACGGGCCGGTGGAGGTCCCCGATGCGGTCTATGCCGCCCAGCAAGCCGCCGTGGGGAAGTGAAGCTTATTAATTCACCACAGAGACACGGAGGGCACAGAGAGGAATCAAAGATATGGGAGTGCATCTTGATGGTGGATCGCGCGGAACAGAGCGTTTCGTCACCCGGAAGCACTCCACGCGTCGTTCAACGTTGAAGGCCTATGGCGCATGCTGGTTAACAGGGAAGAACAATGAACGATACCGACCAAATTGCCGAGTTAAACCGCATCTCATCTGCTATCATCGGCGCTGCCATTGAGGTGCATCGAGCGTTAGGCCCTGGGTTACTTGAGTCTGCCTACGAGGAATGTTTGTGTAAGGAACTCACCATCAGGCGAATCCCTTTCGAGCGGCAGCGCCAGCTACCCGTGGCGTATAAGGGGATACATCTCGACTGTGGATACCGCCTTGATTTGCTAGTGCAAGAGGTGGTCGTTGTAGAACTTAAAGCCGTCGATGAATTGCTGCCCATTCACGAAGCTCAGCTAATGACCTATTTGAAACTTGGCGGGTGGCACCTGGGATTATTGATTAACTTCAATGTCAGCATACTCAAACGCGGTATACGCCGCCGTGTGTGGGGAATTGATGTGAGTTCAAATAAAAGACAATGAGGACTATTCCAAACTCCGTGTCCTCTGTGTCTCTGTGGTGAAAACATGTTTAACCTTGAACCCTCTGCCCAATTGGCGCTGGATACGATCTTGCAGCAGCCGGTGCAGGGCATCCCGAGCTGGCTTTTGCACGTCATGGAGCATCGTTGCATTGAGCGGTTTGCGGGTGTGCCGGAAGGGAGCTATCGCCAGTCCCCCGACCGGGTGTACCTGGCCTTTCAACGCGCGGTGGGTACCTGCCTGCTGGACCAATATCTGGCCGACAACCCGCTGACGATGGGCGAGCACGGCTTTGAGAGTGCCGAACGCGGCGCAACGACCGGCGCGGAGCAAATCGTCTGTGACGACATGGTGATCGACTCGCCCGAGGCGGTGGTCGATCACCTGGAGCACGTGGAATTCCCGCGCCTGCGCGCCGCCATTGCTGCCTTTGACGAAGACAGGCGCGCGCGCGAAATCATCGACGGCGAACGGCGGATGCAGGCGTGCATCGGCCCAACGATGCTCAAGAGCGGTTATGAATTTGTGAGCTTCCCCTGCCTGGCGTATAACACCTATGGTTATGCCAACTACTTCATGGCCTATGCGCTCTACCCCGAGGTGATGGAGCGCCACTTTGCCTTGCAGGCCGACCTGGCGCTGCGCAATAACCGCGCCGCGGCCAGAGCCTATCGCGAAGGCGGCCTGCCGCCGCTCTATCGGTTGGATCATGACATGGCCGATTCGCGCGGCACGTTGGTGGACATCCGCTCGCTGGATCGATTATGGTTCCCGCATTTTGCGCGTTGCCTGCAACCCTTGCTCCAGGCCGATGTGCGGCTGATCTGGCATTGCGACGGCAACCTGATGCAGATGGTGCCGCGCCTGCTGGAAGTAGGTATTCGCGGTTTCCAGGGCTTTCAATATGAAGACGGCATGGATTACCCGCGCATCTGTGCGATGAAAGCCCGCACGGGGGAGAGCCTGATTATCGTCGCCGGCGTCTCGGTGACGCGCACGTTGCCGTTTGGCAGCCCGGCGGACGTGAAACGCGAGATCGACTGGCTGGTGGGGAATGGCCCTCGCACCGGGTTATTCCTGGGCGGCAGCAGTTCCATCGCGCCGGGCGTGCCATGGCAAAACCTGCAAATGCTGGTGGAAGGATTCAGGTATTATTGTCGTTCGGGTCGCGCCAGGAGGTGACCCACCAATGTTCGTATAATCCTCTTTGTGATAGGACCCTACAGGGGGCTGACGCATAGAGAACGCTAGAAGAAAGTTCATGTCGAAACAACTCGAGGATTACTACAAAATACTACAGGTCGATCCATCGGCGGACCCGGAGGTCATCACGGCGGCCTATCGGCGCCTGGCCGTGAAGTACCATCCCGATACGAACCCATCGCCCGATGCGTTGCCGCGGATGCAGCGTATCAACGAGGCGTATGCCGTTCTATCGGACCCGAAGCAGCGCGCGGTCTATGACCGCACACGGCGCAATGGGGTGATGTATCGCACCACGACGACCGATACAACGACGCGCCGCGGCGACGAGCGCACCATGCAAGAGGCCGAAGCCGATTACATCCGCAGCAAACGCGCTGCCGAGGACACCTGGAAGCGCGCCGTACGGGAAGCCGAAATAGAACACGACCGCGCCCTGCGCGAAGCTGAGGATGCCTGGAACCGCGCCAAGCGGCAGGCCGAAGAGACCTTCAAGCGCGCGCAGCGCGAGGCGGATATTGAACGAGATAAGGCGCTCCGCGAGTCCGAAGATGCCTGGAACCGTGTGAAGCGCACCTCTCAGATGCCGCAGCCCAAAGCCTGGCCCGCCGATTGACGGGCCGGCATTCCACCTGGGGGCGGAGAGGTCGCACCGGCTGAAGGGATAGGGGCGACTCAAGACCTTGGCTGAGGGGCTGGACGTTCCCGGTTATTGAGGCCCAGGCCGGGGAGGTATATTTACGATGCGGAATCTTATGCCGTCCCCACTTGGTTGATAGGCAAGCCCCTCCGTTTTCCAATCTGGTGAATAATCAACAGGTATCCGGCCCATAATGGTTGCCACAGGATGGAGGAAACTTTGAATAATCGACAACGTATCCTGGCAGTGCTGAACTACGAACAATACGACCGGCTGCCAATCGTGCACTTTGGCTTTTTGGATGAGACGTTGGAGCGCTGGGATAGGGAAGGGCACTTTAAGCGGGCTGAACTGCCCAATATTGGCGACGGTAGCCCCGATGAAGACGTGCTCTCGAAAATGTTGGGCTTCGATTGCAATTACCACTGCGTCTTTAGCCCGGCGGTGCGCCTTCAGCCGCCCTTCGAGCCGAAGGTGTTGGAAGAATTGCCCGGCGGCTTCCGTAAAATATTGAACGCAGATGGTGGCATCCTGCTGGATAGCGACGACAACTCCAGCATCCCCGGCGAGATAGAGCACACCTTGAAGGGGCGCAAGGAGTGGGACGAAATCTTCCTGGCGCGCCTGCAGTTTTCGCCTGAGCGCGTGGCGCAGACGATGGTGAACTGCGGCGGCGTCTATAAGCGCTTTGACCAGGGCGGGCGCGAATATTTGAGCGACCCCAACCGCCAGACCCACATCCTGCTGCACTGCGGCAGCCTGTATGGCGTGCTGCGCGACTATATGGGCATGGAGCACCTGTGTTACCTGGCCGCCGACGACGCGACGCTCTATGAGGAGATGATCGACGTCAACGCCGAGTTGTGCTACCGCTGCGCGGAAGCAGCGCTCAATAGCGGCGTGCCGTTCGACATCGGCCATTTCTGGGAGGATATTTGCTATAAGAGCGGGCCGCTGGTGACCCCTAAAGTGTTCTATAACAAGGTGGGCCCGCACTACAAGCGCATCACCGACCTGCTGCACGCGCATGGCATCAACCTGATCTCGCTCGACTGCGACGGCCAGATCGACAAACTGATCCCCACCTGGATCGAAAACGGCGTCAACGTGATGTTCCCAATCGAAGTGGGCACCTGGAACGCCAGCTTGCAACCGTGGCGTGAGAAATATGGCAAGCAAATTCGCGGGGTGGGCGGCATGGCCAAGCGCATCTTTGGCTTCGATTACGCCGCTGTGGACGTTGAGGTGGAGCGGCTGAAGCGACTGGTGGATATGGGCGGTTATTTGCCGTGCCCCGATCACCGCATCGCGCCCGACGCCAAGTGGGAAAACGTGCAGTATTACTGCGAGCAAATGCGCAAGGCTTTCGGCGGCTGATGATGAGCAAACAACCCAACGTCATCGTGTGCATGTGCGATCAGTTGCGCGCCTTTGAGGTGGGTTGCTATGGCAACCCGGTCATTCGCACGCCACACATCGACCGGCTCGCGCGCGAGGGTGTGCGCTTTGAGACGGCGGTGACGAATAACCCGGTGTGCATGCCGGCGCGTTCGTGCCTGCTCTCGGGCCAATATAGCCGCACCTGCATGGGCGAACTGGGCAACACCGTCGAAAAAGATGAACAGGGGCGCGTAATCATGCCCGAATACCCGGCAAGCCGGCGCGTGCAACTGCCTGGGCCGACCCTGGCGGAGCAGTTGAAGCTGGCCGGCTATGAGACGGCGTTGATTGGCAAGTGGCACGTGCACCCTGCGCCGGGTCTGGTCGGCTTCGACACGGCGATCTATCCGCGCGTGCATCACCGCTACACAGGGCAGACTTTCGTGCACAACACGGGCGAGGGTGCCGTGGTGGATGGCTATAGCCTGGACTACGAAGCGCAGCGGGTGGCCGAATACCTGGGTACGCCGCACGAGAGGCCTTTCTTCCTGTTCTATAACATCTCGCCGCCGCACATGCCCGTGAGCGACGCGCCTGAGAAATATCGGCGCATGTACTCGCCCGATGAGGTGCCGTTGCGCCCCAATGCCTGGGGCGATGGCCGGCTGGCGTATGACGAAAACTGGTTCAAGATTTACCTGTGGGACTTCCTGTATTACCAGGAGCATCTGCCCTATACCCGGCAACTGCCGCCTGGCTTTGACCTGCGGCATCTGGCGGCGCTTTACTATGGCATGACCACCTGGGTGGACGACATGATGGGGCGCATGATGGCAGCGCTACAGGCGAACGGCCTGACCGAAGAGACGCTGGTGATCTTCGTGTCCGATCATGGCGATAACCTGGGCAGCCATCAGCGCTTCAACAAAGAGGCGCTATTCGAAGAATCCATCCGCATCCCGCTGATCTTCCATGCGCCGGGGCGGGTACAGCCGCATGTCGATCAGTCGCACATTGCGCAGCTCATCGACGTGATGCCCACGTTGCTTGACCTGTGCGGGGCAGAGGCACCGGCCGGCATGCAAGGGCATAGCCTGGCGGCGCTCCTGACCGGCGCAGGCCAGGCGGCTGCGCCGGACGAAGCCTATATCGAAACGAGCGGCGGGCAGATTGGGGTGCGCACAGCCACCCACTTATATGGGCTACAGTTGAACGCCGACTGGCAGCCTGACGCGGGGCCCGGCTGGTTCTATGATCTGCGCGAAGATCCATACGAAATGCACAACCTGGCTGGCAGCGACTCCCAGGCCGCGCTGGCCGGAGGATTGCGCGCTCGCCTGCTGGAATGGCATCATCACACTCCCTGGATGAAGGAGAATGAACAAAAGTGAACGGCATTGAACTAAAGATGAAGCGCCTGATGTCCGCCGGCCGTGCGGTCATCGTGGCTTGCGACCACGGCGAGTTCGACGGCCCGATCCCCGGCATGATCAACCTGGCCGAAACGATCCAGCGCGTCAACAAAAACGTGGACGGCGTGTTGCTCAGCCCTGGCATGATTCGCCACACCGGCGATTACTTTGGCGCTAAGGGCGCGCCGATGGTGGTGGGGCGGCTGAACTGGGATTCGGTGTATTGCTTTCACTGGAATTACAACGATTCTCCGGCGGTGGAAGCCTTTAGCCCGCAGGAGGCTGTGACGCTGGGGGTGGAAGTGGCGCTCGTGTCGCTCACGCTCAAGACGGGCAGCGAGGAACGCGATGCGCGCAACGTGGAAGTGTTCCGCCGCATGACCGCCGAATGTCATCGCCTGGGGCTGCCGGTGATCGGCGAATATTTCCCCGCCTATAGCGACGCGCTCACCCCCGACGACATGCACGCGCAGGTGAAGATCGGCTGCCGTGTGTTGGCGGAGTTGGGTGCGGATATGATTAAGACGTTCCATACCAACCACTTCAAGGAGGTAGTTGCCGGTTGCCCGGCGCCTATTTTTGCGCTGGGCGCGGCCAAGCTGCCCACGCCGCTGGACGCGTTGCGGTTGGCACAGCATGAGGTGGCCGATGGCGCGCAGGGTGTGGTGTTTGGGCGTAACGCCCTTCAGGTGGACGATCCGTTGAATTTCCAGGCCGCGCTGATCGAGGTGGTGAAGCACGGCGCGCTGCCCGAACAGGTGTTGCAAGGGTAGGGTGAGGGTGAACCGTCGATGCACGCCGATAAACGCGGATGTGACAGGCGTCACTCCGAGGAGTGTTAGAAGTGCGGGATGACGAGTGGCAGAAAGGTTGCTGCTGTCATTCCGAGGAGCGGCAGCGACGAGGAATCTTGGGCTTGATGAACGAGCGTATTGGCATCGGCAAAGATTCCGAGCGGAGCGAGGAATGACAAGTTGCATACGCAGTAACCGGAGACCTTCCTGAGGAGAGAACGAAAGAGATGACAGAGTTGTTCCAGGTGAAATCAATTGACAGAGTATTTTATGAGACGCACCTGCGAGACTTTTTACCCGCACGCATCATCGACGTGCACGCGCACGTATGGCTGGATGAGCACAAGGCCAAAGCCAGTCATGCGCCGGTGCGGACGGTGAGCTGGCCGTCGCGCGTCGCACTGGATAACTCCGTCGAAGACCTGGATGAGACCTATCGCCTGCTGTTCCCCGGCAAGCGTGTGATCCCGCAAATCTTTAGCAACCTGACCACCGGCGACGACGTGGACGCCGCTAATGCCTATACCGGCGCCTGCGCAGCGCGGCGTGCCTACCCGGCGCTCATTTTCGCTGCGCCGCAATGGTCTGGCGCGGAGTTCGAGAATCGCGTGCTGGCCGGCGGCTTTGTGGGCGCCAAAGTGTACATGACGATGGCCGACGCCTACATCCCGGCCAAAGAAATGCGCATCTTCGATTACCTGCCGCATCATCAACTGGAAGTGCTCGACCGACATGGCTGGATTGCCATGCTGCACATCCCGCGCGATGGGCGCTTAAAGGACCCCGTGAACCTGGCGCAGATGTTGGAGATCGAGCGACGCTACCCGAACGTGCAGCTCATCATCGCGCACGTGGGGCGTGCCTATTGCCCCGAAGACGTCGGCAATGCCTTCGAGGTGCTGGCCGAGACGCGCCGTATGCGCTTCGACTTCAGCGCCAACACCAATGCAGAGGTCTTCACGCAACTCATTCGCGCCGTTGGGCCGAGGCGCATCCTATTTGGCAGCGACATGCCCATCTTGCGCATGCGCATGCGGCGCATCTGCGAGAGCGGGCGCTACATCAACCTGGTGCCGCAGGGGCTATATGGCGACGTGTCGGGCGATAGAAATATGCGCGAGGTGAGTGGCCCGGAGGCGGAGCAGCTCACGTTTTTCATGTATGAAGAGCTGGCTGCGTTTAAGCGCGCCGCCGAGGCGACCGGCCTGAGCCAGGTGGATATCGAGGACGTGTTCTATCGCAACGCCTCACACGTGTTGCGCGCTGCCGGTTTTGGCGGCGAACTTTAGGTAAGTCAAATGGAGGGCGACTCAGCAGGTCGCCCTCTGCGTAAGCCTGGACGTGCAGGAGGATATGATGAAACCCGTGAAAGTGGGCTTGCTGCCCCTGTACTTGAAGCTCTATGACGACACCACGCCCGAATATCGGCCCGGCGTGGAGCGCTTTCGTGATTTCATCGCCGCAAAGCTAGGTGAACGCGGCTTGCAAGTGACGGTGGCTCCCGTATGCCGCGTGGAAGCGGAATTCGTCGCGGCGGTGCGTTCGTTCGAGGCGGCCCAGGTCGATGCCATCATCACGTTACACCTGGCCTATTCCCCTTCCGAAGAATCCGCTCCGGTGCTGGCGGCGACGCCGCTGCCCGTCATCGTGCTGGACACGACGCCCGCCTTCGACTTCAGCCCCACTCAAAACCCCGATGAAGTCATGTATAACCACGGCATTCACGGGGTGCAGGACTTGTGCAATCTGCTGTTGCGGCGCGGCAAGACGTTCCATATCGAGGTGGGGCACTGGGAGCACTCCGACGTGCTGGATCGCGTGGCGCAGGCGGCGCGTTCGGCGCACATCGCACAGGCCATGCGTACTGCGCGGGTGGGGCGCATCGGCAATCCCTTCAGGGGCATGGGCGATTTCTCCGTGCCGGAGCACAAGCTGGCCCGCATGATGGGTATCACGGTGATCCCGGCCACCCCGCAGGAAATCGGTGCGCGCCTACCCGGCATCAGCCAGGCGGCGATTGACGCGGAGCGCGCTGCGGATGCGCAACGCTTCGTCATGGATGGCATCTCGCAAGCTTGCTATGACCTCACAGCGCGCGTGTCGCTGGCGGTGCGCCAGTGGGTCGAGCAGGAACGGCTGACCGCCTTCACGATGAACTTCATGGAGACAAACCGCTCTGCCGGGATGCCCACCATGCCGTTCCTGGAGGCCAGCAAAGGCATGGCGTGCGGGATCGGCTACGCTGGCGAGGGCGATTGCCTGACGGCGGCGCTGGTTGGGGCGCTCGCGAGCGTCTTCCCAGAGGTGAGCTTCACCGAGATGTTCTGTCCCGACTGGGCGCACGAATCTATCTTCCTGAGCCACATGGGCGAGATGAACGCCGACCTGGCCGCAGGCAAGGCGCGCCTGGTGAGCAAGCCTTTCTCGTTCATCGATATTGATGACCCGGTGCTGGCGGTGGGCCGCTTCAAGGCCGGGCAAGCCACCCTCGTGAACCTGGCCCCCGGCCCGGCCGATACTTATACACTCATCCTGGCGCCCATCACGCTGCAAGACGTACCCGGCGACGACGCTCATGAGGGCAGCGTGCGCGGCTGGTTCAAGCCGACCGGCTCGCTGGAAGCATTCCTGACTGATTACAGCCGCCTGGGAGGGACGCATCATTCCGCGCTGGTTTATGGCGATGCCTTGCACACCGTCAGCGGGTTTGGCGAATGGATGGGCTGGCGGGTGGCGCTGGTCTGATTTGCTGAAACAGCAATGAAACCTGCCG
>DAOUFG010000014.1:0-38172 GCA_034430115.1 Thermoflexales bacterium | reverse complement strand
AGTAATTGGAACCTCCCCGCGGCCTGTGAAAATGCACAGTTGATCGTGCTGGCGATTCCTTCTGACGCTATCGAACCCACGCTCAAAGCCATCGCGCCGGATCTCATGCCGGGCGCAATCGTGACGGACACGTGCAGCGTCAAATCCCCCTTGATCAACGCGATCAATAAACACATGCCTGCCCATGCGACCTATATCAGCAGTGACATCGTGTTCAACCCCGCACGCCTGCCGGAGACCCCAAATATCGACGCCATCAACGCGGATATGTTCAAGGGGGCGGCCTGGACGCTCACGCCAGTCGTCGCCACGGCCGACTCCGTAGACGGCTTTTCGTCACTCGTCAGCAATATCGGCGCGATGCCCATCTTCATGGACGCGGTGGAACACGACGGTCTGCGACTCGCCGTGGATAGTGTGCCCGCCGCATTGAGCAGCGCCCTGATGCTGGCAATTTCCAACGATAACGCATGGCGAGAACGGCTCTGGCTGGCCGGCTCGACGTTCGGCGCAGCCACCACCAACGTGGAACGCTCGCACGCCGCCGAAGTGGCAAGTGCGCTTGTTGCACAACCTGAGGCTGCGACACATTGGCTCAATCAGATCATGCTCCAACTGATGGAACTGCGCGACGCCATCGAGCAAAAGCAAGCCGACAAAGTGGAAAGCCTGCTCTCCAGTGCGCGAGAGCGGCGTGAAAACTGGGCTTCGGAATGGTACAAAGGCCGCGACCAGGGCCGCGTACCTGCCGATGTCAGGCGCCCCAGCTTGCTCGGGATGTTCATTGGCGAGCGGCTGGCCACTCAGATGGAACAAGCACCCGGAGCTAAAGATAAGGATAGGAAAGCATCGAAGTGAAGCCTTTTCCATCCGAGCATTATGCGCAATGTATCTTCCATATCTCCTGACGATGTGACCTCGGCTCGATCAGGATTGCGTGTACTAAGCATCGCTCCCACATCATTCTTTGGAGATTATGGATGCCATGTACGAATACTTGAGGAAGCGCGTGCCCTACAAGCACTGGGGCACACGGTCACCATCCTGACCTATTACAAAGGCTCGGATGTGCCTGGGTTCCGCGTTATACGGACGACGCCAACCCCCTGGCATAGGGATTATGACGTCGGCTCATCGCGCCATAAGTTCGCCTTCGATGCGCTCCTGGCAATCCGTCTGGTGCGCGTATTGGCACGTAACACGTTCGATGTGATCCACGCGCACCTACACGAAGGCGCATTACTCGGCAGCTTGCTCTCCAAGCCGTGGGGAATCCCTGTTTGCTTTGACTACCAGGGCAGCCTGACCAACGAAATGTTGGACCATGGTTTCCTGCGCCGCAATACGAAGATGCTATGGTTCTGGCAGCATGTCGAGCAGATGATCGAACAAATGCCGTCTGCTATCGTAACCAGCACCGTAAATGCCTGTGAAGCACTGCGCAACCGGGTGCCAAAGAGCACACTCTTGCAAGCATTGCCCGACGGCGTGCAGACCGACGTCTTCCGGCCCAATGTGCTTTCTGCCGAAGAAAGAGCGCTGTGGCGCAATACCTTCGGGCTACACGCCGATGAACCGGTGGTCGTCTTCTTGGGCTTGCTTGCCAAGCAACAAGGCATCACCTATCTGGTTGAAGCCGCCGCGAAATTGAAAGCACAGGGGCGGCACGTGCGTTGGCTCGTGATGGGCTACCCAGGCGTAGCGGGCTGGCAACTGCAAGCCGCCCAACAGGGCGTTGCCGAAGAAATGATTTTCACCGGGCGCATTCCGTACCAAAATGCGCCACAGATGCTGGCCCTGGGCGATATCGCCATCGCGCCGAAGCTCTCACGCACAGAGGGGAGCGGCAAGATATTGAACTACATGGCCATGGGGTTACCCATCGTCGCATTCAATACGCTGGCCCAAACCGAATACCTGGGTGATCTGGGTGCTTATGCGCAGGTGGGAGATTCAACGCAACTCGCCCAGCAGGTGGCACAGTTGATCGACCAACCCGAACGGAGAGCCGACCTCGGCAGGCAGTTGCGATCTCGGGCGGTGCAGTTTTATAGCTGGGACCGCGTCGGCCAAACCATCGATAGCGTCTATCGTTCGCTACTACAACGCCAACCACACTATAAAACACGCATAGAATCTGACATCAGCATGCCTCGCTGAAACAGATTTACATCCATGCCACACCGAACCAGGCTTGCACCAAGGTCATTTTGAATGAATAGGCTTAAGAACGATCTCGTCGAGATGTGGAACTACCGGCATTTGCTAAGAATGCTGGTTGTTCGTGACTTAAAAGCACGCTATAAAAATTCCGCCTTTGGAATCGCGTGGTCATTCCTCCAACCATTGGGCATGATGCTGGTGCTGACGTTCGCTTTTGGCATCATCAACAAAGGCCCTTCAAACCTGCCGCACTTCAATGTGTTCATCCTGGCCGGCTACTTGAGCTGGACATTCTTTTCCGCAGCGATCACGGGCGGGACAGGCTGCATCGTCGCCAATAGCGCGCTGGTGAAGAAGGTCTATTTCCCGCGTATCCTGCTGCCCATCTCCGTCGTCCTGTCGAACCTGGTCAACTATCTATTAGCCCTGCCTGTATTCCTCATCGTCGCATTGGTCTCGGGGCACCCGTTGATGTGGACGCTCCTGCTTGTGCCTGTTGCCCTGCTGATCCAGATCGTGCTCACCATCGGGCTGACGTTCTTCCTGTCAGCGATAAACGTTTTCTATCGCGACACGCAGTTCATCATCGACCTGGCCATGCTGGCCTTCTTCTTCCTGACGCCTATCTTCTACGATATTCGCAGCGCCCAGCCCTGGAGTGTGATGGGGCGCACGATCGATGTGGGCGTCTGGTTACGCCGGCTTAACCCAATGGCGTCATTGGTGAACATCTATCAGGATCTGATGTACCACGGCCAACCCACCGAACTTGACTTTTGGGTCCGTACCGCCGTCACATCCGTGGTCATCTTTCTATTGGGTTACTTTTTCTTCCAGCACTACAGCAACCGATTCGGCGAGGAATTATGAGTGCACACAGCCACCTGCTCACGCACATTCACACCCTGATGCCGATGACAGGCCAACGTAGCGCCCTGGTGGCGCCGCTACAAGACGCTGCCGTACTCATCCGGGGCAATGTGATTCAGTGGGTTGGCTCTGCCGATCAGTTGCCCGAACTGCCGCCCGGCACCGAGACGACGGACCTGCGCAATCACATTGTGCTACCCGGCCTGGTGAACACACATCATCATCTCTATCAGACGCTGACGCGCGCCATGGCACAGGATTGCGGGCTATTCGACTGGCTGAAAACGCTCTACCCCATCTGGTGCCGCATGAATGGAGAGGCGATTTACGCCAGCGCGCTCACCGGCATGGCCGAATTGATCTTGAGCGGCTGTACCACCGCGAGCGACCATCTGTACATCTATCCTAATGACTGCCGCGTCGACGACGAAATCCGCGCCGCGCAGGAAATAGGGCTGCGCTTCCACGCGACACGGGGTTCCATGTCGCTGGGCGAATCCAAAGGCGGGCTTCCACCCGACCGCGCCACCGAAGATGAAGCAGACATTCTCAAAGATACCCAACGCGCGATCGAGACCTATCACGACAAATCACGTTATGCGATGTTGCGCATCGCCGTTGCCCCCTGCTCCCCCTTCTCCGTCACGACTGACCTGATGCGTGAAAGCGCGGCACTGGCGCGCCACTACGGCGTGATGCTGCACACGCACCTTGCCGAGACACACGACGAGGACGCCTTCTGCCTGGCGCGCTTCGGCAAGCGGCCACTGGACTACGCGGAGATGGTGAACTGGCTGGGCAGCGACGTCTGGTATGCGCACGGCGTGTTCTTCAACTCCGAAGACATCAAGCGCATGAGCGCACAGGGATGTGGCGTTGCACATTGCCCAACCAGCAACATGCGCCTGGCCTCGGGGATTGCACCCATACGCCTGATGCTGGACAAAGGGATGAAGGTCGGCCTGGGCGTAGATGGCAGCGCCAGCAACGACGGCTCTCACCTTGCGGCTGAAGCGCGTCAGGCGATGTTGTTACAGCGCGTCCAAAACGGGTCCACCAGCTTCAGCGCATACGATGCGTTATGGTTGGCGACGCGTGGTGGCGCAAGCGTATTGGGGCGCGACGACATCGGTCAAATCGCCCCCGGATACGCGGCGGACTTGATCGGCATCAATTTAAATCGCGTCGGTTACGCAGGTGCTCTGCACGACCCGGTGGCCGCACTTGTATTTTGTGCGCCAAATGGGGTAGACTTCAGCATGATCAATGGGCACGTGGTGGTACGCGAGGGGCAGCTCACGACAGTAGACATACAACGCGTCATCGAACACCATAACAGTATCAGCCAAGCGTTGCTGGCAGGTTGATGCGAGCATATCTTGCCAAGTTCTATAATCACGTGAACCATCGACAGTAACATGGGGTGATGATTTCGCCAGGTTCCTATAGGATTAAAGCCGCTCATGGCTATACAGCGAGTTGCACTCATCAGCTTCCACACGTCGCCCCTGGCGACCCTGGGGGGCAAAGACACCGGCGGGATGAACGTGTTTGTCCGAGAGACGGCACGTGAGTTGGCGCATCGTAACATCAGCGTAGATATCTTCACCCGCAGCCAGACCGAACAATGTTTGCGCATCGATCCGCGTATCGCGCCAAACGCGCGCGTGATCTATGTGCCAGCCGGGCCCGAAGCTCCTGTCCCCAAGCGCGACCTCTATCAATACGTCACAGCTTTCACCGACTGGATGTGTCATTTCGTCAACGACGACCCAGATAGTCGTACCAAGCAATATGACCTGATCCACAGCCACTACTGGCTTTCGGGGTTGGTAGCGCAATCGTTACGCCAATGTTGGGGAACGCGCTTCGTGCACACCTTTCACACACTGGCAGAATTAAAGAACCAGATCGCCTCCAGCCCCTCTGAACGCGAAACGCAGGAGCGCCTGGAAGGCGAGATTTCGCTGTGCAAGAACGCGGATTTGCTCACCGCCTCCACCAAGGTGGAGCAACAACAACTGACGCACTACTATGGGGCCTGCTCGTCTCGCATCCGGGTGGTGCCGCCGGGGGTTGACACAGCACGCTTCCACCCAATCGAACAATCGTATGCCAAGTCAGTCGTTGGCATTCCGCAATCACATCGTATGGTGTTGTTCACCGGACGTGTAGAGCCGCTCAAGGGCATCGACACGCTATTCCGAGCTGTTGCGCTCTTGCGCGATCGCGCCGCCCAACAGACCAAGCCCGATGGACTTTCGTTCACAAATCTATGTATTAGTATCATTGGAGGGGACCCCAGCAAGCAGGGGCAATTGGAAAATGGTGAGATGGCCCGTTTACACGACTTACGCAACGAGTTGGGGTTGAACGATCTCGTGACATTTCTCGGCGCGCGCGACCAGGACACACTACAGTTCTACTATTCCGCAGCCGATTGCCTGGTCATGCCATCTCACTATGAGTCATTTGGCATGGTTGCCCTGGAAGCCATGGCCTGCGGCACACCGGTGGTCGTTTCCGATGTGGGGGGATTAAGCCAGTTGGTACGGCATAATGTGACAGGCATACGCGTACGTGTTAAGGACCCAACGGCCATGGCCGATGCCATCCAGCGCCTGTTGACAAATGAGGTCCTTCGCCGGCGAATGGGGGCACGCGCCGCATGCTACGCAGAAGACTACAGTTGGTCCAAAATAGTCGATAAGTTAATCAAGGTATACGAGGAATTGAAATGATTGCCAGACAGATCAGTTACATAGCACTATGGTCGAAGGACCTTGATCCCAACCGGGGCGTGTTTGCCAACCTGCTTGGCATCCCTATTGTCTACGAAGACGAGAACGTCGTGGTGTTCCAAACCGAAGGGACTCAGCTTGTCTTGCAGCGCGCCCGGGACGCCGACGCGAATCTGGATGGCACAGTTCAAGTTGGTTTTGAAGTGGATGACCTGGATACGTTGACCCAACGCCTGCATTCCAACGGCCAGTCGATCACGCTCAACCGTGAAAAGTTGGACCCCGATCAACGCGTCACCGCAGTTCGTTTGCCCGGCGGCCAAAGCATCGAACTGATCGGCAAGTAAAAGAGGGATTGGAGATTGGAGATCGGATACTGGAGATTAGAGATTGTAGCGAGCCATAGATTGTCCGTTATATAAGTTCATGAGATCTGTGGCTCATTCCCAATCCCAAATCTCCAATCTCTCCTCTACGCAAGCATCTTTGCCATGTCCTCACGCGTGGCGCGGAAGGGCAGCCATTCCTCCATATGCTTGCCACCCAGGCGGTTATAAAACGCAATCGCCGGCTCATTCCAGTGCAACACCTGCCACTCCATCCGCCCGCATCCCTGCTCGTAGGCGACAGAGGCACAATTCAAAAAAAGTGCCTTCCCCACCTTCTTGGAGCGATAGTCTGGTAACACAAACAGGTCTTCCAGGTAGAACGTGGGCAACGCCAGGAACGTGGAATAGGTGTAGAAAGTGATCGCATATCCCACGGCTACGCCCTCGTATTCGCCAAACCACACGTCGATGCGCGGGGTGGCCCCAAAGGCATCACGTACCAGGCGCGCACGTGCCTCGGCAGTGGGGCGCGGAAGATGCTCATAATCGGCCAGCGCGCTGATCAAGCGACACAACAATTCGCCGTCTGCAGATGTGCCTTTACGCACACGCACTTGCGGGCAGGTTGATTGGTCCATAGAATGTCGCTGATTGTACACAGACACGCGCGTTGTGATAAAGTCATGCCGAAGATGAGATTCTCAGTGGATACAAACAGACACAATCATCGGCGCCACACCGGGTGGCACTGGCTGTTGGCGCTCAGCATGATCCTTAGCGCATGTAGTTTGCCGCAAATTCAGTTGGACAGTATCGCGCGCATCGCAGCGACGTCCGGCCCTGCCGACAATCAACCGACGGCGACGGTCGCAGCAGACACGATCTCCACGGCTGCATTAGTGAAAGAGCGCAGCAAGTTGCGCGTCGGCATACGCTTTGATGCGCCGCCTCTTTCCAGCGTCACCAGTGATGGCACGCTGGAGGGATTGGACGTTGACATCGCGCGCGAATTCGCGCGCCGCTGGCTCGGCAGCTCCGACAATGTGGAATTTGTGCAGGTCACGTCGTCCTCCGCGCCACGCCGCATCGAGCGGCGCGAAGTGGACCTCGCAATGGGTGGGCTGGCACATACCAAATCAGCCGAAACGTATGCCGATTTTGGGCTGACCTATATGCAGGATGGCGAAGCGCTGTTGGTGCGCACCGGCACCTATGCCGACCTGAATTCGCTGGCGCAGCACAACATCACCTACATCGACAACGCTTCGCTCACAGCGTTGAACAGCGCCACCGCAGCAGCAAACATCACGACGACGCTTCAAATCGCGTCCTCCTATGCCGACGCCTATCAGCAACTTCAAAGCGGCGAAACCGATGCCGTACTGGGCCGTTGGCGCAGATTGCGCACTCGGGCAGCCCAGGACCCGGCGCTCAGCGTGCTCACCGTTCTGCAAACCGAACCCATCGCTATCATGCTGCCGCAAAATGATTCGCGCTGGGCCGACCTGGTCAATATCACCTTCAGCGCCATCATCGCAGATGGCACCTTTGCAAAGCTGTACCAGCAGTGGTTCAACGCCCCACCCGACCCGATCTATCCGCTGCCCAACACCATCGACCTGCAGTTGGCCACGCTGCCCGACACGATCACGCCGCGCAACACGGTGGATCAGATGAAAGCCAGCGGCGTCGTGCGCATCGGGTTCAACGCCCAGGCCGACCCGCTCGCCACGTTAGACGCCAACGGCCAGCCGGTTGGGTTTGAAATCGACCTGTGCCGGGAGCTGGCTC
Organism: Thermoflexales bacterium; assembly: GCA_034430115.1. GTDB lineage: Bacteria > Chloroflexota > Anaerolineae > J036 > Brachytrichaceae > CAIXPS01. Next base: position 30,278 of record DAOUFG010000014.1, on the reverse strand, counting down.
GTCGCTGGTTCCAAAATGAAAACGCCGCCCAATTCACCGCTATGGCGGTCACGGATATTCCGGGCAACCTGGACAACAACAGCATCGATATCGCGGTAGGCGCGCTCCAGCAAACGCAGGCTAACGAGACCGCGATGGACTTCAGCATCCCCACTTACCAGACGGGCGTGGGTGTGGCCGTCTTACAAACAACCCCCATCTCCGACGTCGCCGCGCTCAATGGTCACACGGTGGGGGTGGTCAATGGCGGGTCCAACCAGGCGCTGCTGGATGACGTGATGAAGGCACGCGGCCTAAGCGTGAATAGCAGCTCATTCCCCGATTTATCGACTGCGCTAGGTGCATTGCGCAGTGGGCAGGTGGACGCCGTGGTCGAAGACCAGGTGACGTTGCTGGCCCTGACGCGCACCGCCGAAGACCTGCGCATGTTGCCGGAACGCCTAAGCCGCATCCCGATTGGCATTGCGTTGCCGACGGACAATTCCGCACTGCGCGATATGGTGAATCTGTCGTTGCAGGATATGTTTGCCGATGGGACCTACACCCGACTCTATACGCAATGGTTTGGCACAGCCCCTGAAGCACAGGAGATTTGGCCCGGTGAGGCGACGGAAGACACCTCGTTGACGTCGGCCACCTCAACACCGCCGGCCACGATGACGCCTGTCTTCAGCACGATCGAAGCGCCCACCCCGGTGATCACCGAGACGACGCCGGCACCGCCCGCGCCGACGGCGGCACCGTAGAAAGTGTTTTGAAAGGGTATATACATTGGGCATCTCCCGCACATAGCGCACGGATTACGGCATGGCGCCAACCTCGCCCTGAATGTGCACGTTGCCCAATGCGATGTCATCCCGATCGAAGCGAGGAATCTTGGCCGTGTTCCACGAGAGATGTCGCTGCGGCAACCTGGTTTTATCCAACACGCGCGCCGATGACAGACCAGATTCCTCGTGCGCCATTTCATCGCGTGTACATTTACGTCATTTGGCGCACTCGGAATGACCACACCGTTGAATCAGCGCGAGTTCCATCGTCAGCGAACTTTTCGAAATACCCTTCTGAAACACTCCCTGTGACTCACCATGAAAACCCTGAGCCTGTCGAAAGGCTATACCCGCTGCATCACCAGAAAATGCGACAGCCCAAAGGCGCGCACGGGCGACGCTTCCAGCGCCTGAATCGTGCCACGCAAGGCTCGCCCGGCCACACCGTAATGCGCAACGACATTGTCGAACCCTGGATAGATTTGCGCGTGTGAAACGACGCGCATCGGCGTGCCGTCGAACAAGCCGCGCAAGCCGGCGGCGGTATAGGCGCGCACGTGCGGGGCCAACTTATTGCGCCACGGCGTAGGCAGCCAGTTTACGAAGGGCTTGTTGCCAAAATAATAGCGGCCATGCCAGTAGATGCCGTGCGTTTCGAACGGATACAGGCGGTTCGGCACAAAGATGACCGCCCTCCCACCCGGGCGCAATACGCGCGCCATTTCCTGGCAGGCCAGGCGATCATCCTCCACGTGCTCCAGCACCTCATGGCTAAATACCACGTCAAAGCTTGCATCTGCAAAGGGAAGATGCTCACATACGGCGGCCAGCAGGTTTGCGACCCCGCTCTGGCGCCCCTCAATCACGCGTTCCACTTCGATGTCCAGACCCATGACATGCTCGGTGTAGCGCCGAATGCCGCGCACATACATTCCGATGCCGCAGCCATCCACCAGCACACGCTTGCCTGCCAGTGCTACCGTTGCATTTAGCATCGCCAAGCGACGCTCCTGCCCGGCACGCCACACAAACGACGGGTTCCCACGCGTGGCGGCCTTGGGCCCTTCAAGGTTCTGGTTCATGTTTTCTTTTGTCATGGGTTCGTATTACTTCTTCGTTGCTGAGATAGGTCGAGCCGCGCCGGCTACACGATGGGCATTTGAAGCATCAGCGCGTCGAGCACAAGTTGTGGTCGGGCGTTCTGGTGCAGATATTGGATCGAATTGGTGAGGGCGCGCACCATGTTGAGCGCCTGCCGTGCGCTCACCTGGCCGGCTAAGTGTCGAATGGCTTCCAGGTGGTCTATATTATGCAAGTTGGCCGTGCCTGCGTCGTCACTCGTTGCGCGCACCACGTCACGCCAGTAGAGCAACCATTCTTCCAGGGTGGATTCGCGCGCGTCATCTTCCACTTCTGCCAGCGTCTTGGCATACTGAAACCGCCGCGTGCGATTGGCTGTCAGCAGCATCTCCAAATCCGCCAAGCGTTGGGTGCGCCGCTCCAATAGCTCGGCATCTTCCAGGGCGCGGATGGCCCAACCCGGTCGCCCGCGTGACAGGCGCGCCAGGAATTCGGCCCGCTCCTGCGGCACACCTCGCCGGGTCAACCCCTCAGCTAGCTCATGCGGCGCCACCGGCCGGAGATTCAACACCTGGCAACGCGACATGATGGTCGGCAAAACGCCGTCGGTGCTGGGCGCGATCAGCACGATGACGGAGGATGGGTTCGGTTCCTCCAACGTTTTCAGGATCGCGTTCTGGCTTTCCTCCGTCGCAAATTGCATATCGTCCAGAACGGCCAGGCGATAGCGCCCTTCCACAGGCGAAAGCGTAAGCGTGTGGATCAGGTTGCGGACCTGCTCAATCCGAATGCTGGACTCCCCCGGGTTGACGCCCAGCCAGGTCATATCTGGATGTTTCTGCTGTTCCACCAGGCGTTGCGCCCGCGCCGGGTCGGCGGCATAACGCGAAAGCACCTGGCTCACCATCGCCCTGGCAAGCGCAGCTTTGCCAACCGACGGTGGCCCCACAAATAGATGCGATTGCGCCAGTTGGCCGGCTTCGATCTGCCGGCTCAGCCTGCGCACCGCCCATTCATGCCCGATGATATTCCATGCGTCCATGTGTGAGCTATTTTACGAGCCTACATTCACAACCCGGCCGCGCCGTCCAGCCTAAATGCACTGACGATATTTGCCAAAGCCATCCTGTCACCTCTTGCCCACCAAGTGTAACTGAAACACCAACCCGCCGACTATGGGTATGATAGACAGGATGACATTAAACACAGCTTTGTTCACCCGATCCTCACTGGGATATGTCCGGGTAGCCACCATTTCGCCCGAGTTGCGCGTGGCCGACGTCGGCTTCAACACCCACGCAACGCTCGACGCGCTGAAGAAGGCTGCGGTGCAAGGGTGCCAAATCGCGATATTCCCCGAGCTGGGCCTGACGGGCTATACCTGTGGCGATCTGTTTTATCAATCCCTTTTGACCAACCAGGCGCGCAACGCCCTGGTGACGCTCAGCAAAGCCAGCCAGGAACACCACATCCTGGCGGTGGTGGGGTTGCCGTTCTACGTGGATGGCCGGCTCTATAACACCGCCGCAGTCCTCGCCGGAGGGCGCATCCTGGGGATCATCCCCAAGACCTATCTCCCTACCACCAACGAATATTACGAGGAACGCTGGTTCACTTCGTCGCAACAGGCCAACGCCACCGAAGTATTGATCGACGGCCTGGCAATCCCATTTGGCACCGATCTACTCTTCGAAGCCGCCAACATGGAAAACTGCGTCCTGGGCGTCGAAATCTGCGAGGACGTATGGACGGCTTCTCCCCCCAGCGGCGACATGGCGCTGGCCGGCGCAACGATCTTCGCCAATCCATCCGCCAGCGTGGAACTGCTGCTGAAAGCCGAGTACCGCCGCGAGCTGGTCAAACAGCAGTCCGCACGCTGCCTGGCGAGTTACCTCTACGCCGGGGCCAGCCCAAACGAATCCAGCATGGACACCGTATGCGGCGGGCACTCATTGGTCGCCGAGAATGGCAACATCCTGGCCGAGACGGAGCGCTTCCGGTTCGATACGCAGCTTGCGGTGGCCGACCTGGATCTGCAACGGCTGGCTCACGAACGCATCAATAACAGCAGCTTCTCGGCGGCAACGGCGCAAAGAGCCTATCGCCGCGTCAAGTTCGCATTGCCTGGCGCGGAGGAAGCTGCCCCGCAGGAAAAACTGCTCCACCCGCTGGGGCAAATGCCATTTGTCCCTTCCGACCCGGCGCAGCGCGCGCGAAACTGCCGCGAAATCTTCAGCATTCAATCCACCGGGCTGGCCAAGCGCCTTCGCCACACCGGTGCCAAACGCGTCACCATTGGCATTTCGGGGGGGCTGGACTCAACCCTGGCATTGCTGGTGACGATTCGCGCCTTCGACATCGTTGGGCTGCCGCATAAGGGCATCGTCGCCGTCACCATGCCTGGGTTTGGCACCACGTCTCGCACGCGCAGCAACGCTGAAAAGCTGGCCGAGCTACTGGGCATCACGCTACAGCGCATCCCCATTAATGCTGCGGTGCGCCAGCACTTCGCGGACATCGGTCATGATGAACAGGTCCACGACGTCACCTATGAAAATTCGCAGGCCCGCGAACGCACCCAAATCCTGATGGACCTGGCAAACCAGGTCGGCGGGTTTGTGGTCGGCACGGGCGATCTCTCGGAACTGGCGCTCGGCTGGGCGACGTTCAACGGCGATCACATGTCGATGTACCACGTCAATGCCGGCGTGCCCAAGACGCTGGTGCGCTACTTGATCGAATGGACCGCCGAGAGCGAATATAGCGGCGCGGCCAGCGAGGTGCTGCGCGACATCTGCGCCACGCCCATCACCCCGGAGCTATTGCCCCTGGGCGACGGCGACAAGCTGCAACAGGAGACCGAGCTGACCATCGGCCCCTACCTGCTGCACGATTTCTTCCTGTTCCAGGTGGTGCGCTACGGCTACCCACCGCGCAAGGTCTATTACCTGGCGCGCCTGGCATTTGGCGACACCTATACGCCGGAGGTCATCCTGCGCTGGCTCAAGACGTTCTATCAGCGCTTCTTCGCGCAACAGTTCAAGCGCTCAGCCATGCCCGACGGCCCGAAGGTGGGCAGCGTCGCACTCTCACCGCGCGGCGACTGGCGCATGCCCAGCGACGCTTCCAGCGCGCTCTGGCGAGAAGAAACCGAACTCATTCAAAGCGTCATTTCGCACGTCACACCATGAGCACGACACACGGAGTTCTGAGGGTGGACCAGGCGGACCCACATGGGGCCGGCGCATCGGCATTGCTGCCACGCCTGATGGCCGAATTGGCTCAACGCTACCCGGAGCAGGAAACGGACGCACCCGTCCCGTCATCGGTCGATGGTCTCGGCGGGGCATTCGTCATCGCCTGGTTGGATCAACAGCCCGTGGGATGCGGCGCGTTGCGCCCGATGGAAACCGGCGTGGCCGAAGTAAAGCGCATGTACGTGGACCCGGCATGTCGCGGCCAGGGTATCGGGCGGGCCATCCTGCAAAAGTTAGAGGCGCTGGCGCGCGAATTGGGCTACATCAGGCTGCGCCTGGAAACAGGCATCCGCCAACCGGAAGCAATCCATCTGTACGAGTCGGTTGGGTTCAGGCGAATTCCTTGTTATGGGCAATACACCGATGCCCCACTCAGTGTGTGTTACGAGAAATCCATTTGACCGATCTGCTGGATTTCACGCTCAATAGCTGAGCAAAGGGCTATGGCAAACCAGCCTGAACGGTCTGGCACACTACTGGCAGGGTTAAGCGCGCTGGGGCGGGAATGGCATCGCACTGATGCCCAGCAGCTTCACACAGATGAACCGCGAACTGATCGTGCTGCCGGCATGAAACGGGTGTGGCAGGCAATCAAGTCCATGCCTATCGTAGATGACGCACGTCACCATCATCAACGATCGGGGCTGTGACGTTGTCGGGCGGCTTCAAAGAGGATCACGCCGCAAGCCACAGCCGCATTGAGCGATTCGACCTGGTTCGCCAGCGGGATGCACACCGCGCCTGTCGCCAGGTGACGCGCGGCCGGGCTGATGCCACTGGCCTCACCACCGATCACCAACACGTTTGGCTCACGCCAGGGCACCTGGTCATATCGGCGTGCGCCACTGGCCTCGGCCACCCAGACCTGCTGCCCCGCACACACCTGGCCGATCTCATCCCAGCTCAGGCTGGCGATGGTCAGGCGGGCATGTGCGCCCATCCCGCCGCGCACCACCTTGGGGTTATAGGCATCCACGCAACCGGGGGCCAGGAGCACCAGCTTACAGTCGGCCCCCGCCGCGACGCGCAAACAGGCCCCCAGGTTGCCCGGGTCACGCAACGCGTCCAGCACCAAGATCAGCGAGTATGATTGGCGCGCGACATCGCTCAACGTCGCCGGAGGCAGATGGAACACCACCAGCACGCCGGGCGGCGTCGTCTCCACCGAGACTTCGCGCATCACGGCATCGCTCACCACGACCGATTCCACCCCCGGATGTGCGCGTTGCCAATCTCGCCCCACCGGCGTATCGGCCACGAAGGCAAACGCCGCCTGCATCCCCGCCTGCACAAAATCATCCGTCAGGCGCACACCTTCGGCCACGAACAAGCCCTCTCGTTCGCGTGCCTCGCGGCGCTGTTGTAACTGGCGTATCAGCTTGACGCGCGGGTTTTGCAATGAGGTCAACATACGCAAAAAAGCCCACCTTTGGGGCGGGCTTCTCAGTATCTATCGACCGTCCACAATTGGACGGCGGGATGTTATGCCTGGGCGGAATGCACAACCGCGCTGAAGGCGGCGGCGTCGCGCACAGCCAAATCCGAGAGCACCTTGCGATCCAGGCGGATGTCGGCGCGCTTCATCGCGCTGGTCAGCTTGCTGTAGGTGGTGCCGTTCAAACGCGCAGCCGCGTTGATGCGCACGATCCACAGGCGGCGCAGTTCACGCCGGCGATTGCGGCGGTCACGATAGGCATACCAAAGCGCATGCAAACGCGCTTCGCTCGCGCGGCGGATCGAGTGATTGCGCGCGCCGAATTGGCCCTTAGTGACGGCCAGCACCCTGTTGTGGCGACGGCGGGCCTTTACCCCACCCTTTACTCTTGCCATGTTACTCCTTGCTTAAAAGTCAATTTCAATGCAACGTATCGGGGGGGGTTACTTCTGCTTCAGGTAAGGCGCCAACTTCTTGACGCGCTTAATCTGGCCCTTCGCCTCTACCACGTGCATTTCCGGCAATTCAGCCATCACGCGCTTGCTCTTCTTGCGGCGCAAGTGGCTCTTGCCCAAACGAGTGCGAATCAACTTGCCGCTGCCGGTCAAGCGAAAGCGCTTCGATGTCGACTTGTGTGTTTTGATCTTTGGCATTCCAATCCCTCTGATATTCGCATTGAGGGGCAGGTGATGGTCACCTGCCCCTGCATCAGTCTACTATTCAATTTAACGCCAGGGTCCTCAGGGCAAGTTGAACTGCTCCATGCTGCGTTCCTTGGCGCGCTTCTCACGGTTTATGGCTTTGCGCGCGGTCTTATCTTTCACGAATTCGCCGGCGGAGGCTTCTGCCGCTTCCTCGGGAGTCGGCGTCGTTTCCTCTACCTCGTCCTCATCATCATCGTCGTCGTCTTCAACGAACCCTTGCGCCTTGTCTTCCTCAATTTCCGCTTCGATGCGAGCCTGGGTGGACTTGAGCGTGGAGGCTGCGATTGTCGCGGCGGTTGGGGCCAGCACCATCAACATGGTCTTTCCTTCCATGCTGGGCGAGAATTCCACCGTCGCAATATCAGCGCAATCTTGCGCCACCTTATCCATCATTCGTCTCGCGACATGCGGAATCTGGTCCTCACGTCCCTTGAAGCGAAGACTGACCTTTACCTTGTTTCCCTGCTGCAAGAACCGTCGAGCGCTGCGAATTTTAAACGAAAGATGATGTTCGGTGGTCTTCGGGCGCAAACGCACGCCTTTGACTTCCATCACCTTTTGGGTCTTGCGCGCCTCGCGCTCCTTCTTTTCCCGTTCGTAAATAAACTTGCCGTAATCAATAATGCGGCAAACGGGCGGATCGGCATTAGGCGCGACCTCAATCAAATCGAGGTGTTGCACACGAGCCTGGTGTAACGCATCGCGCGTCTCAACAATTCCCTTATTGCTGCCATCCGCAGCAATCAAGCGTACATGGGGCACACGGATCTGTTCGTTAATTCGAAACTGCGGCGCGTATTGAGTTCTAAACGGCGGTATACCTAAACCCTCCTCTGCCTACAAAGCAGAAACTAAATCTTATCCTGAATTTTAGTCTTGGAATTATACCGAAACCTGGCATAGCCGTCAATCAAAAGTCGGCCTATAATCTCAGTCTTATGCTGAGCAATCAAATTCGCAGTGCCTACATAGACTACTTTGCGCGCAACGGCCACAAGGTGGTGCCATCGTCGTCGCTCATCCCCTATGGCGACAAGACCATCCTTTTCACCAATGCTGGGATGAACCAGTTCAAGAACCTGTTTCTTGGGCTGGAGAAGCGGGATTATACCCGCGCTACGACGGCTCAGAAGGTAATGCGCGTGAGCGGTAAGCATAATGACCTGGAAAACGTCGGTCCTAGCCCTCGCCACCACACCTTTTTCGAAATGCTGGGGAATTTCTCCTTCGGTGATTACTTCAAAGCAGAAGCAATGCATTTCGCGCTGGAACTGGTCACGCAGGTCTATGGCCTGGAAATGGATCGCCTTTGGTTCACGATCTACCGCGAGGATAATGAGGCCGAAACGCTGTGGAAGAAACTGGGTGTGCCGGCGGATCGCATCTTGCGCTTCGGCGAGAAAGACAACTTCTGGCAGATGGGCGAAACCGGCCCATGTGGCCCCAACTCCGAAATTCACTACTTCACCGGCAACCGCAAAGAAGATAACACCCCCGATCACGTCAATGCCGATGACGACCAGGTGACCGTGGAGTTCTGGAACCTGGTCTTCATGCAATTCGACCGCGATCAGAGCGGCAAACTAAGCCCCCTGCCCCGCCCGAGCATCGATACGGGCATGGGCTTCGAGCGCATCTGCCGCATCGTACAGGGGGTGCCGACCAACTACGACACCGACCTGTTCGTGCCGATTTTTGAGCGCATCCAAAAGCTCGCCGGCCACGACGACAATCAGCGCCTGACGGACTACATCGCCTACCGCGTGATTGCCGATCACGCGCGCGCCGCGTCATTCCTGATCGGCGATGGCGTGTTGCCCGGCAACGAAGGCCGCAACTACGTGTTGCGCATGATCTTACGCCGCGCGGCCCGCTTTGGGCGCAAGATCGGCTTTAGCGAGCCATTCCTGTATCAAGTCTCGGATGCGGTCATCGCCAAGATGGGCGATCACTATACCGAACTGGTGGACCGCCGCGCGCACATCCTGAACACCATCCAGCAGGAAGAGGAACGTTTCGCCCGCACCCTAGACCAGGGATTGCAACGCCTGGACGACATCATCGAGGACGGCAAGCACAACGCCGCTGCGCCCTTCACGATCCCTGGGGACGTCGCATTCAAGCTCTACGACACCTACGGCCTGCCGATTGAAATCACCAAAGACGAAGCAAAAGAACGCGGCGTGAATGTGGATGAGGCCGGGTTTGCGACTGCGCGCGAGGCTGCCCGCGAGCGCAACCGTGGCGGTGAGCAGTTTGCCGCCGACTACGGCCTGCGCCGCGCCTACGGCGAAGCGCTGGACACACTGAAGGCAAATGGCGCTCTGCCCGCCTCCGGCGTGGATCATAACCCCTACGGCCCGTTGACGGTCGAAACCAGTATCACGGCCATCCTGCGCGACGGCGAGATGACCGAATATGCCGCGCCCGGCGAACGGGTGGAAATCGTGCTGCCCTACACGCCTTTCTACGTGGAAGGCGGCGGGCAGGTCAGCGATACGGGCGTTATCGAGTCACAGGCCGGCGACGGCACACGCCCCGCCTGGCGCGCCATCGTGCGCGAGATGCACCGTCCCGCACCGGGGCTCATCCTGCACGTGTGCGACGTCGAATATGGGCAACCAGCGGTCGGCAACGCGTGCGTCGCGCAGGTGGATCTCGAGCGGCGCAACGACATCATGCGCAACCACACGGCCACACACCTGCTGCAAAAATCCTTGCGTAGCGTGGTTGGCATGCACGTGGGCCAGCAAGGCTCCCTGGTAGCGCCCGACCGGCTGCGCTTCGACTTTTCGCACAACGCGCCCCTGACCCAGGAGCAACTTGCCCAGGTTAGCGAAATGATGAACGACGCCATCCTGGCTAACTACCCCGTCAGCGCAACCCAGGAAGCCTATGCCGACGCGATCAAGTCCGGCGCGATGGCATTCTTCAGTGAAAAATACGGCGACGTGGTGCGCGTGCTGCGCGTCGGCGAGCCGAACGAAGACGCCTTCAGCATAGAGTTATGCGGCGGCACACACGTTCAGCGCACCGGCGACATCGGCAGCGCCATCATCGTGAGCGAATCGGCCGTGGCCGCCGGCGTGCGGCGTATCGAAGTCGTCACCGGGCATGGCGCGCTGGCCTTTGTGCAGAAGCAAATGGAAGCATTGGGCAGCGTGGCCCACGCATTGAACACCACGCCCGAACAGGCGGCGGAACAGACCGCCAAAACGCTCGCCAGCCTGGCCGAAACACAAAAAGCCCTGGAGCGAGCACAGAAAGAACTGGCGCGCGCGCGCTTCAACGAGTTGGTCACCACCGCCGAACCCATCAAAGGCGTTACGGCGTTGGTGGCACACGCGCAGGTCGAATCGGTCGATACGCTGCGCGAGATGACCGACTGGTTCCGCGAGAAACACCCCAGCGGCGTGGCCGTCCTGGGCGCGGCGGTCAACGAGAAGCCGGCGATTGTGGTGGCCGTCTCGAAAGACCTGAACGGGCGCGGGCTCGATGCCGGCAAACTGGCGCGTGAAGTAGCCAAGCTGGTGGGCGGCAGCGGGGGTGGACGCCCCACGCTGGCGCAGGCGGGCGGCAAAGAACCTGCTAAACTTGATGAGGCACTCGCACACGCCAGGCGTCTGATCGATGAATGGCTGAAAGCGTAAGCAATAGCCACGCAATGAAGGGTAAGATTATTTACCTCACACCCGACGATGATGCGCCGGGCGTGAGTGACCGAATCGAATGGGCCAACGCAGACCGCGTTGTGCTGGTATTTCCACCTCATTCCGCCCACCCCTGGCGCGAGATCGACTTTGCGCAGCTCTATCACGCGGCGCAACGCTTCGGCTGCCAGATAGCGGTCATCTCGCCCCATGCCGCCGCGCGCAAAATGGCGCACGACACGGGGTTGTTGACGTTCAGTTCCGTCCAGCAAGCCGTCGCACGGCGCTGGATACCGAACGACGATGTAGACCCGATTGAGCGCCAGGTGCCGCCGCGCCGGTTCCGCCCCAGTTCACTGCGGCGTCTGTTTCCGCGCCGAAATTACCTGCTGATGGGGCTGCGCGCGATTGGGGCGCTGGTCACCGTTGCCATCCTGGGCGCGGCTGTCCTCACCGTCTTGCCGACGGCGGATGTCACGTTGACGGCTTCGCGCCAAGACATCAGCCAAATCGTGCCGGTGACGCTTGACGCGCAGACCGACAAAGTGGACGTCAAGACGCTCACCGTGCCGACGACACGCGTGGATGTCGTGGTGGAAGACGTCGCCAGCGTGCCCTCTACCGGCGCCAAAGACATTCCCACCGGCAAAGGGAAAGGGACGATCATCCTCTATAACGTCCTAACGACGCCCTACACCGTGCCCAAGAACACGGTGGTGCGCACCACCTCGGCCAGCATCGCGGTGCGGTTCGTCACGCTGAGTGACGTGGAGGTGCCCGCCGGTGGGCAGGCACAGGTTCCCATCGAAGCAATTGACGAAGGTCCTTCGGGGAATGTGCCGGCTAACCAGATCAACATGGTGGAGGGCGTAGCCGGGCTGGCCGTGAAGGCCGTCAATCCGGAACCAACCAGCGGCGGCGGCATCGACACCAAACGCGCCGTGACGCAAGAAGACTACACACACGCCCGCGCCGTCTTGATGGACAAGCTGCTACAAGGGGCCTTGGAGAAAATGAACCAGGACCCGGAGGTCACTCGTAGTGGGCTGTACATCGTGCCCAACACGCTCTTCATTGCCGACGTCCAGGATGAGACCTATGACCGCTTCATCACCGAACAGGCCGACGAAGTGACGCTGGATATGCGCCTGCAAGTAGCCGGCTATGCCGTCTCACCGGCAGACCTGAACAGCGTTGCGCAAAGCGTGCTAGCCGACAAGGTGCCGGAAGGATTTAGCCTGCTCTCCTCTTCCGCTGAGCGCGGCGACGTCGCGGAAGAAGGCACGGGCAATCGAATCGAGTTCTTTATGGTGGCACACGGCGTCGCCGGGGCCGAGATCAACGAGAACAGTGTCAAACGGCTCATCCGTGGCAAGACGATCTCCGAAGCGCAGTCGGCACTGTTGCAGGAATTCTCATTGAAGGGGAACCCCGAGATTGACGTGCAACCCACGTGGTTGTTTAACATCACCAACCGCCTGCCGTTCGTCACGCTACGCATCCAGACACAGGTCAAACGAGAATAAATGGCGCGCAGCATGGGGCTTGATGTAGGGAACCGTCGCATCGGCGTCGCTATCAGCGACACCTCTAAAGTGATCGCCCGACCCATCGAAGTGATCGACCGCAAGTTTCGGGACCCGATTCGACGGCTGAGCGAATTGATCCGGGAATATCAACCCGACGAGATCGTGTTGGGCTACCCGCTGCACACAAACGGCAGCGCGGGCGAACAGGCCCGCCACGTGGAAGCATTTGCCGCTCAGTTGCGCACAAGCATCAACGTGCCATTGCAGTTCTGCGATGAACGCTATAGCACCGGCGAGGCAATCGAGATCATGCACGCCAACCGGCGCATGAAGAAAGACATCCGCCACGACGACGCCATCGCTGCTGCGATCATTTTGCAACGCTACCTGGACGCCACTCGGAGTGAAGGTCAGGACGCGTTGGAGGATGAGGACGGAATGCCCAACGACTTGCCAAACGAGCAAACCCAATGAAAAAACAACAGAGATTATCCCCTGCGAAGTTTGCGATTTTCGTGATCGCCCTGGCAGCCCTGGCCTATGGCGGAGCGACGTTGGCAAGTCACGTGCGCGGCATGAGTGCACCCAACACGCGCCTGGGTGGCCTGGATAAGACGGTCATCGGCCTATACCTGGACCTGGTGCGCAACAACGACTTGACCCGCACGGTCAGTAACGACCCGACGCCGCAACAATTTGTCGTAAGCCCCGGCGAGTCGGTTAGTGAGATCGGCCAGAACCTGCAACAGCAAAGGCTGGTGCGCGATGGCGAACTTTTCCGCCTGTACGTGCGGTATAACGGGCTGGATTCCACCATCAATGCGGGCGTTTTCACCTTGCGTCCTAACATGAACATCCAGCAAATTGCGCAAACGCTCCAGCGCGGCGTGGCGGCCGAAACACAGGTCACCATCCCCGAAGGGAAGCGCATGGAAGAGGTGGCCGAATTGCTGCATACCCAGTTGAATATCAATGCGGATGACTTCCTGCGCCTGGCTCGCCGTGCCGATTATGACTATGCGTTCCTGAAGGACCTGCCGGATGGGGCCTCGCTGGAAGGCTACCTCTTCCCGGATACCTATCGTCTGCCCCAGAACCCCACCGCCCAGGACGTGCTGCTTAAGATGTTGGACAACTACGGCGCGAAGGTGCAACCCCTGATGGACCAGGCGGCGGCAGCAGGAAAATCGCCGCGCCAGATATTGACGCTCGCCTCCATCGTGGAGCGCGAAGCCGTCATCGCCAGCGAACGCCCCACGATTGCCAGCGTCTATTTGAACCGCCTGCAAATCGGGATGGCCTTGCAAGCAGACCCAACTACCCAGTATGCCCTGGGCTACCAGCCCGACCAGCAAACCTGGTGGAAGCAGGGCCTAACCGCCGACGACTTGAAGTATAACGACCCATCCGGGTACAACACCTACGTCAGCCCGGACCTGCCGCCCGGCCCGATCGACAGCCCCGGCCTCTCGTCCATCGAAGCCGTCATCACGCCGGCCCAGACCAACTATCTCTACTTCGTGGCTTCGTGCAATAACGACGGCACACACCAATTCTCAGAGACGTTTGAAGAACACCAGAGCAAGATTTGTCCATGAGTTTGTCGATGGGAGATCATGGTGCGACAGGCTCACCACGATCTCCCTACTCTATGCTTGCTGAGCACGATCACCCAGAGCTTGTCGAATGGTAAGTGTGTCGGTGCTCTAAATTCACACCCACTAAACTAAAATTTTAGTAAAATCCAGCCCGGAGTATTGACAATCGATGTCCGGTCACTATACTGGATGCACACAGGGAGCACCAAGGAATTGGGTAGCTACCTATCGCAGTCAAAACTAAGCGACGTTTGGCAAGCGGTAAACGAGAAATCGGTTATAGCGAGCGGCTTGAATGAGTGAGTAATCACGCAACAAGTGAACGAAGCGGTGTTACGACGATCTCAAAGCGGTGAAGTTGTGGTGAGGTTGCGGTTCTTTCTGATGAAGAATCAACTGCAATGGCATAACCCAACTGAGCAGCGAGAAATCTAGCGGTTGATGCGGTTTTCCTGACACTGAGAAGTGGAAGGGGCGGTGCAAAAGCCAAACGGACGATAGGAACGGCAACACGGTTACTTGGAGCCCCTGTGTTTTTTTATCCGACATGTGTCCTGCGATCACACCTGACGGGCCATTCGTTCGTGCTGGCCTCCTGGCCCGTCAGGTGTGCGGCGGGATTTATTCTTTCCACTCCGGGTGTTGCGCCTCTAGTTGCAACAACAAATCCCATGTGTAGATGCCGTAACGGCAACCATCCTTCCATGCGATGGTGATTGCATAGGTGCCTACCGGCTCGATAGCCTGCAACACGCTGGATTTGGGCACAAAATCCTTCACCCGGTCCTTGCCCTGGGCTTCCAGTTTATCTCGCTCACTATTGCAGCTCGCGCAGGGGCAAGCGGCGCTCAAGCTCGCAAAGGGGAAATTCGTGTGATGTCCGTCGTTCCAGGCCACCGCGAGCACGGCGCGTTGGCGGTCGGCGGTAATGCCAATTGGTCTCAACATGATATGCTTGCGCTATTCTACCAGTTGGCTTTTTTGATAAATGCAGTACAACATTGACCAGGCATAGCACGCCATAGCAAGGAGCTGAATTCGATATGACCATCACCCCCTGCCGGCCTAAGTGGGCCGGCACAATGACCGACCGCGAACGATTCGTGCGCCAGATGCACTATCAACCCATTGACCGTTGTTTCAACATGGAGTTTGGCTACTGGGACGAGAACTTCAAGCTGTGGCCACTCTTCTCAGAAAACGGCATCACCAACAATGCTGAGGCTGACATCTTCTTCAACTTCGACCGCATCGACGTGATCAGCGGGAACGTCTGGCTGAGCCCCAGCTTCGAGAACGCGACGGTGGAAGAACGCGAGACGACCCGCATCATCATGAACGCCGATGGGTTGCTGGCGGAAGTGCCCAAGGACGCCCACGATACCATCCCGCACTACATCAAATCCTCCATCCAGACCCCGGCCGATTGGCAACGCGTGAAGGAAGAACGCTTCCGCCGCGACGACCCGGCGCGCAAGGTGGATATTGAAGCGTTGAAGAAGCTGCATCCCGCCAACCGCGACTATCCGCTGGGCGTGGCGTGTGGGTCGATGATCGGCAAGGTGCGCGACATGCTCACCTTCGAAGGGCTGGCCTATGCCTGTGCCGACTACCCCGAGATGGTGGAGGATATGGTGGAAACGGCCTGCGTGATGGTGGAGGATTTCCTCGACCAGGTGCTGGGCCAGTTCGACTTCGATTACGCCTCCGGCTGGGAGGACATCTGCTTCAAGAACGGCCCCATCGTCTCGCCGAAGTTCTTCAAGGCGGTGGTGATGCCACGCTACAAGCGCATTCATGGCCGGCTGAAGCAACACGGCATCGACCTGTGGTACACCGACTGTGACGGCGACGTGCGCCCTATCCTGCCCTACATGATGGAAGGCGGCATCAACTGCCTGTTCCCCTTCGAAGTGAACGGTTGCGCGCACCCGGCGGAGCTATTGGGTAAGTGGGGCAAGGATCTGCGCATCATGGGCGGCGTGGATAAGATCGCGCTTGGCAGTGGGCGGCAGGCCATCTGCGACTACCTGGACACACTCGTGCCGCTCGTCGCGCGCGGCGGCTATATCCCCTTCTGCGACCATCGCTGCCCACCCAACGTCACGCCCGAAGACTACCTGTTCTACCTGGACCTGAAGGAGAAGATGTTCGGGTTGAAGTGATGCGCCTCTGAGAGATGAATCCACGAATCGACGCGAATCTGAAAAGTGAATTACCGCCGCAAAGACGCGAAGAACGCTGATTGATTTCAGTGTTCTCCGCGCCCTCTGCGTCTCAGCGGTGCGCAATGCAGATTCGTGGATAGTGAATCGGTCTACGCAGCGCCTTCGGTCTGCTTCGAGAGGTAGTTTGCCAGGCCCATCTGCTCAATCTGCGAGCGTTGCTGATCGGCCCAGTCCACGTGCCCTTCTTCCATCCTGAGGATGGTGGTCAGCAGGTCCACCGTCGCCTGATCTTCCGATTCACGCGCCACGCGGACCGCCGCGTTATAAGCGCGCACGGCGCCAAACTCCGCCTCTTGATCGTTGACCACGATATCGGTGACGTTTGCGCCGATGTGCATTTGGTTGAGCTTGGAAACGATCGGCGTCCCTTCCAGGAAAAGGATGCGCTGAATCAGCCATTCGGCATGATGCATTTCATCGATTGCCTGCTTCTCAATCGCCTTGTGGAGTTTTTCAAAGCCCCAGTTGTCGCACATCTCGGAATGCACCATGTATTGACTGATGGAAGTCAATTCATCTGCGAGGAGCCCATTCAACGCCGCCAGTAAATTATCATTGCCTTTCATGTTTACCCCTTTCTGACCTTATTATAGTGAACACTCACTCATAAAATATATGAGCGTCGCCTTAGATTTATACAAGACCTGTTTCCGGCGGAAGTTTAACGAAAGGAGATTGGCATGTCGGATTTCGTCAAATATCAACTGGACGATGGACAAGAACTGTTCGTGGAAACGCCCCCCCCACCGAGCGGCACAGAATCCGAAGCGGCACAAATAGCAACCCACTCCTTCTCCGAATCGCTGGAGGCAGTCAAGTCCGCCGCGTTGGCGATACGCCAGAAGTTCGCCAACCTGGCCGCCGACGAAACCGAAGTCACTTTTGCGTTGCAGACCGTTGGCGAGCTTGGTGTCTTTGCAATCGCCAAGGTGGGCGCAGAAGCGAACTTCCGGGTGACGATGCGCTGGAAGAAGACCAACCCACAGCAGTGGCGCGACGTGGATTAGACGCCAGAGTGTTCCCTCCCATCTTTTCCCAGTGGCACGCTTGGTTAATGTAAAGCGTTTAACCAAGTTATGCACACCTTTCCCCGTAGCAAATTAAAACTTAAAACAACCATTTGGTTACATCATGGAGGCCTTCAATGCAATATAGTTTCCATTTGATGCCACTCCAGGTCATCATTACTCAACACAAGACATTGACTTATGCCAAGTCAGCGCTATCATTATGATTGTCGCGTAAATAAAACCTTTTTATTCATAAAGGGGGGGAACAATGAAACTTTCAACACTATCGAAGTTCGTGATCGTTTCGGCTCTCGCGCTCGTTGTAGTATTCGCACCACATTCCACTGCTCGTGCGGACTCGTGTGATCCTGGTGGGGGTGGTGGGATCGTCATTATCATAAACCCATGGCCGGAGGCTATACAATCGGCGAGCAATGCAGACCCCTGCGTCGTCACTGCCGATAATCCGCTCAGTTCTGTGCGCGGCAACGCATTCTTGGATAAGAACGCGGACGGCAAGTGGGATGTAGGGGAACCAATCTTCGGCGAAGCCTGGTACAAGGTGACGGATGGCGGGTCCTGGTACACCTGCGGCTACGTTGGCACGGATGCCTCATACGGCGTGTCGGTCAAGCCCGGCGGCACTTACTACGTCCTGCCCGTGGCACCGAAGGGCTTTAAGACCACCACACCACGTATCCAAGTAACGGTGGGAACCGATGCAGCATTGAACACCAATATCGGCTTCATAGCCGACCCAAATGCGCCCGGCGATTCGTGCGATCAATATAACCCGGCACGCTGAGTGACCTTGTCGGCAGTGACGTTGTCGTAGGGGCGCACGGCTGTGCGCCCCTACGTTAGGATTAACCCGCCCGATCCACGTCGTAGATGCTGACACGCGCCTGGCGCAGGTCATTGCCGTCCAGCAAGATTCCCGGCGCATCCTCCGCCCGGATAAACACTTTCACCGGCCCCAACGCGCGGCTGTCGTGCGCGAACACGCCGTATGCCGCCTTCAGGGTGATCAACGCATCCGCATCGGCATTCGCCTCGGCTCGAAAGCCCGCCAATTCCAGGTCTTCTACATCTTCGCAGGCCAGCGCCGGCCGCAAATCGGCGGATTCAATGCCAAAGCGCACGTCATCCAGCCTTAGCCCTTTGACGTGCCGCACGTACATGCCATATGCCGGCAATGTGCCGAACATGTGATACTCGGGATAGTGGTCGCGCAGTTCCGGCACCGCAGCATGCGCATCTTCCTGGCTGCCACCGCCGGGGAACGTGATGTCCACGCCGCTGAAGGTGACGTTTTCGATGTAGAACCCCGGCACACCCGTAAGAGTGATGCACGACTTGCGTTCGCCGGGGAACGCTGGCACCTCGTGTGGCAGGGGGTAGGCGTTATCGGCCACCCGCGCATGGATATTGCTGAAGCGCACGTTGCGCAACACGCCGATGGGCAACGACTCTTTTCGCTCGTTCTTCCAGCCCAGGTAACCGCCCAAGCGCAGCGAGATGGGGCCGGTCACGCTGTCCATGACGATGTTGTTGAAGAGGATGTTTTCCATCACACCCCCTTCCACCTCCTGCATCTTGATGCCACAGCCGTAGGTGTTATACACAACGCAGTTGGAGACCACGATATCGCGGAAGACGCGCCGCGCTTCGGGGCCGATGCGGAAGGCTGCCCAACGCGTGCTGATGTGGCAGTTAGTGATCGCAATCCGAATGCCGCCCTCCTTCAGCGCAAAGGCATCGTCGCCGCAGTCCACGTGACAATTCGACACGACCACGTCTTCGCAATCCGTCAGGTCGAAGCCGTCGTTATTCTGGTTCGCGCGGTTGAACAGATGCACACCGTCGATGCGCACTTCGCGGCACGCGTCGATGTGGCAGCACCACGACGCCGCGTGTTGTAGCGTGAGGCCGGTGATCACCACGTCCCGGCAGTTCTTCAGGTGCATCAGTTGCGGGCGGATGAACGTTTGCGTTGTAGGTGCTGCCGCTTCGTCCTCGATGTTGAAGCCTTCCGCCCCATACGGGAAAGCCTTCCCTTGCCCATCGATCACGCCCTCGCCGCATAACTGGATGTGATGGGCATCCTGCGCATAGAGCAGGCAATAGCCACCGGCCTGCATCTCGGGGTAGTGCTGGAGCGAGGTGCTGCCCAGTAAGCGCGCCTGGGCAGCCAGTTTCAGCGTGACGTTCTCTTTCAGAATCAACGTGCCGGTCAGGTAATCCCCTGCCGGAAAGTACACGGTGCCGCCTTTGTTTGCCGCACACGCGTCGATAGCAGCCTGAATGGCGGCGCTATCCAATGTCACGCCGTCGCCGGTAGCGCCAAAGTCACGGACGGAAATGGTGTCAATACTCGCTTGCATGGCATGTTCCTTGTGATATGAAGTTGGCTGACTCAGTTGTGACGCAATAGTCAGGTGAATTGTATGATGATCCCGCCACCGCAGCTTTCCTCCTTATCGAAACGAGCAACTTCATCCGGACGAGTAAGATGCAGTTACATTGGCATGTCCTTTTTGTAAAATTGTTGATAAAGCAGGTCGGCTGCCATTTTGGGGCCATCCCACCTCTCTATGACGCGTGAGAACCCCTCCGCTTTCTTCCGGGCACCGTCATCGTGGATCAACTGTTGGATAGCATCTTGTATCTTTTTGGAAGGGTCTCTTGACTTGGGGACTCGAATGGCAAATCCTTTCCTTACCAGGGCGGCCAGATTGGCGACCTGTTCAGGCTGCATCCCCACGCCCACGACCGGTTTTCCCGCGCACGCTGCGGTCATCACGGTCCCGATTCCGCCGTGAATCAACGAAAGGTCGGCAAGTTTGTTGACTTCGTGTGCGGGCAACCAGTCGGTGACGATCACATTCGGGGGGACTTTAACGCCTGGCACTTTGGCAAGATGATTCTTGACCGGTGCAATGACGCGGTAGGGTTTTCCAGCGAAGCTTTCGACGATTTTTGCAATGATCTCCGGTGTCCCGGAGCTTCCCATCGCAAAATAGATAATCGGTCGATCATGTGGGATGTTCTTGACTTCATCCGGGATAGGAAAGTCCTGTCTGGCAATCAAGGGGCCAGTGTAGTAATAGCCGGGGGGAAGCTTCACCCCCGTAAACTCAGCCGGCTCTGCGACCAGGGTGACATCCCCGCGCCAGTAGTCGAAGATTGATCGATAGCCCTTCACGCCATAATGCCGGGCGGCCTGATTTACAGGATTCATCATCCCGTAGCGAATCCAGAAGTTGATAAACAACCAGACGAACCAATCAGCCAGCGTTTTTACAAGTGGAAACCGGACGGAATCGGTCATCCCCGCGCCATACCTGAAAAAGTCTTCCAGCCAGGTAGACTGGATGACCCACACGAGCGGCACTCTCAATATCCGGCAGGTGACCGGGATGGTCATATACGAGCCAGTGATGACGGCGGCCGGCGCCAGCCCACATAGATAGTTCACCTCGTTATCGATCAGGGCGATCATCTCCTTTTGTGAAAGGGCGGGGGCAAAGATTTCGCCTTTGTCGACTTTCCCGATAAACTCGATCTTTTCCGGGGTGAAGCGCGGTTCCAGCCGTTGCAAGGGGAACCCTTCTTCCTCAATCAAATGCTCCAGGTCTCCGCCGTTCGAGATGAATTGGATGTTGAACACCTGGCTTGCGGCAGGATGGTTTCTGATGCCTTTGGCAATCTCAATCATGCGGGTGGTCTCGGCCAAGTCAAACGTGACTGGGGCAAACAGTAGTGCTTTCTTATCCATGCTAACCCTCTCTCCTTTCCGCTAGACTCTGACCATTAGGAAAGACGCCAAGAACGAGGCAAGGTACGCGGAGGAAGACATTTAGTCCTCTGGTCACTAGCGGGGAAACCCTCGGATTCTCCAAGGATTTTGGGGTGAAAATGGTGACGACTGGACTTGAACCAGTGACCAAGGGCTTATGAGTCCCCTGCTCTACCGTCTGAGCTACGTCACCTCAAAGCCTATGGATTCTAATAGAACCACGGTGACGCGTCAAGAGCATTTTCGATTTTGGATTTTAGATTTCCGATTCCGAACACGTATCGCATCATAGCGAAGTGACCAAGGGCTTATGAGTTCCCTGCTCTACCGTCTGAGCTACGTCACCTCGAAGCCTTCGGAAATCTAAAAATCGCAAATCTAAAATCTATAATCCTTTGGCTGCCTTGATCGCCTTCACCAGGTCCGCGGCGCGCTGGTGCATGATCTCCAGGCCGCCTTCCTTCTTGACGTATTCGCCGATGAGCGCGCTGCCCATGCCCACGGCCACAGCGCCAGCCTTGATGAAATCGGCGGCATTGGTCAGCTCCACGCCGCCCGTCGGCACGAAGGGCACCTTGTTCAGTGGGCCGCGAATCGCCTTGAAGTAGGCTAGCTCGGCCGGGAAGATTTTCACCAGCGTCGCGCCCAGGTCAACCGCGGTGAGGATCTCGGTGGCGGTATAAGCGCCGGGGACCACGCACACACCACGCTCCACGCAGTAGCGCACCACCTTGGGATTTGTGTTCGGCGCGACGACGAACTGCGCGCCGGCCGCCAATACCGTCTGCGCGTGATCTTCGTTCAAGACGGTGCCTGCGCCCATCAAAATCTTGTCGCCCAGGGCCTCGCGCACCAGGCGAATCCCTTCATCTGCCTTGGGCGAGTTCATGGTCACTTCCACCGCTTGCACGCCGGCGTCGGCCAGCGTTTCGGCGATTTTCACGAACCAACCCTCGTAGCTGCCGCGCAAAATGGCAACCACACCGGATTGCGATATAACGGACTTGACTTGCTCTGCATTCAGTTTGCTTGACGTGTTACCCATTATGCCGTTAAAATACTACGCTTTTACTCGTTTGGCAAACGACAGAAGCAAACCTTGTCAGCGCTCCACCAGGGTGCTGAGATCAGCATACAATTAGAATCACGCATGTTTGAAAGCCTGAGCGATAGACTACAAGCGGTATTTGACCGGCTGAATAAGCGCGGCATCCTGACGGAACAGGATGTCGATGTCGCCTTGCGCGAGGTGCGCGTGGCGCTGCTGGAGGCCGACGTCAACTTCAAAGTGGTGAAGGATTTCCTGGCACGCGTGCGCACGCGCGCCATCGGCGCGGAGGTGCATAAGAGCCTGACGCCCGGCCAGGCCGTGGTGAAGATCGTCCACGAAGAATTGCTGACCACGCTAGGTGAACCCGGCAAGCTGGACCTGGGCGGACCCTCCCCCCACGTTATCATGCTGGTGGGGCTACAGGGTTCCGGCAAAACTACCACCGCCGCCAAACTCGCCGTTCGTTTACGCGCCAATGGGATGCGTCCGTTGCTTGTCGCGGCCGATACTTATCGTCCTGCGGCCATCCTCCAGTTGGAACAACTGGGCAAGCAACTGAGCATCCCGGTGCATGCCGAAGGCAACAAGGTGACGCCGCCGCAGATTTGCCAGAACGCTATCTCGCACGCCGTTCAAGGCGCGCACGATGTCGTCATCCTCGACACCGCCGGCCGTTTGCAGATCGATGACACGATGATGGCCGAAGTGGAGAAGATCAAAGCCGTCACCAAGCCACAGGAAGTGCTGCTAGTGGCCGACGCGATGACCGGGCAAGAGGCCGTCAACATCGCCGATAGCTTCAACAAGCGCCTGGGGCTCACGGGTTTGATCCTGACCAAGGTGGATGGTGACGCGCGCGGCGGCGCAGCGATCAGCATGCGCGCCGTGACGAACGTGCCGATCAAGTTCTTGGCCACAGGCGAAAAGCCGGACGCCTTCGAGCCGTTCTACCCTGACCGGCTCGCCTCGCGCATCCTGGGCATGGGCGACGTGCTTAGCTTGATCGAGAAAGCGCAGGAGCAATACGACGAGGCAGAAGCCGCTAAAGCCGCCGAAAAGCTGATGTCGGCCAAGTTTGACCTGGAGGATTTCCTGAATCAGATTCACCAGATCAAGAAGATGGGGCCGCTGAACGAGTTGATGGCGATGATCCCCGGCTTTGGCAAAGTTAGCAAGGAATTGACGCCCGACATGACCGAAAAGCAGATGAAGCGCGTCGAGGCGATGATCAACTCCATGACGTTGAAAGAGCGGCACAACCCCGACCTGCTAAACGCTTCGCGCAAGCGGCGCGTGGCGCGTGGCAGCGGGACGAGCGTACAGGAAATCAACCAGCTCATCACGCAGTTCCGCTCAACGCAAAAACTTATGAAGCAGCTATCCAGCAATCCGCGCATGCGTGGTTTGGGCGGATTAATGGGGCGCAGATAATCTCGAGACAGGGATGAACGATACTATAATCTCTAGTCTCTAATAGCTTTACGATTACCAGCAGTTCAAAGGAGTTAAATGGTTCGAATTCGACTACGCCGCATGGGTTCCAAACACCAGGCCCTATACCGCATCGTAGTGGCCGACAAAGAGTCGCCGCGCGATGGCGCGTTCATCGAAATCATCGGCACGTACAATCCGCGCACGCAGCCGGAAACCGTCACCGTCAAGGAAGACCGGGCGTTGTATTGGATGAAAGTCGGTGCTCAACCGAGCGACTCGGTCGCCCAACTGTTCAAGAAGACGGGCACCACCGCTCGTTTTGAGCGCATGAAGAAGGGCGAGGCGCCCGAAGCACTCGTTGCCGAAGCAGCCGCCGAAAAGAGTGCTGCCCCGGCGCAAGACCCGCGCACGCGCATTGGACGTGTGATAGAGCCGAAGCAGAAGGCGGCGGCCTAAAACACTATGAAAGACCTGATCGAATACATCGCCAAGTCACTGGTCGATGACGTCAACGCGGTCAGCGTCTCGTCACGAAAAGATCGCGGCGTCATGGTCTATGCGTTGACTGTGGCGGAGGATGAGACCGGACGTGTGATTGGGAAAGATGGGAAGGTGGCGAACGCAATCCGCGTGCTATTGCGTGTCGCAAGCGCCAAAGACGGTAATCATACCGCGCTCAAGATCATGTAGTCGTCTGTTCTCAGATGGGTAAAGCACAAACCCCGGCGCTCCTTGAGATTGGCATCATTTCACGCCCACACGGCATCACGGGAGAGGTGAAAGTGCAGACCTCTCCCGAGTATCTCACCGCCCTGGAAGGGGTTCGGCGCGTTTACCTGGATGAATCTCCCGAGGCCAGGCGCATCGAAAGTTACCGCATCCACCAGGGGGCCATCCTCTTAAAATTGCAAGGGGTTTCCACGCGCAACGATGCGGAAGACATGCGTGGCGTACACGTCTCCATTCGCACCCACGAGCTACCCAGGCTCGCCGAGGGCGAATACTATTCGCATGAACTGGTGGGTTTGCGCGTAGTAGACGAGACAGAGCAAACGGTGGGAGAAATCCGCGAGGTGCTGGCCACGGGCAGCAATGACGTCTACATCGTGGCGTTGCCCGATGGCAAAGAGCTGCTGTTGCCGGCAATCGAGAGCGTCATTCGCAAAGTTGATCTTGATACGCGCGTCATGTATGTGGTGATCCCGGATGGGTTGCGTGGATAACACAGACCAGCGCCTGTATACCTATGGCTTCTCACGCGTAAAAGGGATTGGCCCGGTGCGAATGAGGCTGTTGCAGTCTCACTTCGGCTCCCTGGCCGCTGCATGGCGCGCCGATTCGGCGGCGCTGGCCGCCTGCGGCTTAGAATCCCGCCTGATCCAGGCACTGCTCGCGGCACGCACAACCCTGGACCTGCAAGCGGAACTGGCTCGCTTTGAGCACAGCGACATCCAGGTGCTCACCTGGGATGATCCCCCCTACCCCAAACTCCTGCGCCAGATTAGCGATCCTCCGCCGGTCATCTATGTGCGGGGCGCACTGAGCGAAGAGGATGAGTACGCCGTCGGCATCGTCGGCACGCGCCAGGCCACCGTGTATGGACGCCAGGTGGCCGAGATGCTTGCGGGTGACCTGGCACGCAGCCACGTCACGGTCGTCAGCGGCCTGGCGCGCGGCATCGACGCCAGCGCACATCAGGCAGCCATCAAAGCCGGTGGGCGCACCGTCGCCGTGCTAGGTTGCGGGGTGGATGTGATCTATCCGCCGGAAAACCGCGCCCTGGCGCAAGAGATCATCCAACGCGGCGCCCTCATCAGCGACTATCCTCCCGGCACACAACCCGACGCAGGGAATTTCCCACCCCGCAATCGCATCATCAGCGGGTTGAGCCTGGGGGTCGTTATCGTCGAAGCAGATCAGCGTAGCGGAGCGCTCATCACTGCCGACTTCGCCACGCAGCAAGGACGAGACGTGTTCGCGGTGCCCGGCAACATTTTCAACCGTTCCAGCCGGGGCACCAACCAGCTCATTCACGATGGGGCTAAGATGGTGCTAGACGTCAAGGATGTGCTGGAGGAATTGAACCTGGGTATGGTCGAAAGCTACGTCGCCGCACAAAAGGCAGTGCCGGAGAACGATGTGGAACGCAGCTTGATTGCGCACCTTTCTCATGAGCCGGTGCTGACGGATGAACTGGTCCACGCAGTGGATCTGCCCACGGAAGTCGTCACCAGCACTCTGGCGATGATGGAATTGAAGGGCATGGTGCGGCAGGCAAATGGTACCAGCTACGTATTGGTACGCGATGAAAACGTAATTTATGGGGGCACACTGTGAGTCAATTTTACGCGTTGATCCTAGCAGGAGGCAGCGGCACGCGCCTGTGGCCGATGAGCCGGAAGAAAACACCCAAGCAGCTTCTGACGCTGGTGGGTGATCGAACCATGTACCGCATCACCATCGAGCGGCTATCGCCGCTCATCCCGGTGGAACGGGTGTTCGTCGTCACGAATGCAGAGATGGCGGCCATGCTACAGGAGCAGGAACCGCTCATCCCCACTGAGAACTATGTGATCGAGCCCTCACCCAAAGACAGCGGCCCGGCCGCGGCGCTTGGGCTGGCCCATATTCACCATCGAGACCCGGACGCCATCGTCGCGATTCTCTCGGCGGACCACCATATCGGCAAGATCGACGACTACCAGTGTGCCTTGCGCGCTGCATGCAAGGTGGCCGAAGATCAATACATCGTCACACTAGGCATAACGCCCTCGAACCCCTCCACCGGCTTCGGCTATATCGAACGGGGTGAATTGCTGCGCGAAAGCGAGGGATTGAAGGTCTACCGCACCGTGCGCTTCACCGAGAAGCCGTCGCGCGTGGTGGCCGAGCAGTGGATCACCGACGGGAACCACAGTTGGAACAGCGGCATGTTCGTGCTGACCTGCCAGACCGCCAACCACGAATTTGCGCGCCAGCAACCCGCCTTCGAGGCAGCGCTACAAGTCACCGAACGGGCTATCGGCACGCCGGCGTATGATGCAGCGTTGAAAGTTGCCTGGGATGCGGCGCCCAAGAAGTCGATCGACTTTGCAATCATGGAAGGCGCGGAACGCATGGCCGTGATCCCGGTCGATATCGAGTGGAGCGACATCGGCACCTGGGCATCGCTATTGGACGTACTTACGAGCGATGAGCATGGCAACGTCATCATCGGAGATCATGTCGGCGTTGATACGCAGCGGACGCTGGTACGCGGCGGGCCGCGCCTGATTGCCACCATTGGGTTGGACAACCTGGTGATCGTCGATACGCCCGACGTGCTGCTGATCTGCCCAATGGAAAGGGTACAGGACGTCAAGAAACTGGTGGAAGAACTGCGCGCCAAGCGGCGTGACGACGTGCTATAACGCCCCCGCTGATGTGAGAGCATTGCACTATGTTGCTGGATTATCTACGTATCATTGCACGCCGTTGGTGGTTGGCCTTGTTGCCGTTGGTCATCGTCATCGCGTGGACGGTTGCCGGACATCAAACGCCGGTGGTCAGTTATCAGGTGACCATGCGCTTTGCCGCCGGCCTGCTGCCCGAGCAGACGCCGGGTGTCTATAACTATGACCATCAATACACCTGGCTCTCTTCAGAATACCTGGCGAACGGG
Organism: Thermoflexales bacterium; assembly: GCA_034430115.1. Lineage (GTDB taxonomy): Bacteria > Chloroflexota > Anaerolineae > J036 > Brachytrichaceae > CAIXPS01. The sequence goes on along the minus strand of DAOUFG010000014.1, from coordinate 3,072 downwards.
CTCTCGGACATCGTGCACACCGGCCTGTTTGCGGAGAACGTCGCGGCGCGCCTGAAAACCCAGGGGTTGGATATCCAGCCCGAGTTGTTACAGGCGGCGCTGGCGTCTGACCAAAAGCAAAGCATCATGGTCGTCTACCTGACCTGGGGCAATGCGGACCAGGCGGTACAAATCGGCACAGCTATCAGCAGTGAACTGGTGCAGAACGGCACCAGTTACTGGCCGCAATTGGGCGACGCGAAGAGCAACCCGGTAGTGGCCCTGGATAAGCCGACCCCCGTGCCACAGGCGGCCCCCCTGCGAGACCGCTTCGACGTGCCTATACGCGTCCTCATTGCATTAGTAGCGGGCCTGGCGCTTGTTTTTGTCGCACACTTGCTGGACCCATTCCTGCGCGAACAGCGCGAACTGGAGCGCATGGGGCTGCCGGTCATTGGACGCATCCCGCGCTGAGGCATAATCGAGAGTGAGCATGGAATATCAAGACTATCTTCAAATCGCCAAACGCCGCTCCTGGATCGTGATCCTGGTGGCCGTCGTCGCCGCAGCCAGCGCTTTCATCTTCAGCAAGATGCAAACGCCAATCTATAAGTCCACCATGGTTTTGTTCATCCAGCCTGCGCGCAGCGACCTGGGGTTGACACAATCGGCCAAGACGCTGCTCAGTTCCTACATCGGCATCATCTTCAACCGGCGCAACGCCGACGTGGTGCGCCAGGACCTGAACCTGGACTACTCGCCCGACCGCATTTACGGCAACACCAAAGTGGCCAGCGATGAGGCGCGTTTCGCAGTGACGATTGAAGTACGCGATTACGACGGCGACGTGGCGAACCGGATCGCCAAGCAATGGGCCGTGTTGTTCGTCGATTGGCGCAACACGGAAAACGCCAAGCAGTCTCGCACCGACCGGGTCGATGCCGTTTTGGGCGATGACCCAGACTATGTCCAGGATTACCCGCGTACCAGCGTCAACACCATTGGTGGAGGCATCCTGGGCGGTTTGATCGGCCTGATCATCGTCATCGCGTTGGAATGGTCGCAGGCCAACCTGCTGCGCAATCAATCGGATATTGAGCGCAAGCTGATGATACCTGTCATCGGCGCGATTCCGCACGAATAGCAGAGCACACATATACCCGTAAATCCAGAAGAAAGCTATGAACTTGATCACGCTCACCAATCCACAGTCTGTCACCGCCGAGGCGTATCGCACGTTGCGCACCAACCTCTACTTCGCGTCGCTGGAAACACCGCTCAAGACCATCGTCGTCACGTCACCTAGCGCGGTGGAGAATCGCGCAGTCGTGCTTGCAAACCTGGCCGTGGTACTGGCGCAATCGGAGAAGAAAGTCATCGCGGTGGATGCCGATATGCGACATCCGTCCGTGCACGAGCTATTTGGCTTGCCGAATGAGCGCGGCCTGGGAGATATGCTGGTGGATGAATCACTCGCCAGCCGCCCCCCCTTGAACCCAACCACCATCAGCGGCCTGCAAGTGCTCACCAGTGGCAAGGTGCAGCAAAATCCGCTAGACCTGCTCAATTCGCAGCGCATGAATGCCATCATCAGTTCGCTCACCGGCCTCGCCGATGTGGTGCTTTTCAATGCGCCACCAATGTCCGGCGTCAGCGATACGGCCATCCTGGCTTCACAGACGGACGGCGTCTTGTTGGTGGTTGAGTTGGGCAAGACGCACCGCGAACAAGCGCAAGCGGCCAAGGATTTACTCAGCCGCGCACACGCACGCTTGCTGGGCGCCGTCATGGCGAATACGTAAATCAAACTCGGCCGGGAGATAGCACAACTGCATCCACATGGTTATAATCATTGGGTTATCATCTTACTTATAAGGTTCCCGGTCTTGTGATTCACAGGCAAACACAAACTCGCGACTACTGGACAGCTTATCAATTCACTCAGGATGATGCGGATTTCCTCTCCAATCTGCTGCTGGAGGGAGGAACGCCCAAATCACTAGGTGAGTTGACATTGGCCGTTGTTAGTCATCGAATTGACAAAGAAGCGGCGGAGATACGGCGCGACCTAGAACGGCGCACCATTTATCAGCCCAAGAAGACATACAAAGTAGGCGAGGAGCTGGTCTTCCCGGCCCTCCAATTGGCCACCGGACGCGTCACCGAACTACGCCCCGGTCACCGGCCCGATAAAACACCGTTCGACGTGGTCGTGGTACAGATGAACGACGGCACACAACGTGAGTTCGCTGCCAATTACCAGTGGCCGCATCGTCTGAATGACGACAACGTCTTGGCTGCCCTGAACGACGACGGTGAAGTAGCCAGCGCAGAACAACTGAACGAAATGTACGGGGCGCACGTCTCCGAAGTCATTAACGCCGGGTTAGTGAAGAATAGCGAGTTCCTGCACGTCGGCGCGGAGTGGTTCTTGCGCGCTCTGATGGCCGAAGTGAATATCGGCCACCTGAACCTCGCGGAAGCGGTGTTGGATATGTCATCCGGGGGGCCGTTGCCCACCGGCGTAATCCTGCAGGAACTCGGCCTCCCGCCGGAAATCGCCGATAACTTGCAGGAGATTTCGCTCAATAATGCTCTGGCGCGCGATGAGCGTTTTGACGATGTCAGCCTGGATGACGGCGTTTCCTCCTGGTTCCTGCGGCGCCTGGAACCGCCCGAAGTGCGTGCGATTCCGCCGGTACTGCTGCCTGGCCGCTACAACGGCGACCACACCATCTCGGATGACCTGCACGCGCTGGCGGTTGAACTTGACGACGAACTGGATCGCCAGGTTATGCCCCCGGCGGAACCAAAAGAAAGCGTTTCGCTGGTACTCACTTTCCCGCATCGCCGGGCCGGCACATTGGGCTGGACGTCACGCCTGGCAACGCTGTTGCCAGGTACCAGTAAATCACGGGTGCCTGTCACATTCCAGGATCGCGTCACGAATCAGCAATTCGTCGTCTGGCTGGTGCGCGACGGCCAATATATCTTTGGCCTGGGAGACTGGTACAAACAAAACGATATACCGGCGGGGGCATATATGGAACTGCAACGTGGCCTCGCCAACAACGTGTTTTTGATCGACTACAA
>DAOUFG010000013.1:0-48601 GCA_034430115.1 Thermoflexales bacterium | reverse complement strand
GCGCGCCAGGGCAGGGTGCTCGTCGGTCAGCGGCGTCATGCTGTCGTCCATCAACTCGTTCCCGCCGCACCAGATCGCCAGCGAGGCGTGGTTGCGCCGCAGGGGGATCATCTGGCGCGCCTGTTGTTCGATGTAATCCAGGTACGCGTCGTCCACCGGCGGGCGGTTGTCGATGCCCGATGAGGAGTGATGGAATTCCTGCCAGACCAGGATGCCCAGCCGGTCACACAGGTTGTAGAACTCTTCGCGCTCCAGCAGGCCGCCGCCCCACACGCGCAGGAAGTTGCAGTGCGCCTGTTGTGCCAGCGTGAGTAGGCGTTCATATCGCTCCAGTTGCGGGCGACCGTACAGGTTGTCGAGCGGTGCCCAGTTCCAGCCCTTCACATACATGCGGCGGCCGTTCACTTCGAGCGTGTAGGGCAACGCATCGATGGCGGCGCCCACGTTGCTGATGGCGCGGATCGTGCGCAGCCCAAACGACACCTGTCGTTCATCCGTCGGTTCGCCGCTGGCCGAAAGCACCTCTACGATTGCCTGGTACAGCGGTTGTTCCCCCATTCCATTGGGGTACCACCATTGAGGGTCGGTGATGTCAACCCTGAAGACGTAATTCCCGGCTTGCTCAGTCACCATCACGTCGGCGTCCTGGACCTGGCCGACCAACTGGCCCTGCGGGTCCTTGATCTGTAAGCGCACGTGCCCGGTGCTGACCTCCGGGCTGGCGGCCCGGACGCTGGCCTTTACCTCCACCGAGGCCGTCAGGTTGTAGATCTGCAGGCGCACCCACACGTCCGTCAGGAACAACTGATCTGTAGCGGTCAGGCGGACGCTCTGCCAGATGCCCAACGGCACCAGGCGGGTGCACCAGTCCCAATTGTAGGCAAAACGCGATTTCCACACGCGTGCCCGGCTGGACCAGCCGATCTGGCCCTGCACAGCCTCCACCGGTGGCATGTGATCCACGACGACCATCAGTGTGTTGGGCCGGTCATAGCGCAATCGTGCAGTGATGTCGAACTCAAATGGCACAAACATACAGTCGTGCGTGCCCAGGGATTCGCCGTTCAGGAAAACAGTGCAATTGGAGTCCACGCCGTCGAAGCGCAGCCGAATGGTCTTGCCCTGGAACTCGGCGGGGACGCTGAATTGCTTGCGATACAACCAATCGCGCTCCGAGGTCCACTCGGCGGCGCGGCTTTGCATATCCACATAAGGGTCCGCGATGAGTTTCGCGTCCAGCGCATCGGCAATTACGTCGCCCGGTACTGTGCCGCGTATCCATTCGCCGGCGACGGTCATCCGTTGAGGGTCCCAATCTTCTTTCCATGCCTGCCGCCACACCCATTCCGTGGGCACCAGGTGGATTAATTGCCAATCATTCCCATCCAGTTTGATTTCCATTGTTGTTCCTCACACACCAGTCGAGTTATAGGGTGTTGCGCTAATGAAATCACAGACTGCGAATAACGCAAGTATGAACCCCTCTTGAGCATGTGATATAAACGTCGAGTGATGCGTTGAGGCATCTCATCGCGTCGTGAATTTCGTTTGCTTGCCGGGTGATGTGCATCAATGAGGGGAGCGGCGGGCGTGTTGAGGTGATAGATGAAAGGATTTACCCGCCATAGATCGCGCCTGAAGCTGGCCGCGGCGCTGTTCCTGGCTGTGTGCATGATCAGCCCCGTTTTAGCAGCTCCCCCAAGACAGATCGGCGTGATCGACCCCTCCGTGACACCCAGATCCCCGAATGACCCGCCCATGATGCCAACCGTTTTGCCGCTGGACCCGCGCATGAACGCGACGGCGACGCCGCTGCCGGGCATCTCTTCGGCAGCCACCCTTCAGCCAAGAGCCTACCTGCCGGTCATCGCCAATAACCCCAACCCTTGTCCCACGACCTCCAGCGCCTCGTATGAGACGATCGGCATCTACAACAGTGCTCCCTATAAAGACAACCGCCTGACGGACCAAAACGTGGATTTCCGGTTGTCGATCCTGGGTTATGTGCCAGTTGATCAGCCGCTCACCTTTGTCAGTTATGGCGGTGGGGGCGCTGGTGCGGAGGGACCCCGCCTGGGGGAAATGTTCCAGCCGCACCGGGTGGCGACATTTAAGAAGGCTTACCAGGTTTACACCTGGAACTGGAATGAATCTGCACCCGCGCCGTATGGCTCGCGCGGCGGGCTTGCCAATAACTGGCCCGTCACGGTGCTGGACATGGCCACGACGGCGGGTGAGGAGATTAGCATCCCCGGCCGCGATTCCAACATCGCATCGGGTGACTACAAGGCGATGGTGCTCTATGCCGGGGAGAAAGAATTGACGCTGGTTTATCTGAGCCAGGATCAGGTGGTGGTGAACGGCACCGGCTACGTGGTGAACCTGTTGAACTTCTGTGTGGACCCTAACCTGGTCTCCACCTATCGTGCGCAACTTACCTCTGATGGGAAGCGGAGCACGATGCGCCTGCCGGCGTTGCGCAACGACCAACCCGTCGGCACGGCGATGGGCGTGACGATTACCGTGGCCGTGCGTGATGGCGGCATGTTTATGGACCCGCGCTCCAAAGCCGACTGGTGGTACGACTTCCCGTAATTGAATTGCAATAGAGGGCGTTTTTGTGCGGCGGAGATAAAATGTGGGGGGCTGACGCTACGTACCACTATATTATCAGCCTCGCAGGGGCACAATGAGGACGCATTGGACGCACAATATCACTCTCCTTGTCGTTGTGGGGATCATCTTCAGTTTAGCAGGGCAACCATATACAAATACGGTAAAAGCAAGTGAGCCGTGGATGGGCAATGATGTCGCGCATGATGCAGGCTGGCAAGCTTCTTCCGTTGTCGAAATGGAGAAGCCCTTGCGTGCGACGACTGACTTGACCGTCACGGCTTTTTTGCCACTGGTGGTGGATACGGCGCCTCGGCCAGTGGCATTCTTGCCGATTGTGAATACCTTACCTCGTACGTGTCCTACCGTCTCCGGCGCAAGTTTTCAGACGATTGCATTCAATGGTGGCCCTTATAAGGACAACCGATTAACGGATGAGAATATAGACTTCCGTCTATCGTTGCTAGGTTATACCGCAGCCGATGAACAGTTGAGCCTGGTGCATTATGGTGGGGCAACCGATTCAGATGCACCGAAGCTATACGGCATCTTTTCGCCACATCGTATTCCGGACTTCGCCGCCGTGTACCACGTTTACTACTGGACATGGAATGAAACTTCGGGGGCCATGCCGCCTTATGGTAGTCGAAGCGGGGTGAACCTGGAATGGCCGGTCACTGTGTTGGACGTGGCGACGACGCCCGGCGAGAAGATCAGCATCCCAAGCCGGAACACATCGATCCGCGACTATTACAAGGCCATGGTGTTGTATGCCGCGGAGCGGGAGCTAACGCTGGTGTATTTGTGGCAGGATCAGGTGGTGGTGAATCAGATGGGCTACACCGTACACATGCTCAACTTTTGCGTGGACCCCAACCTGGTGGCATTGTATCGTGCGCAACTGCGTGATGGCAAGCGCTACACGATGCGTTTGCCCGCCCTCACGAATGATCAGGTCGTGGGCAGTGCCTTGGGCAACAGTATGACGCTTGCCATTCGAGACGGCGGCGCGTACATGGATCCGCGATCCGACAAGGATTGGTGGGCCGGTTTGCCATAAAGCGGACTTGACAAATGAGCCCCCTCCCATGTTATGATGGGGGCCATGTACAAGACATACGCCGTCGGGGATGTAGCCTGGAGATTGAGTGCTCCAGCCTGCTTATATACCTCACGTATGCTATCCTCATTTCTTTCTCAACGCCAGTGTCTCTGTAGTTAGCGGGTCCCTATTGCTGCCTGACAGCCAGGGTGCCCGCCAAATCCTCATATCCGTGTGACGTTTTCCGCGTTACGGGGAATCACCATCATCGCAATTCATCGAGCAGATCGTGTCGTGCTCATTATTCGTATGCCGAATCTGAGCTAAATGTTTTTGGTGTGTTTTGAATCGTTCGTTGTATGGGAGATGTCATGAAAATTGCAAATGACGTTACTGAGCTTGTTGGTAATACGCCGCTTGTCCGCATTCGCCGCCTGACGGAAGGGGCCGGGGCGGAAGTCGTCGCAAAGCTTGAGTTTTATAACCCAGCCCATAGTGTAAAAGACCGCATCGGCGTTGCCATGATCGACGCGGCGGAGAGAGAGGGCAAATTGAAGCCGGATTCGATCATCCTGGAGCCGACCAGCGGCAACACCGGCATTGCGCTGGCAATGGTGGCCGCTGCGCGCGGCTATAAGTGTGTCATCGTCATGCCCGAGACGATGAGCAAAGAGCGGCGCCAGTTGATGCGGGCATATGGCGCAGACTTGATCTTGACCCCCGGCCCGGCGGGAATGCCCGGCGCGATTGCCAAGGCCGAGGAACTGGCGGCCTCGGACCCGCGCTACTTCATCCCGCAACAGTTTGAAAACCCGGCCAACCCCGAGATTCACCGCAAGACCACCGCAGAGGAAATCTGGCGTGACACCGACGGTAAGGTGGACATCCTTATTGCCGGCGTTGGAACGGGCGGCACCATTACCGGGATTGCCGAGGTTCTCAAGGCGCGTAAGCCGTCGTTCAAGGCGATTGCCGTCGAACCAGACGCTTCGCCGGTGCTATCGGGTGGGCAGAAGGGCCCGCACCCGTTGCAAGGGATCGGCGCCGGGTTCATTCCCAAGGTGCTCAATACGAAGATTTACGATGAAGTTGTGCGCGTGAAGGGCGACGACGCCTTTGCCACCGCCAGGCGCGCGGCCAAGGAAGAAGGCATCCTGGTGGGCATCTCGTCGGGCGCGGCGCTGTGGGCGGCTTCGCAGGTCGCGCGCCGGCCGGAAAACGCCGGCAAGTTGATCGTGGTCATCATCCCCTCCTTTGGTGAGCGCTACCTCAGCACGCCACTTTATGCGGATTTGGCCGGTTAAGTAGTTGGGTGGCTTTTGGATAAGGAGATCATGGAGATGTCAGACTATAGTGTTGGTAAGCAGAGTGTTACAGAACGGAGGTCTGGCATCTCTGATCGTCAGGGTATGTTAAAGACACTTCGTCATGATGTGCAGTCGGTGTTTGAACGTGACCCGGCGGCACGGAGCGTGTTGGAAGTCTTGCTGTGCTATCCGGGGTTGTATGCCATTTGGGCGCACCGGGTGGCCCACTGGCTGTGGACTCACCACGTCAAGCTGCCGGCACGCATGCTCTCGCAAATCGCGCGTTGGGTTACAGGGATCGAAATTCACCCCGGCGCCGTCATTGGGCCGGGCTTCTTCATCGATCACGGCATGGGGGTCGTCATCGGTGAGACCGCCGAGGTAGGTGCAGAAGTGACGCTCTATCACGGTGTGACGCTGGGTGGCACCAGCCTGGCGAAGGGGAAACGCCACCCCACGCTGGGAGATCGCGTCGTAGTGGGTGCGGGGGCAAAAGTGCTGGGCGCTATTACCGTTGGCAATGATAGCCGTATCGGCGCGAACGCCGTGGTGGTGAAGCCCGTCCCGCCAAATTCGGTCGTCGTGGGCGTGCCCGGCCAAATCGTGGTGCGCAGCAAGCCGCACACCTCGAAGGATGCGCCGGATCTGGAACATACGCGCCTGCCCGATACGATTGGCACTACGCTTACCTCGCTCATGGCGCGCGTGGACGCGCTGGAGCGGGTGGTGGATGGGCATGTCGTGGAAAAGGCACACGTACATCGCTCCGAATCCGGCGTGTGGAGCGGGGAGGATTTTACGATTTGATTGTTTAATAAACGATGTTGCAGGAATATCCACGAGCGCGCAGACTTTCTACCCTGAAATGGAAAACAACAACTGATGCGTAAACGTGGGGTACTTGTAGAGTTGTGGTTTGTTAGTTTTTCGCGGCAATCAGTTACAATAGATCGTGAGTTCAATCTGGTGAGGTATACATACATTTACCGTGGGTTCACCAGCTTTGTTCCTGTTTCATGATCTCGTTAGCTGATTGCCGATGAATAAGTCAAGTAAGGTTCTATTTGCGGGTACCCTTGCAATAGTGGGCGCAATCATCCTCGTTGCTTTTTTGCTCTCTTCCCGCCCATCCGTTCGTGCGGCAGATACATCTACGGTCATCCTGCCGCCACGCCCAGTGGCTCGGGCTGTAACTCCTACCAGTACCGGCACTGCCAGCCGCACCACTGACATGGCCCCAGCCGCCATTACAATGCCTGCTGCAACATTGACCGAGACGTTGACGGAGACCGTCAGAGGGCGCCTATCGGTTCTGTTGGCTAAACCAGTGCTCACCTCTGCCTCCAGCCCAATCCCGGCCGGCGCTTCATTGGCGGATGTCAGTGTGACAACCGACGTGGTGACGGTGGTGTTGAACTTGCCGGAGTCGGTGCTGTATAACGACGACGTAGCCGTCGGCAGCGACAGCATCAATATGGCGGTGGTGGAAAGCTTGCAAGGGCTGCCGTTGAGTGTGTTTCACGTGCTGACGATGGACCCGCGTGACCCGCAAGCGCCGCCCAAAGCCATCTCCTCTTTCATTCACCTGCGCCCGACGACGGTGAAACCCTTTGAGAATGTCCCCGTCACGCCCACATTACAGAGCGAAGCGCAACCCCAGTCCGCTGCCGCAACGACGTATGCTCTGAGCGATAAGAGCATCTACCTGAGTGCCGGGCACGGTTGGTATTACACCGGCTCGGGGAGCTGGGCCACTCAGCGCCCGCCTTATCAGGCGATCGTTGAGGACATGAATAACGCGGAAGCAGTGAATCAATACCTGGTGGCCTATTTGCGCCAGGCAGGGGCGAGTGTGTTCCCCGCGCGCGACCCGAGCATGAACACCTCGGAAGCGATTCTCACCATCTCCAACGCTACTTTTACAGGGAGTTGGGTAAGCTCTGCGACCGCCGGCCTGGGATATAAGGGAAGCACTTATCGCTATGCGACGTCGGTCGTTGGAACCGCGACGGCGACGGCCACCTGGACGGCGAATATCTCAATCTCCGGCTGGTACCCGGTATATGCCTGGTACTACCCCGGCACAAACCGCCCCACCGATGCTCATTACGAGATTGACTATCCCTTGGGAACGCATGCCGTCACGATTGATCAGACCAAGCATGGCAGCACCTGGCGTTACCTGGGCACGTTCTATTTTCGCGCCGGGGAAGTGGCGCGTGTGAGGCTGCTGAACGCTTCAAGCAGCGCTGATAAGGCGGTGATCGCGGATGCCGTGCGTTTCGGTGGCGGCATGGGCGATTACGACAGTGGCGGGGGTGTAAGTGGGAAACCGCGTTGGGAGGAGGCGTCGCGCTATTGGACGTACTACATGGGCGCACCGGCCAGCGTGTTCGATTCTTATTCGGGCAGCACCACCTGTGACTACACCTCCCCTGATCTGTGTGACGACATTACGGCACGCCCGCGCTATGCCGATTGGGAAAATATCGGCAGCGGCGACGACGCGATTTTCCTTTCCTGGCACACGAATGGCTATGACGGCTCCGCGCGCGGAACCGTCTCCTATGTCTATGACAATTCGGACCCCGATTACACGCGTGTGGCAGGGAGCACTGATTTACAGGCCTATGTGCACGACCAGGTGATTAACACCATTCATGCCGGGTGGGACCCTTCGTGGATTGATCGGGGTAAGCAGCAGATGGACCTGGGCGAGGTGCGCCTGGCGACGTCCATGCCCGCCATGCTGATCGAGATGGGGTTCCACGATAACACCTATGACGCTGCATCGCTGAAGGACCCTCGCTTTAATCAATTGCTGGCGCGCGCCACTTACGAGGGGATTGTCAAGTATTTTGCGAACAAAGCCGGCGTCACGCCGGTTTTTCTGCCGGAGCCGCCGCAGCGCTTCACGATGCGCAATGCAGGGAACGGCGCCATCACGCTGAACTGGCAGGCGTCGCCTACCACCGCTTTTAGCACGACGGTGGATGCCGCCACCAGCTATCGGGTGTATCTGAGCGATGATGGCTCGGCCTGGGACGAAGGACGCAGCGTGGCCGGCACTTCGCTGACGTTGAGCGGCTACAGCGCAAATCAGTTGGTTTATGCGCGGGTGAGTGCCGTGAACGCAGGGGGCGAATCATTTCCCACGCCGGTGCTGGTGGCGCGGGTGGGCGACTCGCCGCGCGCATTGATCGTGCACGGTTTCGATTCGCTCAATGCGTCGATGGATTTGAGCGCCACCGTGGGCAGCTACACGGGCGTCGCGCGCATCATCATCGACCGCATGAACCGCCAGAACTACATCGTACAGCACGCCGGCGTCATCACCGAGCCCTTCGATAGCGCGATGCACCAGGCCGTTGGCGCGGGCGATGTCGCGCTTGGCGACTATCGATTTGTCGATTGGTACGCCGGACGGCAATCGGTTGGCGACGTGGCGATCAACGCAGATGAGCGCAGTGTGCTCAACTCGTTTGTGTCGGGGGCCGGTCGGGTGCTGCTGGTCAGCGGCGCGAATGTGGCGGCCCAGTTGAATAGCTCCCTGGACCCGACATTTTTGAGCAACGTGTTGCACAGTGGCTTTGTGCAAGACGACGCCGGTTCCTATAGCCTGAGTGCATCCGCGGGTGGGTTCTTTAGCGGGATCGGCAGCTTTAGCCTGGACGACGGCACGCACGGCACTTATGATGCGCAGTCCAACGACGTGATCCAGGCTTCCTCCGGTTCCAGCGTTGCGCTGACCTATGGCAGCGGGACGGCGGCTGCCACTGTTTATCAGAGTGCCTCCTCCGCATCTGTGATTAACCTGGGGTTCCCGCTGGAGACGGTCTATTCCGCCAGTGTGCGCAGCCAGTTGATGGCGCGTGCGCTGGCGCTACTTGGCACGCCGCTGGCGATCAGTTCCAACAGCCCGGTGCAAATTGGCAATTCAGTCGTCTTTACGGCCAGCCTGACGGGGAGTTATAGCTACACCTGGAACTTTGGTGATGGGTCCGCCGTGTTGAACGTATCCACCACCCCGGTGACGCATCTCTACCAGGCGGCCGGCCAGTACACAGTATTGCTGACGGCCACCAATACCTCCGATAACTCGGTCTATACCGCCCGCGCGACGGTGGTTGTCACCGGCCCGATAACGCCCAGGGCGTATCTGCCGTTTGTGACCACGCCGGTATCAGGGGTGGTGGAGGCCCGCGCAGTGTGGATTTCGCGTTTCGATTGGTGCAGCCCGGCGCCTTGCTCGCGCACCAAGCTTGAAACGCTGATCAATCACGCTGCCGACGCGCATTTCAACATCGTGTTGTTCCAGGTGCGTGCGACGGCGGATGCCTATTACACACCCGGCCTGGAGCCCTGGTCCTATCTGCTCACCAGTGGCCTGACGGAAACCCTGGGCACCGATCCTGGTTGGGACCCACTGGCGGTGGCGATCCAGGTAGCGCATAGCCGGGGGATGCAGTTGCACGCCTACCTCAACATGTACTCCAACTGGGAGTGCGGCAAATGGTATCCCTCTCATACTACGCCCGAACACTCCTTCTGGACGCTTGGTAATTACCAGGCGGACCCCTATTCCTATTCATCCACCTGGCGCGTCTATAGCACTACCGCCAGCGGGCCGACCGCTATGTCTGTGCTCACCTCTGCGCCGGTGCCATGTGATGAATATTTGTGGAGTAGCCCAGGGGTGAGCCGTGTGAACCAGGAGAACCTGAACGTGGTAAAGGACATCGTGACGCGCTACGACGTGGATGGGGTTCACATGGACCGCGTGCGCTATCCAGGTTCGCAATTTTCCAATGACCCGGAGACGCTGGCGGCATGGCAGCCCGTGTCGGGGACGATCAGTTTTCAGGATTGGGAGCGCAATAACCTGTCGAATTGGGTGATGCGCGTCTATACCGAAGTGAAGGCAATCCGGCCCGCCGTCAAGCTCTCGGCGGCGGTGTGGTTCACCTACAAGAAGACCTCGGCCATTACTTTCGCTACCAGCCAGGGCTACTACGACTATTTCCAGGATTCGCACCGCTGGATCATCGACGGCTCAATGGATGCCATCGCCCCGATGATCTATGGCACAACCTTTAACGGCAACCTGACCTATTGGGAGCAGCTTGCGGATGATCACGTGGCCGTGCAGGGCAGCCGGCAGGTGTGGCTCGGCATCGGCGGGGCGATCACACCGTTCAGCGGCATCAACGACCGCATCGCCTATGCGCGCCAAATCGGCGCGCGTGGTGTGGCGCTGTGGTCCGCGGGCGCGCTGGAGACCAATGGCTACTGGGATGACCTGGCTGATGGGCCGTTTAAGGACGCGGCTGCCGTTCCCTGACGAAGACGAGTAAGCCAAGCAGGATCACTAGCGTGATGCCGCTGAGCGCCGCCCCAACATACAAATCTGTCGGGCGGTAGCTCAGTTCAACTGAGCTATTGCCAGCCGGGATGGGAACCCCAAGTAAAGCCCCATCCGTGATGACAGGCCGCACTTCTGTGCCATTGACGCGCGCGACCCAATTCCAATGGTAGGCTTCGCTCACCACCAGCAGCGATGGTGCGCTGGCATAGGCGGCGATCTTCATATAGCCGGTGGCCTTGCCCTCCAGCCCGGCGTTGCCGGGTGCGCCCGATGGCACGCTGGCCTGGTCTCGCGCATAGATGACCGCTTCGGCGGATGGGTCATAATCGTCTGCGTTCAGGCGTTGATAGAGCGCATCTTCATTTTGCACGCTGGTGACCGTGGTGACGACCCAGGTAGGTTGGGCGCCGGGGGCGGGCCAATCCAGCAGGAAGGTGTTGGCATCGATATTTTGATATTTGTCGCTGGCCAGCTTGCGGTCGGGGATGCGGTGGCCATTGTCGGTGCCCATGCCGCCGCGCCAGGTGACGGTGTAATGTACGTTCAGCAGGCGCGAATAGACGTCTTCCGGCGTGCGCGAGAGGAAGGTGTGGTAGTAGCTCAGCACGATGGGCGACCCGCCGCTGATCTCGCTCAGGCCATTCACGCACGCGCCGTTGAGCGGCAGGCCGTAATGGTTATACAGGCGATACGCGCCGTTGGCTTTCAATGAGGCGGGCAGGTCTGCCGCCTCTTGGATAGGTTTCAACAATGGCAGCGTGGCGAACGGCTCAGCCGGTTTCTGGGTCGCCGCATAGCGGTTCACCGTGAACAGGTCGAAGATCACCAGCCCCAACAACAACGTGGCCCAGGCCCAGCGTGGCGCGCGCCCAAGCCTGGCGCGCCAGGCGAGCAGACCCGCACCACCCAACAGGGCCAGCAGGATGATCGCCACCCGATCGCTGATTGGGCCCAGGTCCGTCTGTGTTGCGATGGTGTGCGCATAGAGCAGGATGGCGACCAGCAACAGCGCCGCCACGCCGGCGAACACGAGTAGCTTGCCGCTGGTTTTCCACAGCCGCAGGCGCGCGCGCGCCCGCATGGGAGCAAGCAACGCATTGAGCCCGATGCTGCTTAGCACGCACAAACAGAAAACGACGATCAGCGCGTGGCGTTCCTGGCTGTGAAATTGCTGATAGCCGGGCAGGACGTGATAGGCAATGTCGAAGCCAAGCGCGTTTGCGCCGAAGCTCAGTATCAGTGCCCCAATGCCGATGCCCGTCCACAACCATATTTCGGCGCGTCGGGTGGTGAACGCGATGCCACACAGGATGAGCGCGCTGATGCTGATGTAGAAGGGTTGCCAGACGTTGGTGACGCCGGTGAGGATGAATAGCACGATGTCGTGCAAGACAAATCCTGAGCCTGCTTCGTCAAATAGCAACGAGGTGCGCGTGGAAGCCAGCATGAAGGAGAGCGAAGGGATCAGTTGGGCGGCTGAGAGCCCGATTGCCAATATTCCCGCCAGCGCACCGCGCAGGAGTGCCTGTCGCCAGGGGAGGTGACGTTGCCAGGCCCAGAACAAATAGGCCACCAACCCGGCGTAGACGATGAAGAGCAACGTCTGCGGGTGGCCTGCGGTGTAGGCCAGCGTCACGCTCACAGCCAGCAATGCCGTGCTTCTGACCCAACCCACGCGGTCATGCGGCGGCGCAGACGCCAGCTGGCGCAGGGCCAGCAAGATGAGCGGCAACCACGCCGCCGTCTCCAGGATGGCCGTCTGCAACATAGCGTAGCCGGTCATGAAGCCGCTGAACGCATAGGCGAGTGCGCCCAGCAGGGCCGCCGCCCGGTGCAGGCGCATTGCGCGCAAGAAGGCATACATGCCGAGTGCTGCGAGCAGCACGTGTGCCATCACCTCCCATTCCAGCGCGCGCAACGGGTAGGTCGGCCAGCCCAATGCTCGTCCAACCAGCATCGTGCCGATCACAGGCGGGTAGAGCACCTGTGATTGTGGGTCGGCCTGGAAGGGGTACCCGCTATAGAGGCATTCCTCAATGGTGGGGAACTGCCCAGCCGTCAGTTGGCGATAGGCCATCTGGCGATAGGCCAGGAATTGCAAGGTGAAATCGCCTTGTTGAAAGGTCAAACGATCAGCCTGCACGGGCGTCAGGA
This sequence comes from Thermoflexales bacterium, assembly GCA_034430115.1. Taxonomy (GTDB): domain Bacteria; phylum Chloroflexota; class Anaerolineae; order J036; family Brachytrichaceae; genus CAIXPS01. Next base: position 36,120 of record DAOUFG010000013.1, on the reverse strand, counting down.
TGCGCCAGAAGAATAACACCCATGCCAGGAAAATGACGGTGACCGGCGTCAAAGCGCGTAACGTGCGATGGCGCCTAAACCATTGTGCGATAGTCTGGACAAGCATGTGACTGTGTGAGGTTATTCTACTTGCCCTTCGCCGTCTATAGAAGATGTACTGTCACTTCGTGAGTTTGACCGTCCTCTTGTAGCGGGATAAGCCCGTCGCTCATTGCCACACCATCGAGCATGACGGTGGGTTGGCCGCCTCCCGGCTTGCGATTGACCACATGGATGTGATAGGTGGCGTTGTGATAGCAGTAGGTGGCCTCGTAGCCTGGCCACTCTGCCGGGATGTGCGGCGCGATGCGCAGGTGTTTCCCAGCGCGTTGTAGCCCTAGAATTTCCTCAACCCCCAGGCGATACATCCAGCTTGCGGAGCCGGTATACCATGTCCAGCCCCCGCGCCCAACGTGCGGCATGACGCCGTAAATGTCGGCCGCGACGACGTAGGGTTCCACCAGGTATTGCTCCACCTGTGCAGCGGTGCTGGTGTGTGAGATTGGGCTCAGCATTTGATACAGCTTCGTCGCCTGGTCCCGTTCGCCCAGCGCAGCGAAAGCCCAGGTCAGCCAGATGGCCGCATGTGTATATTGCCCGCCATTTTCGCGAATCCCCGGCGCGTAGCCCCGGATATAGCCGGGGTCGAGCGTCGTTTTATCCAGCGGCGGGGTGAACAACAGGATCAACTGGTCCGCCGGGCGCACTAAAAGATCCAATGCCGATTGCATGGCGCGTTGGGCATGCGCAGGGGCGCCCCCGCCGGAGAGCAGCGCCCAGGATTGGGCGATGGAGTCGATCTGGCACTCGCTGTTCTGTGCCGAGCCCAGCGGCGTGCCATCATCGTAGTACGCGCGGCGATACCATTGGCCATCCCAGGCCGTCGCATCCAACGTTTGGCTCAGCTTCTGAGCCTGCTTGCGATACTCCTCGGCCTGTGGTGCGTCGTGATAGCGCTCGCAGACGGCGGCGAATTTCTGTAGCGTGGCATATAGGAACCAACCCAGCCAGACGCTTTCACCACGCCCATTGATACCGACGCGATTGAACCCGTCGTTCCAGTCGCCGGTGCCGATCAAGGGCAACTCGTGTGGGCCGCTGGTGCTCCCCTTGTGCAACGCGCGTAAACAATGCTCGTAGAGCGGGTATCGTTCCGGCGTTGTCTCATACTGCGCATAACGTTCCTCTTCATCGGGCTTGAGCGGTTCGCCCCTCAAGAACGGTGCCTGTTCATCCAGGATGCTCATGTCGCCGGTGGCGGAGATGTAATGAGCGGTGACGTAGGGCAACCATAGCAGGTCATCGGAGCACCGCGAGCGGATGCCGCGCCCTGATGGTGGGTGCCACCAATGGAGCACGTCGCCCGCTTCGAACTGGTGGGCGGCGGCTTCCAGGATGTGTGCGCGGGTCACCTGGGGGGCGGCGTGCACAAGCGCCATGACGTCTTGCAACTGGTCGCGATAGCCATAGGCCCCGCTGGATTGGTAGAAGGCCGTACGGCCCCAGATACGGCATGCCAGCGCCTGGTAGAGCAGCCAGCGGTTCAACATGACATCCATCGCCGGGTCCGGCGTGCGCACCTGAACGGTGTTCAGCAAGTTGTCCCAGTGCCTGCAAGTTGCTTCCCAGGCGTTGTCCACCGTCGCTGCGTCAGCAAATTGCCCCGCCAGTTGCAGCGCTTCGGCGCGATCTGCTCCCTGGCCTATCGCGAAATGCACTTGCTTTGTTTCGTGAGGTGCCAGATCGATATGAATCTGGATTGCCGCGCAGGGGTCCGACCCGGCCTGTACCGTGCCGGATAGGCCGATGCGTCTGAGCGCTGCCGGCGTAGCGATATCCCCCTGGCGGCCGATGAACTCGGTACGATCAGCCGTCAGGCCGTGTAGGGGTTGGTTGGCTGTCACAAATGCCACGCGCTGGTTAAACTCTGCGCTATAGGCGTTGCGCGCAAGGAGTGCCTGGCTTTCGCTGACGAATTCGGGGACGATAAACTGGCGCATATCGTCGCCGGTCGTTCCTAGCACCCATTCCGCATAGTAGGTGGCCGTGATGCGGCGGGGTTGATCGGACGTGTTTTTCAGTTCCAGTTGCACCAACTTTACCTGGGCATCGGGCGGTGTGAAGCAACGCAAGCGTTGCGCCAGGGCATGACTGTTGTGCTCAAAGATGGCATACCCGGCCCCATAGCGTGCCCGGTAAGGGGCGTTGGCGCCGGCGGGACGCGGAGTAGGGGACCATACGGCGCTGGTTTCCTCGTCGCGCAGGTAGATCGCTTCTCCCGACGGATCGGAAACCGGATCATTGTTCCAGGGCGTCAGGCGGTTTTCGCCGCTGTTGACGGACCAGGTGCTGCTGGAGCCGGACTCAGAAATCAGGAAGCCAAATTGCGCGTTGGCGATGATATTGCTCCAGGGTGCCGGGGGGAGCTTGTGACCACGAACCCCCATCCCTGTGAGGTTGGGCAAGTAGATGACGTACTCCTTGCCAGCGGCCGAGAAGCCGCCGTAGCCGTTTGCGTGGCGCAGGTCTTGGGGCGCCAGTACAGGGGTATCGGTGACGTTGATGGAGGTGTCGGGCCGTATTGCGGCAAACTGCGGCAACACGGGTGGCAACGTCCGCGCTTGTTGAAGCTGATCTGCCAGTGGGCCTCTTTCGCTATCAAAAACGGCGCGCGCGGCTGTTTGCAGTAGCACGCGATCTGATTCGCTCATTTGATCTGTGCGGAGGATGAAGATGCCGTCGCGCCTATTGAGCCAGCTCGTGTTGTTCGTGGCCGTCAAGACGCGGTATAGATAGTTGCTCAGTGATTGGTCGTAGCCTGTGTCAAGTTCGTTCAGGAAGACCAGGTTGACCGTGATGCCGCGATCTCGCCAGTAGTGATGGGCCTGTAATAACTCGGCGATGATCGGTGCGCCTTCGGATCGAAGGCGTGCCAGCAGGATGGGGTAATCCCCGGAAATTCCAAATGCCCACAGGCCATTTTGGCCTTTACTATTTGTCGCCAGAATGTCCGGCGCGGCGCGCCAGGCGAGATTCGGGTAAAGCATGCTCGATAGCACTTGTTCGATGCGAGCGAGTTCGGGTGTGCCATACCCGCGCCGGCGCAGGTCCAAGTCGGCCTGTGCGCGAGATTGATCGAATGCCTGGTTGATGGAGGGCCACGACCTGAAGCGCCGGGCGCTTTGGATAAGGTCTTCACGAGAATTGCCGGCCATCGTCAGGTAAGCCAGTTGGACTTGTTCATGAGGTGGAACATCCACCTCGACGCCGATCGCCATGATTGGGTCCAATGTTGCACCGGTGGTCCCGCTCAGCCAGTCGGCTTGGCGCTCCAACGCGATAGGATGTCGCATATCGCGTCCACGACCGATGAACTGTACACGGCTGGTCTCGAATGCGATTGCCTGGCTCGTCCCGGGTGGTGCCACCAGGTCGTGAAGAAGGTGGATCGGTTTTTCATTGGCGGAACGTGGCCGGCGATGGAAGAGCAGAGCATCCAGATCCGGCAGGCGCTCACTCTCGATGAATAGCTTGTTGAAGGCTGGGTGGCGCTGATCCGTGGCCTGGGGGGCCAGCACAACTTCTGCGTAGCTAGTGAGGCGCAGATGGCGTGGTGAATCGGTGTGGTTCGTAAGCGTGATGCGGCGAATCTCCACGTTATCGTCGGGAACGACCGTGATTTCGGTCTGCGTGGCGATGCCGTCATCGCTGCGTTGGAAGGCCACTTGATGGGCGTGAAAGGACGCCCGTTCATCCTCGGCGTGCGTACTGATGGGTTGATGTGTGGCAGACCATGTATCAAATGGCGACCATTGCCCGTTGCGGCGCTCCTGGATGTAGACCCATGTTCCACTATTTTCAAGCGTAGGGTCGGCATTCCAACGCGTCAATTGCATCTCTTGCCATTGGCAGAAGCCGGCGCCGGCGCTAGTCAGGACGGTGCTCAGCCCGCCGTGTGATAGCACGTGCACCTGCGGCCAGTCGCCCTCCGTCGGCACATCCCACGAACTGATGGTGATGGGCTGTGATGAGGGCGCCTGTGATTGTTCGGCGGTGTGTGGCGTTTCCAGCGGCGCGTTGACGGGGATTTTTTCCTGTAGCAGCAATTCCACGCTCTCCACGCGCGGGTCGGCATGGAACCGGTCGATCATGACCGATGAGTGCAGGTAATTGTCCAGCGCCAGAAGGCTCATTCCCTGATGATGCGCAAGATAGGATTGGACGATGGCACTCTTGTTCCCTGGGGGGAGCCGCGCGGGCGTGTAGTCGATGGCGTCATAGAACCCATAGCGCCCAAGGAAATGCAAGTCGGCCATGTTGCGCAGGTTCTGCAAGGTCTCTGCGGGTTGAATGCTGAGCGATAGCGCTGCCGCGTAGGGCGCGATGACCAAATCGTCTGCCAGTCCGCGTTTATAGCCAAGCCCCGGCACGCCGAAAGCGCGATACTGATAATTCTGATTGCTATCGAAGGCGTAGTAGCCGGATTCGGAAATGCCCCACGGCACGTGATGGCGTGCCCCATAGTCGATCTGCACATTGACTACCGCGTTGCACGTTTGATGTAATAGCGTGCCCGGATAGTTGCGCATCAGGAGTGAGGGCATCAGATATTCGAACATGGTGCCGCTCCACGAGAGCATCACCTGTTGATTGTTGATGCGCGTCAGCGGGCGACCCAGGTGTAGCCAGTGGCTGACCGGCACGTCGCCCTTGGCAATGGCGACCAGGCTGCCGATGCGCGCCTCCGATGATAGAAGGTCATAGTAATTCTGGTCCAGGTGGCTGTTTGTGACGTTGTAGCCGATGTGGAATACTTCACGTTGCGCGTTAAAGAGAAAGCCGAAGTCCATTTCCTGGACGAAGTTCTCGGCTTCATCCGCCAGTTTGCGGTACTCATCCAGCATGTGCATGGTGGTGATGATGGCGACGCCTAAAGCGTTGATGACCTCATCGCACCATCCAATCGCGGCACGCGCGCCTGGGCTCGGCGAGCTTTCTTGCATCAACAACGAACGCAATTGTCTGACGGCTTCACGCCCGTTTTGGCACGTGCCGGCCAGGTTTTCAAAAGATACGGAAAGCGGCAACGTATCTAGCACATGTTGCCAGGCCGGCTTCAGCGCAGGCTGTTCAAAGATCGCAGGCGTGCGCATCAGAGCGCGTTGCCAGGGGACAAGCATATCCCATTCGTCTTGCCAGGCATCCAGGTGGAAGACGATGCGTTCGGACCATGCTTGCAAGTCGCCCAGGATACTGACGTCGGAGGGGGTATTCCCTTCCGGTTCAGAATCGATGAATTGCAAGAGCAGGTGGTCCAGTACGGGCTTGTCTTGCGCGATCAACGTGTCCAGGGTGCGATACCACAGGGCCGGCTGGCGGTTGACCGACAGGATGCGCTCACGCATCAGTTGCAACTGTTGGTTGAGCTTCTTCGTCACATCTCGGTTGGCATTGGGCGCGTTGTTGATCGTCTGGCGCAGTAATTCAAACAAGTCCAGCAGACCTTCATAGCGTTCCCAACGCATCACCAGCCCGCTTTGCACTTTCAGGCAACCCTGGCGGAGCGCAAGCAAACATGCAGCCAGGTTGCCACTGTCCACCATGGATACGTAGGCGGGTGGGAGCGTGGCGAGCGTGCGTGTGTCATACCAATTCATGAAATGGCCGCGATAGCGCTCCAGCCGGTGCATTGTTTCGAACGTGGCTTGGAGCCGCACGATCATATCCAGCCGCCGCAAGTAGCCCAGGTCACTGGCTGCTAACGTGGAGAGCAATAACATCCCCAAATTAGTCGGAGACGTGTGATGGGCGATGGTTCCCAGGGGCGCTTCTTGAAAGTGATCCGGGGGAAGCCAGTTATCTTCGGGGCCGACAAGCCGCTCAAAGTAATACCAGGTACGCCGCGCCAGGCAACGTAGCCATTGCCTATCGTCGGCATTAAGCGCTTCGGCTCGCAAGTGATTTGGACGGCTGATCCAAAACGCGATCCCCGGCGAGAGCAGCCAAACGATGCCCCAGGGAATCATGATTTGTAGCGCTGTCGGTGCAATGAGTGCTACCGTGGACAGCATGACCAGGACGAATGCAACGGCAATTGCCATTTGCCGGTAGAGCATGCTGAGCGTAATACCGTCTCCGAAGAGGCGAGCTGCGTGAGCGGCAGTTGTCCACTCCAATAGCTTATGGCGTGTAATCAGCAAGCGAGCTAACGTCGTGAAGATTGCATCCAATGCCACGAATGTTTCATAGGGTAAAAAGATCAGCGCCAGTAGCCAGCGCAAGAGATCATATCCCACGGGCTTTAAGTTGAGATTGAATTCTGCGCCCGGCACATGTTTGAAGACGCTGCTATACAGCGATGAGATGAACCCTGTCAGCACCGGCATTGCCAGGCTGAGCGCGGCGCCGAGTGACCAGACGAGCGGGTCTCCGGGTAGCCACAGCCAACTGAGCACCAGCAATGCCAGTAACGTTGGCGCTACCAGGCTACGCCTCAGGTTGTCGACGATTTTCCATCGGTCGATCCAGGAAAGGATGTTGGGGCGGCGGTTGCCATTTTCTTGTGGCACGAAAGGCGATAGCCAGGGCAGAAGTTGCCAGTCACCGCGCATCCAGCGATGCTGGCGCATGATGTGGGCAGGATAGTGAGGTGGATAGTCTTCCAATAGCGTGATATCGGTAACCAGTCCGGCGCGGCCATGAATGCCTTCGAAGAGGTCGTGACTGAGCAACGTGTTTTCGGGCACGCGGCCGCTCAGGCTCTTCTGAAAGGCGCTCACGTCGTAGATGCCCTTGCCGACATAGATACCTTCGCCGAATAAATCCTGATATACGTCCGATACGGCGTGCGTATAGGGGTCTAGCCCAATGTCACCAGCGAAAATGCGGGTAAACCACGAAAGGTCCACCGACTCGGGGAGGATATCGGTGCGTGGCTGCAAGATGGTGTAGCCCGATATGACCCGTTTCCCATCGAGCGAGAACTCGGCCTGATTGAGCGGGTGGGCCATAGTGGCTACCATTTGCGCGGCATTGTCGCGCGGCACCACGGTATCTGCATCGAGCGTGATGACGTAGCGCGCGCCTTTCAACGCATTCACATCACCCACAATAGCCCTAAACGTTGACCTCGAAGCGCCGGTAATGAGGTTATTCAGTTCAGCCAACTTGCCGCGCTTGCGTTCCCAACCCATCCAGCATCCCTCGCTTGGATTCCACTGTCGTTCGCGATGCAAGAGGAAGAAGGGCTCGCGGCCCAGGTTCTGATATTTCACGTTCAGCGCTTTGATGACTTCGGCTGCCTGCTCCAGCAGCGCAGCATCGTCCGGCATATCCTTCTGGCGTGCATCGGAGAAGTCGCTCAGCAGAACGAAGGACAGGTTTGGGTCACCATTGCGCAAATAGTGCAATTCAAACTCTTGCACCAGTCGTCGCAACTCATCCCCTTGGGGGAGCAAGATGGGAATCGCGATGATGGTGCGACATTCCGCCGGTATGCCGGATTCGAAGTCCATGCGAGGAAGCCTTCGAGGCGGAATGAGTTGCGTGACACCCCAGTTCATCAGGCTGATGACCGCCGTGAGAACCGGCACTACGGAGAGCAGCGTTGCCAGCGCTGTTTGCAACACGGAGGCTCCTGCACCCAGGCTGAAGCGCGCGATAAGCACCAGCAGCGCGGCGCTGCTGAGCAAGATGGGCGCGGTATAAGTGAAAGACGAGTGGTGCAATAGCCAGCGCTTCGTGCGTTCTAGGGCCGACGGCGTATAGTGAAAACGCTCTTCCAGCAAATGATAGCCTTCGCCAACCAGGTAATATCCCACGTGCGCATAACGCGTATGTGCCTTGCCGTTGCTGCAATGCAGTGACGCCAGCTCCACGGCCATATGCGCCGCATCTTGTTCGTCCACCTGTGCCGCACGCGAAAATGACTCGATCACTTTTCGATAGGCATTCCGCGTTTCGAAATCCATACGCGGGTAAATGCCGGCCGGCTCTTCAGCGAGGATGCGTTCTACCAGGCTGACGCTTTCGAAGAAGTCCAGCCAGTCTTGGACGGCGGTCCAACGCAGCCCGGTGATGCAGTAGCCCACGGCGATTCCATCCGCAGGCGTATCTGGTGGTTGGCCGGGCTTTAGTTGGTTGTTGTCGTGCTGTGCGATGGGGGCGATCAATTCCGCCAGGCGGTGCAGTAGCGAGATGCGCAGCATGATCGGTAATGCCCACAACTCGCTCATCAGCAGAGGTTGTACATCCTGATAGACGCTGATGAAACGCTGGATTTGTTCGCTGTCCAGTGCGTTGCCGGAGAGAGAAGTTAGTTGCAGCGCGACGGCGTAAATACGTGGCAGATTTGCAAGCGGCCCCTTGGCCAACATGGGTAACTGATGATAGTAGCCCGCAGGCAAGTCCTCGTGAATCTGGCGAATGCTTTGTTCTACGACGTAGTAGTTATCAAGGATCCATTCTGCCGCATACGAAAGTGCGATCTCCTGCTTTGGAGCCTGGGTGAATTGCACATACGCTTTTTGCAGTACGTTTCGATCCTGTTGAACCTGTTGAGAGAGAGGCGTTGGGTGCGCAGGCCCGGAGCGTGCGCGAAAATAGACCCCGGCATGCGCAGAAGCTGCTTCACGGGCCTGCTGTTCCAGCGCCGAATAGGTGTTACTTTGATGTGAAGCAGAAAGGGGAATATTAGATTTGAGCATCCGGTCGGCCTTCTGGTCGCCGGGTTGTTACTTCTAGCCCCGGTGCCATGGTTTCCTGCCGGGCATCCTGTACGATAAGGACGGGCGCTATGCCATATGCAACGAAATTGGTCACAACGCTCCCATAGGGCCAATGAGTTTGCCCTGTGTAACCATGGGCGCTTAATATGACGAGGTCAATCTCCTCACGACCTGCAATTTCATGCAGTGCAGAGGTGACGCTGTCTGATTGCACCAGCCGGGTTTCGATGTCGGCAGCGACTAATCCACGAAGTTGTTGCAAGTAATGGGTGCCTTCTTCAACATTGCGTTCCACTATATGACTTGACAAAAGCAAGTCCTCATCGTTTAGATGCGTTCGGCGAGGCATTTCTGGTTTAGTGACGACGTGTACAGCCAGGATATGCGCGTTGTATCGCTGTGCCAAAGTTGTTGCGATAGGTAACACGCATTCAGCACGCAACGATCCATCCAATGGGAGGAGGATGCGATTGTAGCGTTGCTGTTCGGTGCTGGGAAGTGATGCCTGATATGCCCGCACAATCAAAGTCGAACTAAAGGGGCGCAGCATGATTTTCTGAGCGACGCTGCTAATGTTCCAGCCGCTTAAACCGCTTTGGCCATGACTGCTTAACACGATTAAGTCTATGTTATTAGCTTGACCAAATTCAATAATGCGTTCGGCTGCGTTTCCCTCCAGCAGGATTGTCTGTATTGTTAGCCCGGTGTGCATGTAGCGAGAAAGGATGGATTCCAGGTAGGCGCCGGCTTCACGTTTATCGATTTGCCAGCGGAGTGGGTCTATGGGGCGCGAAGACCCAGATGATCGCGTTTCATCGGCGACACGCAAAAAGGTGAGTTGTGACCCAAATGCGTTAGCCAGAGCAATTGCATGTGGCAAAACACACTCAGCAAGTGTCGAACCATCTAAAGGAGCGAGGATATTCTGAAGCATATGTATTAATGTTAAAAATTATCATGGTTAATAAAACTGACCATGCTGATACGTGAACATTGGAGGCTGCTTTTAACATGAAGTAATTCGCCATGCGAACTACACATTACATCTATTACAGGGAATGGATGTAGCAAACGAAGTAAAACGGAGTGCAACGAGAAACGTCGTTTTGCAGGTGATTGCTGAGCTTGAAAAAGACTGCGTTGGAGGTTATCTCCCTGTCCCCGTTATTATACACGGAGATCGAGTGTCCGCCATTCACCCAATCGGAGATTCACCCCCAACGCCAAGTAAGTTCTGTTCTGTTTTAGGCCCCACGTGCCATCACTTCCGTAGCGATAGCGTTCTCCAGAACTGCAAGCCGATTACGAACGGTTCAAATAACTCGGTTACGTTACTTTATGCCGTAGCCGGTTAGAGTTGATCCTAGCAAATTGATGCTAAAAAAGTCCCAAAAACGAGATCATTCCTTTTCGATTGCGGTATACAACGGATGAAATGAGGAGGGTGCCTTACATAAAATGAGCGTGGAGGCGGTCTTTCGCCTCCACGCTCATAATGTAAATTCGGGCTGCTAACTGATGCGCTGTTGTGCGTGACCTTATCTCGCATCAACCGGCATTGAAGAGTGCAGGATATAACCAATGCCTGGAACTGTTTCTAGCAAAGTGCTGTGCTCTGAGCCAAGCTTTTGGCGAATGCGACCCAGGTATACATGCAGATAGTGGCTGGATTCGCGATATTCCGGGCCCCACACGCGGGCGAGTAGTTCTTCGTGCGTGATGACGGCGTCCAGATTTTGTGCCAGTTCCGCCAGAAGCGCGAATTCTGTACGCGTCAGGTGCATCTCGGAGCCATTCACAAAGGCTCGCCGCGTATCCAACCCCACCGTCAATCCATTGATCGTGATCTGGTTACTGGGTTGTGCTGGCGGGGCATTTGCCGGCACGCGCCGGCGGACGGCACGGATGCGCGCCATCAATTCTTCATATCCAAATGGCTTGGTGACGAAGTCATCAGCACCGGCATCCAATGCATGGACTTTTTGTTCTTCGTCGTCATGCGCGCTAAGAACAATGACAGGGACATCGCTGCGCTCACGTACCCAGGAACACACATCGATTCCGCTCATGCCAGGCATGACCAGGTCGAGAATAATCAGGTCATATGTCGCTGCCTGAAAATGTGCGATGGCATCCTCCCCATCCACAGCCTCATCCACGTGATAACCGCGCCCTTCCAGATTGACCCGGACCAGTTTGCGTATTTGTGCGTCATCGTCCACGATCAATATCTTCCACATATCCGATCTCCTAACTCATTACTCTGGTAGATGCATTTTGGACAGCACGGATTAATTGTTCTGTGCTTACTGGTTTGACTAACACTTCCACAACATTTGGATAGTGCGCTGTGCTGATGTTTGCATCAGTCACCGATGCCGTCATAATGACCACAGGTATGTTGCTTGCTACGTCCGGTTCTTTGGCCATGACTTCCAGGAGATTCCAACCGCTCATACCAGGGAGTTTTATGTCTAGTAACATCACATTTGCATTGGCGTAGGTTGGGGAGCTCTTGCGTAATCGCTTTAATCCTTCTTCTGCGTCGCCAGCTTCGACGACACTGTAACCGCGCCGGGATAGATTCGCGGCGGCGAACTTCCGGATATTTGCCTCATCATCCACAATTAATACTTTCATAGCAACTCCCCTTTCAACAAGGTCAGGTCGAGCACGCGTCTGGCCACAAACGCGTATGGATAGTGTGGACAACGTGCCAGGCAGCATAAAATCAACTTCATTATCTATCATGTCGTGCTAAAGCTGTCGCGTTAGTTGCGTCATTGTACAGGCTTACGACGGTTTCTTTGGTTTGGGGTTATGATGCCCTGGTTAGAATGCAATAGAATGGTGTGTGTGATTTGCTTGAGAGCAGCAACCAAAGCGTTTTATCCTCGTCTACCCGTGTGTGGACAGGAGACCCGCGAATGAAGCATTACGGACTGATAGATCTGACATTCTGGGCAAGTGTGATCGTGACAGGTCTTTTGATCACATCATGTGGTGCAGGAATACAAGTAACGTCCGGCATAGACGCCTCTCCCGCGGCGGCAAAGCCGCAACTATCGCTGAATCCGTCGGCCGGCGTGCCGAGCACTCAAATCGTTGTAGAAGGAAATGGTTTCCCGGAGCGAATGCGTGTACGCATTGGGCTGAGCCCTCAGGATGAGCCGCAACACGTCACGTATATCGGCGAAGTGGATGTGAGTGAGTCCGGCGATTTTTCGTTGCGCTACATCCTGCCTGATATTTGGCCCGACGGTTCACCCATGGACGATGATGTCCTTACCTTCAGCGCCGTTACGCTGGAGGGGCAGGTGCAGGCCAGCGCCGATTTCCAGGAAATTTCTTCATCGGCTAGCGCCCTGACAGCGCTTGCCAGCTTGACTTCGACACCCGTCCGCACGCCTATGGTCACTGTGTCCAGCGCGCCGCGAGTGGAGGAGAATGACCCCGATCTTAACCTTGATGCGACGCGATTGTATGCAACCGATCAGGCGCTCACAGGAACTTCCGCCCCTGTTGTGGATGCCAGCTCGCCCATGATATCTGACTCGCTGAAGACCTCGGTGGATTTTCTCTATTCGCTGCTGCGTGACCCATCCGGCACAAGCAGCCTTACTTATCTAAGCCAACGTCTGCAAGAAGACATCGCCAATAACTGGGCCCTCCCGACCGGCCTGGGCATTCAACCCGGCTATAACTCATTTGAAGTGGTTCTGCTGAGCAAAACGGACAATAGCGTATTAATCCAGGCCACTTTAATGTATGAGTCGGGAGACAGCCTGCGGGATCTGACATTAATCAAGGAAGGCGATGTGTGGCGCATCGATCAGATTGTGGCGGGCAGCCGCTGACAATGAATAGCGCGCTCAACTTGACCTTTATCTTGCTGCAATGTAAACTCTAGCCATCTTAAAAAGGAGGCGCACGATATGAAAGGACAAATTAGCATGTTTGCCATTGTGCTCATCACGAGTGCGCCTGTCTTTAGCCTCTAGCGCGACTTCCATTTTGCCCGCCAGGCCACAGGTGCTACTCGTACCCGTGGCCTTTTTTATTGCCTTGCCATGGGATGTTTTTCACCCGTGGCTTTTTTAGTTTCACCGCATGAAGCGGTGCAATCACACAAACGATGCGAAACGAATTCCCTGATGACGATAGTGCGTATGAGGATGAGCCGGCGCGCAACACGCGCAAACTGCGTGACCCAGGACGGCCTCAGAAGCTGAAGCAACGCAACGCCGAGATCGTGGCTGCGTTGGTGAAGGCGCCCGATGGCGGCAAGCCTGCAGGAGATGTATTCGAGCCCACTTATCAAGGCTCACGTCATGAACGCGGGTGGATCATTGATGCCCTGAGTGGCTTCTACGAAGATAACCAGATCACGGACGTGATACGGCAGGTGAAGGGGGGCAAGGAGGCGACCGTATACTGTTGCAAGGCTCACCCATCGACCGGGGTGGCGTTGATGGCGGCCAAGGTTTACCGGCCGCGCATGTTTCGGCAGTTGCGCAACGATGCGCTCTATCGCCAGGGGCGCAGGATATTGGACGAGGATGGTAAGGAGGTGCTGGATGATGGCCGCTTGCACGCGATCGTCACCGGCACGAGCTATGGCAAGGAACTGGTTCATACTTCTTGGCTCTCGCATGAATACGAGACGATGCGCATCCTCTATCAGGCAGGGGCGCTGGTGCCAAGGCCCTATGCGCGTGCCAGTAATGCCATCCTGATGGAATATATGGGTGACGAAGATGCCGCCGCGCCGATCCTCAGCCAGGTGGATTTACCTGTGGCGGAGGCACGTGCCCTGTTTGATAAACTGCTCAACAACGTCCGGATGATGTTGTTGCACGACCGTATCCATGCAGACCTATCGGCCTATAACATCCTATACTGGCAGGGCGAGGTAAGGATCATCGACTTCCCGCAGGCGGTTGACCCGGCGACGAACCGGCATGCGTATCCGCTGTTACAGCGCGACGTGACGCGGCTGTGCCAGTACTTCCAGCCTTATGGGGTAGGGGAGGACCCGAATCGATTGAGCCGAGAATTATGGGCGGAGTATGTGACATTGCGCAACCCTGCCTTGCAAGATTTCGATCCCGAACTGCATAACAGGTGATGAACAATGACAACAAACATATGGCTCGGAGAAAAAGTGCGCCTGCGCGCGATGGTGCCCGAAGATTGGCGCGCCTTTCACAAGAACGATGAGGACACGGAGTCGGCACGGCTGTGCTATGAAATCCCCTTCCCCCGCTCCGAGGCCGGCTCGATGAAGTGGGCTGAAAGCACGGCTGCCGCGACACCACGTGATGACTGCTATCGATTCGTGATCGAAAATCTTGCAGGAGAAGTGGTGGGCACTATCAATACCTTCGAGTGCAATCGGCGCTATGGCACCTTCAAATATGGCCTGGGGATCTTCCGCCCGCATTGGCGCAAGGGCTATGCGAGCGAGGCGATTCGCCTGCTGCTGCGTTACTACTTCGAGGAACTGCACTATCAGAAGGTGACCGTACATGTCTATGACTTCAATGACGCATCCTTGCAATTGCACCGCAAGCTGGGCTTCCAGGTGGAAGGTCGCCTGCGGCGCATGCTCTACACGGGTGGCCATTATCACGATGAAGTCTTGCTTGGGCTCATCTACGAAGAATTTGCAGCGCAATCCAACTAAAGTGGCATGGGCCCTATAGTAGGGCTGGTGGAGGCTATGCACATGACGACACATACGTGGTTTGCTTATGAGACGTTGCGCCCGGACCAGTTGGCTCAGGTTGTGCGCTCGGAGCCGGTGGCCTATTGGCCGCTGGGGTTGCTTGAGCATCATAGCTGGCAGTTGCCGGTGGGGTTCGATGGCATTAAGGCCGAACGCTTTTGCCGGCGCATGGCGGAACACACCGGCGGCGTGGTGTTGCCGGTGATGTGGTGGGGTGGCCTGGGCGGACATGGCGACTTCCTGTGGACGTTTTACCAACCGGAAGAAGCGGCGCGCGCAATCGTCGTGAATACCGTGGCGCATCTGATCACGTTCGGTTTTCGTGCGATTGTATTGCTGATGGGGCACTACCCGTGGGAACAGATCGTGGGCGCACAATTAGACGCGCTTCAGCAGCAGCACCCGGAGGTGCTGATCATCTGGGGCACGGAGGCTTCGATTGGGCGGCCGGATCATCTCTTGCCCGGCGACCATGCCGCGCGCGAAGAGACCTCGTATGGGCTGGCGTTGCTGCCGGAACTGGTGGATATGTCTGCCATGCGGCCTGGGCGAGATGTCACCTCCTGGCCGCAATCGAAGCCGGTGCAAGACACGCAGCAATTCCCAGGGCTGCATTATGACCCAGCCGATCCATTATTCGCGCAGTTGGGCGAAGATGCCCGCCTGGCGACGGCTGAGCGAGGTGAGCAGGCGCTTGCCTCGCTCATCGACGTGCTGGCGGAACGCGTGAACCAACATCTGAAGCAGCCGAAGCAGGCTTAAGATTCGCGTCGCCCCCGAAAGGAGATGCGAATGGGCGTGCCCAGGAAGCCGAACTCCTCACGGATAGTGTTTTCGATGTAGCGCCGGTAGCTGAAATGCACCAACTCCGTATCGTTGACATAGAAGACGAACGTTGGTGGGTTCGTGCCGACTTGCGAGCCGTAGTAGATCTTGAGCCGTTTGCTGCCTTTGATCGGGGGCGCGTGTTTCTCCATCGCCACGCGCAGGATGCGGTTGACGTCCGATGTGGGCAGGCGCATGTTGCGTGCCTCCTGCACCCGGATAGCTGTGGGCAGGATTTGGTCGCAGCGGAAGCCGGTCTTGGCCGAGACGAACAGAATCGGCGCATACGACATGAAGTTGAAGCGTTCCTGGGCCGCGTTGATGAAAAGCTGCATCTTTTCGGTCAGCAGGCCCATTCCCTTAATAGGTTTGGCGATGCGCACAACCTTCTCGGCACTCTCCACTGTGTCCCATTTGTTCACCACCAGCACCGCGCTCTTGTTGGCTTCCAGGATGTATCCGGCAACGTGCTCGTCTTGAGCCGTGATGCCTTCTACGGCATCGATCAAAAGTAGCGCGACGTCGGCCCGCTCGATGGCTTTAAATGCGCGCAAGACGCTATATTTCTCGACCCCCACTTCGATGGCGCCACGTTTGCGGATACCGGCTGTATCGATGAGTGTCAATGCGATCGTGTTGCCCGTTGAGGGAGATGCACCGGCATTCTCCTCATTGGCCGGTTGGCCCGGCAATTCGTCCAGGTCGATTTCGTCTTCATCCTCATCTTCTACATCCAGTTCAGCGTCGGGTGCAGGCTCGATGAAGTCGATCCGCGTATCTATGGCGTCGCGTGTGGTGCCGGGCACGTCGCTGACGATGACGCGCGACTCACCGGTCAATGTATTAAAGAGAGACGACTTGCCGACGTTAGGGCGACCAACCAGTGCAATTTTGATCGTCTCGTCTGGAGGGGCGGGGGGCTCCTCCGGAATCGCTTCCACGACGGCATCCAGCAAATCGCCCGTCCCTTCGCCTTGCATGGCGCTGGTGGGGTATACCTCGCCCAACCCCAGGCGATAGAACTCCACGCTGCTGTCACGCGCGTAGGTGGTTTCCGTCTTGTTGGCAACCACCAGCACAGCCGGCACGTGTTTGCCGTTGCGCTCGCGTAAGCCGATCTGTTTGCGCAAGATGTCGGCCACGGCCTCATCAGCAGCCGTCAACCCGGTCTGTGCGTCCACGGTGAAGAGGATCACATCCGCTTCGGCGATGGCCACTTCCACCTGTTCGCGGATCTCGCGCACGAAATCGATGGAAGCTTCCGCCAGCGCTTGTTTGGCGGTGTTGCGTAATGGCTCCAGTGGTTCTAGCCCGCCCGTATCGACGAGCGTGAATTCCACACCGCGCCACTCGGCGAGTGCCTGTACGCGATCACGCGTCGTGCCGGGGCGATCATCAACCACTGAGAGGCGTTCGCCTACCAGGCGGTTGAATAACGTGCTTTTGCCGACGTTGGGCCGGCCGATTAGAACAACAAAGGAGCGAGCCATTCTTAGATTTTGCCTACCAGGTTTCCGGCTAACCGGACATACTTCGCCATCGCGCTCGATGCGACAACACACCGAACTGCTTGCACAAGCTTCCGGTTGGGTCTGCGACGAGGGGGTATTGTACCTTTAAAACTTGGCGCGCTACGCCTATGACACGATCAGGGCATGTACGGCCCGCACGGCCTCACGACTATCGGAGCCGCATACGACGAGGCTGATCCCACACTCTGATGAACCTTGTGCAATCGAGTTGATGTTAATCCCAAGTTTGCCGATTGCGCTACAGACCTTGCCGCTCACACCGGGCGTATCGGCTATTCCCATGCCAACGGCGGTGACAATCGCAGCGTCCTCTAATGTGGTGATGTGATCGATCTCCCCCGAGTTGACTTCGCGCGTAAATTCGTGCTTTAACTCCAGCACGACCTTGGTTGCGGATGCCTGTGGGATGACAAAGCAGATGCTCTGCTCGGCGGACGCCTGCGAGATCATCAATACGCTGGTGTTTGTGCGCGCGACGGCCATGAACAGGCGCCCGGCGATGCCGGGGACGCCTTTCATGCCGCGCCCAGCGACTGTTACCATGCTGACGCGGTCAACGACCGTTACGGCTTTGATTGTGCCGTTGCGCTGTTTCCCATCGAGGAACGACGTGTCGTGGACGATCAGTGTGCCCGGATGAGAGGGATTGAATGTATTCTTCACGCGCAGCGGGATCTTCTTCTCCAAGAGGGGGGCGATGGTCATCGGGTGCAACACCTGGGCCCCGAAGAACGCCAATTCCGACATCTCCAACCCGGTGAGTGTGTCGATGGTGCGTGCCTCAGGCACGATGCGTGGATCGGCTGTCAAAACGCCATCCACGTCGGTATAGTTGTGCACCTCATCGGCTTCCAGGACGTCTCCAATGATGCTGGCGGTGTAGTCGCTGCCGCCGCGCCCAAGCGTGGTCGGCACACCTGCCGCGGTGGCAGCAATAAAGCCGGTCACCACGGGTACGATCTCATTTTCCAGAAGTGGCAACAGGCGCGAACGTGTCTTATCACGTGTGGCATCGATGAGCGGCATCGCCGCCTGGTAGTGATCGTTTGTCACGATCAACTCGGTGGCATCGACCGGCTCGGAGGGCACACCGTGTGTACGCAGTGCGCCGGCCAGGATGCGCACTGCCATCCGTTCGCCCAAACCGCTGATGGCGTCCAGCGCGCGCGGGGTGACTTCGCCCAACACCCGCACGCTGGCGCAGAGGATTTCGAACCCGCTCAACAACTGCTCGATCTCTTCTTGTATTCGGCGTCGCTCATCCGCGCTGCCAATGACAGCATCAATGGCGGCCTGGTGCTTGTCGGTCAACTCGCGCCGGATACGATGAAAGGTGTCGCTGTCGCCTTCTGCCGCGGTGCGGGCCGCGGTGAGCAAGGCATCGGTAACTTTCATATTGTCGTGTGCGCTGACCGACTTCCCCATCGCGGAGGAAACGACGACCACCTGATCCCAGCGTGATGCGGCTTCAAGTGTAATGCGAGCAACCTGGCGCATGGCTTGTGCATCGCCAACGGAGGTACCGCCGAATTTCAAGACTGCTAGAGACATAGTTGTATGATGTTGACCATTGCCGGAACCGAGTCCACAATGTCATATAAGCCGAATAATTCAGGGGATTATACTCGCCCGATTCACATTGCGGAGCAAGGAACTCGTGTTAAAATTGTCGCCGTTTGCCCCTATAGCTCAATGGATAGAGTGCCGGCCCCCGGAGCCGAAGGTCGCAGTTCGAATCTGCGTAGGGGCACTCTCTACTCTCCTTAGTGGGTAATCACCTGTCCTTCACGAATGCCCTTGCTATCTTTACTCGCTCGACTGGTCTTCAATCTACTGATGAGCACGCGCGCCAGGAGGATACCATTCAGGAGCCAGGTCATGACAACGGCATGTGCCAGCATCGGCGGCACCAGTTCGGTGCCCAGCGGCAGCGGCGGATACCAGCCATAGCCATCACGTCCGGGTGCGATGGGCGCGTAATCTACGATGTCGCTTGCCACAAACCAAGCCAGGACAATCAACGTATCGCGCAAGCTGGGCTTGTGGAGGTATTGCAAGATCAACAAGCCCTGGATTGTCAGACCCAGGTGAGTGGTGAACATGGCCAACGAGACGAGGTTGTAATCGCCTGTGCGTGACCAGTAGAGCAGCCAGAAAGTCATCGTCCAGGTGCCATACTTGATGTTGAACACAGCCGCGAGTTGGTTGAGCAGGTTGTTGGATTTCCCCCAGTGCAGCAGGAGCAGCGCCGCGCCGAACACACCTGCCGCCAGGGGGCAATCGGGGACGAACGGATAGGCCCATAGGGGCACGTTTGCCGACGTGAAGAAGTCACCATACCAGAAGATGGTGCCCACGAAAAAACCAATAAAGTTACCCAGTGCCAGGCCATAGGCCAGCAATGGCTCCTGGATAGCCCAATCACTCCAGCGACGTATAACCTTCACACCTCACTCCGATGATTACCCCTGACCGAGCAGGCGAATCGGCACACCGCCAACATACGTACCCGGCGGCACGTCACGATTCACCAGGCTCATGGCAGAGACTGTTGCACCTTCGCCGATGATGACACCGGGTAGAATGGTGCAATTAGCGCCCACAGTGACGTCTTTACAGATACGCACCGGCCCACGCCGCCACTCATAGCGCATAAATTCATGGGCCAGAATTGTTGTATTGTATCCTACGGTCGTGTCTGCTTCGATCGTAATGAATTGTGGGAAGAATATATCAAAAGTAACACCCAGACCTACAGCCGAATAACGGCTCACGTGTGCCCCGGTAGCGCGGTAGAGCCAATACTTCATGCCGAAGGTGGGAGCGAAACGCGCTGCATAGATACAGATGGCGTTACGTAGCACCCGTAAAACACCACCAGTGTAACGAGGATAGTACCAGAGCGGTGCGTGTTCATCCGTGGTTCGGTGAATTTCACAGCGCGCCTTGCGTGATTCAGTGGAAGGTAAACTGTTCGTCACACGTGCTTGATCCTTAATAATGATGTCAAATATATGGCGCTGATTGTACGCCAACCGGGGCAACTATGAGGCTACTATCGTACACTTGTTTCTAAAGTATGGGAAGTAGTCTGGGAACCGTCATCCATTCGTGGAGAAAGGGCTACAAATATGTGGGCCGGGAACTTATTATGATTTGGATAGCATATATCATTCATGGGCGCTATTGAATCATCACCATGAATCTATGAAGTTCTTGCTTTGAACTATCTATTATTCCAGGATTTCGCCGCTAACTACTATAGCGCCACTTGTTGCGCTTGTGTGCGGAAGTGGTCTGGTTTTTGCACATCCATGTAAAAGATGCTATAATGCAAATGCTACTCATAAACTATAAGGCAATGACTTATGCTAGAATTTCAATCTTATAAAGAGGAAACCGCTACTACGCGGCCGGCTATGAGAACGAGAGTGGGCATTTACTTGGCGGCAGACAAGGGGCCCGATGCTGCGATCGTACGTGGTTTGGAACAGGCGGATTGTGATGTGGTTGAGACGCACTCTGTCAGCGAAGCTCTGGATAAGCTCCGAGCCGCTCAGAATCAGTCCCCTGCACCTTTGACGATCCTTGTGGCTGAAGTGCAAGCAGGTGCCATCCCATTATTGATCTTGTTGCGCGACTTACAGGCGACGCTGCCCCCGACGCTGATCTTTGACCGTAACGGGGATGACATTCACGCTGTTGTCAGAGCGTTGCAGTTGGGTGTGCGGGAGTACTTACTCGCCACTGACCCAGACCTGAACCGTGAGTTGAGCGCGCGATTGTTGGCCGAGCGGGCCGGCGCTGAGCAGCAGCCTGCCACAGATGTTGGCACGGACGCGGCTGAGGCGACGGTGCAGGGCGAAAATAGCGGTTCTGCGCTCCCCGCAGGGTTGGACAACCTTTTCCAGTGGGACCCGATTGGTCACGTGCTGCACCTGGGTGATAGTTACGTGCGCCTGAGCCCCATAGAGGGACGCATTTTTGATTTGCTGCTCACAAATCATAATCGCACCGTGCCTATGGAGGAGTTGGTTCGCCACGTGTTGACCAACCCTAATGTGGATGTGGAATCTGGCGTCAAACAGTTGCGCCCTCACATCGTTCGCCTGCGCAGAAAGCTGGAACGTTACCCGGTACTTTCTAACCGCATTTTGAATATGCGCGGCGCAGGGTATATGTTCATCTAGGGACGTTATGAGAGGGGGAACAATAGATGCGAGCCTGGCGGATGAAGCAATAAGCAATTATTGCTTCATCTGTCGGGTGCCACGAATATCCCCTCCATCTGCTCCAGGCCGGTTTATTTCTCTCTCTTCCTGTCGATAGTTTAGAATGAGCGGCGAAAGGCTGCGGTAGAAGTGCAATACGTAGGCCAGGTAGATGAATGCGACGACCAATTGTGAGATAGCGAAAATGCTATGTCCGTTCTGGTCGATAAACCAGGCCGGTTGCGTCAGTGCTAATGCCGCAGCAACCCCATAAAACCCCGTCACGATCGGCAACCCTATGCGGGTGTGCAGAAGTTGCTCTCTCAAGACGGTTCCAAAAAGCCGTTTCCCCGCCGGGCCACGACTTTCCGCCAACCGCAGGCGAATCATGCGCAGGTCGAAGACGAACAGGAGCCACACGATGGCAGCGTAAACGGTGGCAACCAGGTACCAGTTTCGCACGTTGTTCAACTGCGTAAACAAAATTGCTTCTGTGAGGGTGCAGGCGATGTAGACGTAATTGTGCCCAAACTCCAATGGCCAGCGGATGACGGTGAAGGTGTGGATGAGCGAGCGCGACCAGAACAACAATATGATCAACAGGCCGACGACGACATAGGGTAAAGAGGAAATCTGGCCGGTGAGTAATGGTGTGCGAGCGGAATCCGTCAGAAAGAAGAGCGCTACACCCTGGATAATGCTCATCAATGTAAGCTCCATGTTGCCCACCAGTTCATCCAAACCTTCACGCGATTTGACACGTTCGGGGACGATACTTCGATCGACATCATTTACCTGATCTGACATTGATACAATACCCTCCTGCTGAGTCATAGCATGAACGAGCCACTCTTTTACATGCGTTAAACTTGACCCTCTGAAATGGTAGTTGATGGAGGAATCATACATGGATGCCATTCTCGTCTTTGATGCCGGGCGCAGTCGTTGTCGTGCCAGCTACGTTGCCTGTGACGGAACAATTGTTGCCAGTACAGAATCCAAGTACGCCACCGGTGAAATTGGCAATTGGCTGGAGCAGGAACCACGCGATTGGTATTTTGCGCTCTACATCGCGTTGAAGGCCCTGTTGGAAAAAGCACCCGATGTAACGCCGGTGGCGGTTTCACTGACTGGGCAGGCGCGTGTGCTCTTCCTGGCGGGGGGGGATGATCGCATCGACATTGCCATGTTGGCGGAAGACCGCCGCGCCACTGCGGAGTGGAAGGCGATGGTGGAGCAGATCGGCCTGGAGAAACTGGTTCAGTCGTCCAACATCATTCATGAGGATCAAAGCCCAATTGCCAAGTTGCTGTGGCTAAAGCAGCATCAACCCTCACAGTATGAGAGCGGGCAGACGGTGATGTTTGCCGCGCATGACTACCTGGCCTTTCGGATGTGCGGCGCGCGCGTTACCGACTACATGTCTGCTTCATATACTGACCTCTTTTCACTGGATACGAATACCTGGGCATTTGACCTGTTGAAGGCATTGGGCTTGCGCACCGATTGGTTGCCCAAACTGGTGAAGCCAGGGACGCGCATCGGCGAGCTGGATGCAGAAACAGCCGACACGTTGAAATTACCAGTTGGTTTGCCTATTTATCATGGTGCGCCGGACCTGGCGACGATGATGACCGGCGCAGGCGTGCACCAATCGAACCAGTATTTGTGTTACCTGGGCAAGAGTGGCTGGCTGGCGACGACCGGGCTGAAGGAAAAGGTGGACCCCATCACCGGGATGATGAACCTGCGCGACCCGCAAAAGGATCAGCTACTCATTACCGGCCAGAGCTTGATGGCGGGTGGTTGTTTCGATTGGATGGTAGATCGTTTCGGGCAGGCCGAGGAAAAGGCATTTGCGGAAGCCAATCTGCCCACCGTCGAGTTATTCATGACGTTGGCTGCCGAAGCCGTGCCGGGGAGCGGTGGCATCATCTTCCTGCCCTACCTGGACGGTGAACAGGCTCCCTTCCGCGACCCCAATGCACGGGGTGGGTGGTTCCACGTCACGCGCAGAACCTGGCGTTCGGACCTCTATCGGGCGGTACTGGAAGGCGTGGCCTACACGATGCGCGCGATCCAGTTGCTCATCCCTGAGCCTGATGTGGTAGGTGAGCCGGTCTTGCGCCTGGTGGGTGATGAAAGCTGCACGCCGCTTTGGGCGCAGATCTTTGCCGACGTGTTTGATTGCCAGGTGGATGTGCTGACGCCTTCTGCGGATGTGACGGCGCGCGGCGCGGCTTATACGACCGGGCTTGCCATCGGCTGGTTCCAGGAGGAAGTGCCGCCCATCGAATGGCTACACATTGGGGCGAGCTATCAACCCGACGCCAATCGCGTAGAGATTTACGAAAAGATGTTCATCGTCTATTACCAGTTGTATCCATCTTTGCGCGATTCGTTTGCAGAGATGGCGAAGAAAGGTTGAACTGCTCGTCGCAAAGCTTTAGCTGGTGGCCTGTGATATGGCTCATCACCAGCTAAAGCTTCGATGTCTCCATTCCCATTACCGCGCACACATACTATGGCTCCAGGCGCTGCACGGTAGCATTGAGCAATCCGGCGTCGGGGGAACTCATTTCCAACGCCAGCACAGTGACGCTCGTCTGGCCGATCTTGACGTACCATCCCACGTGCGTCTTTTGGCTGATCTGTGCCAGCACTGTGACTTGTGCCGTTACGCGCGGCTGAGCGGGGTTTGCCTCATTGGAGGTGGGCCGGTATGTGAGCGTAGGCGTCACTGTGTCGCCGGCGGCCAACGATGCTGCGCTGACGGCGACGCGCAAAGGCGTCAGGCGCAAGGAACCTTGCCCCAAGGTCTCGCTATAGGTGCCGCTGGCCGGGTAAGGTACGCTGGCGTTCTCCAACTCGAATGGCACCGTCTGGCCCAGGTGAAAGCGATCGGAGCGATCCCAACTCGAGAGTGGCTGGTTAAGATCGTTGGTGTCGTCTTTGGCGTCGGAATAGAGCCACTTAAGCAGTGCCCCCGGTTGATAGAGCCCTTGTGTGGCGCGATTGAGCAACGGGGCGTCGGCGCGCGCACGCAAGACATCCCAGTTCTCATCCAGCGTATTAGGGTCGAACGAAGGGTTGCTGACGAGTGCCAGCACTTCGCCGCTTCGCCAATCCAGGATGATGCCGGAGCCGGTCGTTCCCGTCAGGGCATTCGCCAGGCGTGTTTGGAGCGCCAGGTCCACTGTGGAGGTGAAGGCGGCGCCGACTTGAATCTGGTGCAGCAGCCCGGCAAGTGGGGCCGGCTGGCCGCGCAGGCGTGCGTCTGCATATGATTCGATGCCGCCAACCCCATGCTGGATGCTGTAATAACCCACGATGGGTGCCGTCGCGGGGTTCGAATAGCGCCGCACAAAGTTGGGCGGGGCATAGTCTTGTTGTGCCGCCTGGCGTTGTGAGACGGCAAGCACAGTGCCGTCTCGTGCCAGGATTGGCCCACGTTCGATGGCGCGTTCCGCATCAACGTTGCGGGGGTTGTCGCTGCGAGTGATTAACGCGTTGCGTTGCACGATGCTCCAATAGCCCGCCGTCAGGCCCAGGCACAAAATGAGGGCTGCACATAGCCACATGCCGCGCTGGGAAGCTTTGCGTTGTGCCGGCGTCACCTGGAAGACGTAATCATGTGGGGTGAGTGCAACCGCATTCGTGTTGGCAGACGGAGTATTGGCCGGAAGCGTTGGGGAATAGTCGCATGAAAGACGGATGAGCAACCCGACGGCGATGTAACTGACGAGGAGCGAACTGCCACCATAGCTGATGAATGGCAACGTCACCCCAGTGAGCGGCAGCAGGCCCAGGTTTCCGCCAATGATGACGAATACCTGAACGCAGAACAGCGCTGCAATGCCGCCTGCCAGCAGCAGGGCATAGGCGGATTGATTCCGTCGCGCAATGCGCCATGCGCGCATGATCAGGATGCCGAACAACGCCAGCACCGCTAACATGCCGATGAGACCGAATTCTTCCCCGATTGCCGCAAACGGAAAATCGGTATGCACAGCGGGCACGTAGCCGGGTTGCCCCTGGCCAGGGCCTTGTCCGAACAGGCCGCCGTTGGCGACGGCGATCAAAGATTGCACAATCTGGAACGATGCCCCTTGAGGGTCCAGCCATGGGTTTAGCCAGATATCTATGCGTTGCGCAACGCGGGATGAGAGATGGTAGCCAATCGCGCCGGTGCACAAGAGCATCGCAAGCCCGATGATGGGTAGCGCGGCCTGACCCGTTGCCAGGTATAGCATGAACGCGTAGGTCAAAAGCAGCAGCGTTGCAGCGCCCAGGTCTTGCTGGGTGCCCAGCAGTGCCAGTGCGACGAGCCACATGGCGACAGAAGGCGCGAGGGGAACGAGCGCCTTCCAAATATCCGCCGGTGATTTGCCGCGGTAGCGCAAGCGCCATGATTGCCCGGAAGTGGCCGCGCCGCGATTCCCAAACGAGACGCGCTCACTGAAGAACGCGGCCAGAAAAGCCACCATCAACAGGCGTAACACTTCAGAAGGTTGTAGAAAGAGCCCGGCGACGCTGAGCCACAGGCGTGCCCCGGCGCCGGTGGGGTTCACCCCGAGCAAGAGCGTGGCCCCCAGCAGCACAAGCCCGGCGATGAGCCAGGTGTATTTAAAGCGCCGCAGCCAGCGCAGATGATCGCGACCGGCTGCAACGATGCAAAGGGCCAGAATGCCGATCATCATCCAGGCCGCCTGGCGCGGTAGAAAATTCGCCGCCACGCGTGCGCCAATGACAAACCCAAAAGCAGTGAGCGATAGGGTGATGGGGACGAGTAACGTATCTCGTTGAGCCGCTACGCGGTTTAACCAAAAATGGGCAGCAATGCCGCCAACGGTAAGCAGGCACATGGCTGCCAGGATTGTTATATTGTGTGATTGTAGCCACAGGCTGAACGCGCCCAACCAGCCAAAGACAAGCCCCAGCACAATCAGGCCAAGTTCCTGGCGATGTGATGATGAAATCATGCAATGAGCATTGTAATCGTGCTATTGGTGATGGTACACTCTTGGGCGGTCCAATCAGCACTTTCACGTCATACAGGAGCGTTCTATGGATGTCACCACGCAACCGGCAAAAGCTGCACCGGTACGAGATCGAGCATATTATTCGCGTGTCACGGCCTGGTCGTTCTATGACTGGGCCGATCATGCCTACATCACCACCACTTCTTCCACCTTTTTTCCACCCTATTTCATCGCCATTGCTGCGCCGGCGTTTTTATTGGCTGGGAAAGCGGCAAATGATCAGGCTGCGCAGGCACTCGCGCGCGACACGGCCTCTAACGTCTATGCCCTGGCTGTCTCGTTGGCGTTATTCGTGGCGGCCATCCTGGCCCCAATTGTGGGCACCGTGGCGGATTTAACGGGCAGGCGCAAGCGCTATCTCGTTGTTGCCACTGCGATTGGCGGTGTATTGTCATCCATGATGTTCACCCTGACCACCGGAATGTGGCAAATAGGTCTGGTGCTCTATTTCTTGACTCAGCTTGCGATGAACATCGCATTGGGGTTGAATAGCAGCCTGTTGCCGCACGTGGCACAGCAGGATGATATGGATCGCGCCTCCAGCCAGGGCTATGCCATGGGCTACGTGGGTGGGGGTGTGCTGCTGGCGATCAACACGGTGCTATACCTCTTTTCATCCAACCTGGGCATCGACAGCAGTATGGCCGTGCGAATTGCGTTTGTAACAGTCGGTATCTGGTGGATTGGGTTCACCATCCCTTTGCTTCTCAAGGTGCCGGAGCCGCCGGCTACCCCGCTGGCGCATGGCGATAGAGGCAGCATCATCGCCAACACCTTCACCCGGCTCGGTCACACCATCCGTGATGCCAGGCGTTATCGTGAAATGTTCAAGATGCTGATTGCCTTCTGGTTCTATATGGAAGGGATCGGTGCGATCATTTTGCTGGCAACCGCCTATGGCGCGGCATTGGGGCTGGACACGGCGGTGCTCATCACCACGCTCTTGATGACCCAATTCGTAGCCTTCCCCTACGCGCTCATCTTTGGGCAAATCCCAAACCCAAGCAACAAGTGGCGCTCTGCATTCGTGTCCATGCTGTTGTGGACGGCGGTTACTTTGCCGCTCATCGGCCTGTATGCTAACTTGACCGGTAGCTTAAGCGTGACGATGACTTTTGTTGCGATTGGGTGCGACCAGGTGATCGGCGTCCTGTTTTCTGCGCTGGTCGGGCGACATTTGCTGGCGCGTTTCACGGCGGGCCTGGACGCAAAACGAGCCATCATCATGGGGTTGTTGATCTACACAGTCATTCCGCTCTGGGGCTTCGTTTTGCGCACGCAGGCCGAGTTCTTTTTGATCGGCTGGATCGTGGGCACGGTGCAGGGCGGGACACAGGCGCTCAGCCGCTCCATTTTTACTGCGCTCTCGCCGCGCGCCAAGTCGGGCGAGTTTTTTGGCCTATTTGGCCTGAGCGAGAAATTCGCCGGCATCTTGGGGCCGCTCCTGTATGGTCTGGTGGGCCAACTCACCGGCAACCCGCGCGACAGCATCTTATCTATTTCCGTATTCTTCGTGATAGGCATATGGATGCTCTGGCGCGTGGACGAAAAGAAGGGTGCGGAAGTTGCCCGCTTGGAAGAGACGCAGATCGAGCAGGCTCACGCGGCGGATTAGAAGTACCAATTGAAAGGGCACTTCTGGCGTGTGCACCACGCCAGAGGTGCCGATCAACCCAACAGGCCGGGGAACACGCTGGTGACCACCAGGATCACGGTGAGCACGATCAAAATGATCGCCATGCCCCAACTGAGCACGTTGAACACGCGCCCATTGACGTACCGGCCCATGAGGCGTTTGTCGTTGATCAATCGCAGCATGACCAGCAGAATCACCGGCAGCAGCACGCCGTTCATGGTCTGGCTGGCTAACATGGCCTGGATGAGCGATTTGATGGGCAGCAGGATGATTGCCGCACCAAGTACGATCAACACCGTATAAGCGCCGAAGAAGATGGGGGCCTCGGTCCATTTGCGATCCACGCCGGCTTCCCAGCCAAACGCCTCACACACGACGTAGGCCGTGCTGAGTGGCAGGATGGCCGCCGAGAAGACGGATGCGTTTAGCAGCCCCAGGGCAAACAAGGTGGCAGCATATTGGCCGGCCAGGGGGATCAAGGCCAGGGCAGCGTCTTGGGCGGTTTCAATCGTCTGGTGGTTCTGGTAGATTGTCGCCGCACAGGCGATGGTGATAAACCCGGCGACGATAATCGCGAAAATAGCGCCCACGACGACATCTACCCGCTCGTAGCCGATGTCGGTGGGCTTGAGCCCCTTATCGGCGATGGATGATTGTTGATAGAACTGCATCCACGGCGCAATGGTGGTGCCGATGATGGTGATGGCGATGGTGACGAACCCGGCGTCCATGTGGAAGGTGGGCGTGATGGCCGCCTGCGCGACGGTGCTCCACGAGGGATGAGCCATGATGCCTGATGCGACGTAGGCCAGGTAGAGCGCGCTGGCGACCAGGAAAATCCGTTCCACTGCTTTGTAGGTGCCCTTGACAATCAATAACCAGACGATGATGGCGGCGATGGGCACCGAAATGTACTTGCTGACACCGAAAATCTCCATGCTGGCTGCCACCCCGGCAAATTCGCTTACCGTGTTCGCCAGGTTGGCGATGAAAAGGATCGCCAGGATGATGGCGGTGGCACGCACGCCCATGCTCTCGCGAATGAGCCCGGCGAGCCCGCGCCCAGTAACTACGCCGAGGCGCGCGCTCATCTCCTGGATGATGACGAGCGCCAGCGCAACCAGTGGCATGATCCACAGTAGGGTATAGCCATAGTGCGCGCCGGCAACCGAGTAGGTCGTAATGCCCCCAGCGTCGTTATCTACGTTTGCGGTGATGATGCCCGGCCCGACCACGGCCAGCAACACCAGCAGGCGTGTGCGGATTGGTTTTAATCGATTCCATAATGACATATTGGTGACTGTCCCTCATGAAACAAGCTGCGCATGACTCTGCGAACCTGTGCTATGACGCGCGCAGCCTGGCGGAGTCTCTTTGTTTAGTGATATAGACGCGGCAGGCGCTTTTTCCAGGCGGTGGGCAATATTTTGTCCAATGCGTCATCGGCTGTGACGATCCCGCGCATGCGTTTTTCATCGTCCACCACCGGGACGGCCAGGAGGTTATATTTCGACACGATTTGGGCGACGTCGTCCTGGCTGGTGGTGAGTTTGACGCTGACGATGCGATGGTGCATGATTTCATCCACACGCGTCTTTGGGTTTGCCAGGACCAGCGTTTGAAGCGAAAGGACGCCCAGCAGATGATCCCCTTCGTCGGTGACGTAAATGTAGAAGATTGTTTCGGCCTCGTCGGCGGTATCCCTTAACAGGTTAATGACTTGCTCGGCAGTCAAATTGGGGCGGACGGCGATATATTCGGTGTTCATCACCCCACCGGCGCTATCTTCTGGGAAGGTGAGAAGCTCGCGAACGTCTTGCGCTTCTTCGTGTTCCATCAACTTCAGCAGTTCCTGGCTGCGTTCCTCGGGAAGTTCTGCCAGCAAGTCGGCTGCTGCATCGGGGGCCATTTCTTCCAACACGTCGGCCACCTTTTCGTCGGCCATGTCTTCCACCAGGCTGGCCTGGAAGTCGGGTTCCACCTCTTCCAACGTATCTGCCACGGTCTTGATGTCGAGCGTTTCCAGCAATTTGCTACTGTCGGTGGGGCTCAGGTCACTGATAATTTCCGCCAGGTCCGCCGGGTGCAAATCGGTGATCTTGTCGCTGGGCACTTTCAAGCGCATGGGTTGGTCGCCGGGGAGCATTTCCGTATCGTGCCAGGCGATCGTGGCAGAATGAAGTTTGTGCCCAAATCGCGTCGCGAGGTCCTGGGCCAGCCTGGCGAAGCCCAAACGGCGCAGCAGTCCCAGGCTGCCGATATCCAGGTTGGCGACATAGAAGTGACCGTTCACGCGTGCCAGTTCCAGGTCGTTCACGCGCACCACGCGCATGCCATTCGTGTCGATGATCTGCTTGTCCAGCACGTCGCGCGCCAGGTAAAGATCGTTTTCAGTGGGCTGATAGGGCGTGATGTCTTGGAGCCGTTTTTTGAGCGGTACCGCGGGTGCCAGGAGCACAGCGACGTCGTCGTAAGAAATGAGCAACGTTCCTTTATGCTGTTTCACTACCAGCGCCGCAATTTCTGGATGTTGGACCTCGCCGCGCTTGACCGCTATCAAATCCACCAGGTGGCCGACGCGTTCACCCTCCACGTCGGCTACCAGCTTATCAGTCAGTTCACTCATATAGGCCATATATCACCTCTCAACGAGTTGCATTTAGCCGCACGTTCGAATGAACAGAACGTGCGACCCAGTTGTCATGTGCTACGATGCATGGGAGTAGTGAGCAGTTTGGGGCTGCACAGTGTCCCGCTTGTTGGTTGAGAGGCAGGCGTGGATAAACCACGTGCGTCTGTCTTACGTGTCACTTGCCTTGCATGGGCAAGGTTCGACAGACGTGCGCTTGGGTTTACACAAGTCTCTGGCTTGGGGTCCGGGAAAAGTCGCACCGCATCGAGCATGCACCGGACATGGCCAGAGGTGGATGACCCATACATCCCTGCCTACTACCATCAGTTGCCGAACTATTGTCCGTATCTATGTGCGATCACCTTCCCGTGCGGTGGAATGCTGCCTTACGGCCTCCGCATTGTCACGGCAAAAAGAAACCCCCCCGTCGTAAACGCACAGGGAGGCTTTGAAACATGTTCCTGCCAAAGTCTATGACTCAGGCTGCCCCCACTGGTTGAGCTTTGGCACTGCGCAGCTTAGGAAGAGAACTCCAGCCACTTTCAACAAAGCCTTGTTTCGGCCTTGCCTGGTCTATCCCTTGGCGTCTCTCGACGTTTCGGGACAATGGCTTGTTTCTGGCGCAGACGCCTCGCCTAACGAGGGTCGTTCTTTGGGCGTGATGTTACTACCGGCGTGTGCCAAAGTCAATTCGCAAATTGGGTGATAACGAGGGAAGGGGAAAAGGTGGCTTGAAGCCGGCTGGCGTATGTAAGCTGGCCCGGTTCAGTGCGGTGCGCAACGTTGCGCCGCCATGCCCACCTGCCTGGAATGGCGAGGAAATGGCGTGGGCCCAAACCAGCCCAGCCATTTCCTGGCTTTGAGTGCATGTCGCTGTAAGGGTTGCTTATGCCGCAAGTGCCACGGCGATACGCTTGAATCTTTGTTGCGCGTCGGTGGCAATCTCTTTGAATATGGGGTCTGCGAAGATCCCGGCCATCACCACAGGATCCACCAGGCTCACCATAGATTCGCCGGGGTCCGTCTCGTAGACGACGACGTTACAGGGGAGTAACAAGCCTACGTCCAGGTCCGAACTGAGCGCGCGATGCGCGAGGGGCGGGTTGCATGCGCCTAAAATCACGTAGCGCCGGAAATCCTGGTTCAGCTTTTTCTTAAGCGTGTCCTGCACGTCTATCTCGGCCAGCACCCCGAAACCTTCCACCTTCAACGCAGCCTTGACGCGTCCGACTGCTTCGTCAAATGGCTGCTTCAACTGCACGTGTATCCCCAGGTCCGTAGTTGTATCTGTGTTCATCCTAAATTCCTTTCAACCAGTCTGCTTTCCCATTACCAGGTTCTTTAGCGATCTAGTAAATATTCATCCTTTTGGATGCAACAATGCGCGCAAAGTGACATGTTGCGCCGGCGCAATGGAAACGAAAGAGGAGTGCCGGGGGGAAAATCCCCAGCACTCCTCTTGGGTTAGCGAATGAATCTGCCGGACTTTATGCCTGGCTGAAGAATGCAACTGCCAAAATCCCTGGCCCGGCGTGTACCACGATGGCCGGCGGCACATCCATGACCGGCACGTCTTGCAAATGCAGCTCTGCGCGCAACTCGTCTGCCAGGGCCTGGCCTTGATCGGGCACGGCGGCGTGCATGATCGACAGATAGCCCGTGCCGTCGCGGGCAATCTTTTCATACACTAATTCTTTCAAACGCGCCACGGCACGTTTCTGAGTGCGCTCGCGTTCCAGCACTTCCACTTTCCCGTCACGCACCACCAGAATGGGCTTGATCTGCAAAACGCTGCCCAGCAACGCCGATGCGCCGCCGATGCGCCCGCCCTTCGCGAGGTATTCCAATGTGGCGACGAGGAAGTAAACATGGCAGCGCGAGACCATGCTGCGGATGCGCGATTCAATCGTATCTGCGTCTATGCCCGCTGCCGCCCATTGGCCGGCCAACGTTACCATGGTCGCCAGCGGGCTGCCGATCACGCGCGTATCGATGATGCGAATGTCGGCATTGGGAAACTCGGCCTTGGCCGCGTTCGCCGACCGAACCGTGCCGCTTGCTTCGGCGGTAGGGTGGATACAGATGATCGGCTCGCCCTGTGGAACCAATCGGTTGAACTGCTCGATGAAAAGTTCCGGCGGGGGCGCCGCAGTCTTGGGCAATTCGCGGGATTGCTTTAACTTCTGCATGAACCCGGCGTTATCAATCTCGATGCCTTCCAGGAACGATTGCTCACCAAAGTGGATAATTTGCGGGATTACAGGAATATCATATTGCCGCGCCACCTCGGCAGTGATTCCTGCTGTGGTATCGGTTATGATTTTGACCATGACGCTCCAGTGTTGTAGATTTTGGGTTTGAGATTCGCCTGCACGGACCGGCGAATCTCATCAATCCCGATTTTACACGCTGGCAGATCAGCGCATTTCCTGGCCACCCGTCACGTTGATGGCCTGGCCGGTCATATAGCTGGATTGGTCGGATGCGAGGAATACCACCACGTTGCACACGTCCTGATAGGTGCAGCCGCGCTTCATGGGCACCTGGTTGACGTAGAGCTGGCGCACTTCCTCCTCGGTGATCCCTCGGTTGCGGGCATATTGTTTGAAGAGCGCGTTGGGCCCTTGTGTCCACAGCGGAGACTCCAGCAAGTTACCCGGGCATACGCAATTCACGCGCACGCCATCCTCTGCCAGATCCAACGCGATGCTTTGGGTCAGGCCGATGCCGCCGAACTTGGAGGCTGCATAGGCCGAGTTCCTGAAGCTGCCTTTCTTGCCCGACTTGGAGTTGATCTCGATGATCACGCCCTTCTTCTGGGCTTTCATCACACCGGCGGCGTGCTTGGCGACGAGAAAATAACCAAACAGGTTCACGTTCAGCACGGCGCGCCATTTCTCGGCGTTGAATTCGGTGATGTCCCCGGAGATCAATATTCCAGCGTTTGAAACGAGGATGTCCAGCCGCCCGAACTCGTCCACGGCGCGCTGGACCATCGCTTCCACCTGCGCTTCGTCGGTCACATCCACTTTGACCGCGATGGCGCGTCGCCCGGTTTCCTGGCGCACCTTGGCGGCGGTGTCGATGGCGGTCTGCTCGTTCAGGTCTGCGACGACCACGTCGCAGCCTTCATTTGCCAGGCGCAGGCAGATGGACTGGCCCAGGCCCTGCCCGCCGCCTGTCACAATTGCAATTCGGTCTTGTAGTTGTTTATCCATGATTCAGCTTCTATGTGACTGGAGACCGGAGATTAGGGATTGGAGAGTGAAGATGATGTGAGCACCATGCTGCACTCTCTCGGATCCCCAATCTCAAATCTCATCCTATTTACGGAAGCATGATGCGCAGGAATTCCTGCTCTGCTTCCACTGTCCACTCACGGCCATCCTTCAGCTTCGCGTATACCGTCGGGAGCTTGTCCTTCAGATCGGGCAGGGCGGTGACGGGCATGTATTTGATGTTCGGGAAGATGACGACCTTGCCGGGGTAGGTGGCATCTTTCAATGCCTGCAACCCGACCTTTGCCGCCTCCAACGAGCCGATGGCTGCGACCGAGCGATTGGGCGACAGGCGGCCCGATTCGGTGTCGTTGAGCATCAGCTTCATGTCGTCCACCGACGAAGCCGAGTGCCCGATGACGCGCACATGCTTGTTCAGCACGTCATTCAGATCCAGCGCTGCCATCGTGCCGCGGTTCACGCCGGCAAAGATGTTCATCACGCCGTCGGGCGCCAGGTAGGTGGCGCAATCGGAGATGACGGCCGGAATGGGCGCCAGCACGATGATGTCGTCGAAGCCGCCACACGACTTGATGCCTTCCATGTACTGGTTATATTCTTCCTTCTTCATCGGGTTCAGGCATACCAGGCTAATCAGGTGCGCCTTGGCATCCCCCTGGAAGCTGGTGCGCAGGTCTTCCAGTCGCACGTCGCTCACGTCCGTGCACACGATGGTGGCCGGCGCGCCCGGAAGCTCGATGGCGCGCTGCAGGTGCATGCGGCCGATGGGGCCGCCGGCGCCCGCCAGCCAGAGCGTGCCGCCCGACTTGAGCGTGGAGCGCACAGGCGTGTCGCTGTAGGCGCGTGAAATGTTCGTGCCTTTGGTGCCTGCGTAAACCCAGTCGTTGTAGTGAATGCGGCCGGCGTCGATGCTGGCTTTGCGCTCAAAGGGTTTGTCGCTCACGATGGCGAAGATGCCGTGCAGTGCCAGTTTGGGGCTCACTTTCTCTAGTAGGTCCGCGTCCGTGCCCAACATGATGATGTCGTCGGCGGCTTCAAAAGGCGGGTTCGCGGGGTCTGTCACATCCAGGACTTCGATGCCCAGTTCCTTCGCGCGCTGGGTGAGCCACGCGCCGAATTTGGCCGGCACGTTGGTCAACGCCAGCTTGGCCGGGTGTGAGTGTTGATCAAAGCCTTCCGTGATGGTATAGGGGGCGCTGGGGTCTGCGTTGGCGGCGCCGATGATCCAGGCCAGCCCGCCGTTCTTGATGTTGCTGCGGTATTTCAACTCATACGCGGCGATGACGCAGGCCCAGGGTTCCACCAGGGCGCTTTCGGCATATCCGGTGTCCTCTTGAATGGGGATCAGGTAGCAGCCGTCGTCGCCATTTAGCACGCGCTGATCCAGCACGGCATATTCCGAAAGCCCACCTTGCAGCATGTAACCATAAGCAAGGTTGACGCCCTTCTGATAAATATCGGCTTGCACAATGAAGCGTTGGCCGACCTTGTACTTGTCTTTCAGGTTTTCACCGACGCCGACGATGGTCATCACCACTTCGTGCCCCATGACAACTGGGTCTTTCTTCATGTCTTTGGTGATGCGGGGGTGATTTTCGCCAAGCGTGAGGATTTTGATGTCTGAGAAGCATAGACCACATGCATCGTGCCGGACCAACAACTCGTCGGGGCCATACTTGGGGAGCGGTACTTCGATTGGTTTGTCCTCAACCCCCAGGTTTTCAAAGCCTGCACCATACAACGGCCACACACGCGTCTTATCTGGCGCTTTCACATCGCCAGTTCGATACTCAATTAATTTATCCGACATTTCTTTACACCTTATCCTTAGAGAAGCCAATTATCGACCCAAACCAGTAAGGATGTCTTTGGGGGCTGGATTCGATGAGAGCGCTTTTAGAATGGAAATTCCTGGTTGCCCAGGCGGTATCAGCCGGCCAACCTGGGTATAGAAGGCGTTCCGTTCCGCTCGCGTTGCCAGACATGCCTTGCTCCAATCACTTTGATAGCCTAAACCCAGTGCACGCTGCAACATGGTATGGCCATAGATGAAATCCGCACCGTCCAAGAAGGCCTGGCGGACCGGGAGTAGCTCTGCCGCAGCGAAGTCGTCGATGAGCTTCTGGCCGTGCGCATTCATCTCGGTCCCGATGTTCAGGGGTAAATCCAGCGCCTGGGCCAACTTCACCACGTCATAGAGATTCTGCAGCTTGACGCGCTTCTGCTCTGGGTCGGCGATGTTCCAGTTGCGGTCTGGGATGATGTTGAGCGCCACAACGCCTTTGCCGATCAACAGGGTGAGCAACTCCTCCTCGGCCTGCTCGCCGGGGGAGGTGCCGTCCAGCCAGGTGGCGCATGGCAGCGCCTGGCAGCCCAGCACGAACTGGTGGAACTCGTCCACAGATGGGAAGGTGTTCGGCCCGGGCTGAACGTAGCCGACGCCGCCACGCTTCATCAATTTGGCGCGTACCAGGTTGTGCAGCTTGGGCGTGTCGTTGATGATGGCCGCG
>DAOUFG010000012.1:0-21296 GCA_034430115.1 Thermoflexales bacterium | reverse complement strand
TGGCATTGACAAGCCATACACGGACATTTAGAATCCTCCGTGTCCGGGCCTGTAGCTCAACGGCAGAGCAGCGCCCTCATAAGGCGTGGGTTGCTGGTTCGAATCCAGCCGGGCCCATTGAGCGTGTGGCGAATGACGGTGGCATTCCTCGCTTCTTCCCTCATTGTGTGGCCCTACGAAATGCGGGCATTATCCGCGTGGTTTTCTAAGTGGCTGAACTATAATCATCAAGATGCTTAATAAGCTGTTCAATCATGACTCAGCAGAGCGCGAAGATGGACTGGTCCCAATCGCAAAAGTGAGTGACCTGGCGATAGGGCAATTGAAAAGGGTGACAGTGAGAGGGCAGTCCATCGTGGTAACGCTGGTCGCTCAGGAAGGAAACCCCGGCGCGACTGACGTAGTGGCCTTTACGTCCATGTGTCCACATTCGATGGGTGACCTTTCTCAAGGTTGGATGGATGACGATGGAGTGAATTGCCCGATGCACTACTATCGGTTCAATGTGCGTACCGGCGTGTGTACTTACCCCAAAGGCGGCCCAAAATTGATGGTTTTCCCCGTCACTGTGGAGGGGAACCAGGTATTCGCCAGGGTGGAACAGCCAAAATGGATGGATGCCTCGGATGATTGAAGCGTCAAGTCAATGTCAGGCACCGGAAGTGCCTGCAACGTAAGATTGAGTGCATGATGGGCGTCACTGTTGTTCAGTGATGCCTGTGGAGGGTATATGTCTGAAACAAATACACAGACTGACCAAACTCAGTCGAAGCAACAAAATGATGATCTGGCGAAGGAGCTAAACCGCCTGGGGGAGAACCTGGGTAAGTTGTTATGGTCTCCATGGACGTCGGAAGAGCGCAAGAGCATCGAGCGTGAGTTAAAGTCGGGTGTGGAGCAATTTACCAAGCAGATTAATAAGGCGGTGGAGCAAACCCGCTTCGACCGCAATGTGAAGAAAGCCCGGCAGACCGTGCAGGAAGCTTGGGAAACGGCGCATGGGCCGCAGGTGTTGAGCGAAATGCACCTGGGGCTTGTGGACAGCCTGCGCAGGCTAAATGACGAAGTGGCAAAACGAGCCGAGCCAAAGCCGGCTCAAGAAGTAACTCCCAATGAACCCCCACCGGCGGAGGCAAATCCCGCCGCCCCGGCGGAGGAAGTGAAGGAATAGAATCGAATTCATCATCCGCCAGGCGTGTGTTCAGATAGATGCGCACCTGGCGGTAGCGTAAACACCATGCAAATTGGCATCATTGGTCTCCCACTGGGTGGCAAAACCACCATCTTTAACGCATTGACGAACGCAAAGCGGCCTACGGGTATATCGGGCGCAGGCAAACTGGAATCATTTACGGCTGCCGTAAACGTGCCGGATGCCCGGGTTGATACGCTCAGCAAAATGTTCAACCCGCGCAAGACGATCTATGCCCAGGTGCGCTTCACGGACATCAGCGGTAGCGAGCGTGAAATGAGCACTACGCAAGGCATCAGTGGGCCATTGATGAACTTGTTGGCAACGATGGATGCGCTGGCGATCGTCGTGCGCGCGTTCCATGACGAAAGCGTGCCACATCCGGCGAACACGATTGACCCCAACCGTGATTTGCGGCAGATGGAGTCCGAATTTTTGCTGCTGGATATGGTGGCGGTGGAAAAACGCCTGGAGAAGATCGACGAAAGCCTGAAGAAGGGAGCCAAAGATAAGGACTTGCTCGCGCGCGAGCTACCTTTGTTCCAGCAGATGCACGAGGTGCTGGAAAAAGAGCAGCCCATTTCAGTCTTGAAGTTCAGCGAAGAGCAGGTGCGCAGCTTGCGCGGCTATGGGTTGATGACGATCAAGCCCATGTTCGTCATCGTGAACGAAGGCGATGACGCCTGGCCGGAGCCGGTGACTTCGACATATGAGACCTCGGCGGTCGTGACGATGAAGGGCCAGATCGAGTCGGAGATCGCCGAATTGCCGCCCGACGAGGCAAAAGCCTTTATGGCGGATTTTGGCATCCAGGAACCTGGCTTCGTCAAGGCGCTGCGCACTTCCTACGACATCCTGGGGCTGCAATCATTCTTCACCGTGGGTGAGGATGAGGTGCGTGCATGGACGGTGCGACGTGGTGCAACGGCGCTGGAGTGTTCGGGTGCGGTGCATACCGATATCATGAAGGGTTTTATTCGTGCCGAGACCGTCGGTTATCAAGACCTGGTGACCCTGGGCAGCATGGCGGCTGCGCGAGATAAGGGCCGCCTGCGCCTGGAAGGGAAAGAATACGTCGCACAAGATGGCGATATCATGCATTTCCGCCACAGTAGTTAGTGGGATGAGCCATGACGGCAGAAGCCGTCGCCAAACTTACATCGTGGAAAATGGGAAAACTTGCACAGACCGTCAGCGCACTGAACGATGCGGATGAACTGCGTGAGCAGATAGACAATTGCGAGAAGTCGCTTGCGTTGCTGAATGCCGAATCCGCCCGCAAATTGATGCTGGATGCCAACACGGCGCATCAGATGATGCAGACGTTGCTTGCGGCAGGGGCGGATTTGCGCGGCGAGGTCGCACGCCTGCAATCGGTGGATGAACGCATTATCAGGAATGCGCGTCCCATCGTGAAGCTGCTGGGTGGCAGACAGGCGTTGATCGACTTGCGAACGCAGACGGCCCCCGGCACGCATGAACCCTGGTGGATGCTCGATGCGGAGTTGGATCGCAGGCGTCAGAAATTGTTGAAGCGGTTGGGCGTGATTGCCGGCATCATCGTGGGTATCCTCATCATTGGGTACATTGCGCGGCCGATTCTCTTCCCGCCGGACCCGGTGGGAGACGCAATCGCAGATGCCACGAATGCACTCTACAAGCAGGATATGGTTGGTGTGCAAAGCGCCATCGACGCCGGGTTGGCTCAAGTGCCCACCAGCACGGAGTTATTGATCTGGAAGGGATACCTTTATGAGCAGGCGGGCGACAAGGCATCCGCGGATGCGGCCTATGCGGAGGCTTTGAAGAGTGCTGGGTCCGAAAAGGACTACCTGTTGCAGCGGTCTATGGATTTTGTGCGCCTGGGTGATTACGCGCAGGTCGTGACTGATACGACGAAGCTCATCGAGATGTCCCCTGATTCTGCGGAGGCGTACTATATGCGAGCTTCGGGCTATGAAGGGTTGAACCAGCGCCAACAGGCGATGGCCGACCTGGAGAAGTGCGGTGAATTGGCCCAGGCCGCCGGCAACGACTCGCTCTATGCCCAATCTCGCGTTCGCCTGGCGACGTTGATGCAATCTGGCGCTCAATACCAATAGCTAGATGGAGCTGATTTAGAAAGAAGCCCAATTCCGGAATGGAATTAGGCTTCTTTTTGTATGAGGTTATGCCGGGAGCGTACCCAGGTAATCATTCATGGCCTGGAACAGTTCGTTCATATCGACCTCCGTCAGGTCCGCCATGTGGGCGATGCGGAAGGTCTTGCCCTTCAGTGACCCATACCCATCCGACAGGTGCAGGTGGTGGGTGCCCAGGTATTTGTTCATTGCGCCGACGTCGATCTTGCGCGCATTGGCTACGCAGGTGACCGTTTGCGATTCGTAGCCGGGTTCAGCGAAGGTTTCAAAGCCATTCGATTTGGCCCAGGTGCGCGTCAAGTCGGCCAGGTGTGCGTGGCGGGCGAAGCGGGCGTCCAACCCTTCGGCAAGGATGTCTTTCAGTTGCTGATCGAGCGCGAACATCAGCGAAATCGCAGGGGTGGCGGGGGTGTTGTTCTTCAGCAGGAATTTTTCAAGCTCCAGGAAATCGAAGTAGTAGCCACGATGCTTGATTGTCTTTGCGCGTTCCAGTGCGCGGTCGCTCACGGCGGCGAATGAGAGCCCCGGCGGCAGGCCGAAGCACTTCTGCGACGACGTGAGGAGCACATCCAGCCCAAGTTGTTCGAAGTCGATCTTTACGCCGGCCAGCGAACTGACGGCATCTACCAGGATCAACGTTTCGGGCGAGAGCTCTTTTACCACCGCGACGATCTCCGCCAGCGGGTTCATCACGCCGGTGCTGGTTTCATTGTGCACGATCGCGATGGCATCGAAAGGCGTGGATCGTGCGAGGATGGCCTTGCGCACCATCTCGGGCTTGATGGCCTGTCCTTCGGGGACCTGTATCACCTCGGTGGCTTTGCCGTTGCGCTCAAAGACATCGGCCCAGCGCTCGCTGAAAGCGCCGCACACCGTCGCAAGCACGCCACGGGCAGGGTCGTCGGTGACGCAGTTGCGGGCAGCGCCTTCCCACAGGCCGGTGCCAGAAGAGGTGCTCAGATAGACCCGCTTAGAAGTGTAGAAAACCGAACGCAGACCCGTCTGGATGCGCGCAAACAATTCTTCAAACGGTTTGCCGCGATGCCCGATCATCGGTTTCGTTTGCGCCTGTAGAATGCTGTCCCGGACCTCAATAGGCCCTGGTATGAATAACTTTGTATGTTCGCTCATGTGTGCTAATCCCTCATGTGAATGCTGCCAGGTTGCACGCGATTATAATGAGTCCGCAGTATTTCCTCATTTCAAATGGCTAGAGTCATCAAGCGCCACAACAAAATCCTGCTCGTAATCCTGCTGTGCGCGATTGCGATACCGCTGGTTGCCCTGGCGGTGCTGTGGTTCACCTTGCCATCTGTAGATTCGTTGCATTCACACGCGCAAGCCCCTAGCACGAAGATTTATGATCGCAACGGGCAATTGCTGTACGAGATCATCGACCCTCGCGTGGGCTATCACACGCCGCTAGCGTTTGAGCAGTTTCCGCTCCGCCTGCGCCAGGCAACCATCGCCGTCGAGGATGCCAACTTCTACTCAAACCCGGGCGTCGATATCGTGGGCATCGTGAGGGCGTTGTGGATCAACGTGCAGGGTGGAGAGGTTCTCGCCGGCGGGAGCACCATCACGCAGCAACTGGCGCGCATGTTATTGCTGAGCCCGGAAGAGCGCACACAACGCACGCTGTTGCGCAAGGTGCGCGAGTCGCTATTGGCCTGGCAAATCGCGATGCGCTATAGCAAAGACGAAGTGCTGACGCTCTATCTGAACGAAGTGTATTACGGGAACCTGGCCTATGGCGCCGAAGCTGCGGCGCAGACATACTTCGACAAGCCGGTCGATCAGCTTGACCTGGCGGAATGCGCTCTGCTTGCCGGGCTGCCGCAATCGCCGGTGGCGTATGACCCCTATAACGACGCCTCGGCTGCCAGGCAACGCCAAACGGTTGTGCTGGATTTGATGGTGAAGGAGGGCTTCATCTCGGCCGATGAGGCCGGCGTGGCGAAGCAGGCCAGGCTGAGCTATGCCCCGGCACAATATGCCATTCGTGCGCCGCATTTTGTATCATACGTGCGGCACTGGCTGGAGGAACGCTATGGCGCGGAGATGCTCACGCGCGGCGGCCTGGTGGTGAGCACCACGCTGGATCTGGCGTTGAACGACACGGCCCAGGATGTGATCCAAGCCCGGCTGAAGCAATTGCAAGAACCCAGCGCGGACTCTCCT
This sequence comes from Thermoflexales bacterium, assembly GCA_034430115.1. Taxonomy (GTDB): domain Bacteria; phylum Chloroflexota; class Anaerolineae; order J036; family Brachytrichaceae; genus CAIXPS01. The sequence continues at coordinate 15,782 of DAOUFG010000012.1, read as the reverse complement.
TCGCACAACACGAACAACGCGGCCCTGGTGGCGCTGGATCCGCACAGTGGGGCGATTGTGGCGATGGTGGGCAGCCCGGATTACTTCGATGCCCAGATCAGCGGCGCGGTGAACGCGGCGGTGGCGTTGCGCCAGCCGGGGAGCGCTATCAAACCGATCACTTATGCGGCCGCGCTGAGCCAGGTGCCAAACTTCACTGCGGCGACGCCGATTATGGACGTGCGCACCTCCTTTCCGACGCGCGAGGGCCTGCCCTACGTGCCGGAGAACTATGACCGGCAGCACTATGGGCCCATCAGCGTGCGCGAGGCGCTGGCGACCTCGAATAACGTGGCGGCGGTCAAAGTGTTGCAGATGGTAGGGCTGGAACGCATGCTGGACCTGGCCAATGACCTGGGAATCCACTCGTTCAAGAGCGTGGAGTCTTATGGGCTTTCGTTAACGCTAGGCGGCGGCGAGGTGCGCTTGCTTGAGTTGACTGCTGCGTATGCTGCGTTTGATAACGGCGGTGTGCGGGTGGACCCCTATGCCGTCAGCCGTGTGACCGATCAGTCGGGGCAGGTGCTGTATGCTCATAGCGCACCGGAAGACCAGAAACCCGTGGTGGACCCGCGCGTGGCGTGGCTCATCACCAGCATCCTTTCGGATAACGCGGCGCGCGCCTCGGAATTTGGCGAAAATAGCGTGCTGCGCATCAGCCACCCTGCGGCGGTGAAGACCGGCACAACCACTGATTGGCGCGACAACTGGACGGTGGGTTACACGCCCGACCTGGTGACGGGCGTGTGGACTGGGAATGCCGATAGCGAACCGATGATTCGCGTGAGCGGCGTCAGCGGGGCCGGGCCAATCTGGCACGACTTCATGGAACTGGCCCTGCGCGGCCAGCCGTCGCGCAACTTCAGTATGCCGGAGGGCATCGTGCAGGTGACGGTGTGTGCGCTCTCCGGTATGTTGCCATCTCCCGATTGCCCTCATACGCGCAGCGAGTGGTTCATCAAAGGCACACAGCCGACGCAAGTGGACAACTGGTATGTTCATCAGAAAATTGACGTCACCACGGGGAAGCTGGCAAATGCGAATACCCCTGCGGGGCAGGTGGTGGACCGCGTGATGATCCAACTCCCGGCCGAGGCACGCGCCTGGGCGACTGAGCAGGGCTGGCCCGTTGCGCTATTGGATGATCAATCCGGCGGGGCGTGCGAAGGAGAGGCGTGCGCGGCCATCGTCATCAGCCAGCCGGACCCAGGCTCGATCTATCGCATCTCGGAGCAGTTGCCGCGAGCGGTGCAGAAGGTGCCGCTAGAGGTGAACGTGAATGACGCGCACGTGGAACGCGCCGAGTTGATCCTCGACGGCGAGGAAGTGATCGCGCAGTTCAGCGGCACGTCATATAAAGGGTTCTGGACGCTTGAGCCGGGCGATCACCAATTTGTGGCGCGGGCCTATCTGCGCGACGGCACGCAACAAGACAGTGCGGCGGTGACGATTCACGTGGCGGAGTAGGGCGGCTACAATCAAGCATCAGACAATCATGCCGCATCGAATGAATCAACCTGTTTCGAGCAGCCACTTCCTGCGCCGAGAGTGGCTCTTTATTGCTGTGCTCGCCCTGGCGGCGGTCCTGCGGCTGCAATCGTTGGACCTGATCGACCTGCGATACGACGAGGCTTCGGCACCTCAATTTGCGCTCAGCATCGTGCAGGGTCAGTGGCTGTCTTTTGCGCCATTCAGCGGGTCGGTGGCGAATCATCCGCCGGTGTATCTGTATGTGCTGGCGCTGCCTTATCTGTTCACGCGGAACCTGCTGGCTGTGGCCGCCTATCGCGTGCTGCTGGATGTGGCGGCCATTGCGCTGCTGTGGTGGCTGGGCGTGCGCTTCTATAACCGGCGCGTGGCGCTTATTTCCACGCTGCTGTTTGCCGTCGCTCCGTGGGCGATCCAATTTGCGCGCAAGTTGTGGCTGGCACCGCTGGCGCTTTTCTCCGTGATCTTGCTCTTTGGGTTGTTGGAGGTGTTGAAGCGCCGCAATGCCTGGGGATGGGCTGTCGTTGGCTGGGGCATTGCGTTATGCGTTGGAACGCATCTCTCGGCGATCTACCTCGTCCCGGTGGTCGTGGTGGCGATCATTTTGGGCTGGCGCACCTTGAGGCCCCTGCCCGTGCTGGTGGGGCTTGTGCCTGTGATTGGGTTGGGGGTGGTTTACCTCGCTGCCGACTCGGCGCAGGGGTTCGCTAATGTACATGCCTTGCTGGGGGCACTGCGCGAAGCGGGTGAATTCACGCTCGATGCGTTCCGTTACGCCCTCTGGACCAGCGGCGGCGCGCACCTGAGTGACCTGACCGATGGCGCTTATGCCTACTGGCAAGCGCAAGCACCGGGCTGGCTGAACTGGATCGACCTGGCCCAGATGGCATTGCTGGTGCTTGCGCTGCTGACCATCACCCTGCGCGGCCTGGTACATCTGGTGCGGCGCGAATGGCAGGCGATGGCGCTGGATGCCATCATCGTGCTGTGGTGGTGCATCCCGGTTGTGATGCAATTGCGCCACAGCAAGCCACTCCAGGTGCACTACCTGACGCCGCTTTACCCGGTGCCATTCTTGTTGATGGCGCTGTTTGTGGATCGGCTTCTGAGTTGGAGCACCCGGCGCAGGCGTGTGCAGCCGTTGCTTGGGGGGCTGGCGGCGGTGAGCCTGGGCATGATCGTGCTCTGGCAGGTGTTGACCACGTTCCGTTTCAGCGACTTCGTTTCGCGCTATGACACGAGCGTGGGCGGATATGGGCTGCCGGTGCGTAGCGCGCTTGAAATAACACAGGCGGCGCAGAATTGCCTGGCGGTCGCAAAGTGCGAGCCTACGCGAGGCGGCATCATCGTCGTCACGCCGGGCGGCGACCCGCTAGTGAATGAGCAGGCCACCATTTTTAACGTGGTGCTGGCGGGCATCCCACATCGTTTTGCGAACGCGGACGCAGGGATCATTTTGCGGCCAGATGCCGCGACGTACATCTTTACGCCGGGGAGCGAACGCGCGCGCAACACACTCAGCGAGCAGATAGCGGCTGGGACCATGTACACGCAGAGCATCCCCCTGCGCAATGGGAGTCAATCCAGCTACGAATTCGTCTACGTCTACAGACCGACTTTCACGCAAACGTTGCCTGTGCCGGCGGCTCAATGGGCGAACGGTGTGCAACTTGCGGGTTACCAGGCCGAGAGAGAAGATAGCTTGAAGTTGCTGGTGTGGCTGAGCGTGAAGCAGCCGGCCGTGGCAGGTGCCGATTATCACTGGTATAACCACGTCCTTTCCGGCACCGAAAAGGTCGCGCAGATGGATGGCGGCGGCATTCAAGCCTCCAACTGGCGTGAAGGTGATTTATTGTTGCACTGGTTCGATATCCCGCTTCCACAGCCTGTGCCACAGCAACTGAAGTTGAGGATCGGGAGCTACACCTATCCAGCCATACAGTCCGTTCCCGTGGCGATGCCGGACGGCTCGACGAGTGATGGCGTGGAACTGGAAGTGAAATAGGATGCAAATGCTTGTGATTGGTGCCGGGGCGATTGGCGCTTACCTGGGCGCTTCGCTGGGCCGTTGTGGGCAGTGGGTCACGCTGGTGGGGCGCAAGCCCTTTGTGGACGCTGTGAACCAGGATGGCATTCGGATGCACTTGCCCGATGGGCACACCTGGCAAACCACGAACTTCCGCGCAGTTGGCTCGCTGGCCGAAGCGAACAGCGCGCAAGGCATGTATGGGCCGCCCTATGACGCGATCTTCATCTGCGTGAAGGCATACGACGTGGAGACTGTAATCCGCGAGTTGAAGGCTTGTGATCCGCCGATTTACCGCACCGACGGCGACGGCACCTGCTTTGTGTGCTTCCAGAATGGCGTTGGCAGCGAGGAGCGCCTGGCCCAGGCTTTTGGGGCAGAGCAGGTCTGGGCGGGCACCACCACCAGCCCGGTGACGGTGCCGCAAGCGGGGCAGGTGCAGGTGGCGCGCGCGGGCGGCACGGTTTGCCTGGCACCGCTTGCGAAGGCGAACAAAGCGGGGCTGCTCATGGCGGCGCGCGTTAAAGAGGCGTTTTGGAGCCGGCGAGTTTACCCGGATGCGCGTGCGCTGAAGTGGTCCAAATTGTTGTTGAACATGATGGGCAACGCCACGAGCGCTATCCTGGGCATGCCGCCGGGCGAACTGTACGCCCAGCCGGCGGTGTATCAATTGGAACTGCAAGCGCTGCGAGAGGCGACGCGGGTGATGCGGCGGCTGCGGATTCAACCCGTGAACCTGCCACACTACCCGGCTGCGACCCTGGCGAGCGCCATCCGCTGGCTACCGGCGTCCATATTGCAGCCGGTGTTGCGCAGGCGGATTGCACAGGGGCGGGGCAACAAGTGGCCTTCGTTCTATTATGATGTACAAAATGGGACCGGTCATTGTGAAGTGGCGTGGTTAAATGGCGCAATCGCGGCGCAAGGGCGCGCACTCGGCCTGCCAACGCCGGCCAACCAACGCCTGGCCGACGTGCTGATGCGCATTGTGAGTGGCGTGGAAGACGCCGGCGCGTGGCGGGGCCAATGCGCAAAACTCACGACGCTCACGGAATAGGAATTGACAACGCGATGGACGAAACACAACAAAGACTCGATGCCGACCTGGAACAGGCGCGCGAATTGAATCTGCTCCTGGCGCCGCTCAAGATGCGCGTAAAGCGTAAGGCTGCTGGCGCGTTGGCCTATGACTATCTTTGCCCCGGCGGGCCGTATGACGAGCAATGGGATTGGGATGGCTTTTTCATCGGCGTTGCGCTGGCGACGGCGGACCCGCGTGAGGCCATCTATCTGCGCAACTGGTGTTTGAACTTCTTGTTGAACGCGGATGAAGATGGCTTTACGCCGGGCGTGATTACGCCTCAGGGCCGCGACCAACGCTTGAACCAGATGAAGCCCTTCCTGGCACAGGGCGCTTACCTGGCGAGCCGTTTCCTGGGCGATTTTGAATGGGTGACTCCACACCTTGAACGGTTGATGCAAGTTGTGACCTACCGCGAACGGCACCTGTGGGATGCGACGCGTGGCCTAGCGTTGCGGCACGACGCAATGGAATCGGGCGCGGATAACAACGTGGCCTTCCCGACGAGCGCCCCAGGTACACCGGCCCCGGTGGACCGGGTGGCCGGCGCGGATGTGAACACATTCGTCTATCGCGACTACCTGGCGATGGGCCTGCTCTTGCGCTCGCTGGGTCGCGAGGCGGAGGCGCGGGAATATCACGCACGGGCGCAGGCGTTGGTCGCAGCAATGGGCCGCTATTTGTGGTCGGAAGAAGCGCATTGCTATTACAACCTGGACACGGCAACGGGGCGGCTCATCAAGCGCATGACGTATTCCAATTTCGTGCCACTGTGGGGGCGAGTCGCCTCTGAAGAGCAAGGGCGGGCGCAGATTTTGGCGCACTTGCTCAACCCAGACGAGATGTGGGCGGCGTATGGGGGCCGCTCGCTCGCGGCGAATGACCTCGGCTATAACAATGTGAACATGATCAAGCCCTACTCCAACTGGCAGGGGCCAGTATGGCCGATTGCGAACTACCTTTATCTGCATGGGCTATTGCACTATGGCTTCCGCACCCAGGCGCTTGAATTGGCAGGCAAGATCACCCGACTGTGCCTGCGCGACGTGCGGGCCAGTGGCGCGATGCACGAGAACTATCACGCGGATACCGGCGAGCCGCTGGCAGCGCCGGGGTTCGTGGGCTGGAACTTGCTGGCGGGGAACATGATGGACGAAGCTCTATCTGGGCGGGACCCATTTGAAATTGTATGGTGAACGAAGCCTAGCTCAAGGATGCCATCGGCTCGAAGCCGACGTCTGGGAAGGGAAACCCGCTGCGCGGGTTAAGCCGCCTCGAATCCCATTTCGCATGATGGATAAGCGTCTTTTGTAACACGCTCTATCGATCAGTGGCCTTATTCCAGTCCTTGTCGAAAGCCTGGGTGATGCGTGAAAGTGCCGATGTGTCCTGGATCAAGATGCCCAACTCACGGTTGAACTCCAGCGAGGTCATGCTGATGTTCATGGAGCCGACCGCGCCGAACGTGCCGTCTGCGATGAACACCTTGGCATGGATATAGGGGCTCTTGAGCAGACGTACTTTCACGCCGCCCTGCTGCAAACGGTCCAGGTCCGCCGAGCCGCTATCTGCGGAGCCGGAAGGGGGTGTGGTGATCAGGCGCACATCCACACCGCGCCTGGCGGTATCGGCGAGAAGCTGGGTTTGCTCATCATCCTGTACCTCTTCGGCATAGACGATGAGCGTTTTCGTTGCGCTGCGGATGACGCTATCGACGCGGTCGCGTGAATTGACCGGGCTCCAGATCAATGTTGAGTTGGTGGGGGTGAATGGCTCGCGGGCCCAATCCGCATTGAAGGCCGCCACCATTTCATCTACGATGGCCTTGTCGGAATCGATGATGCCAAACTCGCGGTTGCGCGTCAGGGCGCTGCGGGTCATATTCGCCGTCAAGATGATGCCCATATCGTCCACCACGAAGCTTTTCTGGTGCGTGTACTTAAAGAAAGGGTTACTGGGCAGCGTGGTGATGCCGGCTTGTTGTAATTTCGTGCGTGCCTGAGAGGCGTAGCTGTCGTTGAGGTAGGGATGCGGCTCCAGCAAGACGCGCACTTCAGCGCCGTTGGATTGGGCGGTTTTCAGCGCGTCGATCACGCGGTCGTCGGTGAGCATGTAGATGGTGAGATATACCCGTTCGCGGGCCGCAGAGATGCGATCCAGCAGCAACTGCTCATCATCTTCTGGGAAAACGATCAGATCCACGTGTTGTGCTCCGGTCAGGGCGCTGCCGGAGCCAGTGGGCGTGGCCTCGGAATTTGGAACGACGATTGTGATGCAGGCCGAGAGCAGCACAAGGCTTAGTACGAGCGAGAGCAGTTTGAGCGCGTAGCGGTGGTTCATCTTCATGGCGTAGATATATAGGATGCTTCGTTACGACGGCGACGCCGCTTCCAGGGGTGTCGCGGACGTGACGGTACGAATGATGCGGGCGACCACGTCGTAACGGCCAAACGCCGGTATGAGGTAGATGCCCTGCACCTGGGGGCGCAATTGGCTGATCGTCTCGCCGGCGATGAGCGCTCCTTCGGTGCGCGTCTTATTCCCCACGCGCTGCAAGCGTTCTAGAAGCGCATCTGGGATGACGATGCCGGGAACTTCGTTGCGCATAAATTCGGCATGTCGCACGCTGGCGAGCGGCAAAATGCCGGCGATGAGCGAGAGCGTCAGTTTGCCGTACTTATCCTCATAGTAGGAGATGAACTCATGAGCCCTTTCCACATCGAAGATCGGCTGCGTGATGGCGAAGTCGGCACCGCATTGTATTTTGCGGTGGAGCAGGGCGGCTTCCTTTTCTATATCGGATGGCGTGAGGTTGGCAGCCATGCCCACCAGGAAGGAACATGCGCGGCCGATCGACGAGCCTGCGCTATCCATGCCGTGGTTGAACTTCTCTTTCACCAGTTGGGCCAAGCCGGTGGGCACGATGTCGTGATGGTCGTTGGCCTGCGGGTAATCTCCGATGCGCGTAGGGTCGCCCATGATGACCAGGATGTTGCGGATGTTCAAGGCATGTGCGGCGAGCAAATCCCCCTGGATGCGCAGCAGATTGCGCCCGCGCACCGGGAAGTGCAGCACCGCCTCGATGCCGGCGCGTTCTTGCACGCGATGCGCGACCGCCAACCCGCTCATACGCATGCGCGCCATGGGACTGTCGGCGATGTCCAGCACAGTTGCGCCGGATTCCTTTAGCATGCGCGCGGTTTCTTCAATCGACTCGGTATCGCTGCTCTTGGGCGGCTCGATTTCGACCGTGATCACAAAGCGATTGGTGCTGAAGGCTTGAGAAAGGTTGCTTGTTTCGCCGGTGGGCAACGCGGGGTGATCCGGCAGCGCGGTCGATATTTCCTCACCGGCGTCGAGCGCCGTGAGGCTCAGGACGGGGTGCACATGTAACTCGGTGGGCAGCAGCTCATCTAACGCCGTGCGCATTGCGCGGGTGTGCGAAGGGGTGGTGCCACAACAGCCGCCGACCAGGTTGACCCCGGCGGCGACAAATTGTTTGGCATACTCGCCGAAGTAGGCCGGCCTGGCCGGGTACATCAGGCGTTCCGCGCGCACCTCCGGGAAGCCTGCGTTTGGCATGGCGGATAGATAGGGCGTGCGTGCATCGTCCGTCTGGATGCTGGCGCGCATGGCCGTCACCACCTCTAGCAAGCGGCGCGGCCCCGTGGAGCAGTTGGCGCCGATCACATCGGCCTGCAACTCGGCCAAACGGGCTGCCACAGCGGCAGGTGAGTCACCATTGGCGGTGTGGTTGTCGTTGGCGAAGGTGGCTTGCGCGACGATCGGCAGGTTGCACACATCTTTTGCGGCGCGCAGTGCCTGGGCAAGCTCGTGAACGTCGGAGAAGGTCTCCAGGATGATCAGGTCCGCGCCGGCATCGGCCAGTGCCGCAATCTGTTCCTTGAAAGCCTCATAAGCTTCGGAGGCTTTGATCGGGCCTAAGGGTGCCAGGTGCACGCCCAGCGGGCCGACGGATCCTGCGACGAGGATGCCGGAACGCACATCCCGGCCGGCCTGGCGGGCCAGTTCCACGCCGCGAGCGTTGATGTCGCTCAGGCTGCCTGCCAGGCTGTGATGATCCAACTTGAAGCGGTTGGCCCCAAACGTGTTCGTTTCCAGCACGTCGGCGCCTGCGGCCGCGTATAACCTGTGAATGTCGGTCACCACATCCGGGTTGGTCAAATTGAGCCCATCGAGACACTCTTCAAAATCCAACCCGCGTGCGTAAAGCATGGTGCCCATGGCGCCATCTGCCAGGAGTGGCCCCTGAGCCAGGCGATCTAAGAAGTTCATGGCTTACTCACACTGAATCCAAAATTCACACAACCCAGGTTCGTTTTCATGATTGAGTTGGCTGGTCATCAATGAAATGCTTGGCCAGGCTCATCAATTCATCAATATGCTCGCCGGGCGTTCTTTTGCTCACCAGGTAGGTGCGCAGTAATTCCTCCGGCGTGAGGCTTTCCGGCTTTTGTATGCCGATGCGGGTGCGGATGTCGCGTTGGATATCCTTCGAAATGCCCACCACGTACTGCGCATCCTGGAGTGCTTTTTCAATCTCTTTGGCTTTGAACAGCACCTCTTGCGATTGCAACATCTTCACCCGCACGCGCACGACCGCATCTTTTATAGCTGTGCGTTCGACGGCGCGCAAGGCGGCATCGGTGGGCGTGTCACCATCTTTCGTGGCATCTACATCGATCGTGATGAAATTTCGGGCTTTGACGGGAATGAACTCCCAGGTGGTGGCACCGCGTTTGACGTTAACCCAGCAGAAGCCTTTTGGCTCACGTTCTTCGCCGAAGTCGATACGTTCCAGGTTCCCGGAATAGACGACGGAAGGGTACTGGCTTGGGTTGACTTCCTGGTGTTTGTGAATGTGACCCATGGCGACGTAATCCCAGGCGGGCCGGTTCAACACGCTTAGGCTGATGATGGTGTCGCGACCAATCATGACGCTGCGTTCAGAGCCATATTTTGAGCCGGCGACGGTAAAATGCCCGGCCAGCACGGCGGGATAAGCCGGATCGACCGATTCGGCCAGGTGATTTAGCTCTTCTTCCACCGTATTTTCCAGGGCACGGTCAAGCTCCTCAATGTTCATGCCGCGGAAGCTATCGTCTTGCAGCAGGCGCGAACGGATGGGCCAAGGGGCCGTGCCGACCTGGATCATGCCGTGACGGGTCTCAATGCGGTGCAACTCCTCTTTGTAACCAACGACAACGTTTGGCACATCCAGGGTGCGGAAAATATCCACGCTGCTGGCGCGCTTTTCGATGAGCGGCATATCGTGGTTGCCCACTAGCAGCACGGTGGGAATCTCTGCGCGCGTGAGGCGCATGATTTGGCGCGCAAACTCGCGCTGATAGGTTGGGTTAGGGTCGCGCGTTTTGAAGGCATCGCCGCTGAAGATGACGATATCCGCGGCGTGCTCGATGGCATAATCCACGATTTCGCTCATGCGGCGCACGAAATCCAACACGCGCTGATTGACGCCGGTGGATGGATCGATTTGCCCATAGTTCTCCATCCCGATGTGAATGTCAGCGAAGTGAAGTAATCGGATAGGCTCAGATGTACTCATCGCGAAGGCGATTGTATCAAATGGCGCACATCCTTGTGAAGGCGCTACGAGCTATGTTTTTATGGGTGCGGGGGTTTCGGCGTCGAGCCCAGTTGCGTGAGCACGCGGCGGTATGACCGAGAAAAGAACACCCCCGATGAAACGGATGATGCCGCAGATGATGAGCACGAGTGGGACGCTGATGACGTCGGCGAGTGGGGCAGCGACCAACGGCGCGACCATGGCACCGATGTTCATCAATGTCGTGTGAATTGCGATGAAGTTGTTCCGTTTTTTAGGTGGGATTACTTCCAGGAAGACGCCAGAATGGGCAATCCCAATCCCTGTATCGTTCAGCGTGTTGGCGAAGCCGATCAGCAACAAGGGTGCCGGCTGTGGGAGCAACACGATCAGCCAGGGATACAGGCCGGTGAGCACCACCGTGCGCAACACGACCCACAGGTTCCCTTTACGTTTGATCAGCCGATTCCACAGCGGAGCGCTGATGACCGTGGCAATCTGAGCCAGGGTGGTATTCGCGCCCAGCCAGCTATTACTGAGGTTTAGCATGCGCACCAGGTAGACGGTGTAGAGCGGCCCAGCGCCCCAGGCCCCAAACCAGCATATGAAGGTGACGATGTTGAAATTCACAAATGGGCGGTTTTCGTGCACAAACTTACGTATCTCCGCCCAGGACCATTTGTGGGGTGGGGCTGGTTTGGCCGCAGGGGCAGAGGCATTCCCTTCGGCAGGCGTGACAGCGGGTGCGGTTGCTGGCTCAGTGGGGACAACATGCGTGACGCGGTTGACAAAATAGGTGCTCAACTGTGCCATCACAAAGCCGAAGAAGTTGAGTAGCTGATAGTTCAGCGGGAAGGCAACCCTATCCAGAAAAACACCGCTCAGGAATGCGCTGATCGCGACGGTCGCGGATAGCAAGAACGTGCGGGTGGTGAAAAGCGAGCTTCGCCTGTCTGGCGGGCATACCTCGGCGAGGAGCACCCAAAAGGCCGTGTTGAAGAGCGCGAGCGGGATTGCCTGGATGACAACCAGCCCGACGATGGAGATCGCTTGCAGGTCGTAGGGCAAGACCCAGGGAGTGATCGCAATCAGCAGGTAAATCATGCGTGAGAGCGCCAGGCTGCCGGTGACCCAGGGCTTGCGATCCTGGACCCTATCCATGAAGCGGGCTGCCGGGATCGTAAAAAGGATCACCATCAATGCCGGCAGCGAAGACATAGCGCCGATGAGCGAGTTTGAAGCCCCCAGCTTGAGGACGAACGGGCCGTTAAAGGAGAGTGCGCCACTGGCGAGACCAATGGGGATGATTTCCATGCACAGAAAGAACAAGTTACGATCAGTGGGTGTAACTCCTTTAAATTCAACCCACTGTCCCTGCGCACGTTGTAGTAAATGGCGTAGTGATAAGAACACCGGGCGAGATGCTATCATAAAAACATCAATCTGCGCAATCGGTTGTGCGACGATTTCACGACACAATCTGTGCGGGTCCCTGGCGAGGGGGTTGCCCAACCGACTTTTTCAGCTTATACTCAGCATACTCTAAGGTTGGTTGACTTGTCCGGTAGCAAAACATACGAACGATTTATGGCGGACATGACTGGCTTGATAATTAGGAGTGTGATAGAACCGTACCCCCAAAGCGGTTCTTTTAGCCAATTTGTATCAATAAGGAGAAGAAGGAATGCGCAAATCACTATTGTCCCTGTCGGCACTACTGGTTGCATCTTCCATGCTGGCCGCATGCGCAGGTGGTAGCAGCTCGGGAGGCAAACTCAAGGTCGGTCTGGTGACAGACACAGGCGGTGTGAACGATAAATCGTTCAACCAGTCGGCCTGGGCAGGTGTAGAGAAGGCAGCTAAGGAATTTGGCATCGATGCGAAGTTCATCGAGTCGAAGCAACCAACCGACTACGAGAAGAACATCGATCAGTTCGCCACTGAGAACTATAACGTTATCATCACGGTGGGCTTCTTGATGGCAGACGCGACGGCCGCCAAGGCGGTGCAGTATCCCAACATTAAGTTCGCCATCATCGATAACGCTTACTCTCCGACGAAGGGCGCCAAAATCTGCGACGACACCAAGAAGGATTGTTATGATGACGGCGGTCTGAAGAATGTTACCAGCTTGATGTTCCAGGAAGATGAAGTCGGCTTCCTGGCCGGCGTCGTAGCAGGTGGCGTTTCAAAGACGGGCACGGTGTGCACTGTCGCCGGGATGGAAATCCCTCCGGTCATCAAGTACGTCACGGGCTATGAGGCGGGCGCCAAGTGGATCAACCCGAATGCCAAGGGATTGCATGTTTATGTTCCATCCTTCACAGACCCGACCAAGGGCAAGGAAGTGGGCAATAGCATGATCGATCAGGGTTGTGACGTGGTGTTTGGCGCTGGTGGCAACACGGGGAACGGCGGTTTGCTGGCGGCCAAGGAAAAGGGCCTGGCGGCGATCGGCGTGGACGTGGACCAGTACAACACCTATCCTGAAGTGAAGGACGCCCTGGTAACCAGCGCAATGAAGAACGTGGATGCCGCTGTTTACGAGTACTTGAAGGCTGTGAACGGCAAGACCGACAAGGCTGGCGTGGTCACGGCCAACATCAAGAACGATGGTGTCGGGTTGGCCCCCTATCATGATTGGGACAGCAAGGTTCCAGATGCGGTGAAGGCCAAGGTGAAGGAAGCTACCGATGGCCTGAAGAGTGGGACGATCACAACGGGCTACCAGCCGTAAACTTGATTGACGAGGCAAAAACCCGTTCCGAACTCGGAACGGGTTTTTGTTTATGCAGCGCAACCTCGGTGCAGCAGCTTGATAGAATAATTCGGTTGGTAGGACGCAAAATGACATTAGCTTTACAAGCTTCAGGCATCACCAAAAGTTTCCCCGGCGTGTTAGCGAACGACCACGTGGATTTAGCCCTGGAAAAAGGAGAGATTCACGCCTTACTGGGTGAGAACGGCGCAGGGAAGTCCACCCTGATGAACATCCTGTATGGGCTGTATCAACCCGACGAAGGCACCATCAGCATCAATGGGCACCCGACGACGATCACCAGCCCGCACGATGCGATTGCGCAAGGCATCGGTATGGTACATCAGCACTTTATGCTGGTGCCGCCGCTCACTGTGGCGGAAAATATCATGTTGGGGCAGGAGTCCGTCGTGGGGAACTCCGAGGTGTTTAAACAATTAGCCGTGCTGGACCGGCGGAGCGCTGCAAAGCGAATCAGCGAGCTTAGCCATCAGTATGGGCTGGACGTGGACCCCAACGCGTATGTGAAGGATTTGCCCGTGGGCGCGCAACAACGTGTGGAGATTGTGAAGGCACTCTATCGCGCCGCGGACATCCTGATCTTGGACGAACCGACGGCGGTCTTGACCCCCCAGGAAGCCGACGACCTGTTCGTCATTATGCGTGGGATGGTGAAGCAGGGCAAGTCGATCATCTTCATCACCCATAAGCTGCGGGAAGTGCTTGACGTGGCCGATGTCATCAGTGTGATGCGCGGCGGTAAGATGGTCGGCTCAGTGAAGCCGGCGGATGCCACCACGGAGATGCTGGCGGCCATGATGGTTGGGCGCAAAGTGATTTTGCAAATCGACAAGGCAGACGCCAAACCGGGCCCGGCGATCCTGGAAGTTGACAACTTGCAGGTGGTTAATGATCGCGAGCAGGTTGCTGTTGACTCGATTACATTCCAAGTCCATGCCGGCGAGATCCTGGGGATTGCCGGGGTGCAAGGGAATGGGCAAACGGAACTGGCTGAGGCCATTACCGGGTTGCGTCATCCGTCCACTGGGAAGGTGACGATTCAGGGACACGACACGACCCACGCATCGCCGAGGGAAGTTGTGCAAGTGGGCACCGCTCATGTGCCGGAAGACCGCCAGAAACACGGGCTGGTGCTTTCATTCCCGGTGAAAGATAACTTGGTGTTGTGTTCGTATTACCGGCCGCCCTATGCGCACGGCGTGGAGATGAATGAGCGATCGATAGAGCGTGATGCACAAGATTTGATTCGCACCTTCGACGTGCGCACCCCAGGCATTGATACGCCGGTGAGCACGCTATCGGGGGGAAATCAGCAAAAAGTCATTGTCGCGCGCGAACTATCGCGCGCAGTGAAGCTGGTAATTGCCAATCAGCCAACGCGCGGGCTGGACGTGGGAAGCATCGAATTTATTCACAAACGCATCGTCCAGGCGCGTGATCGGGGCGCGGCCGTATTGCTCATCAGCGCTGAGTTGGACGAGATTCTGAGCCTTTCAGATCGCATTGCCGTCATGTACAAAGGGCGCATCCTCGACATCCTGGATGCCAAAGTGGCCACGCGTGAGCAGTTAGGGCTATTGATGGCGGGTGTTCAGGAAAGTTGATTTACAAGGCAGAGGAAATGGAGCGAACCAAGAAATCATTCACGTCAGTATTGAAGGAGTGGGGCTCGGCATCGTTGTTGCCACTCCTGGCGCTCATCATCGCTCTGGTGCTTGGTGCGTTAGTGATCTGGATTACCAGCGGCAGCCTGGGCACGGTATTGGATGCTTACGGCGGCCTGGTACGTGGAGCGTTTATCAAAGAGCGAGGGCTCTCCGAGAGCTTTGTTGCGACGGTGCCCTATGTCTTCTTAAGCCTGGCGGTGGCAGTCGGGTTTAAGTCAGGCCTGTTTAACATTGGCGTGGAAGGTCAGTTCTATGTGGGCGCTGTCGCCGCGGCGTGGGTGGGGCAGATGACCGATCAACTGCCGGCAATTATCCATTTACCGTTGGCACTGCTGGCAGGCGCCATTGGTGGGGCGATTTGGGCAGCCGTGCCCGGCTACTTGAAGGCCCGCACAGGCGCGCATGAAGTGATCACCACCATCATGCTGAACTATGTTGCCTTCCGCTTTACGGAGTTGATGGTCAGTTTGCCGTTGCGTGACCCATTGTCATCGGCGGTACAAACCCGCCATGTATCAACCGCGGCAGAGCTATGGTCGGCCTGGGAAATCCCTTCGCGCTTGCAAGACCCGCTGAATGCACTGGCCGTGGCGGGATGCCTGGCGATGGTGGCGTTCTTCATCGCGCGCGCTATTCGGCGCAACAACGAGAAACGCGCGCAATCTGCGCCAATGGTGCTGACCGTCGGGCGAGCCAAGCCCGTCCGTGCTCCTTCCTTCGTGACGCGCCATTCGTCACTTGTCGCAGCGTTGGTCACGGGCGTGATCGCGTTCTTTGCGCTGCCGCCCTTGACGCAATTGTGGTGGCCATTCAACGATCAATATGATCGTTTGCACATCGGCGTGTTGTTGGCTATCGCCGCGGCGATTGGGGTGTGGTGGCTGTTATGGAAGACGACGATTGGGTTTGAACTGCGCATGGTAGGCGCGAACCCCAACGCTGCACGCTACGCCGGGGTGAACATCACGCGCAATATCGTGCTGGCAATGGCAATCTCCGGGGCACTCGCGGGAGTGGCCGGCACCATCGAAGTCCTGGGGGTGTCAATTTGCCGTTGTTTACCCATGTTTTTCTCCAGTGGTTATGGCTTCGACAGCATCGCCATTTCGCTACTG
>DAOUFG010000011.1:0-36439 GCA_034430115.1 Thermoflexales bacterium | reverse complement strand
CGATGCTCAGGCGCTGCTGCTGGCCGCCCGATAGCGTATTGGCGGGTGCGCGCAAGCGATCATAGATCTCGTCCCACAGCGTCACCTGCCGCAAGGCCTTCTCCACGGCGTCATCCAGCACGTCTTTGCGCCGTTCACCAACGATCCTTAACCCATAGCACACGTTCTCGTAGATCGAGAGCGGCAACGGCAAGGGGCGCGAAAAGACCATGCCCACCTTACGGCGTAACATCATCACGTTGATATTGCGGTCGAGAATATTCTGCTCGTTCAGCAGCACCCTGCCCTTCATCAGGTCCACGTCAGCCAAGTCATTCAGCCGGTTCAGCGTTCGCAACAGCGTGGACTTGCCGCCGCCGGCCGGGCCGAATAATGCCGTGATGGCATTCGCCTCAATATTCATACTGATGTCCCGCAGGCTCTCCGCCTGATCGGAATATCGCACGCTAAGATGTTCGACGACGATTTTTGCAGACATAGCGCCTTACCATTGCCGTCGCGCACGCATGCGCGAACGGATGACCGTAGCAGTCAAGTTCATTACAAGCACAAAAACCAGCAACACCAGCACCGTGCCGTATTGAATCTGGATGGGCATCCCCGGCACTTGTGTGGAGATCACAAATAGGTGATAGGGCAACGCCATCGTCGGGTCCAGCGGCGAATTTGGCAGTTGCGGCAAAAAGAACGCCGCGCCGGTGAAAAGGATGGGCGCCGTTTCGCCGGCAGCGCGCTCCAGGCCCAGGATGATGCCGGTAAGGATGCCTGCCGTGCTTTGAGGCAGAATGATGCGCCAGATTGTCTGCCAGCGCGTGGCCCCGAGCGAGATGCTCACCACGCGGAAATCGTGCGGCACCGAGCGTAACGCCTCTTCGGTCGTGCTGATAATCACCGGCAACGTCATGATCGACAGCGTGAGCGAAGCCGCCAGGATACTGGTGCCAAAACGCAAGAAGATCACAAACAGGCCCAGCCCGAATAGGCCATACACGACGGAAGGGATGCCGGCCAGGTTAATCATCGCGATCCGAATCGTGCGCGTCCAGCGGTTGTCCGGCGCATATTCGGCCAAGTAGATTGCAGCGGCGATTCCGGGCGGCAGCGAGAAGATTGCCGTGCCAATCGTCAGGTATAAGGTGCCCAGGATAGCCGGCAGGATGCCGCCCGCGCGCATCCCATCTTTCGGGAACCCGGTAATGAATTCCCAATTGATCGCCGGCAACCCCTGAATGACGATATACACGCACAACGCAACAATTGGAAGTACCGTGATGATGCTGATGAGCGCTAACAGCCCAAACCCAGCCGTCTCTATGCGGCGAGCGATGATGAGTGGTGCTTTCTTGTTCATATTACAAACCTGGGGTGGTTAGAGCTACGAGAGCAGCCGCTCGGACCGCTTCATCTTATGCGAGCTGATGGAGAATGCCAGCAGATTGATGACAAGCGACATGACAAACAACAGGATGCCGATTAGGAACAGCACCTGGTAATGCGTGCTGCCATTTGCCACTTCGCCCATCTCGGCTGCAATGGTGGCCGTCATAGTGCGCACAGGCGAAAAGAGTGTATTCCACGCCACCGTGCTCACCGGCGCGTTACCGGTCACCATCATCACGGCCATAGTCTCGCCGATGACGCGCCCCATTCCTAGCATGATAGCCGTCAGCACCCCCGACCTGGCCGCGGGCACTGTCACGCTCCAAATCGTTTGCCAGCGCGTCGCCCCCAGCGCCATCGACGCCTCACGATAGGAGCGTGGCACTGCGTGCAATGCGTCTTCCGCAACAGACACAATGGTCGGGATGGCTGCCCAGCCCAGGAGGATAGCCCCGGTAAATGCAGTCAGCCCTGTCGGCAGCCCAAGCGAGCGCCGGATGAACGGTGACAATACCAGAATGCCGATAAACCCAAGCACGACAGAGGGCAACCCCGCCAATATCTCCACAAGCGGCTTGAGAAGTTCATCCACCCAGGCAGGCGCCACCTCGGAAATGTAAACAGCCGTACCCACCCCCAACGGGATTGCAATGACGAGTGCACCGATTGTCACCGTAATGGAGCCTAACAACAATGGCCACAAGGCAAAATGGTCCTCAATTGGATACCAGTATTGCCCAAACAGGCTGGAAAGCGGCACGTTGACCAATGCGGGGAACCCTTCGCGCACCAGGAAAAGACAAATCAAACTGACATAGACGATGCTCAAATAGCCTGCCACACGGATAAAAACCACGATGATTCGCTCGCCCGTGTTAGCTTGCGCGGAAGTAAGTGTCTGATTCATTACTGGCCTGCTGAATAGGGGATGAAACCAAGTTGCGCCACAATCTTCTGTCCTTCAGTGGTACGGACCCAGTCAATGTAATCCCTGATGATGCCCTGTGGTTGATCGTGCGTATACATATATAGATCACGCGCAATCGGGTAACTTTTATCGTTCACCGTCGCCACCGACGGGAAAACATAAGGGGACTTTTCATTGGGAGCAACGGCAAGCGTCTTCACCTGGGGGGTGATGTACCCTAATCCGTCATAGCCAATCGCATTGGGGTTATCACTCACTTCGGAGACGATGCCCTCAGAAGAAGGCAGCAGCAGCGTGTCGGGCGAGAAAATACTATTGTCGTTGCTATTGCCCAGCCGGATCACCGTCTCCAGGAAATAGACATGCGTGCCAGAGTTCGTCTCGCGTGATACACGCACGATTGGCCGATCTTCGCCGCCCACCTGTTTCCAATTCGTATATTCACCTTTGAATATCTTGGAGATTTGTTGCAGCGTGAGTCGCTTCACCGGGTTATTAGGGTTCACGATGACCCCAATTGCATCCCTGGCAACGATGAATTCGGTCGGCGTAAAGCCCTGACCTTTTGCCAACGCAATTTCCTGGCTCTGAATCGCGCGCGACGCATTTGCAATGTCTACCGTGCCATTGATCAACGAGGAAATACCGGTGCCGGAGCCGCCTCCCGTCACCGAAAGGCGCACCTCGGGATGAACGTTTTGATAGGCTTCAGCCCAAGCCAGCGCCAGGTTGACCATCGTGTCGGAGCCTTTGTTTTGTATGTATGCCGAGCCACCTGATTGTGCATTCCGTCCTGCTGCGCTCTGGCAAGCGCACATCAACAGGCTGACGCAGACATAAAACAGCTTTGTGCGCAGTTTTGTCATGTTGTTATCTGTTTCTTAATCAAAGTTTAACATGATTTAACACAGCGCAGAGCAAACAAAAAGCGGGCGATGATCCCGGCCATCACCGGAACCATCGCCCGCCAAAGCTGTATCCTGTTCAGCGGACGGAGGTAGCCTACTCCTCAGCCTCTTCTTCCGCTTCCGCCTCGGGTTCTTCCCCTTCATCCTCGCCCTCCTCGGGCTTGGTGAGCGGGGCAACCTTCGCGGCAGCCGTTGCACTGGCCGAGATGCTGGAGCGCACGGCAGCTTCGATCTTGTCCTTCACGTCCGTGTGTTCCTTCAAGAAGGTCTTGGCATTCTCGCGCCCCTGACCGATGCGCTGGCCTTCATAGATGATGAATGTGCCGCGCTTTTCCACCAGGTTCATCGCAATCGCGACGTCGAGCAAGTCGCCCACCACGCTAATGCCCTCGTTGTACATAATATCAAACTCGGCCTCACGGAAGGGGGGAGCCACTTTATTCTTCGTCACACGCACACGCGTGCGGCTGCCGGTGACTTCGCCGCCACCTTTGATGGCCTGAATTCGACGCACATCAAGCCGCACCGAGGCGTAGAACTTCAACGCCATGCCGCCGGTCGTCGTTTCAGGATTGCCAAACATAATCCCGATCTTCTGGCGCAACTGGTTGGTGAAGATCACGGCCGTGTTCGTTTGCTTGATCACGCCCGACAAGCGCCGACATGCGCGGCTCATCAAGCGGGCCTGGATGCCGGGCTGCTGGTCGGTGATCTCGCCTTCAATCTCTGCTTTTGGCACCAGCGCCGCAACTGAATCGATCACCACGATATCCACCGCGTTGGAGCGAATCAGTTGCTCTGCGATGTCAAAAGCCTGTTCGCCTGTGTCAGGCTGGGAGATGAGTAATTCATCTACGTTCACACCACAGCGTGCGGCGTAAGTGGGGTCCAGCGCATGTTCCATATCGATGTAAGCCGCTGTGCCACCTCGCTTTTGCGCTTCCGCCACCACGTGCTGGCAGATGGTCGTCTTTCCCGACGCCTCGGGGCCATAAATCTCGGTGATACGGCCTCGCGGGATGCCGCCAACACCCAACGCGATATCAAGCGCAACGCTACCCGTAGGAATGACGTCAATCTGCATATGTGTGGCCTCTCCCAGGCGCATCACTGCACCATCACCATGCGCCTTTAGGATGGATGCCAGTGCGATGTCGAGCGCCTTCTTTTTCCCGTCTGCTGTTGCCATTTTTACCTCACCTCCCAGTAGAACTTTTGTTCTATGCAGATTATAGACGATTCAGCATCAAACGCAAGGCCTACCTATCGCGAAATCATCTGTTTTCGTTCTGGCCCAATGCTGGCAATCGAGATATTTGCCCCGGTCAAGATCTCCACCTGGTCAATGTAGGCGCGCGCATTGGCCGGCAGATTGGCAAATGACGTGGCATCTTGCACATCCTCGTGCCAGCCTGGGAACTCCGCATAGATGGGCTTGCACTCCGCGATCACTTCGCTATCTTGCGGGAATTCATCCAGCCGCTCTCCGCGATACTGATAGCCCACCGCCACACGCAGTGTTTCAATGCCCGTCAATACGTCCAGCTTGGTGAGCGCCAATTCGCCGATCCCGTTCATCCTGACGGCATGCCGCAATGCCACCGCATCCAACCAACCCACGCGGCGCGGCCGGCCCGTCGTAGAGCCATATTCATCCCACGGGTTCTTGCCTGTGCCGCGCAAGCGCATCGCCATATCGCCCTCCAGTTCCGTGACCATCGGGCCGCCGCCCACGCGCGTGCTGAACGCCTTTGCCACACCCACCACACGGTCAATCGCCTGGGGTGGCACGCCCAACCCGGTCAGCACACCACCCACCGTGGTGTTCGACGAAGTGACGAACGGATAGGTGCCATGATCGATATCCAGCAGCACCCCTTGCGCGCCTTCCGCCAAGATGCGCTTGCCGGCAGCCAGTGCATCCAATGCAATGATCGATGTATTCGCCAGGAAACCCTTCAATTGCTGCGCCGCGGCAGCATATTCCGCTGCGAGCTTATCGGCATCCAGTGTGGGGCGATGATATTCGTGTTCAAGGACACGATTTACTTCCCGGGTGTGCTCTTGCACGGCATCACCAAAGCGCTCCGGGTCGTGCATGCCACCGGCGCGAATCCCTGAGCGCTTGGCCTTGTCCATATAGGCGAAGCCGATGCCGCGTTGCGTCGTGCCGATCTTGCCTTCCACCGCCTCGCGCGCGGCATCCAACGCCGTATGTCCCGGCAGAATAATCTGCGTCGCTTCGCTGATCTTCATGCGCTCCGAGGTCACCCTGATGCCGGTCAGGCGCTCGATGTCCGCCATCTCTTTCAGCAACGATAACGGGTTCAGCACCACGCCATTGCCAATCAGGCACAAACATTCCGGGCGGAAAATGCCGGATGGAACGCTATGCAAACGAACGACCTGTGAACCGATTGTGATGGAGTGCCCCGCGTTATCACCACCGTTATACCGAGCGACGATATCTGCACTCGCCGCCAACGCATCTGTGATTCGTCCTTTACCTTCGTCGCCCCATTGGGCGCCAAGTAATACCGTGATTGCCATTGTAGATTTATCTGCATTAAAAGCGCCCACCCTGTCGGGGTAGGAGCCAACCAAGAGTACCCTGCCATACTCATTCACATGAAACCTGTGGATGTGCTTTGCCGAAAGGCAAACTTACGCACCGGTATTCCGCGGACAGGGAGCGAACCGGCGATTCCAGTATGCGCCATCACCAAGTCAATGCATCATCAGACACACTGCCCGGCGGTTGAGCACCCCAGATCATACTCGCCTTCGCGTATAAAGGCCATTGCCACCACATACGCGGCGTCAACCCACCAATCCCTCGCGCGGGCGTGACTTGGAAGGGTCACGCAGCAGCACGAGCACAAGGAACGTGCCAATCAACAGGATAGTAGCATTGGCAAAGAACGGCCCGGAGCGGAATTGATCGTATAGCCAACCCATGATGAGCGGCCCGATCACGCGCCCGGCAGACATCCCTAAGGTATACAGCCCAAAGCCTATTCCACGTTGCTTCCCGCCCGTCATATCGGCCACCAACGCCTGCTCCGCAGGCACGGCCGCCGAATAGCAAACTGCCTCCAGGGTGGCAAATATCATGAGCGGGAAGATTGTCGACAAATAGGGAATAAAGGCTGAGAAGATACCGCTGACGATCAGGCCCAGTGCCATTGGCAACTTGCGCCCAAAACGATCTGCAATAATGCCCATCTTGGAAGGCAAGAATCCCCACGCAATCGAAGCCGGCAAATAGGCCAACGCGATCATGCTGACATCCTGCGTAATATGGTCCTGGATATATTTCAAAATGAACGGCGCGATCCCGGACGATGAGGCACTCGTCAGCGCAACGATGGACATTAACACGTACAGTTGCGGATGGATCTTTTGTGGCGCGTCTCCTTTTGTCTGCACCTCATGCCGCACAATCACGCTATACGTCTCGTGCATCCCCCTCCACGCAAACAGGAGCGCGAGCAGCCCCATGATGGCAAACAGAATGAACATGACCGACCAGGCCGTCGACGTCACTCGCAATTCCCCCTGGGCATCAAACCCAGTGAGCAATAACACCGGGACGGCCAGCAGCGCCCCGTACAGCCCGCCACGGTATTGGGCCTGTTCGGTACTGCCAAAGCTGCCTGCTCGCCCCTCCCCCATCGCCAGATCGGCCGTCATAGCATAGGCTGAGAGCAACATTGTCCCCAGCCCAAACCCTTGTGCCGTGCTGGCCAGAAAAAGCGATATCACATCCCGCGACATGGCAAAGAGGATCATCGAGATTGCCTCAATCGCCATGCCCAACAACAAAAATGGTTTACGACCATAAATATCCAGGGCCCGTCCAATAATCGGCCTGGCAATTGCGGTCATAAGTGCGCCCATCGCAAAAAGGCCACCCACTTCGAAGCCACTAGCACCTATCTCCGTAGAGTAAATCGGTAATCCTGCAGTAATGACGAATGTGGAGAATGATGCTAACGTGATGACCAGTTGCAACCTTTGATGCATCCCCCGCGCAGCAGCAATATGCTCGGACGTTTCTTCAATATCTTGCATACTGTGTGCATTCTACATGAATGAATCGTATCGGCGTACAATCACACTCGTGTTGCGACGCATACTTACCGCATTGCTATTCATCATGCTGGCAACAGCTTGTTCGAGTACGCCGACCACGGCCAAGCCGGTGGTCGCCATTATTTCACCGCTTGATGGCGCTGTTTTTACACCTGGTGAAAGAATCACCCTGCGCGTAGCAGCGGCATCCAATAACAACGTCGCACGCATCGAGGTACATTCTGGCGGTGTGCTGGTAGCCGCACAAGACAATGCGACACCCGCCAGTACCTTCACCACCTCCCTCATCTTCGTTATCAGCCAAACCGGCCAGGTGAAGTTGACGGTCACCGCCACCGATAACAGCGGCAACACCAGTGACCCGCAGGATGTGACATTGACGATTGGTGCTGGCACTATCCTGGGCGGCGCATACACACCGACATCGCCCGGCAATGCCGGATTGCAGGCCCAGAGTGAATGCAACCTGGCAGCCACCTTCGTCTCCGACGTCACCATCCCCGATAATACCGAAGTGAACCCAAACACGGGGTTTGTTAAGACGTGGCGCTTGCAGAATAGCAGCACCTGCACCTGGAATGACAACTACGCGCTCACCTTCCAAGAAGGCGAACAGATGAGCGCCCCCGATAGCATCGCAATCACGACCACCGCCCCGGGCGCATCCATTGATGTGAGTGTCCCGTTCACCGCACCAGCTTCCAGTGGCACCTACACCAGCACCTGGCGCATGCGAGCGCCCAACGGCACATCATTTGGGAATCGCGTTTATGTGGTGATCCGTGTTCCGTGACCGTTGACGCAAAGACGCGTTAAGGAGTGAAGTCGAATATGTCTGATAGTGTTACCACCACACCGTCACAGCAAGAAACCATCACCCCCGAAACATTTTGCGATGTGGCGCAACAAATCGAAAAACAAGTATCGCGCATCATCGTCGGCCAGTCCGATGTGATCCGCCATACGTTGATTGCCATTATCGTGGGTGGTCATGTCTTGCTAGAAGGTCTGCCGGGCCTGGGAAAGACCTCGCTGGTACGCGCATTTGCCGATACGCTCACGCTACGCTTCTCACGCGTCCAGTTTACGCCCGACCTTATGCCTGCGGACATCGTCGGCACCGACATTTTGGAGGAGCAGGAAACAGGCCGGCGGACCTTTCGCTTCCAGGCCGGGCCGATTTTTGCGAACCTCATCCTGGCCGATGAAATCAACCGCGCCACGCCCAAAACGCAGTCGGCGCTCCTCGAAGCCATGCAAGAGCGAACCGTGACGGTTTTAGGGCGCACCTATCATGTAGAGGCGCCGTTTTTCGTACTGGCTACCCAGAACCCAATCGAATTAGAAGGCACATACCCACTTCCCGAAGCACAGTTAGATCGGTTCCTTTTCAAGCTAAATGTAGAATTCCCTTCCACCGACGAATTAGTCTCCATCATCGAGCAAACGACTGGCGAGACGACAATCCGCCCCGCGCGCACTGCCGACGCAAAAATGCTACTGGCCATGAACACGCTGGCGCGCCAGGTGCCGGCGGCGTCGCAAGTCACACGCTATGCCGCTGCACTCGTCGCTGCCACACACCCAGAAAGCGATACCGCTCCTGCGTCCATTAAGAAATACGTTCGCTTTGGCAGCAGTCCACGCGGGGCACAGGCACTCCTGCTGGGCGGGCGGGTGCTGGCGTTACTGAACGGTCGATTCAACGTTGCGCTGGACGACCTCCGCGCGCTTGCACCGGCCGCCCTGCGGCATCGCATTCTACTAAACTTTGAGGGCCAGGCTGAGGGCGCTCGCACCGATGACCTGGTACAAACAGTGCTCCAACACGTTAAGGTCCCAGCCTGACGGGGCCAAACAGTCTATAATCCTTTCCCGTGTCTGATCCAAACATCGATGGCGCACAGCCAAACGTAACAACTGAGGGGGTGACGGATCAACCGTCCACCCCACAAGATGCCACCCCTCTCCCACATAAAACCAGGCGACGCTGGGTGGGGTTACTGAGTATTCTCGCTTTTACTTGCATTCTTATTACACTCATTACTGCATCCGGTTATCTTGGCGCACGTAACGGTTCGGCAGAGTTAAAGGTACATGCCACACAAACTGCAGATGCCAATCTCCTTCTGTGGTTTCAACAGGGCTTAGATCAATTACACCAGGGCAACTACCAACTGGCCGAGGCCAACTTTGAAGCCGTGCTACGCCAACAGCCCAGCAATACCGGCGTGCAGCAGCTACTGGCCACCGCGCAGGTCGCCCAGACCCCCACGGCGACCCCCATTCCACCTACACCTACGCCGGTCATCACTGATAAGGGTGAGTTGCTCGCACACGCAAAGACGGCCTATAACCAGCAAGACTGGGATACCACCATCAACCTGCTGGATCAGTTGCGCGCCCTGGATAGCTCATATGAGCGCACAACGGTGAACAACATGCGCTATACGGCGCTGGTCACGCGCGGTCTCTCACGCTTGAATGAGGGTGATATCGAAGCAGGCCTCTATGACCTTGACGTTGCGTCCACCATCCATGACTTGGACGCACAAACAGAGTCGCAACGTCAAATTGCCGCGATGTACCAAAACGCCCTGTATTACTTTGGCGCGGACTGGGAAAAGGCTATCGACTTGTTGACCCAGGTGTATCAAATCTCACCGGGCTACGGGGATGTCGCGGCCAAGCTTTTTGAAGCCTATGAGCGCGCCGGTGATGCCTATGCGGGCGCCTATCAGTGGTGCCCGGCAGAAGTTCGCTACACCTACGCCCTCAGCATGACAAGTAACGCAGAAGTGGCAGATAAGCGCAACAATGCTCAACATAATTGCCTCACCGCGACGCCAGCGGGAATCTCCGGCACAATTGGGTTGAGCATGACTGCACTCGGCCCAAGTGGCGTCGGTGGGCGCATTATCTTCGCCACGACCGATCAGGCGACCGGCATCTATCAGCTATTTGCCTACGATGGCCTTACGGGCCAGATCAGCTCGATTGAGGCGGGTGGAAGCCAGCCGGCTTATCAGCGGGTTGCGGGCGTCACGGCCTATAGCGTCGGGGGCATGCTACACGGACTATATAGCACCAACTCGATTGGCTCGCTTGGCAGCGCCAGTGGACAATGGCCCAGCGTCTCTCCCGATGGCACTCGTGTGGCGTACACGGCGAATGTGAATGGCACGTCGACTGTCGTCGTTGCGCCAGTCAATGGCTCAAACGCGCCTGTGAGCCTTGCACCCGGTACGTACCCCGTCTGGGGTCCCAATGGCCTGATCGCGTACCAGACATGCGTTGGCGGTCAATGCGGCATTTACGTCATCAACCCCGATCAGCCAAGTGATAACCGCAAGATCACCACGACCGCAGGCGACATCAGCGTACAGTGGTCGCCCGATGGCAACCGGATCGTCTACATGACGAACTTCACCGGCAACTGGGAAATCTACATCGCCTCGCTGACCGGGCAGTTCAGCCAGTTGACCAATGGCACCGGCATATCGGCCGCGCCCACCTTCTCGCCCGATGGCGCATACGTCGCCTTCGAATCCAATCGTGACGGCGCGTGGGGCATCTACATCATGAGCGCCAATGGGGACAACGCACGCAAAGTGGTAAACCTGAACCCCAACCACTCCACCTGGCAAACCGAACGATTGGCCTGGATACCCTGACCGATCACCACAGGCGATTGGCCCTTCAAGAGGGAGCGCCACAACTGTAGCGCTCCCTCGCCACCGACTCAATCAGTCGCTGACCTTAAAATCAAGCGGCACGACCTCGATCCAGGTCTGCCCAGGTCTCAATGGGATCGCGGCACCTGACGCGTCTTTCAGATCAAGCTGATAGGTCGAGCCGTCCACGCGCTCCCATGTCCCGTCCACGCGCCTTCCGTCACGATACAGGCGCAGGTCGCCCTGCCCCCACAACTCGATACTGATCGAGCGTGATCCGTTCGCGTCCTCTTGAATGGAGGTATAGGTATGCGGCACATACAGCACCAGCACATTGGCGAAATTCAATTGCTCGCCGGTCTGCGCGTCCGTATGTGAGATGCCATCCGTGAAGCGCAGCCAGCCTTTTGTTGCGTCGTCGTACTTCCACGTGACGGCGTCCACCATGTAAGGCAGATTGACCTCGCTGACCACGGCGGTGGAAGTAATCGGCGCGGCGTCGAACGTCCACGACTTGAATTCCGTGCGCGTATTCTTGCCGCGCTTATCCAGTTCCTTCCAGATGTTGGGGGTATTGGCAAACAGATTATGCGGCATGGGCCGGTCCGACGTGCGGAACATGGGGCACGTGGAACATTCGTACGGTCCAAAGTCACTCTCAATCGCAACACTATCGTTTGGGTCACCGTCCTGATCAAACAAGTAATTGGACTGCAACATGAGCGCACGCACACCCAGGCTGGTGCCCGAACAGGTCAACGACGAGCCAAAGATCGCGGGCAACTCCAGGTCTATCAATCTGCAACTGCGCACCGAACCGACCTTCTCTGGGGAGTTGGTCAGGAACAGGGCGCTGAAACGCGTGATGCCACCCTCAGCATAGTGCTCCACCACCACATCGGCCTGCGCCAGGCCATCTTGTGGGCGAACCTCCGACGTATTTGCTACTTTCACCAGCACCGGCCGGCGATTCAGCACCGCCGTATCCGTCACCACCAACCCGGTAAATGGGTTGATCTGATCCGGTGATGGCGTCGGCACACTCGTTGGCGTGGGCGGCAACACGGTATCCGTTGGAGCGGGCGTGCGACTGGGTGTCACCGACGGTTCAAGGATGGTTACCTCAGGTTGAAAGGTCGTGGTGGGCTTTGGGCTACTGGCGGTGGTGGATGGGCTGCACCCAGAAATCAACAATAGTGCAACTGTGAATGCAGTTGCATAGGGGGCCAGGCGCGACGATGTTTTTGACAAGGATATCCTCCAGGCGATGGCATTGAGCAAACACCGCTATTATAGGCACTTACCCCAAACGTAACAGCCATGACAGCCTGAGATGTGAGATTTCCCCTCAAAAAAGCATGCAGTGCCGGAGCAGATTGCTTCGGCACTGCAAATAGAGCACGAACCCCGCTAAACAGCCGGTCGTTTACTGATTAGGATTTCCCAGGAACTCCCAACGCACTTCCAGTTCTGCCAACGCAGACAAATCGAAGTACTCGATGCGCACTAAGTGAGAGCCATCCCCTAGCGCAATGTCGCCCGTCACCGTTCTGGCCGACTGCTGTACCCACTGGTTGATCACCAAGTTATTGTCCACATAGATACGCACGCCGTCATCGGAGCGGGCGACGAACCGATATACCCCTGCCGGGAAGTAGCGATACTGCGTAAAGCGCGCCCCAAAGTTATCCACCGGCACGTATGCGCTGGGTGAACCATAGCCCCAATTGAACTGCACCCCCCTATAGTTCGCCGTAAAGACCGGCGCACCATCCAGGTTGATGTTGTTGAAGAATTGGGCGCTCCACGGACCATTCGAGACCGGGCCAGGACAGATGGCGGCAGCGCATGGCAACGGTTGCGATGGGGCCGGCGCGCCACTGCCGATTCTATAGAAGGTCGCCCTGACATAAGCCAGGCCGCTCTGCTCCACATAGTCCACCGTAATGGTGTGGTTCCCCGGCGTAATGCCTACATCAAACTGGTAAGTTTGCCCACCGACATAGGTATAACGGTCAAATACGTTGCTGCCGTCCACCCACACGCGAACGCCATCATCTGCCGACAAGTTGAAGCGGTAAGTGCCCCCCAGGAAGCTGAGTGTGCGCGTCCAACGAGCGGAGAAGTTATCTGCAAATACGCGCGCGGTATCGGGCGTTCCAAACCCCCAGTTAAAGTCCACCGCCGCATCATTGCGTACAAGAGATGGTGTGCCCGACTGTGCCGTATTGTTCCAATATTGCCCATACCAAGGGCCGCCAGCAGACGGTGCCGGGGCAGGAGCAGGTTTTACAACCGTCACAGGGATGCACAGGCGACGCCCGGTATAGATACGAGTTGTCTTCAACCCATTGACCTGCATGAGCGTGCGAATGGTGACACCATAAAGATTACTGATCTTTGTTAACGTATCACCACGCCTGATGGTGTAATACTTGCACGTATAAGCACTGACGTCGGTTGCGTTGTTCGTTGTTGCCAGCGCCTGATTTGGAATACTGAACCCCAGTGTCGTCACAGCCAGAACCGCGATGAGCACTTGGTTCAGTAGCTTCCTGTTGAATTGCCTCATACATTTCCCTCCATTTATACAAGTATGTTGCACATGCGGTACAGGTTGGACACTTGTATTATCGCGCAAATTACCAAAAAGGGTATAAGCTCTATTGCGAGTCTTATGAAAGGTATAATGCAGCGTTTCATTTATTACATGAGGCTTTAGCATCATGATCTATCCCTGGAGGAATGATGAGTAAAAATTGGGCTGCTGTGCTTGTCATAGCAGGTTTATTCTTATCTGCTTGTGGCGCTCAGCCGGCTAATTTGCCAACCGTTACCCCACTACAGCCTGCCCCGACCAGCACCGCCAGCGTGACCCCAACGGCCAACGCCTCGGAATCCAGTCAGGCGAACCCAACCGAACAGGCTGGTGATACTGATCGGCCATTTGCCAAACTATCCCCCGCTCAACGTAGCAAGATAGGCACCACCGCCCCCCCGATGACAATTGACGTGACGCATAAGTACCTCGCCACGATTCATACGACTAAAGGAGACATCCAGGTCGAGCTGGACCCATCTGCTGCGCCACAAACCGTCAACAATTTCGTCTACCTGGCTACGAATGGATTTTATGACGGGTTGACTTTTCACCGCGTAGAACCTAATTTCGTGATCCAGGGCGGTGACCCACTAGGAAACGGCAGCGGCGGCCCCGGCTACACGATCCCGCCCGAGATCAAGCTCACCCATGTGGACGGCGCGATTGCGATGGCACGCCAGAGCGGCTCAGCCGACACAACACCATCCAGTGGCAGCCAGTTCTACATCACGATTGGGGCCCAGCCCAACCTGGACCAGCAGTACACCGTCTTTGGCAAGACCATCAAAGGTCTCGATGTCGTCAAGAAAATCGCAGTCGGCGATGTGATTCAACGCATCGACATTACCACCGAGACGGGTGCTTCTGTCACGCCGGCCCCTGTTGTGGCCGCGCCCCCGGTGACCTGCCAGCCGATGGTGCTAAACGTACAGGCGGATGACCATGTGCAGGGTGCAAAAAACGCTCCGCTAACCCTGGTCGAGTATGGCGATATGCAATGCTCCGCATGCGCACAGATCCATCCATCCATCAAGGCCATCATGAGCCAGGTCAGTGACACCGTGCAACTGGTCTTCCGGCATTTCCCGCTGACCGAGATACACGACAAAGCCCAGATCAGCTCACAGGCACTTGAAGCTGCCAGCTTGCAAAATAAATTCTGGGAAATGCACGATTTGCTCTACGAGAAGCAATCCGAGTGGGCTACAGAAACGGTCACCAGTGTGCTCCCAGTGTTCAATAGCTACGCCAAAGGCCTGGGGTTGGACGTTGCCAGGTTCGAGAAAGACCTGACCAGCCAGGCTGTGATCGACCGCATCGCGCGCGACGTTAAAACCGCTGAGTCGCTCCAGCTGAACGCCACACCCACCATTTTCATCAATGGGCAGCCGACGCAGGTCGAAGCTTTCCTGCAGACCGGGGTGGCAGAGCAAATTCGGGCCTACGCTTTGCAGCGCCAACAAGTCATATCAGGCTCCGCCAATGCCGAGTTAAGTTTTGCCAAACCCGAGCAGGTGGCAGAGGCGGGAACACTCTATCAGTTAACCATTAGCACCACCAAGGGCGAGATTCAAGCCGAGATCGACCCGAAGCTGGCCCCGGTGAATGCAAACTCCACGGTATACCTGGCTCAACAGAAGTACTTCGACAACTCACCCGTCGAGCTGAATGACACGCAATTGGGTGCCGTGCTTTTTGGCACCACCAGCCGATCCGGCAACCCCGGCTACACGTGTGGCGTGGAAATGCCAGCAGAAAACAGTTTCAGCGCCCCCGGCGTGGTGGCATTGCTGAGCAACGGGTCGTGGAACACCACCGAATTGATTCTGACCTATTCGCCGACCCAGCAATTTGAATCGCAATTCACAGTCATTGGCCATGTGACAAGCGGTCTGAACATCGTGAAGACGCTCCAAGCCGGCGACGGCACGAACCATGGTGATAAGATCATCTCTGCAACAGTCACAAAGAAGTAGACGCAACTCCAGCTATGTTCATCCATTCAATCAAGGTTCGCTTTCGGGACCTGGATGCATTACGGCACGTAAATAACTCGGTCTACCTGACCTTCTTGGAAGAGGCGCGGATCGCCTATATGCAGGAACGGCAGGCCGGCTCTGTCTTTGACGCCCAGCACGGCACGATTGTGGCACGCTGCGAGATCGACTATCGCTCCCCTGCCACATTGGGTGATACATTAGACATCGAAATGACTGCGGGCGAAATTCGTCGCAGTTCGTTTGAGTTCGTATATACCATCTACCGGCAGAGCGACAGGCAATTGATCGCGCAGGCCAAGACCATCATGGTGTGTTACAACTACACCTTGAGTACACCTGTACGCCTGCCGGAGGAATGGCGGCAACTATTGGAGGTTGATCGGGCAACTGCCTGATAAAAACAAGATGACACAATCCAGCAACCCTGCCCTGCTCGCACTTGAAGACGGTACATTATGGCCCGGCTATGGCTTCGGCGCAGAAGGCGAAACCACGGGCGAGGTCGTCTTCAACACGTCGATGACCGGTTATCAAGAAATTCTGACCGATCCTTCTTATGATGGGCAGATTGTGACCATGACCGCCCCACAAATCGGCAACGTGGGCGTGAACATTGAGGATGAAGAATCCAGGCGCATCTGGGTAGCCGGTTTTGTGGTGCGCGAGTTGAGCCCTGTCGTCAGCAACTATCGCGCCCAACAAAGCCTGGATGAATATCTGAAGTCGCAGGGCGTGGTGGGCATCAGCGGCGTGAGCACCCGCGCACTGGTAATGCACATCCGTACAGTCGGCGCTATGCGCGCTGCGCTGTCGTCCGCAGACCCGGACCCTAAACGGTTAGTTGAGGTAGCACGTCACAGCCGTGACATGAAGGGCGCTGACCTGGCTTGCGAAGTCACCTGCGAGGAGCCCTATCACTGGTCGGAGAACGTCGATACGCAGTGGTATCAATCCGCGCCCGCGCAGCCTCCGCAGGCTCCAACGAGCCATCCGCATATCGTCGTTTTTGACTTCGGCGTGAAGTACAACATCTTGCGCTTGCTCAAATCACGCGGATGCGAAATCACCGTGGTACCGGGGCAAACGACGGCACAGGAAGTGCTATCCATGCACCCCGATGGCGTACTGCTGTCAAACGGCCCCGGGGACCCGGCGGCCTGTACCTACGCCGTCAACACCACCCGTGAGTTACTGGGCAAGTTGCCGATCTTCGGCATCTGCCTGGGGCACCAGATCATGGGCCTGGCGCTTGGCGGCAACACCTACAAAATGAAGTTCGGACATCGTGGTGGGAACCAGCCCGTCTCATTTTCCGACACAGCCGCAATTGAGATCAGCAGCCACAACCACGGCTTCGCCGTCCAAGCGGATAGCCTGCCGCGGGATGTGGAAGTGACCCACGTAAATCTAAACGATGGATGTGTGGAAGGGTTGCGCGCCCGCAACAAACGCGCCTTTGGCGTGCAATATCACCCCGAGGCTTCACCGGGGCCGCACGATGCGGGCTACCTGTTCGATGAATTCATGAAAGAAGTATCCCACTGATCCGGCCTTACGTCGCAGGGAGGTGTTGCTATTCCGCAAACGACTTTCCTGCGACGCCCATTGCATGTAACTGGCGTAGTATCACTTCTACAAGTTGATACATCACCATCAGCGTGCCATCGTCGATCACGACGCCGCTATGCTGAAGATAAACCTCGTAAACGGCGCTGGAGACGCCCCCGCCCTTCCAGTTGCGCCTGCGCCGTATCTCCAGTTCAAACGAATCCAGCAAACCGATCAGGCGCACCAGGTCGGTATTCGCCAATAGTTTGCGTAACACAGCAGGCTGATTCGCTATCAAGATCAACCCGGCGTCCATGCCATACTCCGCACCCGGCACCGGTGTCATATCGTTGGGCAAGCTCAGTTCATCACGCAGGTCGGATGTGTAGATGACGGCCTCAAACGGCGCACGCGGCGGGTAAAACGCGCGCAGGCGCGTGTAACTCATCAGCTTCTGCTTGCCCCCGGTTACGTGCGTATCCAGGTGCATGGGCCATTCGTCGATCCTGGCCGCAATGTGATCCGGGTTTCCGTGCATGCCTTGCTGAAACACGCCGCCAACCCGCCTGGCAAAGGCCGGCCATATCTCTTGCTTGCGGCTATTGTGCAACATGGACTGCGCCATGCTGAATACAATCAACACCAACACCACCGTCAGACACAGAAGTGGTATGCCGAGAATCAATGTGAGCGATATATTCATTCGTTAGTGACGCGCAATCAGCACGGCATTAATCGTGCACACGCACCAGCAACAAAGGGACGTCCGATTGGTTCATCACCTTCGGCGCGACGCTGCCTTGCCAGAACGCACCCAACCCCGACTTGCCGTGGGTCCCGAGCACGATCAAATCTGCCGCAATGCGATGCGCAGTATTCAGGATGACCCTGGCCGGGTCACCCCGGGCAACTTCGGCCGTCACGGTCAAGCCGGTGGGTTGCAACGCAGCGACCTTGCTGAGTAGATACTCCTGTGCGCTGAGTTCCGTCAGGTTCAGCAACTCCGCCGTTGCACCAGGCAGCATCCTGCCCGCCGCGGCACGTTGCCCGGTAAGCGTTCCCGGGGTATGCACTACCATCAACAGGTGCACTTCAGAAAAACAGAATCCAGCGAAATCGACCGCCGCTTGCACACCTGGTTCATGCTCCGGGTCGCCATCCAACGGCAAAAGCACCCTATGGCAAGCGAACGACTTCACCGGTGCATTCGGCGTGGGAGGGATCAGCAGCACATCCGTCGTGCCCTGCGAGATAACTTGTTGCGCAATGCTTCCGACCAACAAATCGCGCAAACCACCATTGCCATGCGAGCACATCACAATCAAGTCCGGCTTGAACTCACCTGCGTGCTCAACGATGCTGCGGGCGACTTCATCCACCTCACTCGTGTGAACGTGCTTTTCCACCCGCACGTCCGGGGGGAATGCCTTTGCCGCAACATCATCCAGGTATTTCTGCGCTGCGGCTGCGTCCCTCAGATGCGCCTCTCCATGCACCGTTTGCGGCGGGTTACGTTCAATCACATGAATCAGCGTCACGGTTGCATTCAGTTTGCCGGCAATAAAGGCCGCGTATGGCAGTGCAACTTCTGCCAGGTTAGATCCGTCCAGGGGAACCAGCAAGTGTTTGAACATTTCACCCTCCGGAGATAATTTGATACAACAGGTATACGTTCAAGCACACAACGATCGCGGCGACAACACTTGCCACAACCGTCGTCAACTTATGATTCGTCAACACGCCCATGATATCTTTGCGACTGGTAAAGATCACAAGCGGAATGATGGCAAAGGGCAACCCAAAACTGAGCACTACCTGGCTGATGACCAGCGTGCGCGTCGGGTCCAACCCAAGTGCGATCACAATCAACGAGGGAACCATCGTCACAATGCGCCGCACCAGCACCGGGATTTTGTGATGCAGAAATCCCTGCATGATGACCTGCCCCGCCATGGTGCCCACTGAGGCCGACGACAGCCCTGCTGCAAGAAGGGAAATAGCAAACACGGCGCTTGCCGCGGAGCCGAGCAGGGGTTCCAGTGTCCGGTGTGCCTCTTCGATCGTGCCAACGCTCGTCGCCCCGTGACCAAAAAAGGTGGCGGCTGCCATGATCAACATTGCCATATTGATGAGCCCGGCGACCCCCATGGCAACCAGCACGTCAATGATCTCAAACCGGAACAGCCGTTTCAACAACGCCGGCTCTCTCACAGTGATCCGGTCCTGCATCAGCGACGAATGCAAGAATATCGCGTGTGGCATCACGGTTGCGCCCAAGATGCCGGCAGCCAGCACAACGCTTTCCGCATCCGTAAACCGCGGGATGACGGCATGGTAGACCACCTGGCCCCAATCAGGCTGGCCCAGGACAGTCTCAATCAGGTAACTCACCGCAACCACACCGACCATCACCGTGATGACGGCTTCCAGCGGGCGGAAGCCATAGCGCTCCAGGCCAAGGATGATAAAGGTGGCAATTGCAGTTACGATTCCTGCAATCCACAGCGGCATCCCAAACAGCAGGTTGAACCCCAAGGCCGCGCCAAGAAATTCGGCCAGGTCAGTCGCCATGGCCACGACTTCCATCAGTCCCCACATAGACCATACGACCCAGCGAGGCAGATGTGCCCGGCACTGCTCGGCCAGGTTCAACTGCGAGGCAATTCCCAGCTTGGCGGAGAGGGTCTGAATCAACATCGCCATCAAGTTACTGGCCAGGATCACCCACAACAGCAAGTAACCATATTGCGCGCCGGCCTGAATGTTGGTGGCGAAGTTGCCGGGGTCCATGTACGCGACGCTGGCAATAAACGCAGGGCCCATAAAAGGTAACAGGCGTGCCAGGAATCCCTTCTTGCTCTGGCCGCTAAGCACGTCACTGGCCGCCTGGAGGGTGCTAATATCTCCCTGCTTAACCTGATTTACTTGCGCCTCAGGTTTCATATCGCATGCTCCTTGTCTCTGCCTTGATCATGATGATGTCATGACCGTGTTTTGATGTCTCCTCTACGTCAGCCCAACGCCATTATAGAAGCTCTACGATGACAATCCCCCCAGATAGCAAAGGAGCGCGCAACATGTAACACGCTACGCGCTCCCATATCAAGTGGAGATGCCGGGAATTGAACCCGGGTCCGAAACGAACCGACCACGAATGCCTACGAGCGTAGTCGCTGTTTTAATCTCGCATGCTGCACGTCCAGCGGCGGACTTATCATCATGCCAGCTCGTGTTTTCGGCCTGCCGGCCAGCAATCAAACCGCCTACGAACCTCAGCGAGATTGCCCATTGGCTTTATTACGCCGCAACCAGGTCCCACCAATGCGAGGCCCTGGACGACGCCGGAGTTAATAAACCCCGGATGCTTCTCAGCGACGCTTACGCGGCGACTGGGACAGCATTCCAGTTAATGCTCTTGGCACTTAATGTGCTTTGCGCCGTTTTACGAGAGTCGCATCTCGGCTCGCCACTCGGAGTATGCCCGTCCCGTCGAAGCCGTTGCATCCCCATAAGTGTGCGAACAGTATACCATCGTTATACTGGTGTGCTTCGAGCCATTCATGCGCAACAAATCGCGTTACACTTGGTTCCTGACAAAATGAAAGCATCAAGCGGAGATCAAACGTTGAAGAAAACAGGTTTACGAATTGTGGGGATGCTGGCTTTGCTAGCGGCCATATACCTGGCCCAGGCTCAGGCCCTGGCCCAGGATAGCCCTGTTGCGCGCATTACTTACCCAACCCTCGGCCAGACAATCAGCGGGAATATCACCATACAGGGAACGGCCACATCCCCCAGCTTTGCGCAATACACCGTCGCTTATGCTGCCGAGCCGGACCTGGCGACCTGGACCGACATCAACGGCGCAGTGCAGCCCCAGGCCAACGGGATGCTCGCCGTTTGGAACACACGCCCCGTGCCGAACGGTACTTATGCTATTCGCCTACAGGTGGTAAATAGCGATGGCACAACAACGGAGACGATTGTGCGTGAACTCACCATCGCAAATACCGAGGCGGCAGGCGGCAACGAAACGAGTGGCACTGTCACGGACACCACCGGCGCTGTAGTAACCGCTACAGACAGCATCAGCGGCACCACCATCGCTGGGATTGATACCAGCCAGTTGGACACATCCCTGAACCTGTCCGACATCCCACATGCGTTTGTTTCGGGCATGCGGTATGCGCTTTATGCATTTGTTGCGTTGGGCGCTTATCTGTTGCTGAAGAAGCTCATCGGCCTGTTGATCCAAAAGGCCTTCCACAAGCCAATCGATTACGGACGATGACGCATGGCAGATGAATTACAAACAATACAACGCCGCGTGATCGTCGGCCTGGGGAACCCAGGCAAGGAGTACGCGCACACACGCCATAACGCAGGATTCCAGGTGATCGACCGGTTGGCAGAAAAACACGGCCTGAAATTCAGCAAGATGATGAACCGGGCGATTGTCGCAACCGGCGACATAGATGGCATCAAAGTCGTGCTGGTCAAGCCACAAACATTCATGAACGATAGTGGCGCAGCCGTTGGGCCAATCGTGAAGTTCTACAAAACCCCGCCAGAGGGACTTCTGGTCATCTATGATGATCTGGACCTGCCCACTGCACAGATTCGCATGCGCAAGTTTGGCGGATCGGGTGGACACAATGGGATGAAATCCATCATCGCTCGCGTAGGAACCGAGAACTTTCCGCGCCTGCGCATCGGGATTGGCCGTCCCCCAGGACGGATGGACCCGGTGGATTACGTATTGCAGCCATTCTCCAAAGCAGACCTGGCGCTAATGGACCCTGCTTACGACCGCGCAGTGGACGGCATTGAGCGTTGGCTACGCGACGATATCGATCGCGTGATGAACGTCATCAATGCTGTGGATGATCGGCGCAAGCCGGAAGGGAATTCGGCGCCGGAGAAAACATCCTGATAGACTGCCGCTACTTTGCGCCAGCCCAGCGCGTCACAATCGCCTGCAAGGTGCCGTCGGCGCGCATCTGCGCCAGCGTCTGGTTCAGCGCAGCCAGCAAACGCGCGTTATCGCGCCGCAAGGCAATCGCGTAGGGCTGTGCAGAGATACTGCTGCACTGCCACATATCTCCCTGTGCAGTCAACCTCGCAGCCGTCAGACCGGGCACGATGGCTGCATCCGCCCGGCCAGTCTGTAGCATGCCAATCGCGCTTGCGTCATCGGCGGTGCTCACGCGCGTGAGGTTCACCAGCCGGCGCTCCCAATAACGCGCACTGCGGTCTGCATCAGAACCAAGCGCCACGGCCACGCGCCGATTCGCCAAGTCGTCTACAGTACGGATAGGGCTGTTCGCCGGAGAGACGAGAAAAAGGCCGGCGTCAAAATATGAGTCGCTAAAAGCATATTCGTCGCCGTGCGAGGCATCCACGACTACCGCCGACACATCGATATCGACCTGCCACAGGTGCAGGGCGTCGTACATCGAGTCGTAACCCACCGGGATGGTTTGAACTTGCAGGTTCAGTCGCCGCGCAATCTCACGCGTCAGATCCGCATCCAGCCCCTGCCAGCCGGAGGCATCATAAAAGGAGAACGGCTGCCAGCCTGGGTCGATCCCAATGCGCAGCACACCACGCGCATACAGATCATTCCATTGCTTATCCGCCAGGGCCTGAGCTTGCATCTTCTGCACACCCAGTAATAGACCGATTGCCCCTACCAATAACGCAATCAGCCCGCCCCATAGAGGAATCCTGCGTCCAACCAATATGACGTGCCAATGAAAAAATGAACCCGGTTTCGTGCTGAAACCGGGTTTTTGGCCAACGTCATGATGATGCTCAAGCATGACCATCAAATGCAAAACAGATCAATGGATATATACCAACGTGCCGACCGACGCCCAGTTATAAAGCTGGCGCGAAAAGCTAACCGGTAAATTGACGCACCCATGACTCATCGGATGCCCAAAATTATTGTGCCAGTAGGCCCCGTGAATGGCATAGCCACTGTAATAATACATCGTATATGGCACATTCGGCAGGTTGTAGCCTGGGCCGCGCATACGCGTCGCGCGATACTTCACATAGATATGGAACGTGCCACGCAGCGTGGGATAAGCACGCACGCCGCTGGAAATCGCCGAACTCATGACGGCGCGCCCATTCTGCCAGGCAATCAGACGCTGTGTCGCCAAGCGGACTTCGATCCACTTTCCCTTACGCACAGCTTCTGCATCTTTGGCGGAAAGCTTCGACACGTCGATAGAAGCCAACACATCGGAATAGCTCTCATCCAGGTCCATCACTGATGAGGGTTGTGTCGATTGAGCAGGTGAAGTGCTTGCTGCTCGCGCCGGAGCGCATAAGCAAAGCATCATCGACAATGCAACGCTCAGTGCCAGGCCGATCATCCCCATCTTACTCAGTCGATATTTCCCCGAAGCAACAACGTCACACTTTTGCATGATTTCCTCCTCCTCCCTGCAACAATGGAAACACTTCTATTGTACGACCACTCTAAATCACGGTTCTTCCCCATTCAAAAAACAGCTTATACCGTCGTAAATACCTTGCGCCACCAATTCGGGATGTTTGGTCAACATCTCTCGATCCAGGTATAAGAACCCCGTTTCGATGATCGCCGCGGGCGTCTGCGCGTCGATCTCATGAAACGCATGATACTGCGTCATATCTGCCGTAACAGTGTTTGCATGAAATTTCATCCCCGTGTCTGCCTTATAGCGCGCCGTAATACACGCCACAAGCCGATCATCCTCTTTCGGCGTCTTGCTATCCAACACACGCGCGACCTTGAAGCCTGTGGCAAGGTCATTGATATAGGTGCAGGAATCGGCATGAATGGACAGGAGCAACTTCGCCTTATATCCCCTCAGGCGCGGATCAAATTCGTCCAACACGTCCACTTTTTCGCCATTTGCACGCAACATCTCGGCGACGCGCACCGCAATATCATAGTTCACCTGCGCCTCGGTCAACCCATCATTGCAAACGGACCCACTGTCATTGCCGCGATGTCCGCTGACAATCCCGATTCGCATCGCGTCGGGAGTTGCCGATGCGATGGCCTCCTGCGGCGCAATTCTCGTTGCGTCACCGCCTGCCAATGACAGGTGGCTCAACCCATCCATGTTCGTAATCAGGACGTAGCCGATAATCCCAACCGTCATGACCAGCAACAGCACGACAAACGCGCGCCGCAGCCCCGACGGCACTTCCATCGAGACATCTTCCGGCTCCGGCGCAAGTCGCGTGGCCTTCGATGGGGGCGTGCCTGTGACACGACGCGTCGCGACGGCTGCCTGGCGTTTGCCCGACTGCTGCGCGCGGCGCACCGATTCACGTTGAACCTTCTTGCGTGGTGATTCAGGCGTTTTCTTCATCTAGCCCGCAGAGACAAGCGACCTTCACTCGCCGATTCGCCGGCACAACACATACATCGTAGGCGCTAACATCTGAAACCCGAAGTGCCCATATAACCCCTGCGACACATGATTGCTCACTTGAGTGTTGAGCGTAATATAGCGCACGCCCAGCCCATGACGTAATTCAGAAAGCGCATCTCTGAGCAGTGCAGCGCCTATTCCCCGACCCTGTAAATCTTTGCGGACGGCCAGGCGCGTGACATGCGCATCCAGCCCATCCGTCGTAGCAAGTTGATAACCAATAATCCGTCCCTCCTGTTCGGCAACGTTGAAATAGGCACATGTATCCAGGGCACGTCTGAAAACAAATAGCGGATACTGCCATTGCTCATCAAACGCGTTGTGATCTACAGCACACACGGCATCCATATCTTCTTTCATCGCGGGTCGCACCAGCACTTCAGTATCTCGCAAAGGAACCGCCGGTTCATCCACACGACCACGGTTGATCATCGTAATCACATCGTCCACGTGAAGGTAACGCGCTTTGCGCAGATACTCGGTGAACCAACTCGTCGGTTCCACGATCGCATAAACTTCGCGGATGCCTGCACCGAGCAACTCCTGCGCATTGTATTGCAACAGCGGGCGCAACACACCCGACGCTGATACGCCGTCGGCCACCGCGCACCAGCGCAGCCAGGCCGCACGCGAACGCGCCGCACTGAGGTTCCCAATGTGGTCCATCGATACTGGCACGGTTAACACAGCGGCGTCCACCCCGCGTGCCGATGAGGCCGCACAAAAGGCATCGCTCTCCAGCCATTCAAACGGCGCCCACCAATCCATCCGGTTAAAAACACGTCGCTGTTGAACCAAATGATCCAATGCCTCTTCGCCATACTCTGCGAGTTTACCCAGGTGCATGGCTGGCTGTGAGATGATATTCTGCATCGACATCTTGCCTTTCGTGTACGCAGACTCTAACATTCACGCGCAGGCATGTCAAAGGGCTCGATAAAATGCAACTTGAACTGACGGAGATTGCCCCCACCGGTGAAGCGATCGGCCGGCATGAGGGCATGGTGATCTTTGTACCGTGCGCATTGCCGGGGGAACTGGTTGAGATCGAATTGGTGCACCGCCGGCGCACTTTCGCGCGCGCCCGGCTAGTAAAGGTGATACGGCCCTCTATGGAGCGCATCACCCCACCCTGCCCCTATTTTGGGCTATGCGGCGGCTGCGAATGGCAGCACGTGGGCATTGCCCAGCAACGCGCCTATAAAACGCAAGCCGTGAAAGAGCAATTCACGCGCATCGCCAGATTGTCGGACGTGGAAGTGCAACCATGTCTTGGCACCGACCAGCCCTATCACTATCGCAACCATACACAGGTGGTAGTGTCGCCTCACGAACGCCCCGGCTTCAATATGGCAGGCACCAACAATGTCGTCGAGATCGACGCCTGCCCCATCACCGACGACAGGCTGAACGATTTGCTCGCCGCCAAAGACGGCGCCAAATCCGCCTTCGAACAGGCCATCCAGCAGGCCAAAGCGCATGGGATATTGCGGCGCTTGCGCGAGGTCCACTTACGCGCCGGGGCCGGCCCACACGAGCGCATGATCGTGCTCGAAGAACAGGATGGCCGCTCGAGCGTCGCCTACGGCCAGCCGTCACTGCATGAGCGCGTCGGCGAATTTGAGTACACTATCTCGCCGGCCTCGTTCTTCCAGGTCAACACAGGGATTGCCGAACTGCTGGTGCGAGAGGTGCTTGCCTCGCTTTCCCTCACAGGCGCTGAACGTGTGCTGGACCTGTACTGCGGCGCAGGGCTCTTCTCGCTTCCGCTCAGCACGCGCGCCGGGGTTGTGCTGGGCGTCGAATCAAACCCGGTCGCCATTCGCGATGCACGTCTGAACCTGTTGGCGCATCCCAATGCGCGTTTCATCGTTGCCGACGTGGCCGAAGCCCTCGTTCAAGACGAGATTAAGGCCACCTCCTGGGATGCCGCCCTGCTGGATCCGCCACGTGCCGGTGCGGCCTACGAAGCGCTGCAACGCCTGCTGGCATTGCGCGTGCCCCGCGTCACCTACGTCTCATGTGATCCAGCCACCCTGGCCCGCGACGTGCGCGTCTGCGTGGACAATGGCTACACGATCAAGCGCATTCAACCCTTCGATATGTTCCCGCAGACGCACCACGTGGAAACTGTGGTGTCGATGGAGCTTGTACCGCACCATCAACAATGAAAAAGCTCATCCTGATCTGCGGACCGAGCGGCATCGGGGAATCCACCACCTGTAGACAACTCGTCCAGGCGCTGGATGGCAACCTAAGTGCCTGGGCAAAAGCGACTCGTATCAATTCAGGGATCAATCACTATGTCAAGCCAAATCACAGGCCACTACGCCGCGATCATCAACAGGTTACTCGCGCTGGCGCATGACGCGCCGGACATCAAGGCGGTCATCGTCATCGGTTCGCAGGCACGCTCAG
This sequence comes from Thermoflexales bacterium, assembly GCA_034430115.1. Taxonomy (GTDB): domain Bacteria; phylum Chloroflexota; class Anaerolineae; order J036; family Brachytrichaceae; genus CAIXPS01. Next base: position 9,447 of record DAOUFG010000011.1, on the reverse strand, counting down.
AGCACCCGGCGGATGAGTACTCCGACCTGGATCTGTTCATGCTCGTTGATGACCCGGACGTTTTCCTATCATCCTCGGGCTGGCTCGAACAGATTGGCCATTACTGGATGTGGTTCACCGAAGATACCATCGGCGGCGCTAAAGAGCGACGCGTGTTGTTCGAGAACGCCCTGGACGTCGATTTCCTGCTCTTCACAGAAGCACAATTCCGCCGGGCACTTCATGATGGCGAGCTTCAAGCGCTGTTCGCGCGGGGGCACTTGGTACTGCTTGATGAAGTCAAAATCGCAACTTGCCTACCTATTCAACCAACGCCTCACCTGGACGATGCGCCGCCCTCTCAAGCCGAATTTTCCAACCTCATCAACGACTTCTGGTATCACACGGTGTGGAGCGCTAAAAAGCTGCGCCGAGGGGAAATATGGGTCGCGACGTCATGTCTGAACGGCTACATGAGGAGCCATCTCCTCAAGCTCATCGAGTGGCATGCACATGTCACCCACGGCTGGAACTATGACACCTGGCATAGCGGCAGATTCTTGGAACAATGGGCTGACAACAAGATTGTGCAAGCGTTGCACGGCACCTTCGCACACTATGATCCGGCGGACGTCAAGCAGGCCCTGCTCGCTACGATGAGCCTCTTCCGTTCGTTGGCGTTGGAAGTCGCTTCGGCGTTAGACCTCACCTACCCCTCACAGGCCGACGATGAAGCCTCCAACTGGGTACGAGAATCTTTAACGGAATTGCATCAAAACGATCAACCGAAAGAAGGTTGACCGTGGCATTGCCACATGGTAACCTCCACGCGGAGCCACATGAATAAAGCAATGGGAATCCGAAGCGCTCATCTCAGTGACGCAGACGCTTTACTGAAGATGTTGCTTCAACTCGACTGTGAAACTGACAATATGATGCTGGAACCCGGCGAAAGACCCACGACGGTGGGTTACGCCGAGCAGGTCATTAACGACTCTCTGCAATCCGGGTCGCTCTATCTGATCGCAACCGACGGCGTGCAGGTCGCCGGTTTTCTGGCCGCCGAAAGAGGCCGCTATCGGCGCATACAACACAGCGCCTATGTGGTCATTGGCATCTTGCGTAGTTATCGCGGGCAAGGCATTGGCTCGCAGTTCTTTCAGGCACTCGATGCATGGGCCCGTGCGAACGGTGTTTCGCGGCTGGAGCTGACGGTGAGGGTACAAAACGAAAACGCCATTCGCCTGTATCAGAAATATGGCTTTGAGGTAGAGGGCACCAAAAGGAACTCGTTGCGGGTGGACGGCAAACTGGTTGATGAGTTCTACATGGCGAAATTGATATAAAAGCACACGCCAGGAGACATCGTCGTTGAGTCACACGTACAAACAAACGCTGCACGCCTGTTATCTGGGCTACATTACGCAAGCAATCGTCAACAACATCGCGCCACTGCTGTTCATCATCTTTCAGACCGAGTTCAACATCTCGTTCGAGATGATCGGGCGGCTCATCCTGATCAACTTTGGCACACAAATCGTGGCCGATTTCCTGGCCGTGCGCTACGTGGATCGCATCGGTTACCGCACCGCCGCCATCCTGGCGCATCTATTCAGCGCAGCGGGGTTGATCGGCCTCGGCCTGTTGCCGAAGTTGCTCCCATCGCCCTATCTGGGTCTCGTGATTGCCGTAATGATCTATGCAATCGGCGGCGGGCTGATCGAGGTGATGATCAGCCCCATCGTGGATTCTTTGCCCGGCGATGCCAAAGCATCGGCCATGAGCCTGCTGCACTCCTTCTACTGCTGGGGGCAGATGGGCGTGGTACTGGTAACGACGCTACTGCTCTCTGCGTTGGGCACGCACATATGGTTCCTCCTGCCTGTCGCCTGGTCAATTGTCCCGCTCTACAACCTGGTCAAATTCTTAAAAGTGCCACTCATACCGCCGTTGCCGGATGGTGTGAAGCAGCCGCTTAAAGAGCTTTTCTCTTCCAATGGGTTCATCATCGCGCTAATCCTAATGCTATGCGCCGGCTCATCCGAGCTGACCATGTCGCAATGGTCATCCCTATTTGCCGAAAAGGGCCTGCTAGTGCCGAAGCTCGTTGGCGACCTGCTTGGCCCATGCTTATTTGCCGTGTTCATGGGCGCCGGGCGCGCGCTCTACGGCTTCTGGGGCCACAAAATTCAACTCAAGAAGGCCCTGATGGCCAGCGCAGTCCTGTGTGTGCTCTGTTACGCCGTGACGGTCTTCGTGCATATCCCCTGGGTCGCCTTGCTCAGTTGTGCGCTGTGCGGTTTCTCGGTCAGTCTGATGTGGCCCGGCACGCTTAGCCTGACATCGGCAACCTATCCGAGAGGCGGCACCGCGATGTTCGGCCTGCTCGCAGTATTTGGCGACCTCGGCGCATCCATCGGCCCCTGGCTTGCAGGGGTCATCTCGGACCTGGCACAAAAATCCGGCCAGTTGCTCGCATTTGGCGTTGCGAACAACCTGAACCCCGACCAGGTGGGGCTGAAGTCGGGTTTACTATTTGCCATCATCTTCCCGCTGCTGTTGTTCGCCGGCACTGCGCTGATGAAAGGGCAACCCGCCACAGCAAAGCAAGAGATCCAATGATTTGCCGACCAGGTGAACGATGACAAACATACACGATGAGCATACGATCCGCTGGGTGTGCCCCCACTGCCGGGAGATTCCCATCGAGCAGGTCATCGTTTACAACCAGCAGCTACGGGTGCAACAGTTCGAGCTATATCCCATCCTCCCCACCTGCCGGGTCTGCGGCTCGGAGGTCTCATTCACTGGAAGGCCCACCGGGCTTGAGGGCCAGAAACTGCTGGTGCTCAGCGGGACCTGCGCCAGCGGGAAAACCACCACCGCCTGCGCGCTAAGGGCAAAGTACGGCTTCGATGTCATCGATGGGGATTGCGTGATGAACGTCATCCGGCACAAGACGGGCGTCCACAAGGTGGATTTCAACGGCCCGGCCATGCTTGCGGAAATCGCACTCGAAATCGATATTCTGCTTGCGCTAAAGAGGGATATCGTCCTCTCACACGTCATCGTCCCAGAGGATATTCCCCTTTACCGGCGCATATTTCAGTCCAGGCAACTCAGATACAAGCTCTTCGTCTTGCAGCCCAGCTATCAGGCCGCCGTGGCACGCAGCCAAACCAGGACCTGCTTCAATCACATTACGCCGGAAGTATGGGTCAAACACTTTTACGACCTGCTGAGCACAATGCCCAGCCAGGCGGCACAAGACGTCGTCATGTTCGATAACACCGCCCTGGACGTGGAACAATCCACAGCAGCGATTCTGAAAATCTATACTGGTTAAACGAAGATGAAATTCAAATACTTTGGAACAGCCGCCGCCGAAGGGTGGCCCGCCCTCTTTTGTAAATGTCCCGCCTGCGCCAGGGCGCGTGCCGCCGGCGGCAGAAACATCCGCACGCGCTCGCAAGCGCTCATCGACGACCGGCTCCTGATCGACTTCCCGGCGGACACGTACATGCACGTGCTTTATCAGGGCCTCGATCTGGCGAGCGTCAGCACCTGCATCATCACGCACGATCACTCCGATCACTTGTACGCCGCCGATTTTGAAATGCGCCGGCAGGGCTTTGCCTACTTCTCGCCGGAGAGGCTACTGACGGTCTATGGCACTCAACCTGCTGAGGCCAAGGTTCAAAGCATCATCGACCGCTATGACATGACCGCCCAGGGCCGCGTGGCATTTCAACGCGTGACACCTTTCGAGTCGTTCAGCGCCAATGGCTACACGATGACGCCCCTGAGGGCCGATCACGACCCGCGTTGCGACCCGGTGATCTACCTGATCAGCGATGGCGCAAAAAACATCCTGTATGCCAACGATACTGGTTACTTCCTCGCTGAAACATGGGAATACCTGGAACGGCACCACCCGCACCTGGATTTCATCTCGCTGGACTGCACGACCGGCCTCAAGCCGTGCGGGAGCAATCATATGGGCCTGGAGATGGTGGCGAAAGTGAAGCACCGCCTGGCCCAAATCGGCTGCGTGGACGATCAAACGACCTGTTGCGTGAACCACTTCTCGCACAACGGACTCGCCACCTACGATGAGATGGTTCCGCTCGCCGCGCAACGCGGCTTCCTTGTTTCGTATGACGGCATGACGCTTGAGCTATAAATAAAAAGCGCTCTGTTTGTTGGTCAGCAAACAGAGCGCTTAATCTACTTTCGCAATCACTGCCTAGCGCTTATAGACGGTAAAGGTGAGCGAGACGTTCTGGAAGTAGCCTTGCGGCGGGTTATTGTCGCTATTCAGCAGCAGGTCATTCACCTGCACTTCCACGCGCAACATGGTGGTGAGGATCTCCACCACGCTGCCATTCGCAGCCAATACCGCGTCACCACGCGACTTTAGCTTTCCGCGGATCACCGGGTCGTTCCAGGCATAATCGGTCATCAGGATCTTGGTCGTACTCTGGAAATCGTTTTTATCGAACACCCACAACGCTAACGCGGAAACACGCGCCGGCATATCCACGCCGATGCGATCCGCAACGCTGGCGCCGCACTCGCCGATCATCTCGTGCATTGGGCCATCGATCGCGAAGTCCTCGTCAAAGTGATCATCACCATGCCGATAGACGGTGGGCGCAAAAGTTACCAGTGGCACGTCCACGGTAACCTGTTGGAGGGGCGCACCTGCACTGGCCGGCGCAGAGGCGGGTGCAGGCCCGGATGGTGTGGGACTGGGGGGCACCCTTGCGATGCCGGGCTCAGTCGGGCTGACATCGGGCGGGATATTGCCCATCCCCGGCGTGGCTGCAACGTAGAGATCGCCTGGGTCCCCTATGATTGAGCCGGCTGGATGGCGCGGTGCGCGCGGATAGCGACGTGACGTGTCGGGGCGGTCATGCGTGGGCAAGCGGTCCACCCAGTAGATCACCAGGAACGCGACCAGCGCAAGAATCAGGAGCAACAGGAACCCCACCACGCGCGTCGTATTACGCGCAACCGCCGGCTGATACTTCGCATAATCCACTGTGGGAGCCGTCTTCACGTCTCTCGCGCTCGTCAGCGCCCTCAATAGCGAGTCCACCGCGAGTTGCTCATTTTGGGTAAACAGGCTGGCAGCGCCATTCGTGTTGACATCCTTGTTGATGACCTGCGACGAAAGTTGCACCATCTCAATCGCTTCATCGATGGTAGTGTCGCCGGTCGTCAGCCCCAGCACGTCATAAGCGCCCTGGAGCGGGTTGGCTAGACCCGACTGGACATCGCGTTGATACTTTTCCGCAGCTCTTACCACATAAAAATCACGATACTGCGGCGTAAGTGTTTCCCTATCGTATGCAAGGTATTTTGGCGAAGCGTTATTAAGGATTGTATCGGCAGACACCCATGCGGTATAGAGATAAACCCCCGCGAAGAGACCAATAATCATACCGGCTACAATCGATGTAAAGATCACTGCACCACGGTTCAGATTTGCTTTCATGAACTCGCCTCGACTCCTGGCAGAAAGATGAGTAACGATCCAATCCTTAAATTTCAATTCTACACGCGGATGAAGGCTTGACAAGAATCAATCTCATCTGTATTCTATGCCCCATTATTTAACTGAATAGGCGCGCGACTGAAATTCGGTCGCGTTTCGACCGCACTCTTATCCAGAGAGGCAGAGGGAACGGCCCAGTGAAGCCTCGGCAACCTGATTCCAAGGTGCCAACTCCGACAGCGGACGGCTGGTAGATGAGAGACGGCTTTGACAACTGGTATTGTTATCGCCCTCTTATCGTACAGCGCACGGTAAGAGGGCGATTGCTTTTTCTTGAGGTCTAAGCCATGTGGAACGTTCAGCCGGTTGTGATCGTGAGTACACAGCATCGCCAGCCACCATTGCTCCCTCATTCATTTCGTCTGGGAGGATGTTGCCTGCTGTCCTGTAGGTGTCGTTAGGGCCCGTCGGCCCTGGCTGAATCAAGCGCCACCGGTCGGGTGGCCCATTTCGTTCCGCTGGCTTCCCCTGTATTGGTTTAAATTTCAGTAACAAATTGTGTGTTGTTTATAGATCGAAGGAGAGAAATGTCTGAAGAACACAAGTTCCATTTCGATACGCTTGCACTACATGCCGGTACACAACCCGACCCAACCACGGGCGCGCGTGCCGTGCCTATTTACCAGACCACCTCGTACCAGTTCAAAAACACCGAACACGCCGCCAACCTGTTCGGCCTGCGCGAGTTCGGCAACATCTACTCGCGCATCATGAACCCGACCAACGACGTGGTTGAACAGCGCATTGCCGCGTTGGAAGGCGGCGTCGCCGCATTGGTCACCTCATCCGGCCAGGCCGCCGAAACGCTCGCCATCCTGACGCTTGCCAGGGCGGGCGATCACATCGTCAGCTCGGCCTCGCTCTACGGCGGCACCTACAATCTGTTCCATTACACGCTGCCCCGCATCGGCATCGAGGTGACCTTCGTTGACCCCACCAACCCAGAGAACTTCCGCCAGGCGATCAAGCCCAACACCAAGGCCATCTACGGCGAGACAGTCGGCAACCCCAAGCTGGACATCTTCCCCTTTGGGGCGGTCGCCAAGATCGCGCACGAAAACAGCCTGCCGCTCATCATCGATAACACCACCGTCACCCCTTACCTGGTAAGGCCGTTCGAATGGGGCGCCGACATCGTCGTTCACTCCACCACCAAGTACATCGGCGGGCACGGCACCAGCATCGGCGGGGTGATCGTCGATGGCGGCAAGTTCGATTGGTCCAAGAGCACGCGCCATCCCGAATTCAATGAACCCGACCCAAGCTATCACGGGCTGGTCTATTCCGCCGCGTTGGGGCAAATCGCCTACATCATCAAAGCCCGCGTGCAGCTCTTGCGCGATATCGGCGCATCGCAATCGCCCTTCAACTCGTTCCTGAACATCCAGGGGCTTGAAACGCTGCCCGTGCGCATGGAGCGCCACATCGCCAATGCCAACGCGGTTGCAGCCCATCTCGCGCAGAACCCAAACGTGGCATGGGTTACCCATCCCAGCCTGCCCAACTACCCGCAAAAAGAAGAACTGAAGCGCGTCGCGCCCAGGGGCCTGACGGCGCTGATCGGCTTCGGCATCAAAGGCGGGCGCGAAGCCGGGCGGGCATTCATCGAGAACTTGAAGTTGTTCTCGCACGTGGCAAACATCGGCGACGCAAAATCGCTGGCGATCCATCCCGCCACCACCACACACTCACAATTGACGGAAGCGGAGCAGGAAAGCACCGGCGTGACTGATGACTTCATCCGTCTGAGCATCGGTCTGGAAGACATCCGCGACATCGTCTGGGACCTGGACCAGGCATTGGCCAAAGCCGTCAGCATCGCCGGCAACGGCCACAGCAAGACGGAGAGCACCGTCGGGGCATAGGCTCCGTAATCATGGGGGTCAGGAAGTGACGTAAACCGAGACAAGGGCTTCCTGACCTCTTCAAGCAATATGATCGTCCAAACACAATACGTAACATTTGATCAACCACTTCACTTGCAGAGCGGCGCAACGCTCAGCCAGTTCACGCTGGCTTATGAAACCTACGGGCAACTGAACGAGGAGCGTAGCAATGCGATCCTCATTTTGCATGCCCTCACCGGTGACGCACACGTGGCCGGGCTGAACTCACCCAACGATGAAAAACCTGGCTGGTGGGATGAGGCCGTTGGCCCGGGCAAGGCGTTCGACACAGATAAATACTTCGTCATTTGCTCCAACGTCATCGGAGGCTGTCGCGGCAGCACCGGCCCTACTTCGCCCGACCCGGCCACCGGCAAGCCCTATGGCTTGAGCTTCCCCGTCATCACGATTGCCGACATGGTCGAGGCGCAACATCACCTGATCGACCACCTGGGGATAGAACAACTGCTCACCGTGACGGGCGGCAGCATGGGCGGCATGCAAGCGCTGCAATGGGCCGTCTCCTACCCGGAGCGCGTGTGCAGCGCCATGGTGCTGGCAAGCACGGCCCGCCTGTCGGCGCAAACCATCGCCCTGAACGAAGTTGGCCGCCAGGCAATCTATGCCGACCCCAACTGGAACCACGGCGACTATTACGAAGGCACGCCCCCCAATGCCGGGCTGGCGGTGGCGCGCATGATCGGGCACATCACCTACCTCAGCGACACGTCCATGCGCGAAAAGTTCGGGCGGCGTCTGCAAGAGCGCGAGCGTTACGGCTACGATTTCAACACCGAATTCGCCGTGGAAAGCTACCTGCGCTACCGTGGGAACGCCTTCACCCGCCGCTTCGACGCCAACTCCTATCTCTACATCACCAAGGCGATGGACTACTTCGACCTGTCTTACGGGCTGCCCTCGCTGGCCGACGCATTTGTAAACGCCACCGCCAAATTCCTGGTGGTCAGCTATACGTCAGACTGGCTGTACCCCTCCCGGCAGTCGAAAGAGTTGGTGCGCAGCCTGCTGCAAAACGGCATCGACGCAACCTATGTCGAGATCGAGAGCGACTACGGACACGACTCATTCCTGTTGGAAGTGGACCGGCTGGCCGAACTGACGCGCGACTTCCTGGGCCAGCTTCCGCCCATGACGAACACGCCAGACCGTTCATCCATCGCTTTCAACAATATCGCCGCTGATATATGACTCAAACCCAAACTCAAACGCTCAATAACCATCGCCTCGACCATGCTGCGATCATCGACGTCGTCACCGCCGGCTCACGTGTGCTGGACCTGGGCTGCGGCGATGGCGAGCTACTGGCCAAACTGGTGCAAAAACGCCAGGTGGTGGCGCGTGGCGTCGAATTGAGCGAACTAAACGTGCGCGCCTGCATCGGGCGTGGGCTATCGGTTCGCCAGGGGAACATCGAGGAGGGCCTGGCCGATTATCGCGATGCAGCCTTCGATTTCGTCGTCCTCAGCCAGACGCTGGCCTTCCTGGATAAGCCGGAACCGGTGGTGCGCGAGATGCTGCGCGTCGGCAAGCACGCCATCATCTCTTTTGAAAATACGGGCTTTTGGCGCGAACGTTGGCGCGCGCTGCGCGGCGAAGGAACGGGCTATGAGCTTTGTTCCGGGGAACCGCGTATGCGCGCCATCACCCTGCGCCAGTTTGTGCAGTTCGCCCAATGCGCCGACAGCCATATCGAGCGCACGATCTACCTGGATGATAAACGCATCATCCACAGCCTGCCCTCGCTGCGCTCACGCATCGCCGTCTTCGTGTTAACGCGATCATAAGCGCAGGCGCACCTGTGCTATCCTCTGGTTCACCATGTTCTATGATCAAGCAAGGATTACTGTGCGCGGAGGCACTGGCGGCAACGGCGTTGTCAGCTTCCGGCGCGAATCAATGGTCCCGCGCGGTGGTCCCGACGGGGGGAACGGCGGGCGCGGCGGCGACGTGATTCTGGTCGCCAACCGCCACCTGAATTCACTCTACGCATTTCAATATAGG
>DAOUFG010000010.1:0-42776 GCA_034430115.1 Thermoflexales bacterium | reverse complement strand
AGTTCTTGATAGCACAACTACGTCGTTAGTGTTCCAACGAAGTCGATCCGATAGAGGATACTGAAAGTATAGATAGACTTTACTATAACAACCGTTATGTAACGTTCCAACGAAGTCGATCCGATAGAGGATACTGAAAGTTTTGGCCGGTCGTTTGGGTCGGCGTTCCAACGAAGTCGATCCGATAGAGGATACTGAAAGCAGGCTCATTCACGTCTTTGGCGAACGTGTGTATTGTGGTTCCAACGAAGTCGATCCGATAGAGGATACTGAAAGTACTTCTACACCTTTGACTGAGTATCAGGTTAATTGGGTTCCAACGAAGTCGATCCGATAGAGGATACTGAAAGATCGTTACGAGCACCAGCATCACGATGAGACAAAGGTTCCAACGAAGTCGATCCGATAGAGGATACTGAAAGCTCTTAAGAATTGTTATATCCAATAAACACATTCGGTTCCAACGAAGTCGATCCGATAGAGGATACTGAAAGTTATCATCACCTATTTCGGGCTCTTCATTCAGGTAAGGTTCCAACGAAGTCGATCCGATAGAGGATACTGAAAGTTGGGCAATTCGAGACGATCCCCTGGGAGCCAGACGTTCCAACGAAGTCGATCCGATAGAGGATACTGAAAGTGACAACGCTTGCGGATGTTGAGCATATCGCGGAGTTCCAACGAAGTCGATCCGATAGAGGATACTGAAAGTGCACGACCTGACCAGACCACACCCAAACTAGCTCTGTTCCAACGAAGTCGATCCGATAGAGGATACTGAAAGGATAATTCTCTACCGTTTGGTTCTCTATGTAATCATGTTCCAACGAAGTCGATCCGATAGAGGATACTGAAAGTTTATCGCGATTGCGTGAATCAGAAACGTGCCCCGGGTTCCAACGAAGTCGATCCGATAGAGGATACTGAAAGCCGTGATTCCCCCAGCTAAATCATGCGTATATTGTGGTTCCAACGAAGTCGATCCGATAGAGGATACTGAAAGGGCTATGGATATTCTAGCCCAGTCCCTCGAATATGTTCCAACGAAGTCGATCCGATAGAGGATACTGAAAGGGGCATGACGATCGCGGTCGAAGCGAGCCAGGTAGTTCCAACGAAGTCGATCCGATAGAGGATACTGAAAGGACACAGGATCAGTGAACCAGAACGTCACATTATCTGTTCCAACGAAGTCGATCCGATAGAGGATACTGAAAGTCGCAAGCGCGGCAGCCGCCGAGGCGCTCATCGTGTTCCAACGAAGTCGATCCGATAGAGGATACTGAAAGGTCGCGGCTGTGAGTGTTTCCGTGCCGGTGTTACTGTTCCAACGAAGTCGATCCGATAGAGGATACTGAAAGCAATGAACGCCTATGGCGTTAGCATTGGGGTCGATCGTTCCAACGAAGTCGATCCGATAGAGGATACTGAAAGTCCTTCAGTGTGGCGAGTTGGGCTTGCAATTCCTCGTTCCAACGAAGTCGATCCGATAGAGGATACTGAAAGGTATTGTCACTGCATGAACCACACGGAAGCCGGACGTTCCAACGAAGTCGATCCGATAGAGGATACTGAAAGACGTCTCCTGAAGACATTCGCAAGCGCATCGCGTGTGTTCCAACGAAGTCGATCCGATAGAGGATACTGAAAGCTAACATCTGGCTGAGCGTGGATCGGCTGACAACCGTTCCAACGAAGTCGATCCGATAGAGGATACTGAAAGTTGCGCTGATCGGCGGTTGCGTCGGCCAGCACCTTTTAGTTCCAACGAAGTCGATCCGATAGAGGATACTGAAAGGGCAGGCGTCGATCACGCTGGACGATGCGGCACTTTCGTTCCAACGAAGTCGATCCGATAGTGGATGCTGAGACGACGGTGAGTTTCAACAACTTCGAAGTATGGCGATGAAGCCCTTGGGAAATCCTATCAGCAGGTCTATAAAAATATCCTTGCTAAAATGAAGCTGGCCCCACCCAAGCAGTTCCCTGTTTGGGGTGAAAATGAGAAATGTAATCGCGACGTGGAATTCTGGATAGTGTAAGTCATGTTCTCCACAAGGAGGAGAAGATGAAAACGACTTTCAGAGTAGCATTATTTTATATCCTCGCATTGATTCTGTGCATTATCTTCGGAGGCATTCAACTGAAAGTGTTGAAGATCGATTTCTACACCATCTCATTGCCTCAATTTGCGCCCGCGATTGCTGCCCTCGTCATGCTGGCGCTATTCAGAAAGGAAAATGTAAGGCTCACGATTGCCCTCACGGGTGCGCAAACGCTGAGATATATCGGGGCGATTGGGATTCCCCTATTTGTGTCAGGTGTTCTATTTCTGAGTTATAGCCAATTTGTCGGTTCGGTAAATATTGAACCCATCAGCGGGATTCCGTTACTGATCCTGCTTGGGGGCAATTTAGTCGGTGCTTTCGGTGAGGAACTGGGCTGGCGAGGCTATCTGCAACGCATTGTTGAAGAAAGGGCAAACGTATTGATTGCTTCTGTAGTGATAGGGGTGCTCTGGGGTTTATGGCATATCCTTTACTATCAGTATGGCCCACTCTACCTGTTGTTTTTTGTGATCTCCACACTGGCGGAGTCGGTTGTTATAGGCTGGCTCCTTAGAGGCACAGACTATAACGTCGTCATTGCCGGGATATTCCATTTTGCGATAAATGTCAGTTTCTATCCAGTGCGGGAGGCACGCGCTGATTTACGGCTGATGATGCTCTTTGGGCTTGTGTGGTTTGCCGTCGCAGTGATCATCGTTGTAATAAGAAGGAAGGATTTTCTTTCCCCGCGCAAGAGTTACGTTAGTGGGTAGTGCCTGGCAATCCCCACAAAGTTGTAGGAGTGCCAGGCCAGCCATAGCGCTGAACCGGCAAGGGATAGGGGCACACAGCCATGCGCCCCTATGGATGAATTCGCGCCCTTCACATCCGGCCGTCAGTGGTGAAATAGCCGCACGCCGGAGAATACCATCAGCATGCCATATTCATCGCATGCCTGGATGACTTGCTCATCGCGGTTCGAGCCGCCCGGCTGCACGACGTACTTCACCCCGCTTCGCCTGGCGCAATCGATCGAGTCGCGGAAGGGGAAGAAGGCATCGGAGCCAAGCACGACGTTTTGTAGCCCATCCAGCCAGGCGCGTTTCTCCGCTGGGGTGAGTCGCACGGGCACCTCGGCAAAGACTTCGCGCCAGGCCTGTTCTTCCGCCGCCGTCAGGTCGTCGCGCAAATAGAGGTCCGCCGCGTTGTCCTTATCCGGGCGCTGCACCCCGCGCTTGAACTTCAGATCAAGCACCGCCGGATGCTGGCGCAGATACCAGGTGTCTGCCTTGGAGGCAGCCAGGCGCGTGCAATGAATGCGCGATTGCTGCCCCGCGCCCACGCCGATCACCTGCCCATCGACTGCCAGGCATACGGAGTTGGATTGGGTGTACTTCAGGGCGATCAATGCCACCAGCGCGTCGGTCACTGCCGGCGCGGGGAACGTGCGTTCGCGGGTGACGATGTTTTGCAGGTTCGCATTGCTGATCTGCAAATCGTTGCGCCGTTGTTCCAGCGTCACGCCAAAGACCTCGCGGCTCTCCATCTGAGGAGGTTCGTAAGCGGGGTCGATTTGTAGCACGACGTACTTCCCGCCCTTCTTCGCGCTGAGGATCGCGAACGCCTCCGGCTCGTAGCCCGGGGCGATCACGCCGTCCGACACTTCGCGCCGGATCAACTGCGCCGTCGGCACGTCCACCGTGTCGCTCAGCGCCACAAAATCGCCGAAGGAACACAGCCGATCCGTCCCGCGTGCCCGTGCGTAGGCGGTTGCCAGCGGTGAGAGTTCCAGGTCGTCAACTCGATAGGCACGCCGCAAGGGTTCGTTCAAGGGGAGGCCGATGGCAGCCCCGCTGGGGCTGACGTGTTTAAACGAGGCGGCGGCGGGTGCTCCCACTGCACGCTTCAGCTCCCTCACCAGTTGCCAGGCGTTCAATGCGTCCAGCAGGTTGATATACCCGGCACTGCCGTTCAACACCTGAAACGGCAACTCGCCCGTTCGCATATATGCCCGCGCAGGGGTTTGATGCGGATTGCAGCCGTAGCGCAGCAACAGCTCTTCTTGTTTCGTCACTCGGTTTCCCTCGATAAAAAGAAAGTGGTCTGGTTTGTCGGAAGTTGGCATCTAATCGAACGCTTCAACATTGTAGCGGCCTCTATTATGACCTTTTTTGCCCATTACGCCACATCTTGTTGGTCATTTAAGTCATTAAGCCTATTATTGTTTACCTCCATCTGTTTTTCTAGCCAATTAAGATATATGTAGGTGTAATTTTGTTTCGTGTATCTATTGATAGTAACTAGAAAATGTTTGTTTGGAAACTTGCCTTGCCTTAATTAACCAATACTGTTACAATATTGATGTAGCGCGTAACTGTGGTGTGTTAATGGGGATAATAGTTGCGGCGTGCTATTTAATGGGGGATTGGTCTGCGCAAGGAGGCACTTCTTCTTTTCATTCCATGTATCGCGCGGGCTAATCATACCCACAGGAGGTGGGGATGATTAAGATCTAGTGTTATCCATGCACAACGGTTTGCAACTGTATTGTTCTCTGTTTGCGTTGTTTTCAAGGAGAGCGTGTGATGTTTTTAGTACCCCGTTCATGGAATCGTGCGGCGCGCGCTGTCATGCTCACAGCCGTGTCCGCCTCGTCGCTTCTCGTTGGGCATCCGACCATTGCGCAGCCAGCCCCCAGCCAATCTGCGGCCGCGCGAGTGACATCTACTCAGCCTGTCCTATCTTCTGAAGAAGTGTTAAATCGTCTGGGCATCCAGCAACCGCAAGCCAAAGATATGACCCAGCTAAGCCTGCAAGTGGCAGACCAGGTTCGTGCCAACGGCTTGCCACCCGGCACCAGCGCCCCCAACCAACCATCCTCCGGTGGCCTGCCGACCAATCTGAGTGGTATGTCAGCATCGTCGGCGCTTATCATGACCCTGCTGAACGGCAGCACCAACTTCAACTACCGCGACGTGATGCTGATGGCCGACGCGGATGGCTCCGAAGACCTGACCGCCGATCACAGCTTGAAGGCGGACGATCAATCCAATAGTGGCATGCCCAGCGGCTGGATGTTGACGCGCTCGGCGATGTCGGAGCACACCTTCGCGACCGGGTTCACCAGTACCGTGTATTACTATGGTGACTCAGTCGGCAACGTCTATGTTGGTGTGGACACCATTGGCAATGGCATTGTGACGACCTACACTGTGCTGAACCTGCCTACGCTGTTGAACGCGTTTGGCTCGTTGAACAGCGATAGCCAGATCGTGATCACCGGGCTAGGTGTGAACCCCGTGGCTGACCTGTCGTCGTTCTCTAACGTGAATGGCGCCTATAGCTACTTTAATGGCAAGATCGGCGAAATCCTGTACGTGGCGTTTTGGGATACCAGCGGCGGCCTGAGGCTAATCAGCAATAACCAGACTGTGCGCAGTGGTATCCTTGCCTTCCCAATCGCCGATGACGTCAGCCCCGCGCGCGCAACGCCTGGCATTCAGTCGGACACAGACTTCCCAATAACGGTGGGCGGCGCATTCGGCGTCGCTTATTCCGTCTTCAGCAACCTCGCTGGGTTGGCCGTCGATGACGACGGCAGCGTCTACTTCCAGCAGGTGGATCTGGTCAGTTTCACTGGAGCGAACATCGTCAAGATTACCTCTGTGGACCAGCCTGGCCAGAATGGTAACCAGGATCGTTCAATGGCAACAAGTGGCATCCTGACGATCTCTACGCTGAATCCGTTGAATGGCGTCTATGGCACTGCCAGCGGCCCCAGTAATCAAGTCAATCGCTTCACCAACTACTCCGGCACGACGCGCGCGTTCGGCAACGTCGTCGCGCTGGCCGCCGGGCCGAACAACATCCTCTACGCCGCCATGGCGCGCAGCTTCGTATCCACCGACTCGTCCGACGTGCAAAAGACGGAAGGATTCTTTGCCAACCCGGTCGAACTTGGTCCAATGCCGTCGATGGTTGTTAGCTTTGCCGATACTTCGGGCGCCTCTGACACGTGCAGTGCGCCATTCGCTGACGTGACAGGCCCGTTGCCAGTGGGTGACGGGATTGCTGACGTGGCGCAATCGGGGCTGATCTATCAGGCCGGCGTGAACAACTTCCGCGCCTTTGCGTTGGGCAATGGCCCCGACGTGCGCGGCACGCTGGTAGGCGCGACCGTGTCCAACACGTTGAAGCTGGATATGCAGGTCGATTACACGATCTATTCCGGCTTGGCGGTGGACGAGGAATCCAAGCTGTACGTCATTTCGGGCGGCACGCCGGTCGGCGTTGGGCTTGATCCATCCCCGCAACGTGGCGAGATCCTGGCCTTCCCCGACAAGCAGCCGTTGGACCGCCGCGCCGACTACATCGATCTGCGCGGCGACACGTTGCCCAACCCGCCGCTTTCAGGCGGGAACGTCGGCGATGGGGATTCGGATCGCTACGATCATATCTTCTATCAGGCGCCGCTTGAGCAAACCAGCCTGACCCCCGCCGGCCTGAGCAGCCTGGCGCGCGGCTTCCTGGTCTACTTGAACCGCACGCGCACAAATACAGAGCTATTCCCAAACCTGCCGAATGGTCGCCCTCAATTGAACGATGAAACCAGCGGCCCGCTGTACTTCGACAATTTCGACCCAGGCCATCAGATTGCGGGCGGCGACGATCAGAATGCGCCATTCAAAGGTGACGATGACGACGGCGACGGCGCTCCCGCGCTGGTCGGCCCGTTGCTGGGTGGCTATGAGTTCATCTATCGCCAATATGTGACGCAAACCGGCACGCTCGCGGCGACCGCCTGGAACGCGTTCTACTGGAACGCAAACGGCAGCGTCACCTTTGGCGGGGGCGACAGCGCAAGCACGCCTCGCGTGGCCGACTTCCTGGGCGGCCTCCCCCGCATCGCTGGCGCATGGGCCAACCTGAACCCCGGCAGCAAGACGCCCTATACGGATACCGCGACGTTCACCAATACGTTCCCCGTGCAGGCGCTGGGGTTTGCCGGGATCAACCACTTCGTGGTGCGCTGGATCAACGTGCCCGTCGCAGGGTCGGAGGACTGCAACAGCAGCAATTCGTTCACGATCAGCCTGTATGACGACGGCACCGGGCTTGATGAGAACGCCAATCAGCCTTTGAACCCGGCGAACCCGATCGGCAACAACGCAGTGCCCTTCGACTTGCGAGAAGGCCCGACCGATCTGTGGTACGTGCGCACCGGCATCAGCGACACCCTCACGGGCTTCAGCCCGCGCCCCGATAAGAGCGGCAACATCTGTCTCACGTATGGCCAGATGGACATGCTGGGCAGCCCCATCAGCGGCACCAATGTGCTCGTTGGCGTGACGCCGGGGAACCTGCCAATCACGACGTCGACTGGCATCAACTTGAGCGAGGTCGCACGGGCGAACGAACGGCCGTTCCCCTCGCCGTTGGGAGTGCCGTTGGGCCCCGGGTTGCCAAACACGTTGTTCACACCTTCTACGGCGTTTGAGCTGTTCGGCCAGGACTCAGCGCCCATCCTTTCCAGGGTGACGGGGCTTGGGCCTTCTCCCATCACGCCTACATTGGACCTGCGCCAGGAGGGCAACGACACGGTTCTATCTACACCGTTGAACCAACCCGACTTGAACCGTGGTCAGGTGTGCTTCTACCTCGTTTCCTACTCTGTGTTGTTACCGGTCGTCATGAGGTAGGAGCGTCCGTCCAGCATCGCTGCATCATCGAAGCCTCTTTCGGCGTGGCCTGGTTGAGCTTCAGCCAGGCCACGCTGTATGAAAGGCCCCGCTATAGCGCGGCAAGCAGCTTGCGCCGCAACGTGACCGGGCGGCTGAGTTCGATCACCAGGTCATTCGCCGCGTGGAACTGCATGAAGCTGCGCAGCGCCTTTGCCAGGCCGCTCACCAACTCTTCGTCGGGCTTCACGCCGGGCTCCAGGTGGACTGCCTTCAGCAGCAACGTGCCGGTCTTGCGGTCCATCTTCGGGTCGAAGCGGCCCACCAGCCGATCTTTGTGCAGGATCGGCATCTCAAAGTAGCCGAACTGGCGCTGTTCTTTGGGCTTATAGGCTTCCAGCGCCTTGCGGAAATTCCAGAACTGCATGTCACGGCGGTAGGGCCAGAACAGGTTATCGAACGGGCTGAGGAAGGTGGTGCGCTCGGCCTTCAACGTGCCGGCGGCGGCCTGCTCCAAGAGTGGCAGATGATCGCGGTGAATTACCAGTGGATGAGGCTCGCCATCGCTCAAACAAGCTTGTATTTCAACCGCCGTGCCCTGGGCGATCAATTCTTTCAGCAACGTGCGGGCCGTCACCACCTTCATGCCTTGCACCATGCTGCCGGCGCGGGCTGGTTCACAAACGCCCAATGCCTTCAACGACCGTTCCAACAGAAAGCGGTTCGCCTCGTCCTGGGTGGGCAGGCGTGTGTCCACCCAATCGGGCAGCACACGTTCGGCCAGGTCGTAGACGCGCTGAAAATTCACCCGCCCGGAGACCATCAGGCGGCCCTGGTTGAACAACTGCTCCAGGGCATGCTTGGCGGGCTTCCAATCCCACCACGCGCCGCGTCGCTGGTCGTGATATTCAAAATCCGCGGCACGCAGCGCGCCCTCGCGTTGCACACGCTCCAGTACCGACTTCATCAGCGCCACATTGTCCGGGTTCTCCTGCCAGTCGTGAAACCAGGGGCTACCCACATCGCGATACCGGTACATCGTGGGCAGCCGGTAGCGGTAATCGGTTAGCGGGATCAGGCAGGCGGCGTGCATCCAATACTCAAACAGCCGCCGTGGCACGCCGTCGTTCCCATACGCAACGCGGTCCAGGTCGAGTGGATCATAACTGCCCAACCGGCTCCATAACGCCACGTATTGGCTGCGCTGAACCATCTGCAACGTATCCAGTTGCAGGCAACCCATCTGATCGATCATCTGGTAAATGACGTCGGGGCTGGGCGTCTTTTCGGCGCCCAGGGGCGTTGTCAATCCTTGCGCGCGCAAGGCCACCGCGCGCACGGCCTGTAGCGGATAGGGTGTGGTTGGTTCCATGGTGCGCTAATAGTAATATGGATTGGCGATTGACAGCTTCATTCGTTCAATCCGTTGCCGGCAGCCCCTTTACAATTGGCGTATGGACATCAACTTCGAATCGCAAGTCGCCGTCGTCACGGGGTCCGGCACGGGCATCGGCTACGCGACCGCGGAGCTATTTGCCCTCGCGGGCGGCGCCGTGGTCGTCAATGGCCGGCGCAAACAGGTGTGCGAAGAAGCCGCGCAACGCATCATTGACCAGGGCGGGCGGGCCGTCGCCGTCGCCGCTGATGTGAGCACACCGGAGGGTGCGCAAACGTTGGTCGATGCCGCGCTGGCGCATTTTGGCGCGCTCACCGTCCTGGTGAACAACGCCGCTATCTTCAGCCCGGCCGATTTCGTCAGCGCGCCCTATGCTGAATGGCGGCGCGTGCTGGACGTGAACCTGGATAGCGCCATTCATTGTTGTCGCGCGGCGGCGCGCGCGATGATCGATGCCGGCAAGGGCGGGCGCATCGTCAATGTGTCGTCCATTCACTCGTATCGCGCGGAGCGCAACTCGTCGCACTATGACCTGGCCAAAGGCGCGATGGACCAGCTCACACGCGCGCTGGCGTTGGAGCTTGCCCCGCAGCACATCCTGGTCAACTCGGTCGCGCCGGGATTTGTGGATACGCCGATGTCGATCACCGATGGCAAGAGCGAATTGGAGTCGGAGTGGTTCAAGACCAATTACGTGCAACAGCGGCGTATCCCGCTGGCGCGCGCTGCGCAGCCGGTGGAGGTGGCGCAGGCGATTGCCTGGCTGGCTTCGCCCCTGAACACGTATGTGAACGGGCACGTCCTGGTCGTTGATGGTGGGCTATCGGTGACGTTTTAATGGGCATCTGTGATGTGAGATGGGCGCGAGTATCACACTCGCGTTCAGGTTAGCCGCCCAGGAAAATAAAGGCTAAAAATGCAGGGCTGGCTACAATAGCAGCTATGAGCAACACAACCAGACGTGTCGCGATCCTTGAAACCATCTTTGGTGAAGCCGATATTGAACGCGCAGCGCTGGCGCCGCGCGGGTACGATGTGTCCTATCATCACGTCTTCGACGAAGACGAAGTGATTGCCGCCGGCCGGGGCGCTTGCGGCATCTTGCTTGAAACGGCGCACATCACGCCGCGCGTAATGGACGCGCTGCCCGAG
This sequence comes from Thermoflexales bacterium, assembly GCA_034430115.1. GTDB lineage: Bacteria > Chloroflexota > Anaerolineae > J036 > Brachytrichaceae > CAIXPS01. The sequence continues at coordinate 32,502 of DAOUFG010000010.1, read as the reverse complement.
TGCAAAGTCTATAGCCGCTACGGCGTCGGGGTGGACACCATCGAGGTTGACGCCGCCACCGAGCGCGGAATTGCCGTGATGAACGTGCCGGACTATTGCATGGATGAAGTCGCCGAACATGCCATCGCGCTGGCTTTTGCCCTGACGCGCGGCGTGGCGGCGCATGATCGCGGCATCCGGCAGGGCAAGTGGCTCATCGAACGTCACGGCGTGCGCACGCTGGTGGGGCGCACCTTCGGCATCGTGGGCTTTGGGCGCATCGGCAAGGCGGTTGCCTGGCGCGCGGCGGCGCTGGGCATGAACGTGATGGCCTATGACCTGCAACCGGTGCCGCTGCCCGGCGTGCGCGTGAAGTTTGCCGCCAGCCTGGAGGAATTGTTGCCGCAGGTGGACGTGCTTTCGTTGCACGTGCCGCTGAATGCGCACACGCGCGACCTGATCGGCGCGCCACAACTGGCGCTGATGAAGCACGACGCCATCCTGGTGAATACGGCACGCGGGGCGGTGGTGAACCAGGCTGCGTTGGTGGATGCGCTCACGCGCGGGCTCATCAGCGGCGCAGCCGCCGACGTGCACACCACCGAGCCGATCCCGTCCGACTCGCCATTGCTTAGCGCGCCGAACCTGGTCCTGACGCCGCACATGGCCTTCTATTCGCCCGAAGCGCAATTGAAGATGCGCCGCATGGTGGCCGAGAACATCGCCGACTTTTTCGACGGCAAAGGCGAAGACCACATCGTCAACGGCATCCGCTATAACGCCGGGTGATTGCGGCACAGAAACGCGTGGTGATGCCCTTCACCACGCTATCGTTTTTGCCGGTGATAGTGTCATGCCGCGCGGATGGCACGGATGAAGGATCAGCCTGTGAAATCCGTGTCATCCGTGGTTAATCTCGAATCTCCACTCTCTTTTTTACATCGGCACAACCAGGCTGCGGTCAAACTCGGTCAGGCATTCGAACTGGCCGGCGGGGTTGCACCAGTAATCATCCTCCACGCGGATGCCCCAGCCTTTGTCGGGGTAATACAGCCCCGGCTCGTTGGTGATGATGGTGCCGATCTCCAGCGGTTCCTCCTGGCGGGTTCCTCTCAAGCCCATCGAAGGCGGTTCATGCACGTCCAGCCCGAAGCCGTGCCCCAGGCTGTGCACAAACCCGCTGGTGATTCCCAGGTCCTGACGAATGGTGGGGTGCCCGGCGGCTTCGAAGATGTCGCAGGTTTGCTCCTGGAACTCGTAACTCATGCGGGTGGTGTTGAAGGCCGCGGCCATCGTATCGTGGACTTGCATCACCACCTCGTAGTCTTGCAAGACCTCGTCGCTGGCATAGCCCAGGCACCACGTGCGGGTGATGTCGGCATAGTAACTGCCCACCAGGCGCGGGAAGATGTCGAACACAATCGTCTGGCCCAGGCGGATCGGGTCGCTGGGGGTGCCGGAGGAATGTGGCACGCCTGCGTCGCGCCCGATGGAGAAAATGCAACCCGGGTCGTCCAGTCCCGCGGCGGCCTCTTCGCGCCGGATGAATGCCTTCACCTCGCCGATGGTGAGCGGTGCGCCGTCCGGCTTGACCAGCGTCCCGGCTTTCACCGGGTGAGCGCGCAGGAAGTCGCGCGTCTGGCCGATCACGCCTTCCGTCAGGCGGCAAGCCTGGCGGATCAGCGCCACCTCTTGGGCGTCCTTGGTCTTGCGCGCCTGCGAGATGACGTCGTTCTCATACTCGGTCACCACATCGACAAACTCTGCCCGGCTGAGTGCGTCCAGGAAGGCAAAGGTGGGGCCGACGGCGTCTGCGCCGTAGAACCCCACGCGCCCGCTCACGCCCAGGTCGCTAAACAGCCGGCGCATGAATTCCACGCGCGCGGCCAGGCGGTCGCCGTTCATCTGGCGCACGATGTCTTGCATCCGATAGTTCGCCACGCTGACGAGTTGCATGCCCGTCTTGGCGGCTTCGTCGCGTTCCATTGGGTTGTGCACCAGCGTCGTTTGCACCTGTTCGCCGGTGCGCTTCACCACAATCGTCCCGTTGGTGACGTGCGTCGCGCCCGTGAAATAGGTAAACGCCGTATTCGCCGCGCCCAGCCCGTCGGGGCCGAGCACCACCAGCGCGTCCAGGTTGCGCGCCGCCATCAAACGAGCTAAGTCACTTTTCATAGGGGTAATCCATTTGCATACCGATTTTCTCGCGCGCGGCATGGCCGGCCAGCTTCTCGCACAGGTATAGCCCCAGGCTGATGGACGACGTCACGCCGCGCGCGGTGATCACGTCGCCCTCGTCCACCACGCGCTCGTCCACGACTTGCGCGCAGAAGGGTGCCAGCAACTCATAGGCGCTGGGGTGGGTGGTGGCGCGTTTGCCCGCCAGGAACCCCGCCGCGCCCAGGAGCAACGACCCGGTGCAGACCGACACCTTGTAGTGCGCGCCGGCCGCCGTGCGCACCCAATCGACGAACGAGGCGTCGTGCATCAGGATGCGCGTGCCGAACCCGCCCGGCACGATCAGCATGTCGTAGCCGGTCAGCGGCTGGCCCACGCGGGTCGGGGTCAGGCTCAGCCCGGTGTTATCACACACGCGTTCAGAGCGCGCGCAGATGTCCCAACGCAGGTCGGGCAGGTAGCCGTTGCGCAGGCGCGTGACGGCGTCGTAGACGCCTACGAAATCCAGCACCGTCAGGCCGTCGAAGGTCACAAAACCGATGTTCATGCCAGCCTCTTACGGATGGCTTACGAAAGCGCCATCTGCTTCACCCAGATCACTTCGGGCAGTTCGCGCAGCGCCTTCATAGCAGCATCGGGCACGGGGCTATCCAGGTTCACCACCGAAAGCGCGCGATCCCCGGGGCTGGTGCGGCCCAGGCGATATTCCGCCACGTTGACGTGGTGTGTGCCGAGTAGCGAGCCGATGTGACCGATCACGCCCGGCACGTCATGAGACGACACGACCAGCATCAACCCTTCGGGCACGGCGTCGATCACGAAGCCATCGATGCGCACGATGCGCGGTTGAACGCCGTTGAACAGCACCCCGGCGATGGTGTGCGTCTCGTCGCCGGCGCTCACGCGGCACGATACCAGGTTGGTGTAGTCGGAACTGGTGATATTCAACGCCTGTGAGACGGCGATGCCGCGCTCATTTGCAATGATGGGTGCGTTGACGTAGTTCACCCGCTCCGGCCCAAGCGTGGAAACCAATAACCCGCGCAGCAACGCCACCGTCAATGGCTTCACGTGCGGTGCCACGTCGTTGCCGCGATATTCCACTTCCACGCGGCTCAGGCGTCCTTCCGTCAGGTTGGCCTGTAGCGCGCCCAACCGCTCGGCCAGCACCAGGTAGGGGCGGATCATCGGCAAAGCGGCCGGGTCAATCGGCGGGAAGTTCACCGCGTTGCGCACTTCGCGGTCGTGCAACGCATCCAGAATTTGTTCGGCCATCTGGATCGACACGTCGCGTTGTGCTTCGGCGGTGCTGGCGCCCAGGTGCGGCGTCACCACCACGTTGGGCAACTTGAAGAGCGGATGATCGGCGTTGGGCGGTTCCTCTTCAAAGACGTCGAGCGCCGCCCCGGCCAGCTTTTTGGTGCTGAGCGCCTGATAGAGCGCGTCGAAATCCACCAGCGCGCCGCGCGCCACATTCACCACGTGCGCGCCTTGCTTCATCTTGGCAATGGCCTCCGCGTCCAATAAACGGCGGCTGCCCGGGTTCAACGAGGAGTGCAGCGTAATGAAGTCGCTCTTGGCGAGCAGTTCGTCCAGTTCCACCAGCGCGATTTTGTTGGCCCGCGCGGCCTCGGCGTTGACGTAAGGGTCGAACGCGATGACCTCCATGCCGAACGCGATGGCGCGCCGGGCGACCTGCGTGCCGATGCGGCCCAGGCCGATCACACCGAGCGTCTTGCCCATGAGTTGTTCGCCCATGAACTTGCTGCGCGTCCATTCGGCGCGCCGCAAAGAAGCGTCGGCCTGTGGAATGTGACGGGCCATCGCCAGCATCATCGCCATCGTATGTTCGCAAGTGGCGATGGTATTGGCCTGCGGCGTGTTCATCACGATGATGCCGCGATGCGTCGCCGCGTCCACGTCGATGGTGTCCACACCGATGCCGGCGCGACCGATCACGCGCAGCCGCTGGCCGCGCTCGATCACCTCGGCATCCACTTTTGTTTCGCTGCGCACGATGAGCGCATCGTACTCACCAATACAAGCCAGAAGATCGGCGCGGGGCATTTTCTTCGCCACGTTCACCGCTACCAGGGGGTCAGCCTTGAGCAAGTCCAGCCCAGCGGCTGAGAGATCGTCGGGAATTAGGATTTTATACATTGCGACCGCCTAAAGAATAGGTGGATTATAGCCAGCCGGGGAAATCGGTGATCGTGGATAATTCAACACGCGTGTAACACTATTTGTAATGAGGAAATTGGGATGACTGAAATGACGAAGATACAGTTTGGTTGGGCCTTGCCGCCCGGCGCTCGCACGACGGAAGATTCTTCGCAGTTCGATGCCGGCATGCGCCGCACGTTGCAGACCATCACGGGACATTTCGATTCGGCTTGGATGACCGACCATCTTCAGTGGGGCGAAGATGAATGCCTGGAGGCGATGGTCACGCTGTCGTTCTATGCGGCGCTTTCGCCGGCGCTGCAATGGGGCACGATGGTGTCGTGCCAGTCGTATCGCAACCCGGCCTACACGGCGAAGATCGCCAGCAGCATCCAATATCTCACCGGGGGCCGCCTGATCTTGGGGATCGGCGCGGGCTGGAAGGAAGATGAGTATCATGCTTTCGGTTACGACTTCCCCGCTCCCGGTGTGCGCCTGGAGCAATTGGAAGAGACGGTGCGCATCTTCCGCGAGATGTGGTCCAACCCGCACGACGCGACCTTCAGCGGCAAGCACTATCGCGTGCAGCATGCCAAGAATTTGCCCAACACGCCCCAGCCACCCTTGCTGATGGTGGGCGGGGGCGGCGAGAAGAAGACGTTGCCCATCGCCGCGCGCTACGCGGATTGGTGGAACGTCACCGCCTACGCGCCCGACTTTGCGCACAAGGTGGAGGTGCTCAAACGCGAGTGCGAAAAGATCGGCCGCGACCCGGCTTCGCTGCGCAAGTCCTACTATGGCGGCGTGGGCATCGGCCGCACTGCCGAAGAAGTGAACCGCCACATCCGAGATGACTTCACGCGCACGGCCGGCCTGTGGGGCTCGCCCGACAACATCGCGCGCAAGATCGACGACCTGATCGCCGCCGGCTGCACCTACTTCATGTTGGATACGCGCGGCATCCCCGACGAGGAAGAACTACAATTACTCATCGAGCTTATCAAGCGTTGGCAGTAGGGATACCGAGAAGATATTCATGAGGGCCTTGCACAAAGAAACGAGGCAACAAAGGCCGCAAAGGAATCTTTGTTCTTCTTCGTTTCTTCGTTACTTTGTGTGAAGGTCATCTTACTTTGCATCCTTTCGCATCGGAGACAAGTCATGCCTATTTTTGAATATGACTGCGCCAGTTGTGGCGTATCGTTTGAGAAGTTAGTGCGCAACTCCAGCAACGCCGACAAAGTGGCCTGCCCGCGTTGCAACAGCCACAAGGTGAAGCGCCGCATTTCCACGTTTGCGCACAACGTCGCGGGCGGTTCGTCCACGCCCAAGAGCGAAGGCGCCAGTTGCAGTTGCGGCGGCAATTGTGGCAGTTGCCAGGGTTGCGGGCACCACCATTAGAAGTTCTTCTCCGTTGACAGAAGCGAGCCTGCGCCGGGGCTTGCGCGAGTTATCTGCGCGCGACCCCGACCTGGCTCGCGTGATTCAGGCGCTTGGCCCGCCGCCGATGTGGGCGCGCGAGCCGGGCTTCCCCACGCTGATCCACATCATCCTGGAACAGCAGGTCTCGCTGGCTTCGGCGCGCGCAGCCTTCGACCGTTTGCTGACCGCTGCTTCTCCGCTCACCCCGCAACGTCTCCTCCAGTTTGACGACGCCACCTTGAAGGCGATTGGCTTCAGCCACCAAAAGATGGGCTATGCCCGGCTGTTGGCCGAAGCGATCTTGCAAGGGCAACTGGACCTGGACGGGCTGCACCACCTGCCGGATCTTCAGGTGCGCTCGGCGCTGGTGCAGTTGAAGGGCATCGGGCCGTGGTCAGCCGATATCTATCTGCTCATGGCTCTGCGCCGGCGCGACGTGTGGCCTAGCGGCGATCTGGCGCTGCAAGTTGCGCTGCAGCGCGTGAAGCGCCTGCCCGAACGCCTCACGCAGATGCTATTTGAGGAGGCGGGGCAGGCCTGGCGGCCCTGGCGCGCGGTGGCCGCGCGCGTGTTGTGGCACTACTATCTCAGCGGTTCGCCGGCGCTCTGGCCGGGGGATTAGAAGCTCGCCTGTGCATAGATAACGGCATTACATCTCCGTTACCCCGGACGCGCACGTCGCCCAATGCGCTGTCATCCCGAGAGATAGATCGTTGGCACAAAAGAGGTGCCCCATGACCCGCAGCCCCGTCATTCCGAAGCGCGCGCCAACGAATGGAATCATGCAAGGGGCTAATAGCCCGCGAGGAATCTGAGCGTTGTCCCAAGCAGGCACCTTACACAACCAAGATTCCTCCTCGCTGCGCTCGTCGGAATGACAGTTCAGGCCATGTCTCTCTGTGCAATGAATCACATGTCATGAGCAGCAGCGAAGCGAGGGGTCTTGGGCGTGCTTCACGAGATACGTCGCTATCAGCGTATCTCCTGACACATGGTGGGCCCTAATTTTATTCAACACATGTGCCGATGACAGCCCAGATTCCTCGTGCGCCATTACATACCGTTTCTATTTTCATCACGCCGCGCATTCGGAATGGTCGCGCCGTCGTATCAGGGCCGGGTTCGTAACTAGCGATCTTTATCGAGCTACCTTATTGAGAACCAATTTCTTACACCAATTGGCCTTAACACCAATATCCTTTCCCCCTTGACACGCCAAAAGACATACGTAAAATTAAATAGATATATATCTATCTAGATTTATGGAGGCGAATGGATGGAAGCCGAGATGCAAGTAGATAAGCTGGTGGCGTTCTTCAAAGCCCTGGCGGATGAATCGCGCCTGAAGATCATCGGCCTTGTGGCGCAACAGCCGCGCAGCGTGGACGAACTGGCCGCTTTGTTGGAATTAAGCGGCCCTACCGTGTCGCATCATCTTTCATATTTGCAGCACGTAGGGCTGGTGGAGGCGCGCGCACAACAGTATTACTCCATCTACTCGCTGTGCACCGACACGCTGCACAGCATGGCAAAGGAAATCCTCGCCACCGAGACGTTGACCAAGGCGGTGACGGAGGACGTGGACCTGAACGCCTACGCGCGCAAGGTGATGTCGGTTTACGTGGTGAACGGCAAGCTGAAGCAGATTCCAACCCAACTGAAGAAGCTGGAAGTGATCTTGCGCTGGCTGGTGAAGAACTTCGAGCCGGGGCGGCGCTACACCGAGAAGGAAGTGAACGAAATCCTCAAACAGCAAAACGAGGACTTCGCCACCCTGCGCCGTGAACTGGTGGACTTTCACCTGCTGGATCGCAAGAACGGCGTCTACTGGCGCATTGATGTGTGACAATTACGCCTGGTGCAAACCAACAGAGAATGCCTATGGTGTAAAGTGTAGATGGGTTTTGGTGTGTTGGGTATCTGGTTTGTGGTGAGGGACATCTCGCTACGTAATTTGCGAGCGTCTCTCGTATATTAATGGACATTCCTGCTAAAAGCTGGATAATGACGCCATTATTAAGGAGTATGCTCAATGAGCGCTTGTTCACACTTCCATCCGGTTCATTGTATTTTGCCTCCCTACATGCTGACCGAAATTGCGACGCATGGTACGACCGAGCAACAGGCCTGGGCGCAGAAGACACTGGCGATTACCACCATCTTGCGCGAGCAGCGTGCCATGGTGTCACGAGGTGGAGCGACTGTGGAAAAGGCGACCACCGGCGGCAAGAAGCGCGTGGTCTATACGGCGAATCATGGCGATACGTTGCCGGGCAGCCGCGTGCGTGGCGAGGGAGACTCCGCCACGGATGACCCTGCCGTCAATGAGGCCTACGACGGCGCAGGCGCGACGTATGATCTGTATCACGATGTATACGTGCGAGACTCGGTGGACGGCGAGGGGCTGCAACTGGATTCGACCGTGCACTTCCAGAACAACTACGACAACGCATTCTGGAACGGCCAGCAAATGGTCTATGGTGACGGTGATGAGGCCTTACCTGCCGACCAGCGCCTGTTCAACCGTTTCACCATCTCCATCGACGTGATCGGCCATGAGCTGACGCACGGCGTGACGCAATATACGGCGAACCTGATCTATAGCGACCAGCCCGGTGCATTGAACGAATCGATCTCCGATGTGTTTGGGGTGCTGGTGAAGCAACGCTCATTGGGCCAGGCTGTGACGGAAGCGGATTGGCTGGTGGGCAAGGGCTTGCTGGCCGCGCGTGTGCATGGCGAGGCGTTGCGTTCGATGAAAGCGCCCGGCACCGCCTATGACGACCCGATCCTGGGCAAGGACCCGCAACCCGCGCACATGAAGGACTATCAGAATATCGGCTCGGATAATGGCGGCGTACACATCAATTCCGGCATCCCCAACCACGCCTTCTACGTGACTGCGATGAACATTGGCGGCAACGCCTGGGAAAAGTCCGGGCGCATCTGGTATGTGACGCTGCGCAACCGCCTGCGCGCCAGCTCCAATTTCCAGGAAGCTGCTAACCTGACCTACCAGGTCGCGGGCGAACTCTTCGGGGCGGGTAGCCTGGAACAAAAAGCCGTTCAGTCGGGCTGGAGCGAAGTGGGCATCACGGTGGACCTGACGCCCGTCCCGACGCCCACCCCCGACCCTGGCGCAACCAACAACGGGTGCCTGGCGGCACCGGTGACGGCGCTGAATACGCTGAGGCGCAAGCTGTTTGGTTGACCAAACGGACGAGTGAGTGGAAGCGAGGTCGTCTCGTATCCGATTGTTTGAGATGAATGGGCCTCGATAAACGTAGACACATATCTGCGTTTATCGGGGTTCGGCGCGGCAGAGTTGCGTGTGGCGATGAAGTCAGCACTATTCCGAGTGATATTCGCAATATCAATCGTCAGCCTCATACTTGTGTCCATCATCGGGGTGTCATATAGCGACAGCACGATGACATGGGTTGAATCGGCCGCGGGGTTCGTCATCCTGCTCCTGGTCAGCGGCTTTGTGTGGCTTGCTTATCGGGGACCGATTCGCGTTAAGCGGTTCATTGAGATTGATCTGGACGAGGCCACCGCCGTTGGCATAGCGTTGGGTGTTCTGTGGCTTATCGAGATCAGCATCAACAACTTTATCGCTCCGCCGCTCCCCCTGCGCGATATCGTTGACGACGTGTTCTGGGCAATCATCGCGCTCTCGATCCTGATCTACGTCACCATCAAGGCATATCGTTTGCGAAGTGTGCTCTATGCGGTCAAGGCAGGCGCCTGGAGCGGGTTAGTGAGCGGCTTGTTGGCGTGCTGCACGGCGCTGCTTGTGATCGTTTTTGCGATGCGCTACATGATGCAAGACCCACTCAACATCGCGGAGTGGGCCGCGCGTGGGGCCGTTGCCGATGCACCCGCGATGGCTTCCTATTTCGCCTACGAGACTTTCGCCGGGGCCTTTCTGCATCTGCTCGTGCTGGGGTTCGCCATGGGCGGGTTGTTGGGCGTCTTCGGCGGGATGATCGGCCAGGGCACCGGGCTGGTGATCCGGCATTTCAAGCGGGATGGCGTTTCCAAAAAGGCGTGAATGGATAGCCCCACGGACTTCATGAGAGCCAATTGCAGTATGAATGGTTATTCCCCCGGATTAGAAGGCGTTATCGCAGCGCAAACGCGGTTGAGCAGCGTGGATGGTCAGGCGGGTGAACTGATCGTTCGCGGGTTCCCGGTGCAAACGTTGGCCACCCATGCCGGTTACGAGGAAGCGGCTTTCTTGTTGTGGTTTGACGAGCTGCCCACTGCCGCGCAACTGGCGGATTTTCGCCATGCGCTATCGGCCCGGCGCAGCCTGCCCCTTGCGACCCTGGCGCTGTTGCAGGCCACTGCTGCGCAACAGGCCAGCCCGATGGATGCCCTGCGCATGGCCGCCGGCACGCTGGGGCTGCGCGCGGAGGGCGAGCAGCGTGTGGATGACCCACAACGCGATGCGCTGGCCGTCGTGGCGCGCTTCCCAACCGTCGTCGCGAGTTACTGGCGCTTGCTGCATGGGTTGCCCGTGATTGCCCCGCGCGATGACCTGGGCCACGCCGCGAACGTGCTTTATATGCTCACCGGCGAGTCGCCCAGCCCCGCGCGTGTGCAGGCCCTGGAGACTTACCTGGTGGCCTTGATCGACCATGCCCTGAACGCCTCCACCTTCACTGCGCGCACGATCATCTCCACCGGCTCGGACTTGTTCTCCGCCGTGACGGGTGCCGTGGGCGCGTTGAAGGGGCCGCTGCACGGCGGTGCACCAGGCCCGGCGCTGCAAACGGTGCTGGACCTCAGCGCGCCGGAGCAGGTGGAGCCGTATTTGCGCGCCAAGTTGGAGCGGGGCGAGCGGCTGATGGGCTTTGGGCATCGTGATTACAAAGTGCGCGACCCGCGCACCTATGTGCTCGCGGAGGCCGCGCGGCGCGTCTATGAGACCGAAGGCCGGCTGGATTTCTTTCGCCTGGCCCAGCAGGTGGAGCAGACGGCGGTGCGTTTGCTGGCGGAATATAAGCCGGGGCGCAATTTGTATGCCAATGTGGAGTTCTATGCGGGCCTGCTCTTGCATGGCGTGGGCCTGCCGCAGGCGCTCTTCACGCCCACGTTTGCTGTCGCGCGCACGGCGGGTTGGGTGGCGCACTGTCTGGAGCAGCAGCGCCTGAATCGCCTGATACAGCCGCAATCGGCCTATATCGGCGTCGCACAACGCGCCTGGACGCCGCTGGAACTACGTCAAAATGAACAAGCATCCACGAATCCTCGCGAATGAATGCGAATAGAACTCTATTCTGTTTCTCGTCTTTGCTATGGCCCATATTCGTTGGCATGTTTGTGACGATTCGTGTAGATTAGTGGACTAACAATGACACAACTTCTCTATCAAACGGATAGTTACTTGCAGAACTTCGATGCCACCGTCAGTGCCGTGGACGTGGCGCAGCGCACCGTGACGCTGGATCAGACAGCCTTCTACCCTGGTGGTGGCGGACAGCCCAATGACACCGGCGCGTTGACGGTCAACGGCGTCACTTACCCGGTGTTGAAGGTGCAGAAGGCCGGTGACAACGTGTTGCACATCCTGGGCGGCGATGCGCCATTGCCGGTGCCGGGAGCGAGCGCACAGGGCCAGTTGGATTGGGAGCGCCGTTATCAATTGATGCGCACGCATAGCATGATGCACATCTTGTGCGGGGTGATCTTCCGCGATTACGGCGCGCAGGTGACGGGCGGCAACATGGAGCCGCTGAAGGGCCGCATGGATTTTGAGTTCGAGACTTTGCACAAGGACTTCGTGCAGGAAGTGCAGGTCGCCGTGAACAAGGAAGTGGCCGCCGCCCGCCCGCTACAGGTGCGCATTCTGCCGCGCGAAGAGGCCTTCCAAATCCCCGACCTGATCCGCACCAAGATCAACCTGCTGCCCGAAGGAATTACGCAGGTGCGTGTGGTGGAGATCGTCGGCCTGGATCTGCAAGCTGACGGCGGCACGCATGTGCACAACACCTCCGAAGTGGGCAACATCCGCGTGATCGACTACAAGAGCAAGGGCAAGATCAACAAACGCCTGTACGTTGAATTAGACTAGAGTTACCCCATGACTCTCCCAACACTCCCCACGCGCCGGGCCGAATTCTGGAGCGGCTTTCGCGATACGTTTCCGTTGGTCGTCGGAGCAATTCCCTTTGGCATTATCTTTGGCGCGCTGGCCGTGACCAATGGCGTCTCAATGGGTGCAGGGCTGGCCATGTCGGCCATCGTGTTCGCCGGCTCATCGCAATTCATTGCCGCCGGGCTGGTGGGCAGCGGCACGCCAATGCTGGTCATCATCCTCACTACGCTGGTGGTGAACCTGCGCCACGCCTTGTACGCCGCGTCGCTCGCGCCGCATGTGAAGCACCTGCCGCAGCACTGGCTCATCCCGCTGGGCTTTTGGCTGACGGATGAGACGTTCGTAGTGGTGAGTTCGCGCTACGCCAAAGCCGACGCATCGCCCTATAAGCACTGGTACTACCTCGGCTCGGCGGTCTTCATGTATACGAACTGGCAGGTGAGCACGCTGATCGGTTTGCTGGCCGGGCAGGCAATCCCCAACCCCGCCGGTTGGGGGCTGGATTTTGCCCTGGTGGTGACGTTCATTGGGATGTTGGCCCAGTTCGTGCGCAACAAACCCACCGTGGCTGCCGCAGCCGTGGCCGGGCTCTGCGCGCTGATTGCGCACGGCTTGCCGAATCAGCTCTGGCTATTGCTTTCGGCGTTGATGGGCATCGCCGCGGGCGTGTTGGCCGAGATGTTGTTCCCGGCGGAGAAGACGCAGCCGGTTGCGGTGAGCACGCTGGAGGATGCCTCATGAACGAAGCACTTCTCATCGCCGGCATGGCGTTGGTCACGTTCGCTGCGCGTTATCCGCTCCTGGTGTTGCTGGGCAAAATGTCGTTGCCGCAGCCGGTGTTGCGCGCGCTGAAGTATGTGCCGCCGGCGGTGCTCACGGCCATCATCATGCCATCGGTCATCTTCCCGCGCAGCAGTAGCCCGGAGTTCGGGCTTTCGAACGAGTACCTGGTGGCGGCGATTGTGTCGGCGCTGGTGGCCTGGCGCAGCCGTAACGTGTTGTTGACCATCGTCATCGGCATGGCTGTTCTGCTGGCCTGGCGTTGGGTGTTGACGTTGGGGTGGTTTTAGCGCCCGCTTGGAAATGGAATTCCTAGCTGGCGTATAATTTACAGGCTTATGTCTATGTTTGGCTGAGAAGCTTAACCCGTTTGGCCGCCCTCTGCGGCCTTAACCGATGCCAGGCCGCCTGGAGGATCCAGGTAGCCCGGTGGACACACCCCGTTGAAGGGCGCGTCTGCCGTCGCATCTCTTGCGAGGGCTTCATCCACGAAACGGGATTGTTCAAGTTCGCCGGCCTTCCGGCTTCAAGCGCCGGGTTTGTATCAGCCAAATAGTGAGGGACATGTGTCTCACCTCTTGAATTACACCAGTGGTGCGTTGACCGTGCTATTTGACGGCACCTACTGGGTGGCTCTCTTCGAAAAAACGGACGAGCAAGGGTATTCGGTTGCCAAATACATCTTTGGCAAGGAGCCAAAAGACGAAGATGTGTACGACGCCATCTTGCACCATTACCGCGAACTGCGCTTCACACAACCCGTTCCGGCCGATAGCGTTGGCGAGCAGCAAATGAACTATAAGCGCCGCCAGCGCGAAATCGAACGCCTGCTGGCCGAGGCGGCATCCACCGAAAAAGCCGACGAAGCGAAGGCCGCACTACAAGTTGAGCGCGAGCGCTTACAGCAGGAGCGTGAACATGCCGCCCGCGCCGCGCGTGAGGCCGAAGCAGAGCGCAAATATCAGTTGCGCCAGGAAAAACGCAAAGAGAAGCGCCGGGGGCACTAGCGCTTTGTTTAAGGAGTGAACCAAAATGGAAGCCACCAAGGCACAGTCGAAGACTGTGTGCAACTGCTGGTTGAGCCCTCGTGTGTGCCGTTGCAACCAACGCTCGATTGAAATTGAGTCCGCGGCATGATACATACAGGGCATCTTCCGTTGAGAAAAAAAGGATAGCAACATGATTGATTCACACGTCACGGGCGCCTACATCGCCCGCTTACGCAAAGAGCGCGATTGGACGCAACTTGAACTCGCCGATAGGCTGCACGTCACACATCAGGCCGTCTCGCGTTGGGAGACGGGCGATTCCTTTCCCGACCTGGCGACGCTGGCGCAACTGGCCCAGACGTTTGGCGTGCACATGGAGGTGCTGCTGGATGGAGATCAGGCGACGCCCACCGCCGGGACGGCGCGCGACGAAGTGCTGGAAGCCCTGACGGAGGGGCAGACCGAGCGGATTGCCGAACTGGCGAAGGCGAACCCTTCTGGCATGCAGACGGTCGTCGAGATGGGCCCCTTGACCCGTCCCAGTGTGATGAACCGGATCGTGGAGAACATGGCGGGTTATCACTTCACCCTGGAACAGGCGGTTGCGCTTGGCCCCTTCGTCAGCCGGGAATTGTTGGATTCTATCGTCGCGGGGATCGACGAACCGATCAGCGCTCAAGACTTGGCCGATTTGGCCCCATTTGTGACGCGTGCCTGGCTTGGCCAGAGGGTGCAGCAGTTGGCCACCGGCTTGGTGGATGTCGCTACGTTGGAGGCGCTCGCACCGTTCATCGACCGGCCGGCGGCGGATCGCCTGGCAAGCGGGTTGGCGGACGAACGCATCACGCTGGGGGCGCTGACCTCGCTCGCGCCGTTTCTCAGCCGGGCGACGGTAGGGCAATTAGCGGATCGCTTGATAGAGGAGGCGCTGAGCCTCGATGAGGTGGTTTCGCTGGCCCCCTTTATCGAGCGCTCACGTGTGGAGGATCTGGTAAAGCGGGTGCAACTGGAACACATTCACGCACAAGACCTGGAGTCGCTGGCGCCTTTTATGGAGCGCCAGGCGTTTGGCGAGTTGGTGACGCGTATCCCGGTGGCGCACATTGACGCAGGCGTGATCGTGTCGCTGGCGCCGTTCCTGGATCGGCCAACGCTTGAAGCGTTGATTCGCGGCCAAAGGCAAGACGCTTCTACGGCGTCGGATCGGTAGCCATACCAGGGTGCACCTTCGATGGACTTGAGGCGATCACGTAGGGCGAGATGTTATCTCGCCCACGCCGGGCGACTGAACAAGTCGCCCTACATCTGATGGATGATCACGCCGAAGAAGGCGCCTAATTCCCGCTAACGGTGGGCAAGCCGCTGGAGGTCCAGGCCGTGATGCCGCCCTTCACGCTGGTGACGCGCGGGTAGCCGGCCTTGAGCAAAATGTCGCGGCCCTGGGCGCTGCGCACGCCGGTGCGGCACATCACCACGATGTCTTTGTCTTTGGGCAATTCGCTCATGCGCGATTCGAGCTGGCCCAGGGGGATGAGCGTTGCGCCTGCCACGTGCCCGGCGTCCCATTCGCTTTGTTCGCGCACGTCGAGCAGGATCGCCCCCGCGTCGTGCATGGTGGCCGCTTCGGTCGGTGAGATTTCGGTCGGCAGCGCTTGCGTGGTGGCAGCGGTGGTGGGCCGGTTTTGTGTCAGCAGGATGGCGGCGACGGCGATGATTGCCAGCACGACGATGCCGCCGATCACGACTGCTGCGGTTGGGAAGCGCGCCGCTTGTGACTTGCGGCCTTTTTGTGTGGGGGTGGATCTTTTACTCATTTTGACAGTTTCCTAAAAATAGACCGCCGGCGTTTCGTCGATGATCGACTGGCGCCAATCGGCCAATTGTCTGGCTTGTTCGGGTGAAGGTTGGGCCCATTCGTGGCTGAACACGGTGTGCAGCAATATCTGGCGATATTTCATGAAGAAGGGCAGCCGCTGCAGCCACTGTTCGCTGAGCGTGTTTTCGCGCGCATAGCCAAGCATGAACTGCTCTATGAAGTGCGGCACGAACGCGCGTGTGTAGTTCGTGTCGGACCACCCGCCCCAGACGGAATGGAACACCGCGATGCCGATGTCGGTCATGAACCAGTGATAGGCGCACACGTCGAAATCGAAAGCGGTCAACCGCAGCTTGCCATCCACGTAGCCGACCATGAAATTCATCATGTGCAGGTCGTTGTGGATCAGGCCGAAGCAATCCTGATCGGGCGTCCACTGCTCCATCTGCCTGCCCAGCGCCAGCCACTTCTCGCGCACGGCGTCGTCATCGCACCACTCGGTGAATGATTTCATCTCATCGCGCCAATTCCCGATCAATCCGTCCGGCCAGCGTCGCACGGCGTCGTACTGTTTGGTCAGCCGGTGCATCTGCCCAACTGTCTGGCCCCACTTCTGAAAGAGCTCGTCGCCAAATTCATCGGGATGGGTGGCGTGCTTCCCGGGGGCGCGCTCCGCAGCGGTGATTGCCCACAATTTCCCGCCGTCTTCCAGCGTTTCCACCAGTTCGCCCTGTGTGGAGACGACCGGCCGTGACACGTGTACCCCGTTTGCGCCCAGGTAATTGACAAAGTCCAGCTTAGCGCGCACACTGGGGAGGCGTTCGGGCTGGGTTGGCGTGAACTTGAGCACGTAGTCTGCGCCGTCGCGCGTATAGGCATAGACGATGCCGTCCATGCCGCCTAGAAGTTGCAGCGAAGTAAGCGGTACGTCGAAGCGCCCGGCCCCCGATTGCAAGAGTGACGTGTTTATTTCCATACGAGTGTTCGGGTAATATAGCATTGATTTTATGAATAAAACGCCCCCTGTCCCCAGCTTTCACGGTGCAAACCCCCGCATGTTGCGCAGCCGCGCTCGGCGCGCCCTCTGGTTTGGGGCGCGCATGATCCTCAGCCTCATCTGGTGGGAGCTGATCCTGGCGCGCATCATCGGCCAGAAACGCGTGGAACGTTCGCGACTGAAGCGCCTGGTGATGTTGACGCGCAACTTCCGCCAACTGGCGATTCAGTTAGGCGGTGTGTGGATCAAGCTGGGCCAATACCTCAGCACGCGCGTGGACATGCTGCCGCAAGAGGTGCTGGCCGAGTTGAACGACTTGCAGGATGCGGTGCCGCCCGAAGAGAACGCCACGATGATGGCGCTCATCGAGTCCGAACTGGGCAAGCCGTTGGGCGAACTGTTCGACGAGGTGGACCCCGATCCGGTGGCGGCGGCTTCGTTCGGCCAGGCGCACCTGGCCACCCTGCATACCAGGCAGCGCGTGGTGGTGAAAGTGCAGCGCCCATTCATGGATGAGATCGTGGCGGTGGACTTGAACTCGCTGCGCACCATTGGGCGCTGGGCGATCATTTACCGCCCTTTGCGCCAGCGGGTGAACCTGATCTTGTTGATCAAAGAGTTTGCCGACGGCGTGTTGGCGGAATTAGATTACGAGCAGGAAGCCGCGAACGCCGAGCGCTTTGCGGCCAACTTCGCGCACGACCCGGCGGTGCGCATCCCGCGCGTCCATCGCGAGTTCTCCACGCGGCGCGTGCTGGTGCTGGAAAACGTGGAGGAGATCAAGATCACCGACTACGAAGGCCTGAGCAGTGCTGGCGTTTCGCGCCAGGCCGTCGCGCGCAAGCTGTTTCAAACTTACTTGCAGCAAATCTTCGTGGATGGTTTCTTTCATGCCGACCCGCACCCCGGCAATCTATTCGTTCAGCCACTGGACCTCGAACGCGCGCGGGAATTGGGGGTTGAGGCAGCCCAATCCGCCGGGCCGGAAGCTGCTCCGACGCCGTTCCTGCTCGTCTACGTGGATTTCGGCATGGTGGGCACGGTGACCCCGTCCTACATGAAGGAACTGAAAGAGTTCATCATTGCCACCAGCTTGAAGGACGCGCGCCGGCTCACCGCCGCCGCGCAGCGCATGGGTTTCTTCCTCCCCGACGCGGATACGCACCGCATCGAACAGGCCATCGGCCTGTTGTTCGACAAGTTCTGGGGCATGACAGTCAGCGACCTGACCGACGTGGATTTCAACGAGATGTATAGCTTTGCCTTGCAATTTCGCGATTTGCTGTCGTCGCTGCCGTTTCAAATCCCGCAGAACATCTTGTACCTGGGTCGGGCGGTCAATATCCTGGCCGGTATGAGCACCGCGCTGGACCCACAGTTCAACGCCTGGAAGGAGATTCAACCCTTCGCGCGTGATATTGCCGGGTCCGGCACGCGGACAGCCCAGGACGTGTTGACCGAAGCTCTCCGGCTGGCGCGGTTGACGATTCAGTTGCCCACCCAGTTGGACGCCTTCTTCTCCCAGGCGTTGAGCGGGCAAATGGAGATACGGGCACAGCTTTCGCAATCCTCCGCCAGTGACTTGCGCCGGGTGGAGGCCAGCGTCTCGCGGCTGGGCATCGCGGTGGTGTTTGCGGCGCTGCTCGTCTGTGGCACGCTCTTACTCATCAATAACATCGCCCTGGGGGCAGCCGCGTGTTTCGCGTTTGCGGTAATCACTTTTGTGCGCATGATCACCCGCTAAGCGCGCGGTTACAACAAACTCTGTGTGAAATGTATCAACGATGTATCTATCCACGCCCCTGGGCTGTGACGCGTGCAGCGAGCGCGCTCACTCGCGATGATGCCACCAGCCGATCAAGGCTACCACCAGGTCCACAAAGCTGAAGGTGCACATGCTCAAGAAGAAAAGCGTCAATGCCGGCGCGGAGGGGAACAGATCGCCTGCTATCAGCATCGCGAGCAGGAACCCGGTGGTGAGCATGAGGTCACGCAATGCGCGGCGACGAAACAACTCCGCCACTACGTGGCGCTCGTCGTCCTGTTCAACTTGAACGTGCGGCCTTGCAACTGACTGCGCCGTGTTAACGACGAATTGGCGTGCCGAGACTTCGGGCCAGCCTCGCGCAACCAGGCTCTGTGTCACAGCATCCTGGCTCCGGCCGGCCACCAGTTGGTTAAGCACCGCCTGGGTCAACTCTTGCAGCGAAAGCGGCTGAGGAGATGGTGAATCTGGCATCATGCTTCAGTCGCGATTCCTCCACCAGCCCAGGATACCGGTCATAAAGTCGATTGTCTCGAAAACGCACAGCAGAACGCCCATTGCAAAGTAGTATAGCCCCTGATAGACATCGCTGGATGACAGGCCCGCATTGATGATGATGAAACCGATGATGACGCAGAGTACCCCGCGCAAAGTTCGCCACTGGTATTGGTGGCGCAAGGCTTTGTTGTCGTCGGGCAACTCCGGCACGGGTTGTTGAACCTGGATGTTGTTCACAAACTGGCGGGCGGACGCTTCGGGCCAGCCACGCTGTACGAGTTGGCGCACGATACATTCCGCGGAAGTGCCCCGCGCTTTCTGCCTGGCGATGGCTGCGCTTATTTCTTTGAGTGTGTTCCCAGATGTGGGCCCTTTGCCTGCCATGATGTCATTTCTCCAACATCACTCAATGTACTACCGAAATGAAAATAGGGGTACCACCACGCTTACCCCTTGAGCGCCCCTTCAACCATCGCACGGAAGAAAACCGGCCGGGCAAACAGGAACAGGATCACGACCGGCAGCGCAATCAGGATGCAGGCTGCCGCCAGCACCTGGTAGCCGATGACGAACTGGCTGATGAAGTCGTACAAGCCGAACATGGCCGTCTTCAATGCGTTCTTGCTCACCAATAGATACCCGGCGATAAACTCGTTCCAGATGCCCACAAACGAGAGCAGAAATGCCGAGGTGAGCCCCGGGGTGGCCAGTGGCACGACGATGAGCCAGAGCGACGTGAAGGGCGAGCAGCCATCGATGAATGAAGCCTCTTCCAGCTCGCGCGGGATCGTGTCGAAGAAGCTCTTCACCACCCAGATGCTGAAGGGCAAAAAGAACCCCACGTAGACGAAGATGAGGAAGATGCGCTCGTCGTAGCCTGGAAACGTCTTGCGCACCGTCACGCCCATCTGATACAGCGCGATCAGGTTGGTCAAAAGCGGCACGCCCGTGATGGCCAGGATGGCCACCATCAATGCCCGGCGCAGGCGGAAGCGATAGCGCGAGAAGGCATAGCCGGCCATCCCGGCCAGGGTCGTCACCAGTATCGATGCCACCGTGGCGTAGAGCAAAGTGTTGGGGAGGTAAGTGCTCAACATGCGCCCCGATAGTTCTACGCCGAAGATCGCGTTGGGGTTTGGTTTCGGGTCGATGATGCGTTGGTAGCCTTCGAGTACGAACCGGCATGCGCTGATGTCGAAGGTGGCGGTGGGAGTGTCGCATGGGAAGAGCATCGGCGGGCGGCGTTCCACGTCGCTTTGCTGTTTCAACGAGATGATGAGCGTGCCAAACACCGGCGCGATCATCAACACACAGATCAAGATCAGCGCCAGGTTATAAACCCAGGGCTGTAGCGCCTTGCGTGTGCGGTAATACCCTGCGCTGTGGTTGATAGATTCTGTTGCCATTAAACCTCTTGCTGATCGGAGATTAGGGATGAGAGGTTGGAGATTTACCACGGATGACACGGATGGTTCGGCCCATCTGTGAAATCCGTGTCATCCGTGGTTAAATCAGTCATAAATCTCCAATCTCTAAATCTCTAAACCTCCCTCACCGGTTCTTCCTCGGAACGTGAAAGGCGCAACGTAAACAGGATCAACACCAGGTTGATGGCCGCCATCAACACCGAGAGCGCCGCCGCGCGCCCAAATTCAAGCCGCCCAAAGCCGAGGGTGTAGAGCAGGAAGCTCAATATCTCGGTGGAGGTGCCCGGCCCGCCGTTGGTCATGCTAAACACCATGCCCACGCCGTTGATGCCGTTCAGGGTCAGGTTGAAGAGCGCCACCACCATCGTGGGCAATATCAGCGGAAAGGTGATGAAGCGGAACGCGTTGAACCCGCTTGCGCCGTCGATGGCGGCGCTTTCCAGCACCTCGCGTGAGACGGTTTGCAGCGAAGCCAGCATGAGCAACGTCGTAAACGGGGTCGCTTTCCAGGCCGTGGCGAGCGTCAGGTAGATCAATGCCGGCGCGGGCGGGAACGGCACGCCTGGGATGAGCGGTCGTGGCGGAGGGGTGGTCAGGATGGAGATGCCATTCGGGGCACCAAAGAGAAGCGGGTTTGCGAAGAAGCCCGACAGCACACCATAATCCGGCACGATGTAGAGCCGGAAGATCAACCCCACGATCACGTCGGAGAGCACCCAGGGAACGAAGATCAGCGTCAGGTACAGCGCCGACAGTCTCAGCCGGCGATTCAGGAATAGCGCAATGACGAAAGAGGCGATGAGCGTGAGCAGGGTATAGCCCACCAGGAAGAAAAAGGTGATGAAGACGCTTTGCAGGAAGGTGCCGGTATTGAAGACATGATCGAAGTTCTTCAACCCGATGAACACTTGCTGGCCGGCCTGGAAATCTTGGGTGCTTAGGAAAAGCGAGTAGAGCGCTGGATAGAACTGGACCAGTGCCAGCACGATCAGTGAGGGCAACAGCAGCCAGAAGGGAAGGGTGCGTGAGATGAAGGACTGGCGGATGCGCTTTTTTTGCCCAACTTGCTGAGATGTATGCGCCGTCGAAGCAGGAACAGCCATGGAATCAACCTGCGACAAATCAGAACCCGTGATAGAGGAACGCACTGCGTATGCCTCTATCACGGGCCTGGAATAGAAGGGCTAACCGGTGAAGGAACAGGCCCACGCTGAAGTTACTTGTTCTTGTTGTATTCGTCCTGCGCTGCCTGCAACGTGCTGGCGATATCGGCTTGCGGGTCTTCCTTAATCAGGTGATAGATGGCTGTCGCGATGATCTTCTTGGCGTCGGGCAACTTGGTCAAAGAGCCGCTCCAGGGTCTGCACAGCCCTTCCGTCGCGGCGAGCGCTTGCTGATAGAAGGGCGTCTGGAATGCCGCTTCTTTGCCTTCCGACACCTGCGTCGGCAACCCGCCGCCGATGTTTTGGACCCAGTCCGCATTGTTCTTCGGGTCCATGATCCAGTTGATATATTCATGTGCGCCGTCCAGGTTCTTGGCGCCTTTAGGAATCACGTAACCGCTGTAGGAAGTGCTGCACGACGGCTGCTTGCCCGCCGGCGCGAAGAAGGAGGATAGCTTGATGTCGCCCGCGTTGATGGCATCCACCATATCTTGCTCCGTCTGCGTGTTGTATTCTTTGCCGCTGGGCGCTTTCAATGGGTTGATGTAGCGATAGCCGAAGATGCCCGTGGGGAGCGAGCCGGCGGAGGCGTCTTTCATGGGCTCTTCCTCCTGGAACTTGCCGGCGAACACGATATCGGGCGAGTAGCCCTTCGCTACTACTTCGCGCATGAACTGCACGGCCTGGATGTTCTCAGGCGTGTTCAATAGCATATTACCCTTGCCGTCATCGAATGTGCCGCCGAACGAGGCGATGGCCATCCAGAAATAACGCGTCGTGGCTTCGCCGTCGAAGTCGGTGGAACCGAAGTAGGTGATGGCGTACAGGTTTTGCTTCTTCAGCGCCTCGGCCTGGGTCAGGAAGTCCTCCGGCGTCTTGGGGTACCCATTGGGGAAGCGGTCATTCCAATAGAACACCAGTTGGGGCTGTGAGGCCACCGGCACGCAATAGAGTTTGCCGTCCGGCCCGGTGCAGGCTTTGATCGCGTTCGGGTCCAGGTCTTTGTACCATGCCTGTTGTTGTGCCCAATCGGTCAGGTCCTGGACGGCGCCGTTGTTGTAGAAGGTGACCAGGTCCGTCGTGCCCATGTGCATCACGTCGGGCACGTCGCCGCCGCCCTGCACGGCTGCCACGAGCCCCAGCACCATCTTGTCCCACGCCTGTGGTTGGTTCACCCAGGTGAGCTTGCCTTGCATGTCTGCGTTGAACTTAGGGATCGCGGTGCGCAGGTAGGCATTGCCTACGCGTTCATCCGATTTGGGGTCTTCGTTCTTTTCGTCATACTGATACCAGGTGATCACCTGTTTGGCTGCTTCAGAGCCGGGGACGGCGGTATCGGTTGACTGGGGGGCCTCGGTAGCGGCGCTTGCTTCAGTTGGCTGTGGTTCTGCTGTGTCGGCCGCGGCCTGTGTGGGGGCTATGGTCGGCGTCGCAGCGCCGCTGCATGCGGCTAACAATACAAGTGCAGCGGTTGCTCCTGCGACGAACACGTTCTTGTTGCTCGACATGTAATTCACTCTTCTCCTTAAATACCTGTAATACAACTCAATAGTCATTGATTCAATCGTGTGAGTTATAACGTAAACACATTACGTCAATATTAGCTGGGTTATACAAAACAGACGAATAGATAGCGGCCAGGTGGGCCGAGAAAACGTAGCGATTGCCGGCAGCGCGGCGTTACCCTCGTGGATAGTCACCTCCTCTTCAGTCTCACGTGGTTATGAGCATTTCACAGTGCCCATGTGAGCAAGTTTATTAAGTGACCGGGCAAGCTTAACACGGTTAAAAGAGGGGGTCAAGCAAGCCCTATAATGCGCGCATGTTAGACCTGCTCATCACCAATGGGACAGTGATCACCGCCGATGCCGTTATGAGTGCCGATGTCGGCGTGCAAGATGGCCGGATCGCCGCTCTTTTTAGCCCAGGCAATGCCACACCTGCGCGGCGGACAATCGATGCGGCCGGATGCTACGTGTTGCCCGGCGCGATTGACGCGCACGTGCACTTGCAACTGCCCACCGGCGCGGGGTATAGCGCCGACGATTGGTGCACCGGCACCACCGCGGCGGCGCTGGGTGGCGTCACGGCGCTGGTGGACTTCGTCGATACGACGCCCCATGAGACGTTGCTGGAGGCGCTGCATAAACGGTTGGACGAAACGCGCGACGCCGTGATCGACTTTGGCTTGCACATGACGATTCAACCCGACGAAGACCCGCATC
Source organism: Thermoflexales bacterium (assembly GCA_034430115.1). Taxonomy (GTDB): domain Bacteria; phylum Chloroflexota; class Anaerolineae; order J036; family Brachytrichaceae; genus CAIXPS01. Next base: position 8,997 of record DAOUFG010000010.1, on the reverse strand, counting down.
CGCAAACGGGTGTGATGCGCCGGGTGAGCGAGCGGCGCATCGCACAAATTGGGCAGGCTTATGCCGCCGGTTGCGCCAGCTTCAAGCTCTACATGGCCTACCCTGGCTATCGGGTGCAAGACGCCGACCTGTTTCGCGCCCTGCGTGCCATTCACGCGGTGAACGGCCTGGCCTGCATCCACGCCGAAAATGGCGACGTGATAGACGTATTGCGCGCTGCCGTGACCGATCCGCGCTCGGCATTGCAACATGCGCGCACACGCCCCAGCATCAACGAGTATGAGGCCGTCACGCGCGCCGTGATGTGCGCGGAGCTGAGCGGCGCACGCGTGTTGATCTTTCACATCGGCTGTGAACACGCGGCCCGGGCCGTGGCACAGGCCAAGCAGCGTGGGCTGCCGAACATATTTGGCGAGACCTGCCCGCAATACCTGGCCTTGACGGAGGAGATGCTGGCGCGGCCCGATGGGCGGCGCTGGGTATGCGCACCGACCTTGCGCCCACGGGCAGATCAAGACGCCATGTGGCGCATGTTAGCGGCGCGGGTGTTGGACATCGTCAGTACCGATCACTGCCCTTTTACGCTGGCCCAAAAAGAGGCCGGTCGGGATGACTTCCGCCTGACGCCGGGCGGCGTGCCGGGCGTCGAGACGCGCCTGGGGTTGATGTACGAATTGGGGGTGCGGCGTGGCAGACTTAGCTTGAACGATTGGGTGCGCGTATGCTCTACGCGCCCGGCTGAATTGCACGGGTTTAGCCAGAAGGGGCGCATCGCACCTGGCTATGATGCGGACGTGGTGATTTTTGATCCCCAGGCCAAAAAGCAACTCGTGGCGAGTGAATTGCACTCGGCCATCGATTGGTCGGCTTACGAAGGCATGATCTGCACTGGCTGGCCCAGAGACGTGATCGCGCGCGGGGAAGTGATTGTGCAGGCGCAAGCCTTCTGCGGTCAGAAAGGGCGTGGGCGGTTCACTCAGCGCGCATTTTAACGCTTATGTGCTAGGCATCACCGGGGACGACGTCCCCGGTGACTTGCAAAGCGCTACTTGTATTACTAAACGAACATGTAACCGTTGCCGCGCACGTTCACGACACGATGCGCTAGCTTGGGATGGCGCTCCAGTTTGTTGCGCAGGCGCATGATGTGCGGGCGCAGCAACTTGATGCCTTCTTCCAGATCTCCATCCATCCGCTTCAGACCGACTATGAGCATCTCCTCAGCCGAGACGGCATGATTTCGCTTGGAGAGCAGCAGATCGAAGATGCGTCCTTCCACCGGGCTCAGACGCACGTAGGTGTTATGAATGTAGATCACGTGCGATTCGGGGTCCCATTGGAATTCCACGTCCGTATCTGTCTCCGTCGCCTCTGCGGATGTAGCAGGAATGGCAGTCAACGGAATCGTCGGTGCGGGAGCTTCCAGTGCCGTCGTCTTGGCCTTGCCGGCTGTCGTAACCAGCCGCTCGGCCAACACCCGGGCCCGCAACTCACGCTGTACCGCTGGTTCGCTGGCCAGAATGTAATCTTGTACGCCCAACTGCAAAGCTTTGATCGCCGGTTGCAAGTTGTTCCCGTCCTGGTCGAAAAGGAGCGTGGGCGGAAGCGTTATACCAGTCTCGCGGAGCAAGGTAAGTAACGGAATCGCCCCAGCTTGTACTTCGGCGACTAGCATGAAGTTCTTTGACCCGGAACGCGAGTAGCCATTGCGCAGGCTGCTGAACGTTTCGGCGACCGAGTGCGTATCTCTGACCTCACATCCCGCCTCAACCAGGCCTTTGAGAATAGCAGGATCTGCACCTCGACCATTCATCATATATATAATTTGAGCTGCCATTTTTCCCCCTCTTTCAAGAAACCCTAGGAAGCTATCCGGCGATAGTAGTAAACTTCCTCGTGTTCAGTTTCTGAAACCATCTTTGATGTGATTGCGTTCACTTTCTGCTGCGCGTATGCGTATACATCCATCGGACTGCTACGCAACGAGAGCGATTCTTTGAGCCATTCGATCCTGGCATCCGTATCTGCGATATCGGCTTTAGCGAGCGTGCCTGATAGTTCCTGTGAAAGCTCTGGTAAAGAGTGTGCCTGGCTGGCAAGGATGGTGGACCGCTCTTCTGGCGTCAGCTTGAACCCTTGCAGGGCCATCACACGATCTACACTAAAAATGCGCTTCATCAACTCGGGATCTAATAGCGCGTTCCCTAAAAAGCGGTTAACTTCCAAGCTGAGCATCGCCATTTTCTTTTTATCCTTATACTTGTGGGCTTGGTCGCGGGTTATTTCAGAACGCGGACGCTCAGAATGCCGATCGTGCCACCACCACCACCACCACCGGCCGCTGCGGGCTGAGGCGCTGCTGCAAATACACCGGCTAACAGGCTGATAGAAAGAACGACTGCATAAAACAGTTTTTGCGCTTTGCGTGCCATTTTGTATCTCCTCAAACAGTTGGTAGATTTTTGATCTACGTGTAACTTCTATTTGAGGAGCAGTATAGAGAGGGGCTATAGAGGAAACTATGTAGGAAGGTATATGGAAAAAGGGGCTATTTTTTTATATATAGGCTATTCACCCCTTAATTGCAGGATTAATTGTTCCGTTTGATCATCCGGCGGTATACCCATTTCCTGCTGTAGGGCTTCTTTTAGCCTGGCATAACTATCAAACGCAGCGGAGCGCTTCCCAAGCTTCCATTGCACCGTGATGAGCATGCGGACCATCTCTTCGTTGAGTTCGTCGCGTCGCACGGCGTCTTCCAGCACATCCAGGACGACCTCAGGGGTGCCCAGAGTGAGTGCGTGCCTGCCGGCATTCAAGCAGCTTGCGAAATACTTCTTCTGCAAATCTCTGCGAACTTCGTCGGCCCAATCCCTGGTCGAATCCAGCAGGAAATCTCCTTTATAAAGGCTGCATGCTTCGATCAGTTTCTCTAGCGCGGTGGCGGGCAGTTGGCGTTCCGACTCACTGATGAGTTGTTCGAAGTTGCTCACGTCGTACAGATAATCCAACTGCGGGTCCAGCACATATTGGCCGTTGATATGGACCATTGCCTGGCGTTGTAGCGCCTTTTTGATCGCCAGTTTGGCGCTGTGGAAGCTGCTCACCACCGATGCGGCCGGCGAATCGGGCCATAGAGCCAACGTGATTTGAGAGCGTGGGGCCTGGTGAATCGTCAAGATGTAGAAGAACAGCTCGCGCGGGATGTTCCAACCCCACTCTGCCGGTGTGATGAGATGATTGCCACGCCAGACCTGCCCCTGCCCGAAGCCCAGGATGCGCAAGTCGTGGTGCACGAGCATGATCTGTGGCGGCGCAGTGGCCGGCCTGATCGGCGGCAAAGGACGCAGCCCTTGCCCAAGCTGCTCGCGTTCGAGCCGCTTGAGTTCCACCAGGTCTTGCGCGTTATGCAGGTCTTGATAAAGCTGCCAGGCGGTTTCGCCTTCCTCACGAACGCAATAGTCCTGGTGGCGCATCTCAATCAACTGCGCCAGTTGGTTGACGAGGAATTGCAGCTGGGAATAGTCCGGCTTTTTTTGTTGCCAGGTGGTGAGCACCCGCCAGATGAGCATCTGGCCGACGGAATTGCTGTTCATCTCGCCACGCGTAGCTTCGGCGAATTTGAGCGTCTGATCCGCCAGATCCAGGTCTCCCTGCGCGGCCTGCACGGCGCCCAGGCGCGTATAGGCTTGCATGCGCAGGCGCGTCGATTGGCTGGCATCAGCAATGGCGACCGCTTCGCGCGTCAACGCCAGCGCTTGCTGCAGCATGGTGGTCTGCTGGCCATCGCCATCGTTGTTGTGTGTGGCGCACCTGCATAACGTTTGGGCCTGTGTGATGAGGATTTGGAACAGCGCGCCGCTGCGCTCAATGGCACGCGTAATCTGACGTGCCAACGAAAGCGCGTTTGAGCCGGCTTGCAGCGCTTCTTCCACCTTGTCTTGCGACATCAGCACCAGTTCCAATAGCGTCAGGCCGTTGATGCGCAGAATCTGGTTGCCCGACGTTTCGGCCGAGTCCAGGCTTTGGCGGGCCATCTCGAGCAATCCTTCACGCGTGTTGTTGTAGAGGAGTTGCTCGCACATTTGGATGAGCGCTTCGGCCTTCAGTGCCTCGTCGTTGATTTGTTCGGCCAGCGAAAGCGCTTCTGCTGCGGCGCGTAATGCGCCGGCGGTGTCACCCATGCTATCCAGGATGCTGGTGCGCGTCAATTTGACACGTGCCAGGGCATCGTAGCCGGTGCGGCCCATCGTTTGGGTGAGGCGCTCAGCCTGCGTGATCGTTTCCAGTGCCTCGCTAAGGCGGCCCAGGTCATCTAGGCACATGGCCGCAATACGGTGCGCCTCCATCTGTGCCCATAATGGCTGTGGGTAGATGGAATGAATGACGATGTTGGTGCTGGCCAGGGCCTGCTCAAAGTTGTTGGCGCGCCATAGGAGTAACGCGCGCCGGATGTTGAGCCCATCGCGGCGGCCCAGGTCGCCCATGCGCAGGTAGAGGTCGTCCAGTTTGTCCACCGCGGCCATCGCCTGCGCGTCCTGCCCCATGTTCAGATTGGCCAGGATCTCATACTGCCACAGCAGGTGCCGGTCACGGCGTGCGTTGGGCGCCAGCGCATCCAGGCGCGAAATCCAGTCCAGCACGGTGCGGAAGTGACCGCGTTGCAGCATGTCCGGCGCGTGGACCTCGATCAGGCGCAGCGCGTCATCACTCCAGCCGCCCGTCAGGAAGTGCCGCACGGCCAGCACCACGTTGTTCGTCCGTTCATAGGCGGTGCCCGTGTCGTGCTGTAGCTGGGCAAACCGGATTGGGTCATCCTCGCGCAGGCGCTGGAGCAGGAATTGGCGGAACAGCGGATGGTAACGATAGACGATCTCGCCGGCACCTTCCGCCGATGGGTTGCCGATGGGCTGCAGGAAGAGATTGCGCCGCTCCACTTCCATCACGCGCGCTTCGGTATCGGCCCAGCCGATCTCTTTGCTGCAGAAGGAGATGGAAATTTCGTCTGGAACGGAGGAGCGTAACAGGAACTCTTGCAGAGGCTGGGGCAAGCCCTGGAGGACGCGCACCAGCAAGTAATCGGCCAGCAGGTCCAGCGCACGCGGCGCTCCCAGGCCGATCTCCTGTTTACGCATGCGCTCGATGTGGTTGGTCATCAGCACGCCCACCAGCCACCCTTCGGTGGCGGCGTAGGCGCGTTCCGCCTCTTCTGCGACGGTGCTCTCCTGGGTGCCGTTCAGTGAGGCCAGGAGCTGGCGCGTTTCATCTTGATCCAGCCGCAAGATGGATTGGCCCAGTGCCGAAACTTGCTGTTGGGCGATCAAGATGCCCAACTGCAAGGGCGGCAGGTTCCGGCTTGCAATGATCAGGTGTGCATCGTCCGGCAGGTCCATAATCAGCCGGTTGATGAATTCTGTTACCGGTTGCGATGTTTCGATGTTGTGGAAATCGTCCAGGACGATGCAAGTGGGTTGTGCGAGATAGGCCCCCAACTCTCGCACGAAGGTGCGCACCAGCAGATAGACGTTTTGTTCAATGGCGGCGGCCGACGAAAGCAACTGCAGGGTTTGTTGGCCAAACCCCGGGAAACATTGCTGAATCGAAGCAACCAGCGCTTCGCCAAAAGCGCGCAGGTCTTGCTCTCGCTCATCTAATGTGAGCCAGCTAAAAGCAAAGTCCTGTATTTTGGCAAACTGTGCAAGGAGCCCCGTCTTGCCGTATCCTGGCCCCGCGACGACAAGGATTAACCTTGAGTCCAGGCTCGCATAGAGTAAGTCGAGTGCACGTTGTCTGCGAACCCAGTTTTTACGCGGTTGAGGGAGTTGGATGTTGGATAGAACGTCAGCCATAATCTCCCTTGCCGATCAATTACATCACACTATGAACAGAGATCAATGTATTAACGTGAATTTTACAGGCTTTCTTAAAAATAGCGAAAGCATGCTGTGTCTTGACTTTTCATTTGCCTGGGAGTAGTCATGTAGTGTCTGCCAAAGTTACGCTGCGAAAAGGCGAAAAGACCTGAAAAACCGGGGGTTTCGCGTGCTGATCGCCTGGGGATCAGCAGGTACCCCTTAAGTAGATGTACTTAGGGATTTGATGAATTACTGAAAATAGGTAGTGTTACTTTTTTAGTTAAAATGCATCAAAGTGATTTGAGGATAAGGGAAAGGGTTATAACATGACAGAAAAGTTGGCAATTATTGGCGCAGGGCCGGCGGGGTTGACGGCAGCGATCTACGCGGCACGAGCGTTTTTGGAGCCGCTGGTGTTTGTGGGGCCTGCATTTGGCGGACAAATTGCAACCACTACCGAGGTGGAGAACTTCCCAGGCTTCCCGAACGGGTTGACGGGGCCTGAGCTTTCGATGGCGCTGCGCGAGCAGGCGGAGCATTTTGGCGCGCGGTTGGTGGAAGAGACGGTGGAAAGCGTTGACCTGAGCCATCGCCCGTTCAAATTGACCACCTCCACCGGCAGCTATGAGGTCGAGTCGCTCATCGTCGCGACCGGGGCCTCGCCGCGCAAGTTGAACGTGCCGGGCGAAGATGAGTTCGTTGGGCGCGGCGTGTCGTATTGCGCCACGTGCGACGGCTTCTTCTTCCGCAACAAGGAGATCATGGTGGTCGGCGGCGGCGATAGCGCCTTCCAGGAAGGGCTGTTCCTGACCAAGTTCGGCTCGCGCGTGCGCATCGTGCACCGGCGCGATGAATTCCGCGCCGGCGCGACGTTGCAGACGCGCGCGAAGGGTAATCCGAAGATTGAGTTCCTTACCAGCAGTGTCATCGAGCGCATCGACGGCAACGGCAAGGTGAAAGAAGTGCGGCTGAAGAACGTGAGGACGGGCGAAGAGACCGTCACGCCGGTGGACGGCGTGTTCGTCTTCATCGGCCACGTACCAAATACCGAACTCTTCCAGGGCCAGCTTGAGATGGATCACGAAGGCTACTTGAAGGTGGATGGCCGATTGCACACCAGCGTGCCGGGCGTGTTCGCCGCCGGCGAGGCGCACGATAACTGGTTCAAGCAGGCCGTCACTTCCGCCGGCTTCGGCTGCATGGCCGCCATGGAAGCCGAGAAGTTCCTGGCGAATTTATGAGAAGAGATTGGAGACTCGATGTTAACCATGGATGACGCGGATTGCACGGATTAATCTGTGTCATCCGTGCAATCCGTGGTTTCTTGAGTCTCTGGTCTCCAATCCCTAATCTCCTCTCTCCCCCATCGCGCCTACAATGCGTGTATGGCGCAAACAACACTCACCCCTCATTTGTGCCGGCAAGGCACAGCGACGCAACTCATGGTCGATGGCGCTCCTTTCCTGGTCGTCGGCGGTGAACTGCATAACTCCAGCTCTTCCAGCCTGGATTACATGCAATCCCTCTGGAGCCGCCTGGTTGGGTTCAACCTGAACACGGCTCTGGCCGCCGTGGCGTGGGAATTGGTCGAGCCGCAGGAGGGCGCTTTCGATTTCGCCCTGCTGGACGGCCTTTTGCGTGAGGCGCGCGCGCACGGCCTGCACCTCATCCTGCTATGGTTCGGTAGTTGGAAGAACGGCACTTCCAGCTACGTGCCCGCCTGGGTCAAGCGCGACTTTCAGCGCTTCCCGCGCGCTCGCTTGCAGGGCGGCCGGACGATTGAAGTCCTCTCCACTTTCGCCGAGGCGAACTGGCAGGCCGACGCCACAGCCTTTGCCGCGCTGCTGCGCCACCTGCGCGAGGCGGATTCAAATGACCACACGGTGATCATGATCCAGGTGGAGAATGAAGTGGGCATCCTGGGCGATTCGTGCGACCGCTCCGCCATCGCCGACCGCGCGTTCGCTGGCCCCGTGCCGCGCGGGTTGATCGATCATCTGCTGCAATACCGCGACGAGTTGGGCGTGAGCCTGCGCCGGCGTTGGGAGCTGAATGGCAGCCCCGAATCGGGCAGTTGGGCGCAGCTCTTCGGCGGCGGGAGCGAAACGGACGAGACCTTCATGGCCTGGCACTATGCGCGCTATATCGACGCCGTCGCCGCTGCTGGCAAAGCGGAATATGACATCCCGATGTACGTGAACGCCTGGCTGTGCGACGCGCAGCATAAGCCGGGCGACTGGCCGAGCGGTGGGCCGTTGCCGCACGTGCTCGACGTCTGGCGCGCGGCTGCGCCGCACATCGATATGCTTTCGCCGGACATCTATCAGACCGACTTCACGGATTGGTGCGAGCGTTACACGCGGCGCGCCAACCCGCTCTTCATCCCGGAGATGCGACGCGACGAAGACGGCCCGCGCAACGTGTTCAGCGCCGTGGGCGAATATGGCGCAATCGGTGTCTCGCCCTTCGGCATCGACTCGCTCGACCCGGCGGCGGAAGGCGCGCCCCTGCGCGATAGCTACGCGCTCTTGCGCCAACTTGCGCCCTTCATCCTGGCGCACCAGGGCAAAGGCGAGATGGCCGGCTTCGTGCTCGATGCCCAACATCCCATCATCACGCGCACATTGGGCGGCTACGAATTGGAGATCAGCCTGGATAACCTGTTTGGCTTTGCGGCGGAACAGGGATATGGGCTGGTCATCGCAACTGCGCCGGATGAATTCATCGGCGCCGGTTACGGCTTCCGGGTCGCCTTCCGGCCCAAGCCGCCCGGCCCGGCCAGGGTTGGCATCGCCGCGGTGGATGAGGGCGAATATCGTGACGGCCGGTGGGCCCCTTTGCGGCGGTTGAATGGCGACGAGACCTGGGGCGGCGATTACTGGCGCTTCCCGCCTGCACGATTGGGTGGGCACACCAGCGGCGTCTATGTGCTTGGCGCGGGCACGGGCATCTCGCGCTGCACCGTGTATAGGTACGAGTAGGGAGAGATTGGAGATTTTAACCACGGATGACACGGATTGCACTGACTAATCTGTGCAATCCGTAGTTTTATGAGTCTCCAGGCTCAAATCTCCAATAGTTGAACCGTACCCATCATGTTTTGTGGCGGGCGGTATGATTTGTCGTGTGCTCCTCTGCTCAT
>DAOUFG010000009.1:0-6672 GCA_034430115.1 Thermoflexales bacterium | reverse complement strand
AAGACCTGGGCCCTGTGCCCGCCGGTGCTGCTCTCGCAAACCGACATTCGCGAACTGCAACTCGCCAAGGGCGCTATCGCCGCCGGCATCCACTTGCTGTTACAGCAGTGGGGCGCATCGGAGGGTGACCTCACGCGGCTCTACCTGGCCGGGGCCTTCGGCAATTACATCAGCCGCGCCAGCGCGCAACGCATCGGCTTGCTCAAGTTCCCCCTGGATACCGTTCAGCCAGCCGGCAATACCGCGCTGCTGGGAGCCAAGCTCAGCCTGTTCATCAGAGACGATGCGGTTTACCAACTGATTCGCTCCAAGACCAGGCACGTCAGCCTGAACGAGGACCCGAACTTCCAGGATGCATACGTTGACGAGATGAGCTTCCCGGACGGGTCCGAGGCATAGCGTTCGTCATCACAAGGGACATGCCCACACAACATCTATCTGATATTCACGACGCACTGGCCATCAAACGCAGCATGGAGGTGCGTCGTGAGGAATACCTGGACTACATGACGTTCCAGGCCAATCAGCGCCCACTCTTCACCGAAATCTTCGGGCCGCTGGTCGGGTTGAAGGAGGAATGGCGCGTGCAAGGCGCTACGCCCGAAGAGATCGACATGAGCGCATTTCGGTTCCGCCGCCCCATGTGGGCCAACGTGCCCGTGAACACCGGCTGGGCCGACGGCTACCCCGAGCAGATCCTGGAAGAGACCGACGATTACCTGATCGCGCGTGACACGTATGGCCGCACCGTCAAACTGATCAAGGCCTCGGCCACGCTCCCGCTACCGCTCGATCACCCTGTGCGCAACATGGACGATTGGCTGAAGGTGAAGCCACACTACACCTATTCCGAAGGTCGCTTCAGCGCCGGTTGGGAAGCCGCCGCCCGCCAGGCCCTGCAAGAGGGCCAGGTGGTGAGCGTGGGCATCCCCGGCGGCTTTGACGAACCGCGCCAGTTGATGGGCGAAGAAGCGCTGTGCCTGGCTTTCTACGAGCAACCTGAGCTGATCCATGACATGCTGGACACGATGGGCGAGACGGCCTTCCGCGTGCTGGAACGCGTCTCCGCGACGGTGCAAATCGACCAACTCGACGTGCATGAGGACTTCGCCGGGAAGAGCGGCCCCTTGATCGGGCCTGTGCAAATCAAGAATTTCTTGCATCCCTACTACCATCGCGTTTGGGATATGCTGGCCGAACGCGGCGCGCGCTTGTTTAGTATCGATAGCGACGGCAACGTGAACAGCATCGTGCCGGCCCTGATGGACGCCGGCATCAACACCATGTTGCCGCTGGAGCCCGCGGCGGGGATGGACATCGTCAAGCTCCGCGCGCAGTGCGGCACGCACCTGGCGTTCGTCGGCGGGCTGGATAAGCATGTCCTGCGCCGCAGCAAGCCGGAAATCATCGCCGAATTGGAATATAAGATTCCGCCCATGGTGCGCAGCGGCGGCTGCCTGCTCGGCCTGGACCACCGCATTCCCAACGGCACGCCGCTCGAAAACTATCGCTTCTACATCGCCAAAGTGTGGGAGCTATTGGCGCGCGAGACACACAATTTGAACCGCCACGATAATGGCAAGTAAAGTCAGTTCACGGCACAGTGGCGATGTGCTGATTCAAGGATACAACTATGAACCGTCCAACGGACCACAAAAATCTTGACCTATGGAACTTGCATGAGGATGTGTGCTACGGCCGCGCCAATGGCATGGTGATCTGGCAGCCGCGCATCCTGGCATGGTTTACCGACCGCTACTTCACCCACACCCCCCTGCCCGGCAAATACAACGGCATGTCGGAGCCGGACATCTACCGCGACCTGGGTTGCTCCAACCGGCTCTATTTCTACAACGATGCCTATCGCCCGGTGGACCCGCCCGGTGTGACGCGCAAAGAAGTGCAGGTCGATGCCGATCACGTCAACTGCATCATCGAGACGCCCAAGGGCACGCTCACCGAACTGGTGCGCATCACACCCAATAGCTGGTATCGCATCGAAGAGAAGTGGTGGATCGAGACGCCTGAGGATATGCGCGTCTATACCTGGCTTCTGGATAACGCCACCTGGACCTGGGATCAATCGATCTTCGACCGCGTCTATAAGGAATGGGGTCGCATGGGCGCGCCGACCATGTTCATGCCGCGCGTGAACGTACAGGACCTGTACATCAACACGATGGGCGTGGAACGCGGCGTGTACGCGATCTATGAATGGGGCGACGTGGTGACCGATTACTTCCGCGCTCTACACGGCAACCACATGCGCATGATCGACGTGATCAACGCCTCGCCCATCAAGGTCATCAACTATGGTGATAACTTGCACTGCGCCACGCTCTCGCCCAGCCTGTATGAAGAGTACGTGCTGCCGGCCTACCTGGAGCGCTGTGACAAGCTGCACCAGGCCAATAAGTGGATTTGCTCGCACTGGGACGGCAACGTGAAGGCGCTGCTGCGCTTTGCGCGCACCTCGGGGCTGGACGGCATCGAAGCCATCACCCCCTGGCCGCAGGGCGACGTCACGCTGGAGGAAGTGAAGGACGCGTTGGGCGACGACATCTTCCTGCTGGACGGCATCCCGGCCATCTACTTCGACAAGACCTTTAGCGACGACACGCTGGCGGAATGCACCGAAAAGGTGATCAAGCTCTTCGCGCCCAAGCTGATATTGGGCATCTCTGACGAAATGTCATCCCAGGGCGATATCGAGCGCATCCGGCTGGTCGGGAAGATCGTCGATGACTACAATGCCTCGTTGGTAAAAAGATAAGCCAGGTGCGAACACTTTCATCAGGACACAAAAGATATGACCGCGACATCACGTGAACTGGTCTACCAGACCTTGAACTTCCAAAACCCCGCCCGCGCGCCGCGCGATTTGTGGATGTTGCCACTCGCCGAGTGGACCTACCCCACCGAATACGCCGCCATCCTGCGCAATTTCCCCGGCGACCTGGGCAGCCCCAGCGGCTGTGAGCGCGAACACCCTCAAACCAAGGGCGACCCATACACATTGGGCGACTATACCGACGAGTGGGGCTGCACGTTCCACAACATCCAGGCCGGGGTGATCGGCGAGGTGAAAGACCCACTCATCAAGGATTGGGACGAAGACGTGAAGAAGGTTCACGTGCCGCGCGAATGGCTGACGATTGACCCGGATGCCGTGAATCGGCAGTGCGCCGCCTCCGACAAATTCATGCTGGGCGGCCCCTGCCCACGCCCGTTTGAGCAGTTGCAGTTCCTGCGCAGCACGGTCGATCTCTACATGGACCTGATGGACCCGCCCAAGGCCATGCTCGACTTCGTGCACCAGATGCACCAGTTCTATACCGAGTTGCTGATCACCTGGGCCAAGACGGACGTAGACGGCTTGCGTTTCATGGACGATTGGGGCTCGCAGCGCGTGTTGCTCATCAAGCCCGCCCTGTGGCGCGAATTCTTCCGCCCCATGTACGCGGAATATGCGCAAATCGCGCACAGCTATGGCAAGAAGCTGTTCATGCACTCCGATGGGCACATCCTCTCGATCTATCCCGACCTGGTGGAGATTGGCATCGACGCGGTGAACTCGCAGATATTCTGCATGGGCATCGAAAATCTGCGCCCGTTCGCCGGGAAGATCACCTTCTGGGGCGAGATCGACCGCCAGCACCTGTTGGTGGACGCCACGCCGGAGCAGGTCGATTTGGCCGTGCGCGACGTGTACGCCAACCTGTGGGCAAACGGCGGCTGCTTCGCGCAGTGCGAGTTCGGCGCGGGCGCCAAGCCCGCCAACGTGCGCCAGGTCTTTGAAAGCTGGGACAGAGTCAGCCAGGGGAAATAAACATGTCACAAACACTCATCCCCCGCCAGCGCTTCATGGCCGCGTTGGATCGCAAACCATTGACCGGCCGCGTGCCGCACTTCGAGTTGGTGTTCTACCTCACCATGGAAGCCTTCGGCAAGCTGCACCCCACGCACCGGGCGTTTGGTCAATGGGACCAGATGGGGGAGAAGGAACGCCAACTGCACCGCGCAGACATTGCCGACACGTACATCAAGACGGCCGAGCGCTACGAGCACAGCGCCATCTTCATCCACGATAACCCCAACACGTTGGACGAATGCCTGCGCATCGTGGATGTGATCCGCGAAAAGAGCGGCGACAAATTTTTCCTGATGCGTCACGGCGATGCCACCTTTGCTATCCCCGACGGCAACGCGATGTACGACTTCTCCTACCGGCTGGCCGACGAACCGGAAAAGGTGCATGCCGAAGCACAACAGATGGTGGACGACGCCATCCGGCGTGCCGAGGTGATGGCGAAGCACGGCGGCCTGGACGGATTCGCGCTGTGCTCCGACTACTGCCTGAACCAGGGACCATTCCTCAGCCCGCGCCTGTTCAGCGAGTTCATCACGCCCTACCTGGCGAAGCTGACCAAGGCCTATCGCGACATGGGCTTCTACGTCATCAAACACACCGATGGCAACATCATGCCCATCGTCGATCAATTGGTGCAAACACATCCGCACGCGTTGCACTCCATCGACCCGCAGGCAGGCGTGGACATCGCCACTGTAAAGCGCCTGTATGGCGACCAGGTATGCCTGATCGGCAACGTGAATTGCGGGCTGCTGGACACAGGCACCGAAGAACAGGTGAAAGAGAGCGTGCGCTATGCGCTCAAGAGTGGCATGCCGGGCGGCGGCTACATCTTCTCCACCTCCAATTGCGTCTACACCGGTATGCGCCTGAGCCGTTATGAGCTGATGCTCAATTTGTGGCGTGCGGAAGGCAACTACCCAGGTTGAGATTCTCTAACACAAAGGGTTTCTAAAGAAGGCCGAACGCTGCTCCTGACGCAATGGAAGCAGCGTTCGGCCTTCGCATTCATTGGGATAGAGACACTATCTATTTGACGTGTAGGGCCTCAAGAATATTAGAGCGGTTTGCAAGTGACTAAAGGACGGCAAAACATCGGGGGGCCTGCGAGACCCTCGATGCTTGTGTTTCATTTTGCCTTGCTTTCAATTGCAACGCGCTACAAATGTGGCACGTATCAACAAGCGCTTATTAGGAAGACGCAGGTGCCACCTTTAGGCAGAGTTGTCCGTATATTTGGTTAGGAGTTCGTCTCAATGCTCAACTCCAGGCCCAAATGAGGTGCCTTATGCTGCGAGTGATACATGCGCCAACGCTTACGGGGGATATGTCTCTGTGCAGATCGACTTCCGTCAACATAACCGCCCTCGTTGTGCCAAGTATTAAGAAGGCTTAACATTGCCCGGTTATCATAAAACCGGAGGCCCTTCTGCGCGCTGTCGAGACGAGGTTCTCTCAATGGAGGATCATACTTTATGAATCACAAGCGAGCGGTCTTCGGTGCCATTGTAGGCGCTGCAGTGCTCATCGTCGTTGTTGCATGGGCAGTGCGTAACCTGACGTTATTTCCTGCCGACCCCGTGACAGTATCTGTGTTGTACTCCACGGAGAAAGAAGGTTGGTTGACCGAGGTAGCCCAGAAGTTTGAGGCGTCAAACCCTCAAGTGAACGGCCATCCGATCAAGCTCGAAATGAAGGAAATGGGCTCTCGTGAGATATACCTGGCAGTGTTGGATGGGACCGAAAAACCAGATTTGATCAGCCCGGCCAGCATGTTGCAGATTTCCATCTTACAGGACCTTTCTACGGGTAAATATGGCAAATCCCTGGTCAACCCAAGCGACACCGCCACCTGCCGGCCGGTCGTCAGCACACCGCTTGTGCTGGTGGCATGGAAGGAACGCGCCGACGTGCTATGGGGCAATCAACCGGGTGCGGACCTGTGGCATGAGCTGCATGACGTGACCACGGATCCCCTGGGCTGGAAATCACGCGGTCACCCGGAATGGGGCTACGTGAAATTCGGTCACACCAACCCTTTGAAATCTAACAGTGGCTTGATGACCATCCTGCTCATGACCTATAGCTACTTCAACAAAACCGATGGCCTGACGTCCAACGACATCCTCTCCAACGCCGATTATCAGAAATGGTTCCTGGAAACGGAAGGCACCATTTCACAGTTCGGTGAAAGCACCGGCACGTATATGAAAGACATGGTGGCCTACGGCCCAAGCGTCTACGACCTGGTGGCCGTCTATGAATCAGCGGCCATCGAACAGGCGGATAACGCCAAGGGGCGCTATGGTGAACTGAGGGTGTATTACCCGCCTACGACCGTGATGAGCGACCATCCTTTCTGCGTGCTCAATGCAGATTGGGTCACTCCTGACCAGGCCCAGGCGTCCAAAGTGTTCATGGATTACCTGAGCGGCCACGAAGCGCAGGATCTGGCGCTGCTGAAATATGGCTTCCGCCCAACTGATAATAGCGTTGCGCTCGACCAGGCCGATAGCCCCTTCACCCGCTATGCGGCAGATGGCATATCGATCCAGTTGCCTCCCCTCGTGAAAGCGCCGTCGGGGGATACGCTGAACACATTGCTGGACTTTTGGTCGCGCAACATTCACAAATAAGCACGTAAGCGGTGTTTTTAGGAAGGAGATTGGACATGGTAATGCGGATCAAGCAAGTTGTGGCTGCGTTGGCGGTGCTATCGCTCACCCTAACGGCCTGTGGCGGGTCCAAAGGCATCTTGAGCCCGGCAGAGAAAACCATCTACGTAAGCATCGTCTACGGCT
>DAOUFG010000008.1:0-35927 GCA_034430115.1 Thermoflexales bacterium | reverse complement strand
GCGGATACGCTGGGCATATTCGAAGGATTCGCCGTTGCTGCGATCAGACAGGAAATCCAACATCTCGTCGAAGAACGCCACGACCTGGGTGCTCATGCGCGCCAGCACGTTCGCACATTGGTCGCTGAAGTTCTCCAGCGCCGCACCGTGATCCACCGGCAGCCACTGGCGCGCAAAGGCGGTGATCTCGGCCAGCAGGCCCGACGCGCGCCGCCCACTGGTGCTGAGCAAATCGGCCAGTTGATGCAACATCTCATCCCGGTCGATGCGGAAAGCCAACGAGTCGGTGGCGGCGGACTCCAGGTGATGCGCCTCATCCACCACCAGGTAATGATATTCGGGCAACGCCCGGTTTTCCACGGCAATATCGGCCAGCAACAGCGCGTGATTCACGATGACGACGTGCGCACTCTCGGCCAGGCGGCGCGCCTGCTGAAAGTAACAATCGGTAGCGCTGCACGTGCCCATATTGCAGGCCGGGTTCTGCGCCGAAAGGTGCAAGAAAGCGCCACGTTCGGCGGGTGCCGGGATGAATAGCTCGTCGCCGTCGCCAGTGAGCGTGTTCGGCAGCCAGATCAAAATCTTGGTCAGCAGGCGCACTTCTTCCAGCGTCTTGGGGCCATTGCGGCGCAAATCGTTCAGGCGCAAGGGGCACAGATAACGGCTCCGGCCTTTCATTACGGCGGCGCGCCCCTCGATGCCCAGAGCCGCGTTGATGGCCGGCACATCCTTCTCCGCCAGTTGCTCCTGCAAATTGATCGTATTGGTGCTCACGATCACGCGCTCACCGTTTTGCATGGCCCACATGATGGAAGGGATGAGGTAGGCTAAACTTTTTCCAGTGCCGGTGCCGGCTTCGACGAGGGCATGAGCGCCTTCGTTGAAAGCCGTCGCCACGGTGCGCATCATCTCCACCTGCGGCTGGCGCATTTCGTAGCCTTCAAAGTGCTCCGCGAAGGGGCCATCGGTATCCAGCGTATGCGCCACGGCATCCACATCCAACGGGGTCGGCTCATCTACGGGCTTGAGCGGCCTGGCCTCCGCGCGCGCTTTCAGGGCCGCTTTGCGCGCCAGGGCGCTTTGGCCACTTTTGCTGCGCTTGACCCTGGCGGCCAGGCTGGTGCTAAACACACCGCGCGATTGGGTTTCCAGCGCATCCTGCCAGAAGTCGGCCAGCGTCCAGCCGCTGCGCTGGGCATGCGTGGTGATCTCTTCCAACACATCGGTGGGCAATTCTGTGGCGCGCTCAAACACTTTCAGATAGAGCTGGTGCGCGGTGAGCGCATCGTTCAAAGCGCGGTGCGCATCTGTTAGCTCGATGCCCAATTCTTTGGCCAGGGCGCTCAGCGAGTATTGGCCCGCATGCGGGATGAGGATGCCGGCCAGTTCGAACGTATCGACGCTCGGGTTATTCGCCAGAACCCGCTGCCGGCGCATGAAGGACAGGTCGAACATGACGTTGTGTCCCACGATTGGGAAGTTCCCGGCGACGCGTTGTGCTTCACGTAAACCATCCCACAGGGCAATCCCGTCCTTTCGCACCATCTCATTGGAAATACCTGTCAGGTCAACGATCTTGGCAGGTATTTCACGTTGCGGTCGAATAAGGCTGCTCCACTTGTCCAATACTTCATCGCCACGAAAACGGACTATCCCGATTTCTATTATTTCGTCACGCTCGGAGTCGAGGCCGGTTGTTTCTAGGTCGAGGGAGACTAATGTGCGCATTGGTAAGGCGATTCTACAACGGAAGTGTGAGCTATTTCTACTACCAATCTCCCTTTTTATCCACACGACGACGAGGAGGCGAAGCATTGCCACAAAACTTGAGTTCATCCAGCTTCCCTGCCAATACTTCGCTCCCGCGCTGCTTCCTCTACGATAACGATCTCAGATCTAAATGCGATAGCCCCCAACCACATGGCTCTATGATTCTGTATATACGCGGCTGTTATAATTCACGCGGGAAATTTAAGAACGTTACTCCGTTTAGTTATAGAGGCAGGCCGGGTGCCTGCCTCTATTTAGTTATGCGTATATTAGGAAAAAATGTTCAAGAACTTTGTGACCAGGCTCGTCGGCAGCGATAGCGAGAAAGCGCTGGCCAGACTCGCTCCACTCGTGGACAAATGCAACGCCCTTGAGCCGGAAATAACGAAGCTGACCGATGCGGAATTGCGCGCCAAGACGGACGAGTTCCGCCAGCGGCTGGACGAAGGCGAAACGCTGGACGACCTGATGCCCGAGGCGTTTGCCACCGTGCGTGAAGCCGCGCGCCGCACCATCGGCCTGCGGCACTTCGACGTACAACTGGTTGGTGGTGCGTTGCTGCACCAGGGCAAAATCGCCGAAATGCGCACCGGTGAAGGCAAAACCCTGGTGGCGACCTGCCCGCTCTACCTGAATGCGCTAACAGGCGAGGGAGCACACCTGGTGACTCAGAACGACTACCTGGCCAAGCGTGACGCCCAATGGATGGGCGCCGTGTATCACGCGCTCGGTATATCGGTCGGGGTCATCCAGATGTCCGGCGAGGGCAGGCCCGACGATGCCTCCTACGTCTACGACCCCACCTACCCCAGCAAGGACGATCGTTTCCTGAACCTGCGCCCTTGCACGCGCGCAGAGACATATCGCTGCGACGTCACCTACGGCACCAACAACGAGTTTGGGTTCGACTATCTGCGCGACAACATGCACACCGACCTGCTGGATTGTGTTCAACGCGTGGATGATGAAGGCCAACCGCTGCTAGCCTACGCCGTGATCGACGAAGTGGACAACCTGTTGATCGACGAAGCACGCACGCCGCTCATCATCAGCGGCCCGGCGGACGAACCTTCGCCGCTCTACAAGCGCTTTGCCGAACTGGTGCGCCGGCTGGAACCCAGCAAGAATAACGACCCCAAGGAACCCGATGGCGATTACATCCTGGACGCCAAGGCCAAGAACGTGACGCTCACCGAGCAGGGCATCATCAACATCGAGAAGATGCTGGGGATTGAGAACCTCTTCTCGCCCGAGCACGCTGAGATGACGCCCTACCTGGATAACGCACTACGCGCGTGGGCCGTTTATGAGCGCGACCGGGACTACGTCGTCAGCGATAAGCACGAAATCATCATCGTGGACGAGTTTACGGGCCGCCTGATGTACGGTCGCCGCTTCAGCGAAGGGTTACACCAGGCGATTGAAGCGAAGGAAGGGGTGAAGGTGCAACGCGAATCTTTCACCTTCGCCACCATTACCTTCCAGAACTTCTTCCGCATGTACGACAAGCTTTCGGGCATGACGGGCACGGCGCTGACCGAATCGGAAGAGTTCTACAAGATCTACAGCCTGGAAGTGGTGCCGCTGCCAACGAACATCGAATACCAGGCCATGCAGAAGAAGCTGCAAGAACAAAAAGACAAGTTCATGGACGGCACTCCCATCACGGTGTACGTCAACCCGGAGAACCAACGCAAATATTTCCGGCGCCTGGACTACCCGGACCTGGTGTTCAAGACGCGCTCCGCCAAGTTCAAGGCGGTGGTGGATGAAATCGCCAATGTCCACAAGACGGGCCGGCCCGTTCTGGTAGGCACCATCGCGATTGAAACCAGCGAAATGCTGAGCCAGATGTTGCACCGCAAAGGGGTACCGCATGAAGTGCTGAACGCCAAACAGCACGAGCGCGAGGCTTTCGTCATCGCCCAGGCCGGCCAGCCCGGGCAGGTGACCATCGCAACCAACATGGCCGGACGCGGTGTGGACATTTCTTTAGGCGGTAACGCCGAAGGCATTGCGCGCGAGCACTTCCGCAAGATGGGGAAAGACCTGACAGAAGTGCCGCGCGAAGAGTGGCAGGCCGAACTGGCAAAAGCCGAAGCCGACATGGCCGAAGCCAAAAAGCAGGTGCTGGCATTGGGCGGATTGCACGTGATCGGCACTGAACGACACGAGGCGCGCCGCATCGACAACCAGTTGCGCGGTCGTTGCGCACGCCAGGGCGACCCGGGTTCCACCCGCTTCTATGTGTCCCTGGAAGATGAGTTGATGCAGCGCTTCGGCGGCGAACGCGTGAAAGACATGATGACACGCCTGAAGTTGGAAGACGACGTGCCGCTGGAATACGGCATCCTGAGCAAGTCCATCGAACAGGCCCAGGAAAAGGTGGAAGGTTACAACTTCGACCTGCGCAAACACGTCATCCAGTACGACGACGTGATCAACAAGCAGCGCGAAGTGATTTATGCCCAACGCCGCACGATCCTTGAGAAGGACGATTTGCATGACATCGTCATGGAAATGGTCAATGAGCAGATCGAAGCCCTGGTAGATGAACATACCCGTGGAGACGCCACTGAGGAGTGGGACCTGCCGGGCCTGGTGAACGAGATTCGCCCCATCGTGCCATTGCCCAAGGATTTCGACGTCAGCCGCTGGGCCAGGGGAGTACGCGACGAAATAAGCACCGAATTGCAGACGTTGGCGGAGACGCGCTACACGGCAGGGCTGGATGAATTCGCCCGCGTCGTGCAAACCCAGCTCATGCTCTCAAATATGACGCTGAGCGCGATGCAAGGAAGCCATGATACGCTGATGCGCAGCGTCTATGCCTGTGCGAAGAAACAGCTAAGCGACGCATTGACGCCCGACCTGGAAGCGTTGACGCTGAACAACATCCCGGCAGATTACCGCGAGGCCGTCCACCAGGCATTTGTCGATGGCGTGCGGCTATTCCGCGATCGCTCGATCTTGATTCAGACGGTGGATCAACTGTGGGTGCGCCACCTGACCGACCTGGATGACCTGCGCGAAGGCATCGGCCTGCGCGCCTATGCCCAGCGCGACCCACTGGTATCGTTCCGCACCGAAGCCAGCAACGCTTACGCCACGTTGCTAGACTCGATCCGCGAACAGGTTTCACAGCGCATCTTCAACGTGTCGTTCACCAGCAACGCACAACCCGCGCCGCGCCAGCAACGCCAACAGCGCCAGCAAGGGCAGATGCAACCACTGCAACGCACGCCTCAAAAGGCTGCCCCGATGCACATGTCGGGCGGCTCTGATGCGGCCAAGTCTGCGCCGGCGAAGGTGGCCACCAAGACACGCGTCGGGCGTAACGACGTGTGCCCCTTCTGCAACAGCGGCAAGAAAGTGAAGCACTGCGATTGCGAAGGCGCTCGCCGCTATCGCGGTGAACTCTGAAGCGAAACAGACGAGAGGTGTAAAGATCGTGGTGAGCCCCGATTTCTGGCAGAAATCGGGGCTCTGTGTATAAAGTCGGCGTGCCCGGTGCATGTTTCTTTGTGTCGGGTCTTTCGTTAGAATGGGCCCGGAGGCGCAATCATGAAATGGCAGGAAGTTCGAGAGCGTTTTCCGCACCAATGGGTAGTGCTAGAGGCGATGGAATCCCACCGTGAAGATGATTACTGGGTTCCAGACGAACTCGCCATTCTTGATCACTTCGAGGATGGTTGGGCAGCGATGCGTCGCTACCGCGATTTGCGGCACCAATTTTCACAGCGTGATATCTTCTACTTCCACTCGGATAGAGAATCACTCCGCATACATGAAATCCGCACATTAGGGTTACGTCTGTGAAAATCCTTGTTCAAAGCAAGCTACTCATGGTTAGCGCCACATTAACCAACGAAGGCAGGCAGCTAACGTTGGATAACGTCGTCCTGGACTCTGGTTCAGTGACGACGATCTTCGCTACTGAAAGGCTTGCTCTTATTGGCATTTCACCTCAGCCAGAGGATGTCCCTCATGAAGTGCGGGGAATTGGCGGTTCGGAATATGTGCTCGACAAGACGATACAAAGACTAACCGTAGGTGATTTCTCGCGCGACAACTTCGGCATCGAAATTGGTGCCGTAGACTATGGCTTTGATATTGACGGAATTCTGGGGCTGGACTTCCTCATGCAGGTGAAAGCCATCATCGACCTGGATAGGCTTGAACTGCGCGCGGCGGACGGAACGTTATAGCGAGCAGCCCCACGGTCGGGCTATGCAGTGTTTGGAGAGATGTATTGGTTGGGTCGTTTGGATCAAAAGGTGAATGAAGAGGATGATGATGGGTCGTGAGAGAAACGCGAGCGACGTATGGATTACATTACTGAGCGATGGGGTGAGTTACTGGGATGGCGGCGGCGCATTTGGGCTGGTGCCGCGCGTGAAGTGGACGAAGTTGTTGCCCCCAGACGAGATGAATCGCGTGCCACAGGAACTGCGCAGCGTGCTGATTCACGCCGACGGCCAACGCATCCTGGTGGATTGCGGCGTAGGCAATAAACTCAACGACCTGCTGGCCGCGCAATATGAGGTGCGCCGCCCCCAGGGCACCCTCCTGGATGACTTGAAACGGCAAGGTTTGGAACCGGAGGAGATTGACATCGTCATCCTCACCCACTTGCATGGCGATCACTCCGGTTGGGCCACCGAATGTGTGGAACATGGCACCGGCATGCGCTATCAACCCACCTTCCCCAATGCCCACTATTATGTACAAGGGCAGGAATTCGAGGATGCCACGCACACCAATGAACGCACACGCAACACTTATTTTGCAGAGAACTTTGTGCCCCTGATGGAGCACGGGGTATTGACGCTGCTGGATGGTCCGACCGACATCACGCCTTCTGTGCGTGTCGTGCCAACCCCAGGCCATACGGCAGGGCATCAGTCGGTCATTGTGCAACGAAGACAAGGAGCCGGGGAGAATGGGGGCGAAGAATCTCTATCTCCCACCGTTTCCCCGCCCGCATACGCCGATGTTCCCGTGCTCATCCTGGGCGATATGGCGACGTTCATGATCCAATTCGAGCGGCTGGCCTGGCTGACGGCGTATGACGTGCTACCTTTGCAAACCATTGAAACTAAGCGATACTGGCAGAAATGGGCGTTGGAGCGGCAGGCGCTGTTGATCTCACCACACGACACACAGACTCCCTCCGGCATACTCAGGAAAGATGAGAGAGGATTTTTACAGGTGGCCCAGGCAACGGCAAGCAACTCATAGGCGATTGTCGATGGTCTACAATGCAACACACGTAACATGATGAGACGTTTCGTATCACGCTTCACCCAACGCGCATTACTCCTGGCGCTTACTTGCGCCCTTATCACATCGTGCGCGCAGGCGCCCTCCGGTGCGCGGGGACAGGTCCTGGTGGCATGGCACACCCTCAACGGCACCAAAGAACAGGCCCTCCTGGATTTGATTGACGATTGGAATCGCACGAACCCTTACGGCATCACCGTTATGCCAGAGCGGCGCGACACAAACTCGATAAACAACAGCGTCCAACAGGGCATCGATCAAAAGGCACTGCCCGCGCTGATGCTCGTTTCCACGGCCCAGGCGGCCAACTATTATCAAAAAGGGATTCTGACGCCACTGGACACTTATATTGAAGATGCAACCAACGGCTGGGACGCCAGTGATCGGGCCGACCTATATCCCTTTGTGTTGAAGGCCGGTATCGCGCCGAATGGGCAAATCGTCGGCATTCCCTATGGCGGCGCAGTAAGCGTGATGTATTTCAACCGCGACTGGTTGAAAACGATCAACCTGGACGGCGCCCCCAGCACATGGGACGAATTTAGCACGGCCTGCAATAGCGCCACCGATCACACCAAGGGCACACTGTGTTTCGGAATCGACACGAACACCACGGCGTTTGAATTATGGCTCTATGCCCACGGCGGCCAGGTGACTACCGACAATTTGAGCGTATTGCAAATATCCACCCCGGCCGCGTTGGAAGCCATGAACCAACTGGCCGCCTTCGTTCACGCTAATCAGACCTATCGCGTCACGACGCGCCAGCAAAGCCTGGACGATTTTGCATCGTCGCGCGTGTTATTCACTTTCGATTGGAGCGATCAACTCAACGACGTGAGCACTGCGGTGAAAGAACATGGTGACTTCGACTGGGGCGTGGGGCTTTTGCCTGAGGCGGAGGGCCGCTCACGAATGACGAAGCTGATCGCACCGCTATGGGTCATCACCCGCACGCCCGGCTCGCAAAACCATGATCGTGAAATGGCGGCCTGGCTTTTCATCCGCTGGTTAATGGATGACGAGCAGACGGCGCGCTGGGCGACGCAAACAGGCGACTTACCGGCCCGCCTATCCGCCGTCAATACGCTCAGCACTAATACAACCATCGAATCTGCGCAAAACACAATACTGCGCGACATTGCACCACTGGCGCGGCCGGAACCGCTGGTTAGCGGCTGGAATTGCGTAGAAACGGTGCTATCGGGCGCGATACGCCAGGTCTTTGATGGCCAGCCGGTCACTGATACACTACAACTTGCCCAGGCAACCGGGCAGGCCCAGTTGAACAATACGTGTCCTTCTCAATGAGACAACAAGCCAGTAAATGAACCTGGTACTTTAAATGCAAGATTATCCGCTCGCTGCGTACGCAGATGACCCGATCTACAATATGAAAGCCGTGACACAACGGACGGGCATCCCCGCAGCCACCTTGCGTGCATGGGAGCGCCGCTACCATGTGTTGGCACCTCGTCGCAGCAATGGGAACTACCGTTTATATTCAGAGCGAGATATCGCCATCCTGGGCTGGTTACAGGCACAATTGGACGCCGGGTTGAGCATCAGCCGCGCCGTGGCGCTCCTGGAGCACCTGCGCGAACACGACCAGGACGCCGTGCTTCCGGCGCACCCCACAGGCGCGAATCCCCCTGCCCGAACCTCATCGCCGGCAGGCAACACGGCCGCTCATAACGTGGCAAATTGGGATCATTTACAAATGGCGTTGCTGAATGCGCTGCTGGACATGGACGAACAACGCGCCGGCGACGTGCTGGCGGAAGCTTTTGCGCTATATACCATCGAAGACCTGTGCACCCTGCTGATCGCGCCGATGCTGATCCAAATCGGCGATGGTTGGTTCCAGCAAAAGATCAGCGTTGCCCAGGAACATTTTGCCAGCGGTTACCTGATGGCACGCCTGATGGCGCTATTCAACGCGGCGCATCTGGGCAGTGGGCCGCTCATCATGGTGGGCTGTGCACCCGGCGAACGGCACGAATTGGGGGCACTGATGCTGGCGCTCTTACTGCGGCGCGCCGGGCACCGCGTATGTTATTTGGGCACCGACCTGCCACTGACCGACCTGGTGAAGGCGATTCGTCAGCAACGCCCGCAGGTCGTCGCCATCTCGGCTATCATGCCGCAAACGCTGGCACACCTGGCGGAGCTAGCGCCGCTTTTGCAAGCGGCCAACCTCCGCACGCACCTGGTCTTTGGCGGTCAGGCATTCAGCGCCCCCGAAGCGCGCAACTTGCACTTTCTGTGCGACTACATCGGCGATGACTTGCCGGGTAGCATTAAGGTGATCGAAACGCTGCTGGGCAGCGAACCCGCACCTTATGGCAGCCAGGCAGGGATGGTCGCGTCCTCAGCCAGTTGAGTCTGCCGGCTGCCATCCTGGCTGATGAGCCACAATTGCGGCTTGGGGTTGGGCAATTGCAGGTTATTACGCACCGCCACGATCCACTCGCCATCGGGGCTATAGGCCAACCCGCCGTAGCTATAACTCTCCTGGTCCGTCAACGCACGCGCCCCCTCGCCCAGCGGTGTACTGACCCAGACTTGCGGGCCGATTGGCATGACTCCCGCCGACGCGCCCGCAGTGCTGAGATGCTGGCGGGTGAACGCAATCTGCGTTCCAATCGGCGACCAGGTAACGGCCGTATCGTTGCTGCTACTCAGCGGGGTCACCGGTGTGATGACACCGCTCACCAAATCGGCGCGGAGCAACTGGTTGAACTGTCCGCGATCCGTCGCTTTCAGATCGGCATAGATCAACTGTTGCCCATCCGGCGACCATGCCCCTGGGTCACCCAATACACTGCTCAACTGCGTCCGCTCGCCGCTGGCCACGTCGTAGAGCGTGATCATACTGGCAGTGGGATCATAGAAAGCCAGCTTGTCGCCCACGGGCGCCCAGATTGGTAAGTTGCCCAATTGCTGCGTGTCGTTCATCAGAGGCGCAATGGTCTGGCTGCTGAAGTCATAGAGCCAGATATGCGCAGGCCCAGGCGAAACCCCCACCGCCCCCTGCACCAAGACACGCCGTTCAAATGCGATGCGAGTGCTATCCGCCGACCAGGAAGGCGATTGGCACACCTGCTGATCGCACGCCACCAACTGCTGGCGGCCCGAACCATCCGCATTGATGATCCACAGGTCACGCGCGCCATTTTGTTGCGTCACGCTATAGACAATTCGCATGCCGTCGGGGCTGACTGCAAAGTCGTACACACCCTGGGGTTCATCCGTTAAACGCCGGCGTGTGCCATCCGGGGTGACATCTTGCACATAGAGATTGCCGATCTCAGTGGCAGGCGCAAGATACACGACCCGTGCGTGGCCGGTATGGAAACGCCAGGTCATACTGCGCAACATGGCCCGGCCCTTAGCGCTTTTTGCGCCGGGCGAGACGGTGACCGTATAGGTCGTATCCTGGCGCAACACACCGGAGGGCACATAGTAGGCCGTTGTGCCGCTCCAACGCCAGGTGCCCGAAAGCGGTGGGCTGATTTGAATGTGGCTTTCCATCTCCTCGGCAGGCATCAGCTCGCTAAAGGTGAGCGCCACCTGTGCACGCGTGGAAACGCTCTGCGCCTGGTCCAACGGCGCGGTGCGCGTGACCTGCACCCCCACCCTGTCGCCCCGGACGACGAACAGAACGATGAGCGCCAGCATCACGGCGATGAAGGTCAGCGCGGCACGGTCCAGGCGGTCGATACGGCGTTTCAATGGCGACCTTCAAAAATGATCGGACAGCCACACGTAGGGATGTCCTTTGGGGAACAGCACCGTCCAGAACGGCTCGCTACCAGGCAGCATATGCACGCTCGGTTCGGTGCCCATATCGCGCATGCTGCGATAACCGGTGATAAGCTGGATCAACTTCTCCTGCGGCAACTCCAGCCATATGGCGCCGGACGGATCAGGGTTCAACACTGCTTCGCCCAGTTCTGTGCGCACATGTAGCGCCTGCGGCACAGACTCCGGCCACACAGCAGCCAGGCGGCAATTCAATTCCAGGCGCAACTTCTCGAACAAAGTTGCCTGGTTCACAATGCGCAACATGCCATCCGCCTGGCGCGGATGGGCAATCGACCA
This sequence comes from Thermoflexales bacterium, assembly GCA_034430115.1. GTDB lineage: Bacteria > Chloroflexota > Anaerolineae > J036 > Brachytrichaceae > CAIXPS01. The sequence continues at coordinate 24,770 of DAOUFG010000008.1, read as the reverse complement.
CTCACAGCCGTAACGCTGCACAAACTCGGCAAACGGATGATCCGGCGGCATGTGCAGGCGGATATTCTCACAGCGCTTAGCTACAGCCTGCTGCGCGAAGTAGTAGAGTAGCGTTGGGTAAAACGCTGCATCCACCGCTTCCGCCTCGATCACGTCTACGGCCTGTTCACTCTTATCCCAGGCGGCATAACCCGCAAAACGCTGCTCGGCCTGCTCAAAGATCACCGCTTCGGTGCGCATCCACCAGCCTGTGCCCTGCGCAAAGCCGGTGTAGGACTCTTTGCTCCGCACCACACTACACGTGCGAGCGGTGTTGGCGCGGTTATAAAGATCGGCAACGAAGGGCAGGTCGGTGGGGGTCAGTGAGCGAGCCTGTAGCGCAACCGTTTGTGCCTGGGCCAGTTCTGCGTCACGGGTCTTCACGCTCACTTTGGGGCTCGCCAGGCAGGTGGCATAGCCGAACTTATGATAAAAGTTTGGGATGCCGAAGAGCATCGACACGTCGAACCCCATATGCTGCATATAGTCCAGCGTATCCTGCAATAGGATGCGCATATAGCCCTTCATGCGGTGTTCTTTCTTCGTTTCCACATCCGCAATGCCGGCCATGCGCACCTGCGCCGCGCCAATCCGCATCGCATAGTCGATGAGCTTGAGCGAGCACGCCGGCTGGTCATCGATCAACAATTCGCGAATGCAATATCCTTTTTCGTCGCGCGTTCGTATGTCCATGCTGAATCCTCTATGGCGTATTTGGCAGACAGTTACACCCGGCCGAGAAGAATACCCAGCATATCACAGGCTTCGCCAGGCACAGACGCCCCAAAGCCGGCATTCGCGCTGCCGGAGCGAATCAATTCACGGCCAGCATCGCATTCAGGCCGACGTGATCGGAGGGGTAAAGCGTGTCGTCGTCGGGTGCGGGCCGGTCGAGTACCGACTTGCACTCCACGACGTGTAAGGCGGGATTCACAAAGATATAGTCCACCGTGCCATGCCAGGGGGCGAAGGAGTGGTTCAACACATAATTCCCGAACCGGCTAAGCGTCGTGCGCACGCCGCTCAATTGATACCTCAACGGCGTGGGGCAGGTGTACTCCGGCTCGCGGCCATGACGCGCGCTATGCGCGGAAATGAACTGCTGGCGCATCAGGCGAATGGAGCGCGAGTTTGGGGTATCGTTGAAGTCGCCACACACAACGGTGGGCACATTGCGTGCCGCACGCCCTAACCAGCCCAGGAAGTGTTGCACCTGGCGCACGCGCTCGATGTGATCGACCACGTGAAAGTAGAAATGACCATTTGCCAGGATAAAGCGCCGGCCATCCACCCGCACCTGGATCAGTTGCGCAACGCGACTTTGCGATTGCAGATCTAACGTCAGGCAACGCTCCACCGGCAACCGGCTGAGGATGGCGATGCCCTCATGCCCCTGCAACGCCCCCGTCTTGGACGATACATGCACGGTATATGCGCCCAGCCGTTCAGCCAGCCAGGCGGCGGTGTTATCGGGCAAGGCTACCTCTTGCAGGGCGATCAAGTCCGGTTGGAGTTGGGCTAATTCAGCGGCGATGAGGTGGCGCCGTTCTTCCCAGCGCGAAGGCTTATTGAGCAGATTAAAAGTAACGATACTAACTTTCGACATGCGAAAACGAACGCTCCGATGATTGGCATCTCGCCGGGGCGTATTCTACCCCACTTAGTTGAGCGGAATCATTATGGCACCGCCGTGGCACGCTCGTGGCAGGCACGAGCTTCACGCTCACGTAGCGTGTTCGGTCATACACAACGAAACACATCGCAGGCATGAAGCCTGCGACCACCCGCCATCGCGCAGAGACAAAACCTGCTCCTCACTTGGAGAAGAAGCGAGAAAGCAACGTCGCCAACAGCGTCAGCACCACGCTCACCAGGATCATCGTCGTAATGGGGAAATAGAAGCGAAAATTGTCACGCTCGATGACGATGTCGCCCGGCAGATGCCCCAGCGCCGGCAAGAAACGCGCGCCGAACTGCCAGATAAGCCCCAGCACGATCAGCCCCGCGCCGCTCACGATCAACAATTTCGCGATTGGATTCCACTGCATAGCGCCTATCTTAACGCGAGCGGCGATAATGCAACTCCAGGTGACATGATGACACAACCCGATCTCTACTCACGCATCCTCGGATGCATGGTGGGCAACGCCATCGGCGATGCCTACGGCGCCGTGGCCGAATTCTTCACGGCGGAACGCATGCAGCGCACGTTGGGCACACAATGGCTGGAAGATTACCTGCCCTACAGCGCAGACTTTCCTACCGACCCATACGGTGTCTGGCAAGTGGGCCCGCCCCGCGGCACCGGCACCGACGACACGCGCAATAACCAGATTTTTGTGGAATGCGTGATCCGCAATCACGGGCACATCAATTCGCAACTGCTGGCGATGGAGTATATCGAGCGCTATCGCGACATCGACCGGCTCCCGCCGGCACACCAGCCGCTGGCGGAGCGTCACTATCGCTGGGCCTATGATTGGTCGTGTTCCTACCTGGGCATGCGCGAACTCCCCACCGGCGAATCTCTACTGGCCACCTCGCAGGCCGGGAATAGCTTCCCAACGTTGGTTGGGCTGATCTCGTTGGCGCTCGTCGGGTTGCTCTATTGCAATGAGCCGGAGAGGGCTTATCTCAAGGCAATGGAGTTGGATTACAACGACCTGGGCTACGCCAAAGATGCCACAGCCATGCTGGCGGCTATGCTCAGCTTAGCACTGGGTGGCGCAAATGCACAGGAGATGGTCGAAGTGGGCCTGGCCACGGACCCGCATCACTTTGGCGAAAACCGCATCATGACGCAATGGGTGCGTCGCCTGATGCAAGCCGCCGCAACGGCACCGGATGATCGGGCTGCCGTGCTGGCTCTGGCACGCGAGGTGAGCACACGCCACCCATTTGACCCAGTGGACGTACTCGGTGTGCCCATCGCCGCGCTGCATTACACACATGGACACCCGCTGCGCAGCATCAGCATCGCCGCGAACGACCGTGACGTGGATGCGCACGGCAACCTGGTCAAACTGCGCGATAACGATTGCACCGCCGGCGTCGCCGGGGCGTTGGCCGGCGCGCTCTGCGGCGTTGAAGCATTCCCGGAGAACTGGGTACGCGATACGCTGGAAGCGAACAAAGCCATCTATGGCATCGACATCGAGCACAACGCACGCCGGTTCTACGAACTGGTCTATGGGCGATCAGCCTGACGCATCAGCCAGAAACATGAATCGCCCACCTGCATCCCTGGCCGCCAAACTGGTGCGCTTTGGGTTCCAGCAACTGTACACGCGCTGCGCCTGGCTGTATGACGACGTCGCCAACCTGGTCTCGCTGGGCGAGTGGCAGGCGTGGGGGCGCGTGACGATGCAATTCCTCGACACGGACAGGCCGGCGGCCAACCCGTTGCGCCTGCTGGAACTGGCGCACGGACCTGGGCACTTGCAACTGGCGTTGCGCCAGCGCGGTTATCACGCGCTGGGCATAGACATCTCGGCGCAGATGGGCCGCCTGGCTTGCCAGCGCCTACAACGCGCAGGGTTCCCCAATACGCTGGCGCGCGCCAGTGTGTTCGCATTGCCATTCCCCAGCGCAAGCTTCGATGCCCTCATCAGCACCTTTCCCACCGAGTTTATCTTCGCGCCGCCAATGTTGCGCGAGGCGGCGCGCGTGTTGCCCCCCGCCGGGCGATTGATCGTGCTGCCCGGCGCACCGCTACACAACAGCCAGGCCGGCGAACGGCTTATACGCCTGGCCTATCGCTTCACCCGGCAAGCCAAGCCCGCGACGACGCGCATCCAGCAGCTTTTTGAGCAAAGCGGCCTGGCATTTACGGAGCATCATGTACCCGCACGACACGCCGAAGTAGTCATCTGGTTGGGCGTTAAACGTCCGGCTGACACTCCACAGATCGGTTAAGCGTATACAGTGAACGGTGAGAATACAGGGCAAAATCGATTATGATCAAGCCCACTACCAAACACTGAACACCGTATAGCGTCGTGATGTAAGGAGCAATCTACCCATGAAACGCCAACGTCTATTTTTTGGCCTTATCGTCGGCGCGGCTGTACTGATCGTGGCGGCGGTCCTATGCTCGCGCACGGCCGGGCAACTCGTCAACCGGGCTACGGGCGATTTCAGCAAGCCGAACAACGCCATCGAAGTTTCACTGATCTATGCGCCCGAAGAAGACCTTTATATCCGCGATGTCATCACCGACTTCAACCGCTCCTACGCGCAGGGCCGCAACCCTGTGACCGGCAAAAACCTCGCCAATGGCGAGCGCCCTATCTGGGTAGAGGGGATCAACGCGTCGTCGGGCACGGTGGCACAAGGCATCGTAAACGCCTTTGTGGCACCCAACAACGTCAACGTATCGCGCCCAGTGATCTTCTCGCCCTCGGTGCGACACTGGCTGGCGCTGGTGAATTACCAAACCGGGCAACCAGTCTTCGATGTGAATGGCTCACCTTCCACCGCCATCGCCCCTGTAGTGATCGCCATCTGGGAATCGCGCCTGAACGCGATCAAGGCCAAGCATCCAGGGCAAGAGATCGGCTGGCAGGAACTCTTCGAAGTGTTCAACTCGCCAGACGGGTGGCGTTCGTATGGGCTAAGCGGACGGCAAGCCGTCTATTACGGCCATACCGATCCCTACGTGTCATCGACCGCAATTTCCACGCTACTGGCCGAGTTCTACGCCAGCGCGCGTTACGCCACGCCCAACAATAGCAACCTGACACAACTGACCTTGCAGCAGGTGAACGACCCACAGGTACTGGATGGCGTGCGGAAAATCGAACAACTGATCAAGCATTACTCTTCGCGCACCACCGAGTTCAAGGAGTACATCGCCCAAGGGCCCGACTACCTGGACTTTGTGGCACTGGAAGAGAACGACCTGATCTTCATCAACCAGGGCAAGACACAATACAAACCGCCGGAGAAACTGGTGGCGCTTTATCCAAAGGAAGGCACCTTCCTGCACGACCACCCATTTGCCATCCCCAACGCGCCGTGGGTGAGCGATGAGCAACGCGCGGCGGCGAAAGTCTTCACCGACTACGTGCTGACCAAGGAAGTGCAGCAAAAAGTGATGGAAAACGGCTTCCGCCCGGCCAACAAGGACGTGCCATTGGCCTATCCGATCAGCGCCGACCTGGGCGTGGACCCGAGCCAGCCCAAGACGTTACTAAGCGAACCGGATCCCGCCACGTTGACGGCAGTGCAACGCTCCTGGCAACTAGTGAAGAAGCAGGCCAATGTGCTCATCCTGGTGGACACGTCGGGGTCGATGCGCGATAACGACAAGCTGACCCAGGCCAAGGACGCCATCAAGGTCTTCATAGATGATCAGGCGGGCAAAAACAACGTCGGTCTGATGCGCTTCAGCTCCGACGTGCAGACGTTGGTGCCACTCGGCAGCCTGGAAAGCAACCGCACGGACATCCTGAACCAGGTGGATAGCCTGAACGCCACCGGCAGTACCTCGTTGAACGACGCGTTGATTTCGGCGATGGACACGCTCTCCGCAACCTCCGACGCAGCGCGTATTCAGGCCATCGTGTTGCTGTCGGATGGGCAAGACACATCCAGTAATGCCTCGCTCAATGATGCTGTGCAGGCAATCAGCAATGCACGCAACAGCCGCACGCCGGTGCTGGTGATCCCCGTGGCCTATGGAGATGATGCCGATATCAGCGCGCTCAGCGCCATCGCGCGCGCGTCCGACACGAAAGTGCAGTCCGGCGACCCGCAGACCATCAAGAGCCTGCTGGAGATCATCGGCAGTTACTTCTGAAAACAAGCATACTGGTACGATAATAGATAGCATCGTGATACGAGCATTTATCGCCATCGAACTTGATAACACAGTACATGATGAACTGGAGAAAATCCAGCGGCGGCTGCGCGCCGAACCGATCAGCGGCCTGGTGCGCTGGGTGACACCCGACAGCATGCACCTGACATTGAAGTTCCTGGGCGATATGGATCCGGCGCGTGTGCCACACGTGGTGGCAGCCATCCAAACAGCCTGTGTCGGGATCGCGCCGTTTGAGATGGCTGTGCGAGGAGCAGGTTGCTTCCCCAATTATCAGCGCCCGAACGTCATTTGGGCCGGCCTGACCGGGCAGGTGCAACCTGCCACTCTGCTGGCGCAACATATCGAAGACGAGTGTGCACGGCTGGGTTTTGAGCCCGACGGGCGCCCGTTCTCGCCCCATCTGACGCTTGGGCGCGTGATGCGCGAGGCGGCACCTCCCGAGCGCCGCCAGATCGGCGAAACAGTGCGCCGGCTGGACATCAACCTGAAGAGCATTATCCGCGCCAACGAGGTTACCCTCATCCGCAGCGAGCTGAAACCAGCGGGGTCCGTTTATACACCGCTTGGCTCCGTGAAGCTGGGGTGATGTCATGCTATTCCGCGACCGGCGCGACGCCGGCAACCGGCTGGCATACGCGCTACAACATTTCAGACGACGCCCCAATCTCATCGTGCTGGGCATCCCGCGCGGCGGCGTGATCGTCGCCGCCGAAGTAGCGCGCATGCTTGGTGCCGCGTTGGACATCATCACGGCTCGCAAACTGGGCGCCCCCGAACAACCGGAGCTGGCCATCGGCGCAGTCGCAACCGGCGGCACCCTTTTCTTAAACGAAGATGTGGTGCGCGCACTGGAAATTCCCCCCACGTACATCGCGCAGGCACGTGACGAACAGTTGTTGGAGATTGACCGGCGCGAGATGCTCTATCGCCGGGGACGTGCAGCACCGGTATTGACTGGACAAACCGTGATCGTGGCAGACGACGGCATAGCCACCGGCGCAACCACCATCGCAGCTTTACGTGCGGTGCGCCAGCAATCGCCCTGCTACCTGTTGCTAGCGGCGCCGATTGCGCCATTGGAGACGGCGCAAATGCTGGCAAGAGAATGTGATGAGGCCATCCTGCTGGACACGCCCAGCCATTTCCCCTCGGTAGGGCACTTCTACGAACAATTCGCCCAGGTGAGCGACGCGCAGGTCATCACAGCACTCCAGGCACAAGAGGGCGGCGTTTCATCTTCCGCAGGCACAGCACTACAATCGTGATATGGCTATCTCAAACCTGGATGAACTCACGCGCGTCGTGCAAGAAGTGGTGCAGAAACAGCCGATCACCGATATGCACACGCACCTCTATTCGCCCAATATGGGGAATTTGCTGCTGTGGGGCGTAGATGCACTCTTGACCTACCATTACCTGGTAGCAGAAGTCATGCGCTGGTCCGACGTGCCGCCCGCTGAATTTTATGACTGGCCGCTGGAAGAGCAAAGTGCGCACATCTGGCAGAAGCTGTTCATCGAACACTCGCCGGTAAGTGAAGCCGAACGTGGCGTGCTCACCTCGTTAAAGGCGCTGGGAATGAACACTGCCACGCGCGACCTGGCCGCCTATCGCGCCGCACTGGCCGGGGTCAGCGCAGAGGCGGAAGTGAACCGGGCCATGCAACTGGCAAACCTGGCGCACGTGGTGATGACCAATGACCCATTTGATGATGCGGAACGCCCCTACTGGGAGAAAGGCGTTCAATTGCATGTGGGATTCCATGCCGCTTTGCGGATCGACCCATTGCTGCGCGGCTGGGCAGAGGCCCAACCCCGTCTGCAAGGCTGGGGCTACCGCGTAACGCCCGACTTCTCCGCCGATTCCGCCAGCGAAGTACGGCGTTTCCTGCACACGTGGGTCAAGCTGATGAACCCACTCTACATGGCGGTGTCATTGCCTCCCACCTTCCGCTACCCTGATGGCAGCATCTCCAGCCGCGTGCTGGACGAATGTATCCTGCCCGTGTGTCGCGAAGCGGACATCCCATTTGCCATGATGATTGGCTCCGACAGACTGGTGAACCCGGCGCTAAAACTGGCCGGTGACGCCTCTGGGCGTGCCGACTTGAGCAGCGTTGCTCGCCTGGCACGCGAATTCCCGGCCAATAAATTCTTCGTCACGGTGCTCTCGCGCGAGAACCAACACGAGTTGATCGTCCTGGCGCGCAAATTCCATAATCTGATGATCTTTGGTTGCTGGTGGTTCATGAACAACCCAGTCATCATCGATGACATCACACGGATGCGCATGGAGATGCTTGGCACCAGCTTCATTCCGCAACATTCGGATGCACGCGTACTGGAGCAGGTGATCTACAAGTGGACACACTTCCGCGCGATATTCCGCCGCGTGTTGGTGGATAAATATGCCGACTTAATGGCCACCGGCTGGCAAGTGGAGCGGGCCGAAATCGAGCGCGATGTCGCGGACCTGTTGCATAACAACTTCTGGCATTTCCTGGGAAAAGACCCTCAATAAGGGCTGCCATTCCCGGCGCAGCATAAAGCGGTCGATCAAACCTCACAGATTTCGTCATCTGTGAGGTTTTTACGTGATAGACATTGACAACAACGCACAGTCGTAGTAAAACGGGCGAGGCGTTTATGGGGGAGGGTTATTTCGTCACGGATCCACACATTGGTTGCACCGCCATCCTCTATAAACCGCATCCTTAGCCAATGGATACGGTATGCAGAGAGTGTGGCTGCACATCTCATTCAGGCCGATAAGCCTATGCTAAGGAGCGAGTTCATGAAGCGAATCCTGCCCGCGCTGTTGCTATTGTTGGCAGCCTGTGCGTGCACGGCTCAATCCGCCGCCCCACCCGCGCAAAACGCGGGGACCGTCGTTGCCACCCTGCCGCCAACAACGCAGCCAGACACGCCGACTGCGAGCCCAACGACACCTACCCAAACCGCCACGATCACGGTCACACCGCTCCCCACTATCACACCTACACCTAGCGCCACACCGACGGCAACACCGACGATGACACCGTCCCCCACACCAACCCACACGGCCAAGCCGGTGAGCACCCATCGAGCAACCGTCTCGCCACCCACAATTGCGACGGCACCAACCCCACCCTTCAGTATCGCGCTCGTCATCCAACGGGTGGGTTATGATCGCTGGGGCAGACCTAAGTCGATGGACGAAAGCGCTTCCGTCGAGTGTGGCCCCTATGACGACAACCACCCCATGTTGCGCCTCGTCATCTCAGTCGCCGCGACCAACCACTCGGGCATGGATTGGCCGGTGAACTCAGAACAGATCGGGTTTATGAAGACCGACGGCACCCCGGCCCACTGGTGCTATTACGACTACATGAACGGCGGGCATTATCCAGTAATCCACCCCGGAGAGACGTACCAGATCACACTGAGTGCTTTCGTCGAACCTTATGAACGTATAGACGCGATCATCTTCGGCATCAAGGACATGGGTTATGTCTCAGCGAAGATTCCTACCAACATCGCCATGCCTTAGCGGGGGCTAAGGCAGACCCGAACCTGCCAGTACCTCCAAGTCACCCTTACTTTCAATCACCTGAGCCACTTTGCCATCCGTCATGCGGATCACCTTATCCACGTAACGACACATGCGCAAATCGTGCGTCACCATGATGCCGGCACGATTTTGCGCGTGAATCAACGTGCCAAGCGTTTGCACCACCTGGAATGCGCGTTCCGTGTCCAGGCTGGCGGTAGGTTCATCGGCCAACACAACCGCCGGCTCATGCACCAGCGCGCGGGCAATCGCCACGCGTTGCTGCTGCCCGCCCGACATCTGCGAGGGCAGGTTGTCCATCCGGCCTTCCAGCCCTAACTGGCGCAGCAACTCCCTGGCCCACTCGCGCCCGGCGCGGTCCATGCGGCCATTCAGCTTCAGCATCAGTTCCACATTTTCAAGCGCGTTCAGATAGGGCACCAGGTTGCTGGCCTGGAAAATAAAGCCGATCTTTTGGCCGCGGAAGCGCGTTCGCGCCGCATCGTTCATCTGCCACAGCGGTTCGCCGTCGATGTGAATATCCCCCTCGGAAGGTTGCAATAACCCGGCCAACAGCGCCAGCAATGTGGTCTTGCCGGAGCCGCTGGGGCCTACCAGCGCGACGAACTCGCCTTGCTTCACCGTTACGTTCACCTGATCCACCGCGCGGATGGTTTGCCCCGCGCTCTCGTAGCGTTTTGACACGTTCTGTGTTTCCAATACAGCCATCATGATGTTCCCCCTTATGATGCCAGGCCCAACGCTCGCAGCGGCTCGGCTTTGAGCAACACTTGAATGGAAGCCAGCCCGCCCAGTGGCCCGATCACCAACAGCGCGACCAACGTCGTTAGGATGGACGAGCCCACGAAACGAATCGGCACGGAAGGCGGCATCAAGAGCGCCAACGCCAGGGTGCACAAGCTACCCAGCAACACGCCGAAAGCATTCACCAGGAAAATCTGCAACATCGCGGAGCTGGCGATCACGGCGCTGGACGTGCCAATGGCCTTCAACACGCCGATTTGCGCCACCTTTTGCATGGTCTGAATGCGAAAGAACCCACCGATCACCAACAACCCAATCAGCAGCGTGAACACACTCATCAGGTTCAACGTGCTTTGTTGCGCGGCGTAGCCTGGCGTATTTTCATACGCCGTGCGCAAATCCACCGCACGAACATCCTTCACCGCTTGTTCTATGGCAGCCGCGATAGCCGGTGCGTCGGAAGGCCGGTTGAGTTGCACCGCTACGACGTTGAATGTCACATCGGGGTCACCACTCGCCGTGACGCTGGACGCCTGCGGGCGCAGCTTATCCCAGGTGATGTAGGGCACGAATACCGACGGCTGGAGAAAATACTGGTTGCTCTTGCTGATACCGGCGACGCGCAAGGAATAGAGCTGCTCCTTATTGCCCACCGTGGAGCGAATGGTGAGGGTGTCACCCACCTTCAGGCCGGTGCGTTGCGCCACCCCGGCATCGATAATGGCTTCGTCGGCGCGCTTGCTGTGCAAACCGCGCCCCTCAATCACCGCCGGTTCCCCAGGTTGGCCCGGTTGCACACCCACCAGCGAAACCTTGAGCGGCGCCTGGCCATTTGCCAGCGGCAGCGACACATTGGTAAACGCAATCGCCCCGGCGGATGCCACACCATTCACCTGGCGAACGTTGCGCACTGTGGCAAGTGACACGCGACTGGTGGGAATCGACAAATCCGCTTTATCTTGATAGACCAACAACTGCGCGTTCAAGTTTTCGATGTATTCGCGGTTGCCCTGCCCCAGCCCTTCAGCCAGCCCGGCAATGAAAAGCACCAGCAACGTGATGAGCGCCACCACCAGGGCAATCAGCAGAAAACGACCCGTGTTTCGCCACACTTCCTTCAGCGCCAGGTGAAACGGAACTGGGCCCCCTAACTGCTCTCGACGATTTGGCCGCCCTCGATGACGCGTTACAAGCTGCTCCTGCGCTTTCAACGTATCCCTGACCACCTCAAAGCCCTCCTGATCCACATCCTTTACAAAAGATCATCTTCCCGAACCACCTCACAATACAGCACAAACATTAGACAATTATCATACAAAGCATTAGCACAAACTGAGAGCAGGCTGGGATCGCTGCTTATTTGCCAGGTGATGATTATTGAAGAGAAGAGCGGTCAATCCAGACGGAGCCGCCGGTCGTGCCAGTCCTCGGCAGTATGGTTGACTTTGGCGCGCCAGTCGTCGTGCACCTCGCGCATGCCGGGTGTACCATCGTCGCCATAGCTAAGCTTATTCAAGAACTGCACAACCTCAGGATATTTCCCCTCAATCAGGTTCACGCCGGTGGTGCGCGTCGGTTCGCCCAAGAGCGACAAATGGAAGCCGTGAATAAGCTGATCGATGAGCACCATCTTCTCTCGCCCCGAACGCGCCTTGCTAAACCCATCGATGAACGACCTGAAGAACGCCAACACCGGTTCTGCCCCGCTCAGTTGTTTGTGCTGGAGGGTGTGAAAGTAGTCCTGCCAGGGCATCTGCCAATCGCAGTGCGCGCAACGCAGCAGCGTATCCGGCTTCGCATCGTGCAAAATGGGCTCACCGCAAGCCGGACAGATCACCTTGCCGCGCGTCGCCTCTACAGCGGCGATGAATGACTCACAGCGCGCCAGCAGCGCAAAGCCGACCTCGTCGATCAATTCTTCGTCATAGATGCCGCGCGCATCCGTTTCATACAGCCGCCGGATGAGGCTCTGCTTGACGCGCGGCGCCCATTGCGGGGATGTTGGCATAGAAAAACCCCCGGCCTTCCCCGGCGAGCAAGAAGGCCACGAGATCATCACGCTTGTTGTTGCACCATGCTTGCCAGGCGCATTCCGGCCTGGAAGGCTTTATTCAGGAACTCGCGTTCGTCGCTGATGCCAGAGCGATGGATGTTCGACTCCATGCTGATCGGCTTCTTGTAGGATGAGCCGGCCAACAGCCCGGCCAGGCGCGTCCAATCCACCGTGCCGGTGAAGGGAATGTTGTGCTGATCGGCGGTGCCGTCGTTGTCGTGCAGGTGGACCACATACAGCCGATCCTTCAGGCGATCCAATTGATCCAGGCCGTGGCCGGTGAGGTTGCCGTGCCCACAGTCGTAGCACATGCCCAGAAAGGCAGGATCATAAAGCTGATACAGCCGCTCGATCGTCGCGACGCTGTTGTCGCCGGTGTTTTCGATGGCGATGCGCACATGGCGCGCGCGCGCATAATCCTCAAGGATATCGAGTGACTTGCGCAGTTGGCCCCAGCAGGGATCCGTGTCATATGGGTCGAAAAAAGAAGGTACGTGCATGACGATGGCATCCGCGCCCAACGCAGCGGCCAGGTCGATGCGGTTGCGCACCAGGTCCACCCCGGCCAGGCGCTCGTATTCCAGCGGGGATGCCCAGTTCTTCTCTCGCCCCTCGGAGGCATGCACGTCCAGCAATTGCAGCCGCGTGCTATAGAGCCATGCGCCGATCTGGTTGATCTCGGCAGGCGAATAGAGGAAATCGGTGTTCCAGTGATGGCACCAATGAATATGCGAGAACCCTGCTTCTGCGATCTCGCGCAGGTATGGCTCCGGCGAGCCTGTATCACGAGCAAAATCTGTCGTAATCGAAAGACTCATGTCACTCCTAAGAAACAATACTGGAGACTAGAGATTGGAGATTGAAAGGGAACCACGGACTGCACAGATTTCACGGATAGTACGGTCTCATTCCGTGTAATCGGTGTCATCCGTGGTTAATCTCCAAACTCGAATCTCTGATCTCTAGCCTCCAATCTCTATTCGCCAGGGACGAGCGTCACCTTGATGGAGCGATTGCCGGCCTCCACCAGGTCGATGCCCTGCTGGAATGAAGAAAGCGGCAAGCGATGGGTGATGATCTGCTCCATCGGCAACAGACCTTTGGCGATCATGTCCATCGCCACAGGGTAACAATAGGGGCCCAGGTGCGAGCCATGAATGTTCAACTCTTTGGTGTCGCCGATGATCGTCCAATCAGTCGTGACGGGCTCGCGCATCACGCTAAACTCTACGAAGGTGCCCAACTTGCGAATCATGTGCAGGCCCTGCTCCACCGCCGCGGGATGGCCGGTAGCCTCGATGTACACATCGCAACCATAGCCCTCGGTCAACTTCAACACTTCGTCCACCACGTTCACGTTGCGCGGGTTCAGGGTCAGGTCCGCGCCGCAGGCACGCGCTACTTCCAGGCGCCGGTCATCCATATCCAGCACGATCAGCAGATGCGGATGCTTCAGGTGTGCGGCAGCGATCATGCCCAGCCCCAACGGTCCCGCACCGGCGATTACCACCACGTCCTCGAACTGGATGTTGCCCCGATCCACGGCATGAATGCTGCACGCCAGGGGTTCAACAAAGGGTGCATATTGGATGGGCACCGTCTCCGGCACTTTGTAGTTGATGGCAGTGCTTGGGAAGAGCATATACTCGGCCATCGCGCCAAAGGCGCTCTGGCGGAAGCCATACACGGGGCCCGTCTGGCACATCCAATACTGGCCGCGCTTACAAAAACGGCAATGCCCACACGGCACGATTTGCTCCGAGACGGCCAAGTCGCCCAGCGCCAGACCATATTTCTGGCCGGCGCCTTCGCCCAACGCCACGACCTCGCCCACAAACTCGTGCCCTGGGATCACGGGCGGCTGGCAATAACCTGTGCGTTGCGCGTCGCCCCAAAAGAAAGGCGCGCCGGTGTAGCACTTCAGGTCGCTGGCGCAGATGCCAACCGACTTCACTTTCACGAGAACTTCTCCCGGCCCGGGCTGTGGCACCTGCCACTTCTCAAGCCGATAATCGCGCGGGCCACGACAAACCACTGCCTGCATCGTTGCGGGCAGCGAACGCACATTCTCGCTCTGCATGTAGGTTGCCTCCGGAGAGATATTTTGAACCGCAAGGGCGCAAAGGGCGCCAGTACCTCCTGACGCAAAAACGCAAGCCAAGCATAGCTCTAGCACAAACTTTCACGCACAAGAACCTGAACGAAAACGGCTACGTGATCTTCGCGTTTATCCCTTTGTATCTTCAGCGGTTGACGATTGGTTGCGCGTGCGTTGAACGCTGCGCACCACCGAATCCATATACCAGTTCATCGCTGGTTCAATAAGGCTGCCGAGACGTGAGAGAACGCTCATCTCCAACCCAGGCGTGATGGAAAAGCGATTGTGCTGGATGCCGCTGACGATGGCGCTTGCGACTTCCTCCGGCTGCAACACCTTGGCAGCGCCATTGATGCGGCGCGTCTCTTCCAGCTTGGTGCGATTTTCCTCCGCCAGTTGCGGCGTGTCGGTGTCGGGCGGATACACTACCATCACGCGGATGCCATCGGGCTTCAGCTCTGCGCGCAACGCCTGCGCCAGCCCGTGCAGGGCGAACTTGGTCGGGCTATAGGATGTATAGCCATACACGCCGACCAGCCCCGCCCCCGAAGAGATGAGCACGAATTGCCCGCGCCTGCGTTCGATCATGCCCGGCAGAGCGGCCTTCAACACGTAAACCGTGCCCAGGTAGTTCAGCGCGGCCGTCTTCTCAAACGTCTCCACCGGCAAATCGCGGAAGAGCCCCGGCTGCACCATGCCGGCCGACGTCATCACGATGTCGGGCGCGCCCAACTGCGCCACGGCTTGTTGAACGGCGGCTTCGGCTTGCGCCCGGTCCGACACGTCGGCTACGACCGTCAGGACGCGTTGTTCGGCGCTGGCACGCGCCTGCTTAATCTCGACCTTAGCTGCGGCAAGCCGGTCTGCGCCACGCGCGATGATCGTGATGTTCGCGCCCTGGGCCGCCAATTGGCAGGCCGTGGCCTTGCCGATGCCGCTGGAGCCGCCTGTAATGAAAGCATGTTGATTCTGAAAAAGTAAAGGCATATGGATAGTATTGAATAATGGCAGTGACTGCGATTTACGGTTTTACGATGCCATTGGCGATCAACCAATTCACCGACTCTTGAACGGCTTGCAACGAACTGTAACGCGGCTGATAACCCAACAAGCGTTGTGCCTTGGCGATGCTGCAATTCGGGCTGTGCGCGATGTGGTCCCATGTCGCTGCGGCCTCTTGCTCGCTCACCCCTGTACGCCATTCGTCCCAGGGCGCAAACGCGAGCCGCGCAGGCCGGCCAAACCAGGCATACATCGCTTCGGCATAGCCGCGCAACGATAGCGCCTGCGGCGATACGGCATGGAAGCTCTCGCCCACCGCTGTAGACCAGTGCGCGATGGCCCGCATAAAGACCTGCGCCACGTCGTCGGCGTGCACATGGTGCACCGTCTCCAGGCCGAGGTTTGGCAACACCAATTCTTCGCCATGTGCGATGCGCTCGTAAACAATCGGGTTGAAGTGGCCCGCCGGGTTCAGCGGCACCCAGCCCGGCCCGACGATGTGCCCAGGATGAATCACCGCCGCCGGGAACCCGCCGATGCGCGCTGCCTTCAACAGATAGGCTTCGATCTCGGCTTTTTGGATGCCATAGCTCCCGAAAGGATGGCGCGCCTGGTCTTCCGTGGCGGGCACCTGCACGCTAGGGCCATGCACCCAGGCCGTGCCGCAGTGCAAGAAGAGCTGCACCTGCCCTTGCAGCGCCTCAACCAACTGACGCGCACTGGCAAGCGTGAAGCAAATCATATCGATCACGATGTCGGGCTGCAGTTCACGCACCTTCGCGCCAAACGTCCCGGCGGCTTCTTCAGCCGTGCGATCCAGCGTGATTTGCTGCACCGATTTCCATGCCGCATGTGGCTGATAGGGCTCACGTTGCCCGCGCGTGATGCAGATCACCTCGTGCCCGGCCTGCACCAGGCGCGGCACGAGGAAGGTGCCCACGTGCCCTTTTCCCCCGATAACGACTGTACGCATGATAGACCTCCTTTGAGGTTAACGCCCGGCCACCTGATTCAACACGCCGATGACGTCATCCAGCGCGGATTTGAGCGATGTATCTTGCAATGGCACTTGCAGCGGCACGTCCAGGCCGAGTGGCACTTCGGCGTCCACCCGGATGGTGCGGCTCACTTCAATCGGAACACTCAGGCTCACCGGCACACTCGCCTGGATGGGCACGTCGAATGCAACCACCCCGACGACCGGGATTTCCTTGCTCACCACCACGGTGGTGCTCACCGGCACGTCCAGGTTGAACGGCACCACCAACGTCTGACTAAACGGAACATCCGTATGCACCGGGACCGTCTGCGTGATGTGCAAACTGTAGTTGATCGTCTGGTGGCTAAAATCATCGAGTTGATCGGCCAGGTTGGCCGCCACCCTGCGCGTCGAGGCGAAGATGAGCACCAGCGCGACGACGACGAGAATGTTCACAATAAACGAAACGACCACCAGCGCCCGCCAAAGGGCCGAAGCAGATCCAGGCCGTTCCTGCATGATGTTATTCCCCCAAGTATTTCCCAACCAGCAGCTTCACGCGCTCGCGCGCAGCCGGCGAAATGGCGCTATGCGCGGTGAGGACGGCGTTGCTCATCGCGCCATCCGTCTCATGCGGTAACGCGGGCACGACGGGCGCGAGGTTCAGGATGGCCTTCTGCGCCAACGCCAGGTTGGCGTTCAGCCGCTCCACCACCATCGCCACCGTCACGGCCTCTTCGGATTCGTGCCACACATCGTAATCGGTGACGTGCGCCATGATCGCAAAATCAATCTCGGCCTCGCGGGCCAGGAATGCCTCGGGGCAGGCTGTCATGCCGATCACGTCGCAGCCCCACGCTCGAAAGGCTTTGCTCTCGGCCTTGGTGCTAAAGCGGGGGCCTTCGATGGTGATCAGCGTCCCGCCGGCGTGGACGGTGCCGCCGGCATCCTTCACCGCCTGCACCAGCGCCGCGCTGAGCGTTTGGGCGAATGGTTCGGCCACGCCCGCGTGAGCCACAATGCCGCCGTCGAAAAACGAAGCGGCGCGCTTGCCCTTGGTATGATCAAGCAACTGATCGGGCACGACGATGTCGAGTGGCTTCATCTCTTCGCGCAGGCTGCCACAGGCGCTGACGCTGACGATGTGCGTCACGCCCAGGGACTTCAGGGCATAGATGTTCGCGCGCGACGGCACCTCGCTGGGATTGTAGCGATGGCCACGCCCATGGCGCGGCAGAAACGCCACACGCTGCCCGGCCAGCGTCCCAACCATAATGACGTCGGATGGGTCGCCAAATGGCGTGCTGAGCTTATGCTCCGTGACGTCGCTCAAGCCAGGCATCGCATATAACCCGCTCCCGCCGATCACAGCAAACGCGATTTTGGTATCGTTCATGAGTGTCATCTCCGCTAGTTTATTTTGCCTAATTCCGCAATGACCTGATCTTTGGTAATCGGGCCAGTAAAGACCTTGCGCACGACGCCTGTCGAATCTACCAGGACAGTGGTGGGTAACCCCAGCACACCATAGCTGTCGCTGACGTTGCCTTTAGGGTCTTCCACAACCGTATAAGGCAAGTCATTCTCGTCGCTGAATTGTTTCAGCTTGTCCGTCTCATCCTGAGTGCCGATCCCAAGGAAGGCCACGTTTTCCTCACGTAGTTGATTGTATGCAGCTTTCAAATCTGGTATCTCGGCCAGGCAGGGCGGGCACCAGGAGGCCCAGAAGTTGATCAGCACGCGCTTCCCGCGTAACTCCTTCAGGCTCACTGCTTGCCCGGCCAGCGTGTTCAGTGTGAAGTCGGGGGCGGATGAACCCACGGCCAGCCCTTGCACGTTGGAAGTGGGCAACACAAGTACCGGGTTTTCGCTCGTAGGACGGCTGTTGATGATAATTAGGCCCGTCCCAAAACCAAATAGCGCTGCGATGGCAGCCAGCACCAGGATGCTGACGGGGAATTTTTTCTTCGGCTTATCCATTTGATACTCTACCGGGTGTTCATGCCACGCATCGTCTCCTCGATCAGGGGGAACACCAACCACGCGACACCAAAACCAAACAAACTACCCGTTATCACGCGCAGATACCAGGTGCTTTCTCGAAAGGGCAGAAAGTTAAAAGGCCATTGAGAGAACAACTGCGAAAATCCGTCCAGGCCAATGGGCAACAGGCCGATTAAGATGAACCATAACCAGGGCAACGGCCTGGCGCGCCGGCGCACGAAGGAAAAAGCGATGCCGTTCAGGGCCAACCCCAGGTAGATCGCCAGGTCACGTTGGCAGAGCGCCACCTTATAACCGATCTGATCGTTGCCCTCAAAATCGCGCGCCTCCAGCAGGCCGGTGGGCGTGTCTGGAATGCCCGTGGCGCGCTCAAACTCACCATCGCCGTTCCCGCGCGGATACACCACCTGTTGCCCGAACAAGAAAAAAGAACGGAAGGCGAATGTGTGGCACACCAGCTTATAGGGTTGGTAGATGACTTGCGCCGCCGAGGGTAACCCAGCCTTCATCAACACGGGCGCGGCAAACGGCAACAACCCATACACCAGCAAGATGCCCACGATCAACGCCAGCCAATGTTGCGTGAACCAGTCTGCAAATGCGTTGAGTGCTTTGACGATCGAATCAGTTTGCTGCGCACGATACGGATTTGGGTTGGTAGGCGTTTCTTCTTGCACGCGGCGATTATAGCCTGCCGGGCACAATAGTCTTAAAATCGGGAGGTGCCAATCGTTCCAGCAACGCTTACACTAATCATCGCTTTAGCGTTATCGATTACGCTGACCCGTCTGGCTATTTGGCTGGGGCCACGCATCGGCTTCGTGGCCGTGCCGGGGGGGCGTCGCAAGCATCAGCGCGTCACCTCGCGCCTGGGCGCGCTGCCGCTGTGGGGTGCATTCACCATCACGGTGCTCATTTGCCAGCTCTTCAACGTGCCCACGCTGGACAAGGGCGAACATACCCGGCTGATCGGCCTGCTGCTGGGCGGCACGCTCATCTTCGTGTTAGGGCTGCTGGACGATAAGTTTGAGCTAGGTTCCACGCCGCAGTTTATCGGCCAGGCGGTGGCTTCGCTCGTCGCCATCGGCTTCACCATCTTCATCGAACGCTTCACAAACCCGCTGACGGGGGTCGAAGAGATACTGCCGCCTGTCCTCGTCGTCTTGATCAGCTTGCTGTGGTTCATGGGCATGATCAACACCGTCAACTGGCTGGACGGCGTGGATGGTCTGGCCGCGAGCGTGGCAGTGATCGCCGCCGCCGTCACGGCGATTCACATGTTGCGCGAGGGGCAATATAGCGTCGCGCTGCTGCCGATTGCGCTCATCGGCACGCTGCTGGGCTTTTTGATCTTCAATGGCCCGCCGGCGCGCATCTTCATGGGCGGCGGAGCGCTCTACCTGGGCTTCACGCTGGCATGCGTGGGCATCGTCGCCGGGGCTAAAGTGGCACTGCTCTTGCTGGTGATGGGCCTGCCGATCGCCGACGTCGCCTGGCAGATTTTTGACCGCGCCTGGCATGGGCGCAACCCCGCCCAAAGCGACCGGGGACACCTGCACTTCCGGCTGGTGGATGCAGGCTGGAGCGCAAAGAAGATCATTGCGCTCTACGCAGGCACCTCCGCGATTTTCGGCATCGGGGCGCTGCTGCCGCAGCCACCGCTCTTCAAGCTGATTACCCTGTTGCTCCTGGCCATCGGAGTGGTGCTGACGTTGTTTATCCTCTCGTCGCGCAACCGGCCTCCGGCATAAGGACCGCCAGCCACCGTCTCGACCCAGGCTCTCATCCGATTCAACGCGCCCGCTAATATCCAACTTACGTCACGCCCATATCCTTAAAAACGAGCGCATTCCAAATAAAGACGATAGAGGTTATAATTATTGACTTGACGCTAATGGCGGGCTATACTGCGATTACGTTTGGTATGACCTTATGGATGCGTAGCACACTGGACGCACCAAAGCAGTTATGAACAAGACACAAAGCGAGGATGATAAGTGGATACAGCCAAGTGGTTTGAAGTTAAAGATTTGCGTGTGAATGTGGCGGGGAAGCCGATCCTGAAGGGTTTGAACTTGAGCATGAATGCCGGCGAGATACACGCCATCATGGGGCCGAATGGCTCCGGCAAGAGCACGCTGGCATACACGGTGATGGGTCACCCCAATTACGAGGTTACCGGCGGAGAAATCCTCTTCAAGGGTCAAAGCGTTTTAGGCATGGCAGCCGATGAACGTAGCCGCGCTGGGCTCTTCCTGGCATTCCAATACCCGGTTGCGATCCCGGGCGTGACGGTGGCGAATTTTCTGCGCACGGCGGTCAACGCTCGCATCAAGGCCGAAGCGGCGGCCAAAAATGGCGGCGTATTGCCAGCCGACACGAAGGGTATCTCCATCCCGGAATTTCGCAAGCAACTGCGCGAATCGATGAAAGTGTTGAAGGTGGATGACTCCTTCGCCAGCCGGTACTTGAACGACGGCTTCAGTGGCGGCGAAAAGAAGCGCGCCGAAATACTGCAAATGGCAATGCTCAAACCACAACTGGCTGTGCTGGACGAGACCGACTCGGGCCTGGACATCGACGCGTTGCGCATTGTCAGCGAAGGCGTGAACATCTTGCACGAGCGCGACCCGCAGATGGGCGTGCTGGTGATCACACACTACCAGCGCCTGCTGAATTACATCAAACCGCAATTCGTGCACGTATTGATCAACGGCCAGATGGTCGATTCCGGCGGCCCCGAACTGGCGCTCCAATTGGAAGAGCGCGGGTACGATTGGCTGCGTGAGCCCGAACCAGAAGCGTAATGATTTTAGATTTGTGATTTTGGGTTTTGGATTGGCGAAGCGAGTTCAGTCGTCAATATCGGCAATCAAAAATCTAAAATTTATTGGGGTATGTAATGGCTGAGACCAAATCACAGGTAGATATTAACGATAGTTACGCGGAGAAGTACGGCTTCCACGAGGCAGAAAACTATACGTTTAAGAGCCGCAAAGGGCTCGACGCGCAGGTCGTGCGCGACATTTCCCATATGAAGGGCGAGCCACAGTGGATGACCGATTTCCGGCTGAAGGCCCTGGCATCGTTCGAGGCCCGGCCAATGCCCAACTGGGGCGCGGTCGACGCGTTGAACAAGATCGACTTTAGCGACATTTATTACTACATCAAACCCACGGGCATCGAAGACAGCAAGTCGTGGGACGAGGTGTCGCCCGAAATCAAGCGCACCTTCGATAAGCTGGGCATCCCCGAGGCGGAACAGAAGTACCTCTCGGGCGTGGGCGCGCAGTATGAGTCTGAAGTGGTGTATCACAACATCGCCAAGGAACTCGCGCAACAGGGCGTCATCTTCCTCAGCACCGACGCGGCACTGAAGGAACATCCCGACCTTCTGCGCGAATATTTCGGCACGGTGATCCCCTATTCCGACAATAAGTTCGCCGCGTTGAATAGCGCGGTGTGGTCGGGCGGGTCGTTCATCTACGTGCCAAAGGGCGTGAAGGTGGAATTGCCCCTCCAGGCATACTTCCGCATCAACGCCAAGAACGTCGGCCAGTTTGAACGCACGCTGATCATCGTGGACGAGGGCGCTTACGTGCACTACGTGGAAGGCTGCACCGCTCCAATCTACTCCTCCGACTCGTTGCACAGCGCAGTGGTGGAGATCATCGTGAAGAAGGGCGGGCGTTGCCGTTATTCCACCATTCAGAACTGGTCCACCAACGTGTATAACCTGGTGACCAAGCGCGCCGTGGCCTACCAGGACGCGACGATGGAATGGGTGGACGGCAATCTCGGCTCCAAGCTGACGATGAAGTACCCGGCGGTTTACCTGATGGAGCCGGGCGCGCACGGTGAGATTTTGTCCATCGCCTTCGCCGGCAAGGGCATGCAGCAAGACGCCGGCGGCAAGGTGGTACACGTCGCGCCGAACACCACCTCAAAGATCGTTTCCAAGTCGATCAGCAAAGACGGCGGGCGCACCAGCTATCGCGGCCTGTTGAAGGTCTATAAAGATGCCGAAAACAGCCGCAGCAACGTATCGTGCGACGCGCTGTTGCTGGACGAGCACAGCCGCTCCGACACTTACCCCTATATCGAAGTCGATAACGACAACGTCAGCATCGGGCACGAGGCGTCCGTGAGCAAGATCGGCGAAGAGCAGTTATTCTACGCCATGAGCCGCGGCCTGAGCCAGGAAGAAGCGTCCACGATGGTCGTCTCGGGGTTCATCGAGCCGCTGGTGAAAGAACTGCCCATGGAATATGCCGTGGAGATGAATCGGTTGATTGCATTACAGATGGAAGGATCTGTTGGGTAGAGTATTGAGATTAGAAATTTGGGATTAGAGATTCAGGGCACGCTTAACCATGGATTTTACAGATGACACAGATTTTAGAGATAATCTGTGCAATCCGTGTCATCCGTAGTTCGTCCAATCTCAAATCTCCCGTCTCTAATCTCCTTGGATCACTATGGCTATCGTTAACTTGAAACCCTCGCCCCTGGTGAAGAGCGGCGAACTAACACGAGAGACAATCGAGGCCTACTCGGCTTCGTTGAACGACCCAGAATGGATGCAGGCTAGGCGACTGGAGGCATTGCGCGTGTTCCGCGATACGCCGGCCCCACAGCGCAGCGATGAACTTTGGCGGCGGGTAGACCTCAGCCAATTCAAGCTGGACCAGTTGCTGGCGATGCTCGGCAGCGATGTCCCCGCCCCGGCAACGTTGCCCGCACCCGATGGCACCCCTGGATGGGTGGCGCACGTGAACGGCGTGAGCGCCGGCACCTACCTGGACCCGGCGTTGGCGCAGCAAGGCGTGATTTTCACCGACCTGGCGACCGCATTGCGTGAACATGCCCCGTTGCTCGAGAAGTACCTGATGACGGAATGCGTCAAGCTGACCGATTCCTACTTCGCGGCGCTGCACGGCGTGCTGATGCGCGGCGGCGCGGTGCTCTACGTGCCCAAAGGCGTCACCGTTGAGCAACCCCTGCGTTCCTTGATCCGCCAATCGGGCAATCAGCGCACCGGCTTCAACCACACCCTGGTGGTGATGGACGAAGGCGCGCGCGCCACGCTGATTGAAGAGTTCGGCTCCGACACAGGCCAGCCACAGGCGATGGTCAACGGGGCGGTGGAGATCATCCTGCAGAAGGGCAGCCAGCTCGATTACATCAGCCTGCAAGATTGGGGCCGCAACGTGTGGAACTTCACCAACGAGCGCGCCCATCTGTATGAGGGGTCCACGTTGCACTGGGTATTGGGCGGCGTCGGCGCGAAGTTCACCAAGACGCTGCTCGAAGCCGACATGCTGGGCCCCAAGAGCACGGCGTTGCTCTCGGGCGTGTTCTTCACCGATACCCGCCAGCAGATGCACATCGACACGCAGCAGAATCACGTCGCGCCGGAGTGCAAGAGCGACCTGCTCTATAAGAACGCGCTGCGCGACAACTCGCGCACCGTTTGGCGCGGCAACATCCGCGTCTTCCCGGGTGCCCAAAAGAGCGACGGGTACCAGGCCAATCGCAACCTGCAACTGTCGTCGCATTCGCGTGCCGACTCAATCCCCGGCCTGGAGATCGAAGCCGACGACGTGCGCTGCACGCACGGCGCGACAGTCGGGCAGATCGAAGAAGAGCCGATGTTCTACATGGCTACGCGCGGCGTGCCCGAAGTGGACGCCCGTCGGCTGATCGTGGAAGGGTTCTTCGCGCCGGTTATCGAGCGCATCCCGCTAGAAGAGACCCGTGATCGCCTGACGGAAGAAATTAGCAAAAAGATCGGCTAGTGGATTGTAGAGAAGTCCGACATTTGTACAAATGTCGGACTTCTCTTTTTTCTATCGCTGCAACACGGGCATGTAGACCTTGTAGATTGGCAGGGGGCTTTCTCCCACGCTCACGTCATCGATGCTCACTTCCTGCGGCGTGTTCTGCGTCGCGAACCCAATACACAGCGTGGCCGTTTGGCCGCGCAAGGGGCCCAGATCGAGCCAGCCATGCACCCAACCGCCGGATGCCAAAGGAATGCTTTGGCTAATCACGGTGCTTCCGGCATCCATACTCATCACCAACGCATCGGCAGGATTTCCCTGCGCCACGCGAGACATCCACGACAGCGTAGGACGTTGCCAGGCAGATTGAACGGTTACACTCTGGGTGATACACGGCCCTCCCGCTGCAAATGCCAGGGAAACATCCGGCACCTGCAAATCCAGCCCATAACGCCCACTATAGCTCGATGCCAACGTGGCGCTGAGTCCCGGATCAACGCCCCAGGCGGATAAGCTGCCTGCTTCAAACGTGCCGTCCGTTATGGCATCTTGTTTGGGCGGCAAGACGAAGTCCAGGTTTGCGATGCTACTGTTGATCGGCAAACCGTAGATGGGCGGCAAGACGGCATTGCTATTGTGTTGAGCCGTCAGCGTATAAGTGCCGCCCACGTCGAAGAAGAGGCCATACTCACCAC
>DAOUFG010000007.1:0-1930 GCA_034430115.1 Thermoflexales bacterium | reverse complement strand
GACCATAGCCTGGACAGCGATAGCCTGCTATGGGATGCCTGGATCGATTTGATTCATGAGGCCGACCAGCTTTCCACAGCCAATCAGGAAGTGTTACGCATGTGGTATATGGGGTTCACACTCAACGAAACGTCGCACTGGTTACACCTATCTGAAAAAGCCGTGTCGAACCGGCGCGGTCGCATCCAAAAACGCCTAAGCACTCCTTAGGAAAACATTTTCACGTATGGAACATTCACCACTACCCGCCCAACCGACACAGAATATTCAAGGCGCCAGGCTACTGGCGGTGGACCTATTCATGGATGGGCAAGAGGAGTATTGGTACGAACTTACATGCGCGCAAGATGAAGCCGACCCCGAAACCTATTTCTTCGCCTTGCATTTAGCCCGCGTGGAGGCCCAACTTACCCCACTTAGCGTCTTGGTGCAATTTGGAACTTTTGTATGCCGGATTCATATAGACCCGGCAGGCAACGCGATGTGGTCGCTCCCTGCCACTGTAGTGCTGGACCCCAAACATAAACGCCTCATGCGTCCAGTTTTAATGCACGCACGGAACGATTAGTTAGTCCGTGGCGTGCCTTCTTGTCACAACCTGTTAACGTTCTTCCCTCAGCCACAGCATCCATCCCTCCAGTCGCCTCACGACATCCGTTACGTGCCTGCCAGTTGAAGGGATGGATGTTCACCTGCTCCGCCTATTTACTAGGCGTACTTGTGACGGTCACCGTCAACGCCACCGTCGCCGCCGGCGTCAACTGAGTGTTCGTCACGATCTCAACCGGTTCAAGCGTTGCCGTTGGGACGGGCAGTTCCGTCGCAGTGGGCAACACCGTCTCACCCGTCGCCCCGGTCGGCACTGCCGTCGGCTCGACCAGGAAGTTCGCCCTGGTATGTGAGACGAAGTCGTCTAGCGTGTAACTGCTCACGCGCGCATAATAGGGTGACTCCGACGTAAACACGGCATAAGTACTGTCAGATGCCTCTTTCGCGCCCACCTGAATCACGACCGGTTTATTGGAAGACGCCGTCTGCTGCAACGTCAGCGTGATCGTCGCCGCAGGCGGTTGCAAACCATATTCCGTCTTGGCGCTCTTGCCAAGCGGCGCGGTGATATAGAGCGTGGTCACACGTGTGAGCATGTCCGATAGCTTGGATTGATCCAGGTTCTCCCCAGTCGTGATCCCTTTCATCACCCAGGCATTATTCACCTTGCTAAATTCAAACGTGCCATTGGCGTTTGAAATGACCAGGCCATCCACCTGGTCGGATGGCAACGTGTACAGCGTGGAAGTAATCCAGTCCACGGCAGCCACGCTGGCATCCGTCGTATTCACTGCGTCGATGGCCCACACCTCGGCCGCCCCATCGGCGCGCGCATACACCGAGGTGCCCCCGGCGGAGGTTCCCAGCAAGAGCGTGTGTGTCTTGCCGTCGCTAAGTTGAATATCTACGCGCCGGGTGTAACTATCGTCAGCCACCTTCAGGCGCTCATAGCTGGTAGCCGTGCGGGCGATCAGGTGACCACTTTGTGCTTTCAACAGCTTATCGATGAAGGTGCTGATCTTTGTGTCATTCGCTGGGAAGTCATCGCTCGCCGGCATGACCCACGTCCCGCCTTTTTGCGCCAGTTCAACCTTTGCGCCGCTTCCGTCTTGTACGGTGATTTGTTGAACGTCCGTTCCTTTCACGTCACTGAACAGCGGTGCGGCAGACGTCGCAGCCGCCGGCGCACGGAGTAACGCGATGGCCAATACCAGCATCAACTGCACCACCAATGCGCCAACGAGTATTTGATTACGTCGATTCATAATTTCCATTCCCTCTGTCATTCCGGCTCACTCGGTTGTGTCGGGTGCAGCTTCGACCAGTTCCATCGGAACTTCACTACGCTGGCGGGTCCGCCAGATGATGCCAATGCCGATCA
>DAOUFG010000006.1:0-20160 GCA_034430115.1 Thermoflexales bacterium | reverse complement strand
GTAGATATCCGCTTCCAGCGCGCGGCTCAAGAAGGTGTTGTCCACCCCGTAGAACACATCTGCTAGCGGGTTATCCTTTGCCAGGATGGCTTTGTTCAGCGCCGCTCCGGCATCGCCGCTCTTCAGAATATTCAGCTTCACGTTATTGGCTTGTTCGAAGGACTTCAACACATCGTCGCTGGCGTTGAAGCTGTCGTGCGTCATGACGGTGAGCGTGCGTTGCGCTCCTGCGCTCGCGGCCGTCTCTGTCACTTCGGCGGTATTGGTCACCTCCACTGCGGGCGCTGCCGTATCGGTCGCGCTTGTTGCGGGCGCAGTGGTGGCGGTTGCCTCGGCTGTGGTTGGGGCAACCGTTGGCGCTGCGGTCGGGCTGGGTGACCCGCCGCAGGCAGCCAGCAGTGCGCCGAGGATGCTGACCGACGTCACAATCAAACGTAAACGTTTCATCCTACTCACTTACTCCTTAGTGAATGATTGTTGGCTGCGTTGAGAGTTCCGCAGGCAACAAAAAAGCCACTCCCGGGATGCCGGGGTGGCTTGTACATACGAACCAGTTACCTCCGCCGGCATTATCCGGATCAGGTCATACCGTCGTCGGCGTAGCGATATAGCAGCCAACCTCTCAGCCTGGTTTCACCAAGCTCCGGTGCGATCTTTAATTTGCGACGATTATTCTACTGCGTTTGCCCCCTTCGTCAATAGGCTTCATAGGCTCGCGATCTGCGCTCTCATTCGCCGTGGCTGACAGCCCAGGGCCAGCGCGCGAAGGAGCGGCGCCGTATGCGAAGCTGTTGTGGGTCGAGTGTGCGGACATATTCATAGGCCGTGCGGATGTTCGCTGCGGGCACTTCTACGCCGGTGACGTTGCTGGTGAAAAGGAACATGCCCTGGCCGCCTTCGGTGCAATCGACGAAATAATCCACCTCGTCGCGTAAGTCCTGGGCGTTGCCGAAGGGCAGCGTGCGCGATACGCTAAGGCCGGTGAGGAACAGTAATTCCTCGCCCATTGCGCTGCGCAACTTGCGCAACTCACGGATGTCCACGCCCAGTTCATATTGAAAGCCCTGAAAACCGCTGAAGCCGGTGGCGATGTAGTCCTTGATCAGGGGACGAATGTCGCCATCGCAGTGGTGAATCATGCGCACGCCGATATTCACCAGCGGCTCGATGATCATCTTCACTGTGGGCAAGTAATATTTGCGCAGAAACGCCGGCGAAACCATCGGCCCCTGATTGTTCGCCAGATCCTCGCCGCAGAATAGCATAGGCACCAGGTCGTATTCTTTGAAGAGCTTTGTGAGTATCTTGGCGCGCTCGCGCGAGTGCAGGCTCTTCACCCACCATATCTTACCCACGTGCTCCGGATATAGCGCGCAGGCCGAGAGGAAGGCGGTGTAGCCGAATTCGGTATACAGTGGGAAGTGACCGCCGATTTCCCAGAAGTTGGGGAGCGGTTGTATGCCCTGCCAGGTGCGGAAGGCCGTCTCGAAGTAATCGCGGTAGTGTTGCTCTTCGGCTGGGTAATCGAAGCTGCGCAACACCTCCTGCTCGTCATCGGGCAGGCTGTCGGCACGCTCTTTGAGCGCCTCCGGCTCGATGCCGCTAAAGTCGGCTTCGGTCACGTGGCCGGTGCGCACTTCATCGAGCGTTTGCGGCACGGCGGGTGAAACCATCGCATCGACATGCAGGCACTTGTTTGCTTTGATCACACCCTGCATCGGGTCGGCCAGGTATTGGTCGATGCTGATGCCGGCCAGTTCCGCCAGCACGCGCGGGCCGTTCATCCATCCCCCGATGGTAGGAATTTGATCGATCTCCTGGCCGCGCGATTGGCGCACCAGGCGCTCCTTCGACGTTAATTGCATTTTGTCTGCTCCAATAGAAATGTCACTTGTTGTGTTGGATGAAGTTATTCACTTCGTCACGCGTGGGCAGCGCCGGGATTGCGCCGCGCCGCGTGCAGGTGAGTGCGCCGACGGCATTCGCATAGCGTAATGCTTCGCGCATGGTGAGGGCATCGACCTTCGTGAGCGACCCAAGTTTCTCAAACTCCGGCAACAGCCGGGTAATCATTGCAGCCACAAAGCCATCGCCCGCGCCTGTGGTTTCCACCACGTCGATTGGATAGGCCGGCATCTCGATGCGGTAGTCGCCATTCGTGACGAGCGCGCCGGCTTCGCCACGGCTGAGCACCAACAGCTCCACGCCGTGGCTCATCACAAACGCGATGCCGCGCTCCAGGTCGGTTGTGCCGGTGGCTATTTCCCATTCCTCGGCGCTAATCTTCGCGAGATGGCAATAGCGAAAGCCATCCTGGATGACGACCTGGGCCGTGTGAGCATCGGGCCACAGGGTGGGGCGGTAATTCGGATCGTAGCTGATCATCAAGCCGCGTTCACGCGCGAGCTTCAGCGCCTTGTGTTGCGCAGCCGACGAGGGCTGGTCGATAAATGAGATGGACCCATAGTGAAAGCAACGCGCCCCATCGAAAATGCGCGGCGTGATGTCGGCTTCGCTAATGAGCATGTCGGCGCCGGGGTTGCGATAGAAACACAAATCCTTGTGACCATCGCCCCACACAGCCACAAAGACGGCAGTGGTGCGGGCGTGTGGGTCGCTAAATAAATAAGTCACATCGACGCCTGTTTGCGCCAGGCTCTCGCGCAAGAATTCGCCGAAGGGGTCGTCTCCGACCTTGCCAACGAAACACGCCGAGGTGCCCAGGCGTTGTAATGCGACGGCGACATTGGCGGGTGCGCCGCCCGGCGCTTTGATAAAACCGGGCGAATGTGCCAGCGAGACATTGTCGGCGGTTGACACGAATTCGGCTAGCAGCTCTCCCATGCAGATGACGTCGGCCATAGTGTTCACGTTGCCCTCGATTGTATGCATTTGTGTTTCGTTTGTGCAGGTTGTGAACGGGCGCGCGAAGAAGAGGGGTGTGCGTTTGCTGAAGAAAGACATGGCACTACTGGTGTTGCTCGCGGTGAACAATTGTAAGAGGTGTAATACAACAGAAGAGTGTAAGCGGGATTTACTAAAAACGATGAGAAGTCACATGGAAATTGCTTAGAGAGTAAAGGAAAGCGTAGATCGGCACCTACTTGGTGGGGGGAGGATCCAACATAGATACCAACCTACGCTACTATATTCTACTATCTTGCTTGACATGAGTCAAACAGGTTATACAATTACCATACCGTAGCTTGCACAAGCACATAATCGGATTTCCGTATCGAAGCGTATTTGATGGGGAGGGATTGTGAAAATCGATTTGAACAGTATTCGCTTTGCATGAGTCGTAGCAGAAAACGCTATGATATCGGCAATAAAAGATGGGTGCGGAATGTTGGTTGAACAGAGTCAAGGTCTGCCGATAGATGATAGCCTGGCCGGCACCGTTAAGCGTGCATACGATGCGCGCTTGGAGCGGTTACGCCGTGGCGACAACGATGCGTGGGAGGAACTTGTCACCGAATCTCAGGCGCGCCTTTACTCGTACTTGCTCTATAACGTACCCTCTGCGGAAGATGCTCAAGATTTATTGAGTGAGATATATATGGCGGCGCTGCGTTCCATCAGTTCGTTGGATAGCAGCGAAGCCATGATTCGATGGTTGTATGGCATTGCGCGGCGTAAGGTGGCGGATTTTTGGCGCCAGTCGCATGCGGTGAGTGAGTTATCGGATACGTTGGAAGATCAGTCACGTGGAATTAGCCTTGAGTTCCGCGAAGCCCTGGCTCGGTTGCCCGAACAAACCCGCCAGGCCTTGCTGTTGCGTTATCGTGAAGGCTTAAGCGTTGATGAAGTTGCGCAGGCTCTTGGACGATCGTATAAAGCGACAGAATCTTTGTTGAGCCGCGGGCGCACATTATTGAAGGCAGCACTGGACGATATGGGGGGCGTATGATCGAACCTAACACTGAGCATGAGTGGGGGGAGCTGTTTAGGCAGCTAACACCTGAAGTTCCCGTTCCACCCGAAGTATCCGCATTTGCGCGGATGAAATTACATGGTGAACTGCAAAAGAGAAAGCAATTCACCCGCAACGCAAAGTCGGCCGCGAAAGAGCCAGTGACTTTGTGGGACCGGATGCACGCGTTTGCCATGCAGATGGGCCAGTTCAACCTATCACCGACGAAAACATCTCTCTCCGTCCTCATGGCGCTGGCGGTGGTATTTGCTGTGCTGTTGACCAATGTGCCGAACCAAGGGTCTCAGATACAGGTGCATGTGGAGAGTGGCAACGCAACCATCTTTCGCGCCAGCACTGGCACCACCAGTTATCTTGCAGACAATAGCGTCTCCTATCTTGAACCCGGCGATTCGCTCACGGTTGATACGGGCACAGCGATCGTAACGACGCAGGATGGTCAGACAGCGCAGGTACTACCCGGCACGCGTGTCACCTACATGGGGCTCACGCAGGAGGGCGATTCCACCAAGACCCGTTTGGGCATTTGGAAAGGGAACATGCTATTGCGCTTCGCCCAGAGGGGCAAGCCCGGCGATGGTGTGGAAGTGATCTCTCCGGACAAAACAGCATTGGTTCAGTCGGATAACGCGGAGGTTGCAGTCGCCGTGGATCCTGATGGTTCGACCAGTTACCAGGCGAACCAGGGTTCTGCAAATCTCCTCGTAGATGGGAGTCCTATTCCCTTGCCGCCCGGCGTGGAACTGGTCGCGGATGCAGGCCGGGTGGTAGCAGCAACGCGTACGGATGTGGCACAGACCGGGCCTGGTTCGGCACCGTCCATATTGCCGACGGCAACCCCACTTTCTATGGGAGGTGTGTTGCGCACGCCGACCCCCGGCGCACCTGGGGTGATTACTACCAGCCCAGTACAGTTCCCGACATCCATCATTGTTCCCACGCCGACGAGCACTCGCGCACCTAAGCCGACAGCAACGCCGGTTCCACCAACGAACACGCCGCTCCCAGCGCCCACGGTAACCGATACGCCTATCCCGCCGACGGATACGCCTATCCCGCCGACAGATACACCAACGCCGATTCCGCCTACAGAGACACCGCGCCCGGCCCCAACAAGTGTTCCTGCCCCGACAGATACACCTGTTCCGCCGACAGCAACCCCCGTGCCTCCAACGGCAACGCCTGTTCCACCGACGCCAACACCAACATCTGTGCCAGTGACGGATACGCCTGCTGTGCCGACGGCGACGCCTGTTCCACCAACGGAAACGCCAGTGATAGGAACTGCGACACCTTCTGGTACGTCGGAGCCTACGTCTACCGCGACGGTGGAGGCGACAAGCACGCTTGTGCAAGATACGCCCGAGGTGACTACATCCCCCACTGCTGAAGAAACGGTTACGCCAACGCCGGTAGCTACGCCGTTGCCATCTGAAACACCCACTCCAGAGGCGACCCCTGTGCCAACAGAACAGTCGACCTAATTGCCGAACCCGGTTCCTGGCCTATTGACGCTTCCGCCCAGGGTAGCGAGACACCATCGCAGTGGCTTGTTACCCTGGGCGGTTGATATTAGGGGCGTCACCATCGTTGATCTGGCGATAAGCCGATGACATGCGCTGATTGGTCGGAGGAATAAACGTGTGCATAGCCAGGAATTTGCATGATTTCGAGATATTAGCGAAGGATTTGGGGTGCTAGATACGATATTAGAAGTAACGATCAGCGCATGTGAGCACCTAACTTGGTGGGGAAAGGATCCAACATAGTTGCTCACATGTGCTGATTTTTTTGTCGCAGTGGCTTGGTTCTTCTTTTAGATATTTTTGCGACCCAGTTTAGGACTTTTTTATAGATTTACTGCTATCTTATTGCCTAGACGCCTTGAGTGAGCCGTGACCTGGGCTTGGATGTGGGGTATATGCGGTAGGTGAGCAGGACTCTGTATCTGTGTGGTGTTTGACCGTTGTGTTTGGGTTGTTTGTAAGGGTATCTGCTGGTGTTTTTAAGTTGGGGAGGCTGGAGATGTTTTGACCCAGGTCACCCACTTAGGGTGTTCTGTCTGTCCTCTTGGTAATCAAGCACTTCTTTTTGCCGTTATCCACCAGCCGTAAGTATGCTGTGCGCAAAGCATCTTCTTTATAGCGCAGAGAGTAATGAATACTTAGCGCTGGAGAAGTGGTGATTTTTGACAATAGCCGCTTTCACTTGTGTGAAGGCGGCTATTGTTTGCTCAATCCTTATTCGAGGTGTCGAAGTACCACAAATCCAGTTTGCCGTCGTCTTCGTGCAGAGGGGTTGGTTGGGGTTGCACGTCTTGGAGGAGACTTTCGCGTTGATATAGTCGGCCAGGGCCTTCTTCGCCATAGAAAATGGGCACATCCCGTTTGTCAAAGTCCGAATAGCCGGTCTTGTCTGTGTTGCTGAGTGGTTGCATCTTTACAACCGTGTCGCCCTTCCAGGTGACGCGATAGCGGTAATGCCTGAAACCCGGGTTCCCGATGCTCACCTCCTCCTCATAGATGGGCAGTGGATAGCTGACCTTCAGCAACGTGCCGGCAGGATGTGTACCCAGTTCCAGGTAGTTGCCCCACTGGCGAACAGCAATATCTGTGCCATCCGCTTGTGCCCGTAACATGCTGCCTTGCGTGAATTCGGGAACGCGCACACGCACGTCCAGGGGGGCTTTTAACGAGATCGTTAACTGTCCCTGGTAGGGTTGAGCGCTGCGTATTTCCGCCTCGGGAAGCAGTTTATCCATCAGTAAATTGACGGATAGCTTGCCATCTATCACGCGCGAGGCATTCTTCCAGGCGATGAAGTAGGCATGTGTGCCCGACCCGCCACAACAATTCTGGAAGGCGCGCGTTTTGTCCTTGAGTTCCGGCCCGCCCCAATGCGCACCCAGCGTTTCACAGGCAGCGAGGATGTGCGTGGGTGAACTCCACCCAGCGTAGCCCCCCACCATGCGTTCGCCGATCTCGCGCCACGAGAATTGCGCCGTGTCGGAGCGCGTTGCGTCGGAGTGCAGCCACGAACCATCGACGACCTGGTTTTCGATCAACTGGTTCCGCACGGTGCGTTCCACGTCGCCCCAATATTCGGGGTGCCCATGGTTCGCCAGCGTCACGCCCAGGCCGACGTAGTCCATCAACGCGCACGTCTCGCACGAGACGATGTCGCCCTGACGGCGATCCGCTTCGGGCAGGAACCCAAAACGTGTGCCCAGGCTGCGCACGTAGCGGTACAAGGCATCGACGCGGCTGTAGAGCACGGCGTCGTGGGTATAGAGCGCATAGTCGGCCACGCCCACCAGGGTGCGCAGGTTGCCGTGCATATGCCCGCCGACGAGGAACTGATTATCGGGCGTGAAGAGTGGGTCTTCTTCGAACACGCGCTTTACCAGCAGGCCGGCCAGCTCCAACGAAGCACTGCTTTCTAACTGGCGCGCGCAGGTCATCAGGCTTTTGATGATGAACCCGCCCACAAAGCCCTGGCCGATGGAAACCCCGGCGCGGGTGCGTTCCAGCAAGGTGTTGACGGCGTTGAGGATGATCTGGCGTAGCCTGGGGTCGGGATGGTCCATGTAGGCGGTGACGAGCGTATAGAGCGTCAGTGATTGATCGCCGCCGTCGGCCACGTGTTCGGAGTAATTTGTCTTGGGCCGATACAGCAGCCCAGAAGCCGGATCGATGTAGGAGAGCATCTTGTCGAACCAGGACTGCTCAGTACTCACGGTTTCGCCGGTCATGTGGCGTGCCATGATGGCCGCCTGTAGCTGGCGGCTCATCACGTCGCCAAAGTCGGGCCAATCGTGGGCGGCCTCCGCTGGCTCGGTCCAGAAGATGTCGAAGTAGGGCAGTTTGTCGGCATCGACCATTTGGCTGAGATAGTGATAACTGCGCAGGGCGTAAGTTTCTAGCGCGAATGTTTCGGTAGGTTGAGACGTCATGCCACACCTCCTTTGGGAGTGGTTATGTCTTGATGAGCGGTTTGTTGATTCAGGTAGCGTGGGTGCCAGCCCTCACCCGTCCAAGAGATTACCTTGTCCAGCGAGACGCGGATCAGATAACGTGGCCGGTCCAGGGTGCCCTTCAGATAGGTTTCGCCATCTGCGCCGCCATAGCGGCGGGCCATGCTGAAGGCGATCTCCACCCATTTGCCGCCGACCACCGGGCCTTCGACGATGCCGGCTGTGCCCTGGATGAGCACCTGCGCGCCTTCGACGATAGACAACGCGACGCGCGGTTCGCGCTGAATGTGTGCCACGTATTGTGATTTCTCGCGCGCGACGATATACAACGCCTCGCCGTCATACGCGTGCCATACGGGCACGATGTAGGGCGAGCCATCTTCTTGCACGGTGGCAAGTCGGGCCAGGTAGGGCTGGCGCAGAAATGCGTCCAGTTCTTGTTGGGTCAAACGGCGTCCCATCAAATGTCTCCAGGAAGCGTTCTGCGATTGGTGCTATTCCTCGGCGATATCACTGATGACTTTCATCGGCGGTTGAAGGCGCAGTCGCTCCACGTCGTTGACGCGGATGAGTTCACCGTGTTCGGCGGTATAGACCTTCAGTTGCGAGACGTCATGACAGCCCAGGCCGGCCTCGTGAGCGACTTGCAGGTAGATCAGGTTCAGCGGGTCAAACCCCATGATGTAGCTCACTACAGTATCCACCGCGACGACGTTCACCCCCGCCGCGACCAGGCCCAGAGGATAGTTATTGCCGCGGTTGAAGCCGGTGCCGTCACGGCCGACCACGCCCTCCACCACGTTCAACTGCGGCGTGATGACTTGTGCCAGATCTGCCAGGCGATGTGCCAGGCCGAGTTGCCAGCGCGCGTGCATTTCACGTGTCATCCACTCCTTTTTAGTGGCCAGGTCTTTTTGCCATTCAGGCTGTAACTCTCGAAATGCCTGACCGCAGTAATGCCGCTCATACACCCTATCCAGGCCCATCAAATTCTTGATGCACAGCGTCGTGATGGCCAAGTTGTGCGTTTTTAGCTTGGGCACGTTGATCAGCACCGTGTCGGGCGCCACTGCCATGCGGCTGACGTAACGGGTAGCGTGAACATAGGGGTGGGGCACGCTGCGGCGCACGCAGGTATAAGTAGTAGGGCAGCGCAGCTTAAGCCCCGTCTGAGATGCTACTTCCAAGTAGCCGGTGCCTTGCCAGTGACGCGGGTGATCGTCGTCGCTGTCACGCGGGTCTTCCACCGCGTAGATGCCGTCACGCCGGGCGCCGTGTCCTTTGAGATAGTTCACCATCCCGCCGACAAAGGCCGGATGTGTGCCGACGCCGAGGTCCGGGTTTGCAAAGCGTTCGCCCGACGTCGCGTTCGGCTTCAGGGCCACCTTCTCGCCGTGCAGATCCAGTTGCATGAGCGAGAGCGCCTCAAATGCGCAACGTTCAAAGTCGTGCCAGGCGGGTGCATCCGGCACTGGAAACCGGAGCACCAGGACGGCATCACGATCGATCAAAGCAGGATGTAATTTCATACGAGTGTATGTCAATGAACCTCAAGGTCAACCATCTAGCATGCGTATGGTGGCGAGTGATGACGTGGAGATTGTGTGGTGTCGTGTCAATCCCAGTATGGTTCGCCAGCCATGCGGCCATCGCGTAGCACTTCGGGGATGAGCTTGATGCCCAGGCCGGGGCCATTGGGCAGCTTCAAGTTCCCGCCGACGACTGTCACGCCGTCTTCATTCATTTCGCCGAATAGATCCCCCGCCGTCATGCGGTTTTCCGAGATGACGAAGTTGCGCGTGCAGGCGCCATAGTGTGCCGTGGCCAGCAATTGGACCAGGCTACCCACGCAGTGCGTGACCACCGGTGTGTAGTATAGCTCCGCCAGGTCGGCCACCTTGCGGCAACCAGTGATGCCTCCTGCGTAGCAAAGGTCCGGGTGCAGCGCGTCCACCGCGCCGTTGGTCAGGAAGGGTAAGAATTCGCTCACCAGTTCTAGCTTCTCGCCCGTCATCACACGCGTTGGTGAGGCGAGCTTATAGGCCTTCCATGCCTCGGAGTACATGACCGGCAGCGCGTCTTCCACCCACAGTGGTTTTGCGGGTGCCACGGCCTCTGCAATGCCGATGGCGCTCGGCAAATCCCACTCGTTGTGACAATGAACGATCAGGTCGTAGTCCCAGCCCAGGGCTGCGCGGCAGTTCTGAAATCCCTGGCCGATCTGGCGAAGCTCGGTTGGGTTGAGCATGGTGCATGGCCGCCCGCCGCGATGAGTGCCTTTGCGAGGGCCTTTGTTCAGCAAGTCGTCGAACCCCATCTTGAGCGTTTTGAACCCGGCAGGGTGAGATGTCTCGTGTTTGGCCCAGCGGGCGCAGGCGTCGGGGGCCATCCAATCGTCGGGGTGGCTGCTGACATTCACATAGAGCGGAATTTCATCGCGGAAGCGCCCGGTGATGAGTTCGGAGACGGAGCGGCCCAGAATTTTGCCGGCCAGATCCCATAGCGCGATGTCGATGCCGCTCACAGTGGGCATGTGCACATAGCGCGCTTGCCATTGGCTCACGCTGTGGGTCATGACGTGCCACAGATATTCGACGTTCAGAGGGTCCTGGCCGATCAAACGAGGTTCGAAATAGTCTTTAATGTTGGCGCGTACCACGAGGCCCGGCGCACCAGCCTCTCCAAGGCCATAGACGCCGGCGTCGGTTTCAACCTTTACGAGCGTCTGGCCGTGATTGCGGAGTTGCATCGCTTTGATCGCCGTGATTTTGATCTTATTCTTATCGTGTTCTGCAAGCGTATCAAGCATACTCATTCAGTTCACCTGTTCTCCAAAATGTGATCGATCAATTGATGGTACTTACATCAAGGGTTGCAGTTGTTCGCGCGAGCCGGTGTAATACAGCGCGCTGGAAGCGGGCGGCAACGTGACGTCGAAGCAATTCGTGTCCTGGGCGATGAGCTTATCGGCATACAGGTCGTATACCGCTTCCACGCGCCGGGGAAGTTTGAACGCACGCTGGCCGCCGGCAACGGTGTGAATGCCCAGCAAATCGGGCGTGGCGTGCAGCACATCGCCGGCTTCACTATACAGATGCACCCCCGCGTACCGCGCGATGCCGCGCAGCACCGGCGCCGGCACGTCGGGCGAGGAAAGATAAACGGAATTCCAGCCGTCTAGCTCCTTCAGCGCGAAGCCGGGTTTGCAGCGGCCCAGCGTATAGACCAACTGGCCGAGTTCGATGGCATCATCATCCTGCACGTGGAAGTTCGGCCCGATGGGCGCGCTGGTGCCCCAGAACAGATCCTGCGGCACGGCTTGGGTGATCGGATGCGCAAAGTTGGTGACGTGCATCAACTGGCCCCATGGCGGGTCCCATTTGTCGAAGTGGATGCCGGTCAAGCTGGTCATGTTCTCCAACGCAGGCGTCTCTTTCAGGTAGCCGGGCGCATAGAGCCACAGGGCTGTTTTGCCGTCGCGGCACACCTGTTGCTTCAATTTCTGGCGGCGCGCGTCGTCCAGGTGGAAGGGGTTCAGGAAGATATATAGCTTGTAATCGGGCAGCTTGCCATCCAGCAGGTCGTTTAAGAGATAGACGTCGTGCGGTGCGCCAAAACGAGCCAGCGAGGTGACCCGCTGGCGGAAGATGAGTGGCAGATCGACGTTGTTGCGCAGCGACTCATACATGAAGCTTTCGTCGTCCACCAGCACGGCCACCTCCGAACGTGGCGAGCGATCCAGGTGTTGCATCGCCCAGGTGCCCAGTTTGCGAAACTTGACGAGCCACGGTTGGAAGTTGGGGTTCTGGCGGGCGTAGCTCCCGGCCGGCCAATCGGCAAACCACCAGATGCCCAACCCATGCGTGATGGTCTGGTTGAATTCGCGCTGATAAATGGCGAGCGTGTGTTTGCGGTTGAAGTTGCGCCCCGTGGGGTCTTGCTCGTTGTGCAGGTGCGAATCTTCTTCCAGGATGTAGAGCTTGTTGTGCAGCCGTACAGATTCGGTGGGTGGCATGGGCAGGCCGTCGCCGCCTAAGCCACGGAACGCATAGCCATAGGGGCTGACCAGGTAATCTACGTCGGGGGATTCCAGTGCCTTACGCAACCCCAGGTGACCGCAACGCTGAATGGTGGAATAGCCGCCATCGATATCGGCGCCAAAGAAGCAATCATTCCAGGCCAGGTCCATGAGATAGCCAAAGAAAGCGCCCGCCAACGCCTGACCATTGGTAAGCGCTTTGACGGTGTGGCAAAACTCGATCATGTCATCGGCCACCAGCTCCGCCAGGCAACGGTAATAATCGATCACGGCCTGTTCGCGCGAAGGATCGCGGAACATGTAGTGTTTCGCATTAAACTGCTGTTCGCCGGAAGGCACCTCGGCGGTGTCCAACGTGACCTGAGGCGTTGCCCAGGCGGCTTGCAGGGCGGCGTCGGTTGGGTATTGCCCACGCAGCCAGTTGCGGAAGTGCCGGCGCATGGGCTGGCTGAAGTCGCCGCAGATGGGTTGCATGGAGGTTGTGTTTTTGATCCATTCACCGCAAATGCCCGCCTGCACCTGGTAGGCAAAGACGCGCTCGTACAGGCCGATCTTTTTCAAGTGGTCGATATAGGCGCGCAGGAAATCCTTCACGTCTTGGCGCCAGACTTCGGACGCATAGGATTGGTTCAGGCGCTTGCCATCGGAACCGATTTCGCATTCGTCGGGGTGCAGTTCGTTCCACCAGGGGGCCGTTTCAAAATAGATGCGCAGGTGAAAGAGTGCTTGCGGATCTTCTTTTATGATTGCGCGCATTTGCGGCTCCACCATTGAAAAGTCATACTGGCCGGGCTGGCCTTCGCGCGGGCCACACCAGTAGCCGCACCATTCTGGAGAGCCGGCGACGGCGATTGCGTTCAGGTGCACGCCTGCTTCGCCGAATTGCCGCACACATTCCGCGGCAGGGAACTCATTCGGGGCGGGATTGCTGGATAACCATTGGTGGCCGGCGAAGATAGGTTCATCATTTAGAAAAAGCGTAGGGGCGCCGTTATACGGTTTAATCTGTGCTTTCATTCGCATGAAACTCCGGGTAACACGAATATGGACGAGAAGGATGGGGCGGTACTGCAAGGGTGTATGTGCCGTTTGCAGTCACCGCGCATGCGCAATCCTGGACAGGGGCGCGAAGCATAGTGCGCTATTTTAACGGCAAGGCTAAAAAATGCGCGTGCATCGGGGGGTAGCTACGAATCGACACGAATGGAATTTCAATCCACCGCACTGGAATTGACCGCTCGGGAAGGTGGGAGTTGTCATTCCGTACCGCAGGTGAGGAATCTGTGCTGCACTGGACAGTGCAGCACAGATTCCTCAGCGCGTGGAAAATCACGCAGTAAATCACAGCTTATACACGCGCCTGCTCATGACATGTGATTCATTTCACAGAGAGACATGGCTTGAGCTGTTATTCCGACGAACGCAGCGAGGAGGAATCTTGGTTGTGTAGGGTGCCTGCTCGGGACAACGCTCAGATTCCTCGCGTGCGATGAACCCCTTGCACGATTTCATTTGTTGGTGCGCGCTTCGGAATGACGGGGCTGCGGGTCATGGGGTACCTCTTTTGTACCAACGATCTATCTCTCGGAATGATGGCGGGCTTGTTCTTCTCCTCCCTTTGCCGGGTTCAAATTGCAGAAAGCACCGTTTTGCGGTTCAATAGCCCATTGTGCGCTGAGGGCGCAATCTATAAATTTTAATGGAGTGGTCAATGTCTTTGTCTACAGAGCAGTCTTACGATATTGCGCGTATACGGGCTGCGTTTCCCGTTTTGTCGGAAGTCACTTATCTAAACATCGGCACCTACGGCATCATGCCGGATCCGGCGTATCAGGCTTTTGCCAAACTGTTGGCTGATGTTGAGACGAAAGGCGTTGCATCCACCGCGAACGTCAGCGGCAAAGCAAATGAAGCACGCGAACGCATCGCCAAGTTGTTGGGCGCTAACTCAAAGGAAATCTCGTTCACACGCGATGCGACGGATGGCATCAACCTGGTCCTGGCGGGCCTGGAATGGCGGGCGGGCGATGAAATCATCACCACCACGGAAGAGCACGAGGCGATGAATCACCCGTTGCTCTATCTGCAAGCCACCAAGCACATCGTGGTGAAGCGGGTGGAGGTATCGCCCGACCCCAAGGTGATGCTGCAACGGATCGAAGCACAGGCGACCCCGCGCACGCGCCTGATCGGCATGAGCCACGTGACCTGCGAGACCGGGACGCGCCTGCCGGCCCAGGAAATATGCGCTTGGGCGGCGGCGCACAATGTCGGCTCACTCTTTGATGGCGCGCAGGCATTGGGCGCCTTCCCCGTGAACGTGCGGGACATCGGCTGTGACTATTACGCTTCCAACGGGCACAAGTGGCTGTGTGGCCCGAAGGGCACCGGCGTGTTCTATGCCAGGCTGGATAAGATGATCGAACTCATCCCCGCCCACATCGGCGCCGGGTCGCTATCGTGGGTGGATTTGCACACCGGCGAGGTGGAGGCGAATGCTTCCGGCCTACGCTTCGAGTATGGCACGCGTGCCTGGGCCTTGCTGGCCGGCGTGGGTGCCAGCCTCGATTGGTATGACAGCCTGGGTTGGGAGAACGTGTATCGGCACATTGCGAGCTTGAGCGACTATGCCAAGCAGGGCATCCTGGCACGGCCCTACTTACAGTTGATGTCGCCGCGGCGTTTTGAGGAATCTTCGGGCTTGGTCACCTTCAAGGCCCCCGGAAACGCTTGCTTTGATATTGGGCGCCAGTTGCGCGAGCAATATAAGATCGTCGTGCGCCTGATTCCTCACTACAACGCTGTCCGCATCAGCACGGCACACTTCAACAACGAAGAGGACTACGATAAATTCTTCAAGGCGTTGGACAAGATTGTGCGCGGAGAGTAACGCAAGGGGTGAGTCGGATATGTCGCTAGCCTGAGAGAGGAGGGTTGCGAAGTGACTGACGAGGTTAAACAAGAGGCACTGCCGCTGGCCGGGCAGGTAGCCGTGATTACCGGCGCGGCCAAGGGCATTGGGCGTGGCATTGCAATCACCCTTGCGCGGGCCGGCGCGGATATCGTCATTGCCGATATTGACATGGCCGAGATGCCGGTGACGGCTGCGCAGGTGCAGGCCGCCGGACGGCGTGCGCTGGTGGTGCAGGCCGATGTGCGCCGCGAAGAGGATATCGACCGGATCGTGGACGAAACGTTGCGCGTGTTTGCTCGCCTGGATATCCTGGTGAATGATGCCGGGATCAACGCGCGTGGCGGATTCCTGGGCATCACGCGCAAAGACATTCGCAGCGTGTTCGATACGGACCTGATCGGCCCGTTTATCCTCAGCCAGCGCGTTGCGCGTGAGATGATCCGGCTGGGCATCGCGGGGCGCATCGTGTGCATCTCATCCATTCATAGCGTGGTGCCTGCCTATTGCCCACATTATTCCGCCGCCAAAATCGGCCTGGAGCAGTTGGTGGTGGATATGTCTTTGGAGCTGGCGCCTTATGGCATCCGCGCGAATGCCATTCGCCCCGGTGGCATCTCCATCCGCGGGCGCACCGAGCTAGGTAGCCCGGACATCCTGAACCCGCACATCCCGCTTGAGGGACGGCATGGCATCCCGGCGGAAGTGGGGGAACTCGCCCTGTTCCTGGTGACGGATCAATCGCGCTACATCACCGGGACGACGGTCACAATCGACGGCGCGCTTTCACACATGAGTTATAGCGCCCTCACGCGGCGCAAGGGCCTGATGGTCGATCAACAAAATCTTGGCATCCCAGTTCGCATGCCGGACCCGAAGCTATAGTGCGATCAGATGCTGGCCGCATGATGTGACCACTGCCTATACAATAGAGGGACTCGGCCCAATGAGCCGAGTCCGACAATGAAAGCTGTTCCGAAGGAGTAAGACGATAGCCATGAGGCGCCCATCAGTAGAATTCCAGCCCCGTGTCAACAAAGATCTAATACGTGGCGTTGACCTCATCGCCAATGTTGTGCGTCCCACGCTTGGCCCGCGTCCCCGGTACGTGGCTTACGAACAAATCATGCGTAACCGTACCCCTGAATTGCTCAGCGACGCCGGCACGTTGGCTCGACGAATCATCCAGGTGAGCGATGGCACCAGCGACGTGGGTGCCATGCTGATGCGCCAGGCTATCTGGCAGGTGGGTGATCGGGTAGGTGATGGCTCTGCAATCACCGCCGTTCTGACGCAGTCCATCTTGCATCACGCCTATCGCACCGTCGCGGCCGGCGCAAACGCTATGCGCGTGCGGCAGGGAATTCAACGCGGCATTGCAGCAGCCGTGGAGGCCATTCGGGCACAATCTACCCCCGTTACAACGCAGGCTGAATTGACCGCCATCGCACGTTCATATTGCCACTACGACGATTTGGCGCGTTTACTTGGCGAGATATACACCATCGTCGGTGCCGGCGGTTACGTGGAGGTGCAAACTTCCAATGGCCGCACGCTGGATCGCGAATATGTGGAGGGCTCATTCTGGCGCAACACCGGGTGGATATCGTCTGCGTTTGGTGGCATCACGATGCGACGCTCCGAGTTGCAAGATGCCGCGGTGATGATGGTAGATGGTCGCATCGAAGACGTTTTGGCGCTGGGCAAGGCGCTGGGAGGCGTCATCAACGCCGGGTATAAGTCCATCGCGATCATCTGTCGCGGCATGTCGGAAGCCGTTATCTCTGTGCTCGCGCATAACCATGCCAAGGGCACCTTCCAGTGCTTGCCGATTCGCACGCCTGCCTCGAACGTGGATCGCAAATATATGTTCGACGACTTGATGGTCATGCTGGGGGGCGAGGTGTTGGCAATGGGCGATGTTGCTGATATGACGCTCTTTAGGCCGGAGATGGTCGGCCGTGCGCGCCGCATCTGGGCCGATACGTCGCAATTTGGCTTCATCGCCGGGAAGGGCTCACCCAGGGCTTTGCGCGAGCACATCGCAACGCTGCGCAAGTCTCTCGCAAGTGCCAAAGATAAAGATGAAGTGAACACGCTGCGCAAGCGCCTGGGCCGTTTGATGGGCGGCACGGCCGTGATTAACGTGGGCGCTCCGACCGAGGCTGAGCAGAAGTTGCGCCAGGAGATGGCTGAGCGTAGCGTGCGCTTCATGCACACAGTGACTGAATCGGGCATCGTAGCCGGGGGCGGCGCGGCCTACCTGGCCTGCCAGCCGGCGCTACAGGCGTTGCAGTCCGATGACCCCGACGTGTGCGCGGGCATTAGCGCGGTGATCAGCGCCCTGGAAGAGCCTATGCGTGCCCTGGCCGCAAATGCCGGCGATGCCGAGTCTGCCGTCGTGGCGCGGGCCAGACGCGCGGGGCCGGAATATGCGTTGAATGTCAACACCCACGAGATCGAAGATATGCGCGCTGCCGGGATCATCGATAGTGCCAACGTGGCCGAACAGGCGTTGGTGACGGCAGGCAGCGTCGCTTCGATGGTGTTGACGACCGATGTGGTGGTGCGACACCGTGAGCCCGAAACGGCCACCCAACCATAGGCACCTCCCTCAACTTTGACTCTTCAGATCGGTACAAAAATCCCCCATGCGCTGTACACAGCAC
Source organism: Thermoflexales bacterium (assembly GCA_034430115.1). Lineage (GTDB taxonomy): Bacteria > Chloroflexota > Anaerolineae > J036 > Brachytrichaceae > CAIXPS01. The sequence continues at coordinate 2,634 of DAOUFG010000006.1, read as the reverse complement.
TTGGGGGATTTTTTAACGCAAAGGACACGACGTTTTGTATCTGATTTGATCTTCGTGTCCTTTAAGTCTTTGTTTCTTTGTGTGAACGGGTTTTAGGGTTTGAGTTGGCTTGGCCCATAGTAGTACAAATGGGTCGTGCCGGATTCCATCATGTCGGTAAACTGCGTCACGCCGGATGCAACCTGGCGATCTGCGTACACCTCCCAAACATCCGCCGGGTGGGGCAGGCTGATCGTCTTTGCGCCGGAACGCACGGTGTGCAACGCGACGAAGTTGCGGTCGGCATACATCACATCTTCCGATTCGCTAAAGATGTGCACACCTGCCGAACGCGCCAACTCACGTAGCACGCATGGGGGCAGGTTGGGGGCGGCGGAGTAGGCGCTGGCCCAGCCTTCACCCTGGCGTAAGACGAATCCGGGTTCGCAACGGCCCTGGTTGATGACGACGGTGCCCAGCGTGGTGACGTCCGGGTCGTCCACCGTGAACAGCGGTCCCAGGCGCATGTCCGTGCCCCAGAAGGTGGAAGTGGGCAATGTGCGCGTGATGGGGTGGTCGAAGTTGCTCAGGTAGATATGCGCGCCCCACTGGCGTGGCGTCATTTGCAGATGGATGCTGGTGAGGTCGATGCAGTTCTCCACCGCAAGCGCGTCGTTGACGAAGCCCGGCGCATAGACCCACAGCGCCAGCTTGTCATCGCGGCGCACGATGCGCTTCACATGCTCGCGCTCTGCCGCGCTGAAGTGAACGGTGTTGACGAAGAAGTAGAACTTGTAATCGCGCGCTTTGTTCTCCAGCAAATCACTGAGCAATATCACGTCCACTGGCGCGCCCATCCGAACGATGCCCCAGGCGTGATTGAGCCAGCTTGGCATATCAAAGTTGTTTAGGGTGGAGCGGTAGAAAGCGCTTTCCGCGTCGATCACAATCGCCGTTTCGGCCGCCGAACTGCGATCCGGCAAATCCAGGGCGCGCCGGCCGATTTCCAGCGAGCGCTTGAAGACCTGCATCACTTCCGGTTCGGCATAGGCACCACCCGTGGACTTGCCCCAGTCGCACCACCATGCGCCTGCGCCGTGCGTGATGAGGTTGCAGAACTGCCGTTTAAGCACTTCGCTCGTTTCGCGCGTGTTGCGTGTTTGCCCGTAATATGAATCCTTGGGCCACAGGTGCGTGCGCATGTCCTCTTCGCTCACCCATAGCTTCCCGGCGCGCCGGACGCTCTCTTGGGGCGACATGAAGCTTCCTTCACCCCCGACGCCGCGGAAACCGTAGGAGTAGGGGCTGCTGAGGAAATCGACGTTGGGCGAAGCGAGCACTTTATGCAGCCCGGCATGTCCTGAGCGCGCGCCGGCGGCGTGCGCGACGTCTGCATCGGCCAGGCGTTGGCCGAAGAAGCCGTTGTTCCACACAATCTCTTGCACGTAACCGTAGAATGCCCCGGCCAGGTGCTCACGGCGGCAGGCTTCCTTTGCGACGCCGCACAGGTAATCGATGTCCCCGGCGACAATATCGGCCAGGCACTGAAAATGGTCGATGGCCTTGCGGCGTTTGGCCGGATCCTTGAATAGGAACAGATCGGTCTCGGCCTGTTCTTCGGGCGAAGGCACCAGGTTGGGTTGGTCGAAGTCCACCGTTGGGTCGGCCCAGGCCATGCGCAATGCCTGCGGCGTGCCATACTTTGCGCGTAGCCATTCGCCAAAGGCCTGGTTCATGGGCAGTGAGAAATCGCCGGCCCAGTCTTCCATCGGGCCGATTTTCACCCACTCGGAGCTATCACCACCGCAGATGAGGTAGCCCAGGATGTTCTGCGCCAGGCCATGCGAGTAGATATAGCTAATCAAGGTGCGGATGAATTCGCCGGCGTCGTGTAGCCATGCCTTGGAGGCAAAGGAAGGGGTAGGATAAATTCCCTTGGCCCTGGGTTCCAATATCTCCCATTGATCGGGGTGCTGGCGCAGCCAGGCCGAATCCTCGCCGCGCGGTTCGATGCCGACGCGTAGCAGGAACTTGGCCTGTGGGTCCAACTCAATATAGCGCTTCAGTTCTTCCAGGCGCTCAAAAGCCTCCATCTTGAAGCCGCCGGTGGCAGGATCGTAGGCGTCATCAAAACGGGTAGGCAGCTCAATGGAATAAAAGTGGAACCCTGCATCGCGGAATTGCTTGAAGTAAGGATCCCCTTGCCACGCGATGGGCGGGTTACGCAGGTTGCGCACGGTCAGGTAAATCGTGGTAAAGGTGGGCTGGCCGTCCATGAATAGCGTTGGAGAGCCATGCTGATCTTTCACTTCAAAAACGGACATATTGGGAACTCCTGTTGTGCATTGATATAAAAGCAGAGGACGCTTCGCGCGTCCTCTGCGAGAGATTGCCGATTGCCCTAAGTATGGATCAATAAGACAAACTCAGCCTGTCTGCTGGATAGGAACGTGATGATGCGGACAGTGGCCCTATTCCCCTACAGTTGGTATATCCCCACATGCAATCCCAACGATTGGGTGGGAGCAAATGCGCCTCCCACCCAACAATACTTGATCGAACACGAAACGGGTCTTAAGCCTTCATGGCGTCTTCGGCCTTCTTCTGAGCGTCGTCCATCAACTGCTGAAGGTCGGTCTGAGTGGTCAGAACGGC
>DAOUFG010000005.1:0-67227 GCA_034430115.1 Thermoflexales bacterium | reverse complement strand
CACGCCGTTTCGCTATTTCTTCGATCAGGTGGGGAATGTGCTCTCCACGGTTATGGGCGTGATTTTGCTGACGTTGCTCTCGATGGCAATTGTGGCGTTATTCCCGACCTATGTGGCGCGCATTGCCGAGGTCGCACAACAGCAGTGGTTGGCTTCGGGTGGCGCAGGGATGTTGTCGTTCATCGTCGTTCCCATCGCGCTGTTTATTCTTGCGATCACGATTTGCCTCATTCCCGTTGCGATCCTGCTGTTGGTGGTGTGGGCGTTGGCCATGTTGGCAGGCTGGGCGGTGATTGCCAGCATGCTGGGAGAGCGCCTGGCGGTGGGCTTAAAGGGCGTCACTTGGACTCGTGCAACCAAGACGGGGCTGGGTGCGCTGATTCTCGCTGCGTTGGGTGCGTTGCCGGTTGTTGGTTGGCTGATGAGCCTGCTGGTGGTAGCATGGGGCATGGGTGCGCTCATCTTGATGGTTGCCAATCTCCGTTCGCGCCCGCTTGCCTGAAACTCACGCGAGAATACCGGCACGTTTTAGAACGATGAAACGTCCTGCTGAATTTCAGTAGGACGTTTTGCTTTTAGCAGGATGGTTTCGTAGTAGGGGTAGGATACTGAACTGCACCCGTAAAGGGCGGACAATGATGACAAATTCTTCTGTGCAAATAGTGGTTGCATCACATGGCGAACTGGCTCGCGCACTGGTAAACACGGCCGAGCTGATTGCCGGGCAACAAGTTGATGTACGATATTACACATTGATGCCTGGGGACGACGTAAAGGCTTTTCAAACCAGTTTGAGCGAAGTGGTGAACCAGGCGCGGCCGACGCTCGTGTTGGTGGATATGGCGGGGGGCACACCCTGGAATGCGGCACTGGCCGTTGCGGCGCAAAATGAGCGTGTGCGGGTGGTGAGTGGCGTAAGCCTGCCGATGCTATTAGAGGTTACCTTTTCACGCCAGGGGACATCGATTGATCAGCTTGCAGCGTTGGCCGTACAAACGGGGGCACAGGCCGTGCAAGCTGGGCCACATAGTAGTAACTGAATAGATATTCATCATGGCTTCAAGTCAACTTGCACGTATCGGCGTGCTTTCTGATACGCACAATAACGCTGCGCACATCGACCTGGCGCTGAACACGTTCCACGTGCGCGGTGTGTCGCAACTCATTCACTGTGGTGATGTCACCAGCCCTTTGTTACTCGAAAAGTTCCAGGGCTTCTGGGTGTGGCTGGTGCGTGGTAATAATGACTATGACTGGAGCGGCTTTCGCTCCGAGGCGCGCCGGCTGGGCAATATCACCTATTGCGGTAAAGATGCGGACCTGACCTTCGCCGGTCATCGTGTGGCGGCCTGTCATGGGGATGATGAAAGCCTGCTCTATATGCTTAGCCGCGCAGGGCTGCATGAGTGGGTCTTCTATGGTCATTCACATTGCAAAAGCCTGGATGAGGTGAACCGCACCCAGGTGCTAAACCCCGGCGCACTGGGCGGGCGGCACCCAGCCGGTGAAGACCGCAGCATCGCCATCGTAGACCTCGATGCGAAGCGTGCAGAATTCGTGAAAGTGTCTGACTGATACCATAAGTAAAACTCGATATATGTAAACCGTTGTTGTTTGGTGAAATGGTTGAGGAAGCATTGACAAACGACAACGAAATCCTCATGATCTTGAGTGGAAGCGACAGGGGGCCCCTATATTCAACTGCTTCTGAAGTGTTGTCTGTAGATTTTTAGTTGATGGATAGGTGATGAGTTGAATAGACCGTATCAGAAGACGTTTCGTTCCGTGTACCTGGTATTCAGTCGCATCCTTACAACCACCCCATATTGATAATGGCACTGTTCCAACCCTACTCCGGATATGTGCGCTGGCTAATGCTGTGCCATCCCGAGCGAAGCGAGGAATCTTAGCTGTGCTCTGTGAGAGACGTCGCTGTGCAACACTGGTTCTATCCAACACACGCGCCGATGACAGCCCGGATTCCTCGTGCACCATTGCAGCCCGCCTCTATTTTCGTCATCCGGTGCACTCGGAATGACCAGCCCTCAGAGAGAAGCACACTCCCTCAAGATACTCTCTGAGCGTTTGGGGTTAAGGACACACTTATTCTTCTTCGTCCAAGTCGCGGTTGACGTCGCGTCCTTTGCCCGCCTGGCGGCTGGCGGCACCCACATACCCCATCTCTTGTAGTTCTTCCATCAGCCGCGCGGCGCGCGGGTAGCCGATGCGCAGTTTGCGTTGCAAGAGCGACGTGCTCACCTTGCCGGTGTTCTTGATGATGTCCAATGCGCGCTTGACGAGTTCGTCGTCGTTGTTCTCATCATCACCGCCGTTGCCCGAAGAGCCGCCCTTGCCATTGAGCAACCGTTCGGCAGCCATCTCCGCCACCGTCGTTTCCCAGGGCGTTTCCAGTTCCGGCTTGCGGTTGGCGACATACGCTTCTTCTTCGGCTGCCGGAGCGCTGGCGCGAGGCTTGCGCTTCTCTTGTTCGTTCTCGATTTCTTTCTTCCACCAGGAGATCAGGACTTCCACTTCCTTATCGCTCACGAAGCAGCCCTGCAGGCGGGTGGGGTGACCGGCTTCGGGGTTCAAGAACAACATATCGCCGCGCCCCAGCAGCGACTCAGCCCCAACCTGGTCCAGGATGACGCGCGAGTCCATCGAGGAGGCCACGGCGAACGAGATGCGCGCCGGGAAGTTGGCTTTGATCAGGCCGGTGACCACGTCCACGCTGGGGCGCTGGGTGGCAACGACCAGGTGAATGCCGGTCGCGCGCGCCATCTGCGCCAGGCGGCAGATCGTCTTTTCCGTTTCGATGGGGGATTGCAGCATCAGGTCGGCCAACTCGTCGATGAGCACCACGATGCGCGGCAGCGTTTCTTCGCCGCGTCTTTGTGCCGACTCGTTGTAATCCGCCAGGTTGCGCGCGCCGACTTCGGCAAATTGCTTGTAGCGCGTGTCCATCTCTTTCGTGACCCAGCGTAGCACGCCGGGGATGCGCTCCAACTCGCTTTCAGGCTTGCCGATGATGTGCGGCAGCCCGGTGAAGCGTGAAAGCTCCACCATCTTGGGGTCAATCAGCACCAGCTTCAGGTTTTCGGGCCGGTTATTCATGCACAGGCAGACGGCGATGGTGCTGATGCACACGCTCTTGCCGGAGCCGGTGGTGCCTGCGATGAGCAGGTGCGGCATGCGGCCCAGATCGGCGGTGATGGGTGTGCCCGATACGTCGCGCCCCAGTGCGATCGCTAAGGGCGATTTGGCGGACATCTGTTGGAAGGCTTCGTTTTCCATCACGCCGCGTAAATCCACAGTGCCGACCCCAATGTTCGGCACCTCGATGCCCACCTGGCTTTTGCCTGGGATGGGCGCCTCGATGCGAATTGAGGAAGCCGAAAGCGCCAGCGCGAAGTCGTTTTGCAGTGAGGCGATTTGCGAAACGCGCACCTTCTGTTTGCGTTTCTCGCCGTTTGGCCCGCTTCGCTCCAGGTAGCCGGGTTCGATGCCGAACTGCGTCACCGTCGGCCCGCGACGCACTTCCACTACCTGCCCGGCAAGCCCAAATTGAGCCAGCGTCGTTTCGATGATGTCGGCCTGACGCTTCACATCGGCGTCGTTATTTTTGGCCTCTTTCATTGCCTTGAGCAACGTGACGGGCGGCAGCGTGTCGTCGTGAGGCAGGGGCATTTTTGCCTTTTTGCCGGCCGGCATTGGCTTGGGCGCGTCGGAGCGGATGATCGTTGGGTGCGATTTGATGGTGATGGGCTTGGGCTCCGGCTTGGGCGGTTCCGCTTCCACCGGCTTCGCCGGCGGCGGTTCAATGATGAGTGGCTCCGGCTCCACCATGCGCGCGGCCCGCGTTGGGCGTGGCTTAATGGGCGGCGCCAATTCTCCTTCGTCGTGCACTGCCGTGCGTGTGCTGAACGCAGGAATGTCCTCCTCCTCGCGCGGCACAACTTGCAGCAATGGGCGGAAAGCGACGGTCGCGCTGATGACCAGCAAGACAAACCAAATCGCTATCGAGATGAAGCGCGCAAAACCTTCTTCCGAGCCGAGTAACAACCAGATCAACCGCGAGAGCACCCAACCCACGGCGCCGCCGCCACTGCCGGCCTGGATCAAGGCGTAACTATCGGCGCCGAAGGTGAGCGAATGAATCAGCGCCAGCAACGCGAAAAAAGCCAGCTCGCCGGCGATGATCTGAATCAGGCGTTCCGCATCGATGCGGATGGGTGTGTTGAGCAGGAGCGGCACGCCCATGCCGATCAAAATGATGCAGAACACGAACACGCCGATGCCAAAGGCGTGGCGCAGGAAATCGGCCCAGGCGGAGATGATGCCGCCGGCGTTCCACCCCAGGAGCGTGATGAGCGTGATGATTCCAAGCGTGCTGAGCAGCAGGCCGGCTACGTCGCGCCACCATTTGCGGCCCGAAAAAATGCGTTGGAAAACCGTCCCCTGGGTATCGTTCATATCTGACAGAGTTGAATGAGTCATGAGCCGCAGGAGTGTATTACCGGCGGCTCGTCAACGAGCATACCACGTGCGATGGTTCAATGATTGTTGTTGCGCAGGCTCAGAGCCAGGCGATGCAGGCTGCCATCCACACCGATCACGTGACCGGTGACCGTGTCGCCTTCGTGCAGGATGTTGCGTGGGTGCAGGAAGTTCCCTTCGGCCAGTTCGCTCACGTGAATCAGCCCTTCCAGGTCTTCTTCCACCTTCACAAACACGCCAAAGTCCACGACATTTGTCACCACGCCTTTGACCGTCTGGCCGACGTGGTAGCGTTGTTCAATGCCGTGCCAGGGGTCGGGCTTGGTACGCTTCAAGCTGAGCGCTACGCGCCCTTCATCGGCGTCCACGCTCATGACGTATACCTGCACCGGTTGGCCGATGCTCAAGACATCGCGCGGCTGGCCGACGCGGCTCCATGAAATTTCGCTGACGTGCACCAGGCCCTCATAACCGCCCAGGTCCACAAATGCGCCGAAGGCCGTCAGGTTCGTCACGCGGCCACTCCGTATCTCGCCGGCGTGTATCTCGTGCAGCAGCGACGGGAGCTCCTTATCGGGCTCTTCGGTGACGGCGCGCTCAGAGAAGACGATCCGGTCACGCTCCGGGTCCAACTCGATCACGCGTGCATCGAAGCTTTGCCCGATTTGCTGTGCCAGCGTGTTGCGGCGGGTCGGCTCGTCCATCTCCGGCGAAATGACCGTGAGGTGAGATGAGGGCACGAAACCGCGCAACGTATGATAGCGAACGATCAGTCCGCCCCGGTTGTAGCCGGTCACCTCTACGCGCAGCACAGTACCGCGATCCATCGCATCATGCAGGATGGACCATAATTCAGCGGAAGGTGGCTCCGGCGCTGATGCCTTTACGCTGCTATCGGCAATGCTCGGGCGCGATGACACAGGAGACGGTTCCGGCCTGCTCTCATAACGCCTATCCACATCTGGCACGTCACCGTCCGGCATTGTATTTGCTGCAGCCGCGGGGCGTTCGGAGTCCCAATCTTCTACGTCTTTTAGCAATGATTGCCAGTAGCCGTTATCCAGCTCCAAGTCGTCTGGCGGGTAACCCATTCCAACTCAGCTCCTTACTTAATCTATTTTGTCACATGTCCCACGGCAGACAATGTCCAGCATTTCTGCTCCAGGGAGCAGGGCGATCACTGGGATGACCTGTATGTTAAAAGATTATAATTCCTCGGCTCGTATTGCGCATCGCCTGATGCGGTGCGGTGTTCCTATGTTTAGGGAAGGCAGCCCTGCGGCTGCATGCCTAATTGCGCGTATAGCACGAATGTAAGGTCATATCAACCAGACACTACGTCAAAAACATATTGTGCTAGCAGAAAAGGATAAAGGATCATGGCTAAGAATCCAGAAAAGACGAAAGAAGTAGCCGAGGAGCCGAGAGTGAGCGGCTCCAAAAAAGTCCGCGTCGCCATCATCGGTGTCGGCAACTGCGCCAGCTCGCTGGTGCAGGGCGTGAACTATTACCGCAACGCCAAAGACACAGATCGTGTGCCGGGGTTGATGCATGTCCGGCTCGGTGACTATCATATCAGCGATATTGAATTTACGGCTGCTTTCGATATCGATGCAAACAAAGTTGGCAAGGATTTGAGCGAGGCGATCTTCACCACGCCAAACAACACCTACAAGTTTGCCGATGTCCCACACATGGGCTGCAATGTGTATCGCGGCATGACGCATGATGGCCTGGGCAAGTATCTTTCACGCATCATCAAGAAGGCCCCCGGCGAGACGGCCGATATCGTGAAGATCCTGAAGGATACCAAGACCGACGTGGTCATCAACTACCTGCCCGTGGGAAGCGAACAGGCCACCAAGTGGTATGTGGAGCAGATTTTGCAGGCCGGCTGCGCGCTGGTGAACTGCATCCCCGTGTTCATCGCGCGTGAGCATTATTGGCAGAATCGCTTCGAGGAAGCGGGTGTGCCGGTGATTGGCGACGACATCAAGAGCCAGGTGGGCGCGACGATCACTCACCGCATGTTGGCGCATCTGTTCGTGGATCGCGGTGTGCGCATCGACCGGACCTACCAGTTGAACTTCGGCGGCAACACCGACTTCATGAACATGCTGGAGCGCGAGCGCCTGGAGTCGAAGAAGATCAGCAAGACCAACTCGGTCACCTCGCAGATCCCCTACCAGATCGACCCCAACAACATCCACGTCGGCCCAAGTGACTACGTGCCATGGCTGACCGATCGCAAGTTCTGCTACATCCGCATGGAAGGCACCACGTTTGGCGATGTGCCGCTGCTGGCAGAGTTGAAGTTGGAAGTGTGGGACAGCCCCAACAGCGCCGGCGTGGTAATCGACGCGGTGCGTTGCGCCAAGATCGCGTTGGATCGTGGCATGAAGGGCGCACTGTGCGCGCCTTCGTCCTACTTCATGAAGTCGCCACCGGAGCAGTACATCGACGACGTCGCGCACGCGAAGGTGGAATCGTTCATTAAGGGCGAATAGGACAAGAGATTAGAGACTCGGGATTGCGCTCGTAGGTGTTAACCACGGATGACACAGATTTCACGGATAGTAGAACAAATCTGTGTCATCCGTGAAATCCGTGGTTGTTACAATCCCTCATCTCCAAAATCCAAAATATAAAATCGTGGAAGCCTGGGCTCGCAAGAATACACGTTTCATCCTCGATCCGGTGGTAGACGTCGTCGCAAAGACCGGAATCTCCCCCAATGCGCTGACGTTTCTCGGCTTTCTACTCAACGTCGTGGCAGGTGTGCTGATCGGTCTGGGCTATGTAGTGTGGGGTGGCCTGTTGATGACCGTGGTGGCGATGCCGCTAGATGCGCTGGACGGCGCACTGGCGCGCGCGACCAATCGGCAGAGCAAGTTCGGCGCATTTTTTGATTCGGTGCTGGATCGTTTTGCCGAGGCGGCCTTGTTGATGGGCCTTGCGGCGTTGTTCCTGCAACGTGGTGATACGACTTCTGCGCTGGTCACTTTTGCCGCGCTGGTCGGCTCGTTCATGGTCAGCTATACGCGCGCCCGCGCCGAAGGTCTGGGCCTGGAGTGCAAGGTGGGGCTCTTTAGCCGCCTGGGACGATTCCTTTTGCTCGCAGTTGGGTTGATTGTGAACCAACCGGTCATCACCGTCTGGCTATTGGCCGTGCTGAGCACCCTGACGGCCATCCAACGCATGGTTCACGTATATCGTATTTCATAGCACCGTTACGCCAAAATTGCGCTCGGCGTAGAAGTAACCCCAACACCTCACAGGTTTCCAAAACCTGTGAGGTGTTTTTTTGTTCGCGCGTTATGTCCCATGTGTGATACTAGCCTGTGAGGGTCGTATATATAGACATCATGACCACTCAGCAAAGGTTTATGGGCGGAATCATGTCATGGATGATGGCGGCAAGCGAGGCGGATTGGGAGGCACTCTACGCGACGGAGATGCCGCGCGTGTACAACTTCTTCCGCTATCGCGTGGGCGATGAGGCAATTGCCGAAGATCTGACATCCACGACGTTCGAGAAAGCGTGGCGAAATCGCGCGCGGTACCGGCGTGATTTGGCAGCTTTTTCCACGTGGCTCTTTACCATCGCACGCAATGTTGCGATCGACTATTACCGTCAGCGCAAGGTGGAGCTTTCGCTGGAGGATATCCATCAGCAAGCCGATGAACGCACCACCGAAGCGACGGCGGAAAAACACGCTGACATCGCGCAACTATCGGCGTTGCTGGCGCGCCTGCCGGGGCGCGAGCGTGAGTTGATCGCGATGAAGTATGGCGCGGGATTGTCGAATCGTGAGATCGCGCGGGTGACTGGTTTGAGCGAGACCAACGTCGGCACGATCTTATCTCGCACCGTACATGGCTTGCGAGCTGAGTGGCAGGAGTGATTGGGAGGTGCCATGGATGACTTTCTAAATAAGTTCCGCAAGGAGCCAAGTCCAGAATTTTCGAGACGTTTGTATCAGAGGATTAACCAACCAATGGAAGCGAAACCAGAAAAACTAAGACTATCTGTGCTATGGAAGCCTGCCCTGGCGGCAGCAGGCGTGATGCTGGCACTTGTGCTGGTCTTCTCGCCCAGCGCGCGTGCGATGGCTCAGGACTTCCTGAACCTGTTCCGCGTGAAGCGCTTCACGGCCATCAGTGTGGACCAGACGCGCGTGGCTGAATTGGAGCAGAACCGGGTGGACATCCAATCTTTGCTTAGCTCCAGCACTGAAGTGCTGAAGGACCCGGGCGAGCCGGTGACGGTGGATGGCCCGCAGGCGGCAGCGCAACTGGCCGGCTTGATGGTGCGTGTCCCCACCAACGTGCCTTCCGGCTATGCGCTGTACAAGACCTATGTGCAGGGCGCCGGCAGCGTGCGCTTCAAGGCCGACACGGCTCGCTTGCAGTCGTTGATCCAGACGTTGGGTGTGACAGACGTGCAGATCCCTGCGCAGTTGAACGGCCAGACGGTGACCGTGGACAAGCCGCCGGTGGTAGTGATGGACTATGCCCTGCTGGTGAATGGCGAAGCAGTCACTCACACGAATCATCTGATCGTCATGCAAGCGCATAATCCTGAAGTGACCCTGCCGGACGGCGTGGATATGGCGCAACTGGGCGAAATCGGCCTGCGCGTTGCGGGCATGTCGGCGGATGAGGCACATCGCTTTGCGCAGTCCATCGACTGGTCCAGCACGATGCTGGTGCCGGTGCCTGCCACGGCTTCCTCGTTCCGCGAGGTGACCGTGCACGGCGTGACGGGCTTGCTGGTCACCACTTCCGATTCGTCCACCCAGCAGAGCACGGAGAAGGACGGCTTTGCATCCTCGTCCGGGTCGGTGCTGATGTGGGCCGAAGGGGATATGGTCTATGCCGTCACCGGCACTGGCAACAACGTACAATTGGTCGATCTGGCAGATTCAATGCAATGACGGATTTTGCAATCGAGACCGCTGGCCTGCGTAAGCAATACGGCCAAAAACTCGCAGTGCAAGACCTCACCCTGACGGTATGCCAGGGTGAGGTCTTCGGCTTCCTGGGCCCCAATGGCGCAGGCAAGACGACCTCGATCAAGATGTTGCTCGGTCTGGTGATACCGACCGCCGGCCGGGCGCAGGTGCTAGGCGCGCCGCTGGGCAACGTCGCCACGCGCGCCCGGATTGGTTTCCTACCCGAACACTTTCGCTTCCAAGATTGGCTCACCGGGCGGGAGTTTTTACATTTCCATGGCCGCCTCTATGGGCTCTCGCACCAGGCGCTCATGGCGCGCGTCGAACAACTGCTGGAACAGGTGGATTTGCTCGACGCCGGCGAGCGCAGGTTACGCGATTACAGCAAGGGCATGTTGCAGCGCATCGGCCTGGCCCAGGCGTTGCTCAATTCACCCAGCCTGGTGTTCCTCGACGAGCCAACTTCGGGGCTGGACCCGCTGGGGCGCTTGCTAGTGCGAGATTTGATCGTGCAATTGCGCTCCCAGGGCACCGCGGTTTTCATCAACTCGCACCTTTTAAGCGAGGTGGAGGTGACCTGCGACCGCGTGGCGTTTGTCAAGCGCGGCAGCGTGATACGCCAAATGTCACTGGCCGGGCAGGCGGATGATGTTGAAGTGGTGTTGAAGTTGGGTGCCTGTGACGCATCCCTTTTGCAGGGGTTGGCGCAGTTTGGGCACGATGCGCGTGTGCAGGCCGATGGAAACTTGCACATGCACGTAACGAGCGAAGCGCGATTGCCCGAGATTGCGCGCTGGCTGGTGGGGCAGGGTGTATCGATCTATCACCTGGGAGTGGGGCATCAATCGCTGGAGGCTCTGTTCTTGGAAGTGATGGGGGAGGATGAAAGACCCGGATGAAAGGGATTTTGACGATCATGCATCTGACGCTGGACGAGGCCAAAGGACGCAAAGTGGTCATGGCTGCGCTCATCCTTGGGCTGGCTTTCCTGCTTATTTTTGGGGTGGGCTATTACCTGATCTACCAGGATGCGCTTAAGTATTCCAGCGGCGCACTGCGCATCGGCCAGAACGTGGGTCTGACGATGGTGGCGATGGCCGGCCTGTATGCAGTGGACTTTTTGATCGTGATGATGGCTGTGCTGATGCCGATTGATACGCTTTCCGGCGATATTCGTTCGGGCGTGATACAAACGTTGGCAACCAAACCCTTGCGCCGTGAACAGATTTTGCTGGGTAAGTGGCTGGCTTTCTGGGCCATCCTGGCGACCTATTTGTTGCTGATGGCCGGCGGTGTGTTGCTGATCGTATATGCCGTATCGGGCACACGGTTGCCAAACGCGGCGCAGGGAATTGCGCTCATCTTCTTGGAGGCCACCGTGCTCCTGACGTTATCCATCCTCGGTGGCACGCGCCTGAGCACATTGGCGAATGGCGTGACGGTGATGGGCATGTATGGGCTGGCATTCATCGGCGGCTGGATGGAGCAGATTGGCACATTGCTTGGCAACACCGTCGCGCAGAATTTCGGCATTGTCACCAGCCTGCTCGTGCCCACCGAGGCGATGTGGCAGCTAGCCGCCTACAACATGGAACCGCCGCTCATGCGCGATGCGGCCATCACGCCATTCAGCATCTCCTCGGTGCCCAGTTCGGGCATGGTGGTGTGGGCGGCGTTATATGTTGTCGTGGCGCTTTTGCTTGCGCTACGCCAGTTCCGCACGCGTGATCTGTAACTATCCATGACACAGGGCCACAGGGCATCAGCCCACGGGAGGTCAAGTAAGCCTCATCACACTATAATTGGGCTGCGCTGTAACCGGGCATCCATGGCAAACCTCAGCGTCTATGGTTGTACGTTTTGGTGCATGGAGGAGTTCAAAAGATGACGTGTCGAATTGGCAAGCCGGCTCCGAACTTTGAAGCCACCGCCTATGTGGATGGTGACTTCAAGACAATTAGGCTCTCTGATTTCAAAGGCAGATGGGTCTTTATCTGTTTCTATCCGGCCGACTTCACTTTTGTGTGTCCAACGGAGTTAGCGGCCATTGCTTCGAGATACCCCGATTTCAAAGCGTTGGGCGTGGAAGTGCTTGCCATCAGCACCGATAGCCGTTTTACCCACAAGATGTGGCAGGAAGAAGAACTGTCAAAGATGGTGCCGGGTGGTGTGCCCTTCCCAATGCTCTCCGATCCGCGTGGTTTGATCGGAACAGCTTACAACGTGTATGACGAAGACACCGGCATGAACGTGCGTGGTGATTTCGTGATCGACCCGGATGGTGTCATCCAGGCCATGGAAGCGTTGTCGCACACGGTGGGCCGCAACGTGAACGAGATGCTGCGCGAACTGCGCGCATTCCAGCACGTGCGCGACACCGGCGAGTTGACGCCCGCCGGTTGGCAGCCCAATCAACCCGCGCTCAGCCCCGGCTCGAACCTGGTGGGCCGCGTGTGGGAAGTGTGGACACCCGGGGCAATAGTAAAAGAGGTCTGACCAATCATCAATTCCGGACCCCAGCAGATTCGTTCTGCTGGGGTTTTTCATTGGGAGCTTTCATGAAGCGCATCGCAATTGCAGGGGCCGGGGGCATGGCACGTGTGCGCGCTCGCGCGCTGCTTTCGACAGGGCAGGTGATGATTTGTGGCGTCGCGGCACGTCATCTGGAAACAGCGCGCAAATTCAGCGCCGAGATAGGCTGCGAAACCTATTTCGACGACTACACACAACTCGCCGGCACACAGCCTGATGCGATTTTGGTGGAAGTGCCGCATGAAACGCAGGACCAGATCGTGTTATGGGCGCTGGAACAGCAGCACCACGTTTTGATCGGCGGGACGTTGTCCACCAGTGTGCAGACGGCGCAACAGATCGTGGGCCTGGCCCAACACCATCATTTGACGGTGGAGGCCGGCTTCGAGGCGCGCTATAGCCCAGCCTGGGAATATGCCAAATCCGTGGTCGAGGGCGGCGCATTGGGCCGGCTGGTCGCGGTGCACACGCTTGCGCTATGGGATGGCCAGCCCAACACCTGGTATTACCAGCAACAAACCAGCGGCGGTATGCCTCTGACGCACATGACCTATTGCTTCATCAACCCCGTGCGCTGGATCATGGGCGATGTGCAGGCCGTCTCGGCGTTTGCCAATCGCAAGAAGCATACCGCGCCAGGACTGGTGAATGAGGAAAATTGCGTCGCAAATTTGCTATTCCAGGATGACGTGCTGTGTAACATGACGGCCGGCTTTGTGAAGCCGGGCGGCTTGCCGGCCTGGCAGGCCACCTTCATCGGCACGCAAGGGGCGCTGGATGTGCGGCCCGACGAGGGCGGCGCTGGGGTCGTGATCCACTATGGCGCGGAAGTGCTGGAAACGCACGACTTCCGCGCGGGGCCAAATGCTTTTGACGTCCAGGCCCGCACGTTCATCGCTGCGTTAGATGGCCGGGCGACTTGCCGTAACAGCCCGCAACTCACCCTGGGTGATATACAAGTGGCCGAAGCCATCGTGGCCTCGGCGCACCAGCACACAGTCGTAGCGCTCTGAAGTTGGTTCATGCGCTCAGCGCATAGAGAATGACTAGCGTGATCGGGACCAGGAAATCCACGATCGCCGTGATGGCGTTATCGGCGCGAATGTTCTTATGACGTAGCAGTTCCCAGGCGTGCAGCCCTCCCGCCAGTACCCAGAAGAGCACGTTGACGATGATCGTGGCCAGCCAAAACGGGCCGTGTTGCCAGAAAGATAGAATCGCGATGACCCCGGCGGCAAAGTCCCAGAAGCCCAACTCCTTTTGGAATGGGTTGCCTGTGGGCCAGCCCAGGCGTTTCGCGGCCAGGTCGCTCTGAAAGACGTGCCCCAGCCCGCTGATGAGCAGAGGCAACCCGACGCCGATCGGCAGAAAGTATTGCAGCATCACGCCCGCTATGGACGAGGTTGTTTGTGGTTGGTTCGTAAGTAGCGCCATTGCGCAGGCCACGACGAGCCCGGCGAGATAAAAGATGACGATGAGCATTTATTTATAGTTCTTTGTTGGATTAGCCCCATTGTCTGGGAGCATGATCTACGTAGTCTTTGAGCGACAGGCAGTGGGGCACAGTCACCCCCAACGCTTCACCTGTGTTGAGCAAATCGTTGTACATGTATTGCAGGCCATAACGATATGCCGGACGATGCTACAGTGAATCCATCCAAAGGAGGAGTAGGACTCAATCTATGGGGAATGTCGTGTCGGTGCGCGCGTGACCTGGTCGTGTTTCAGAGGTGTGTCGAAGGTGAGGGGAGCGAATCGAGCGCTACGCGGGCATCCCACGTCAGCGGGATCGACGCGTCGCTTTCTTCAAGCGCGCTCATGAGCTGTTCGAGCGGGCGATTAAGCTCGCCGGCGTAGAAGTGCAACACGTGGTGTGCTCCTTCACGCAGCCAGATCAACCGATCATTGCAGATCAGGGCACCTAGGAGCGGGCGTAACCCAACCGGCCCCAGATGTGCCAGGGACTCCGCCGCCAACCAGCGCACGCCGGCATCCGGGTCTTGCATGGCCTGGATCAACCCTTTTGCGGCGGCGTCATCACCAATCGCTTCAAGTGCTTTCACGGCCTCCTGGCGCACCAGTGGAGAGGCATTCGAGAGCGCTCGTGTGAGCGCTGGGATGGCCTCCGTTCCCAGCTCGGCAAGTGCCACCCTGGCACGCCGCCTTTCAACGCTGGAAGAACTGCTAAGCTCGGTTGCTAAGAAGGACATATTCACGACATTCCTCCCACCCGGTACGTCTCGTCAAGGCATTACAGCACGCTTCTTAGAGATTCGGTCTTGTATGAAGCGTGAGAGTGCTCCCCATCTCCCATGCTCTCTTTTACGATCAGAACAGCGCAGCCTGCGTTGTGGATGAGTTTGCGCGTGATATCCCCAGTGATCCAACTGGCCACCTGGCTGATCGTGCGCGAGCCGGCAATGACGAGGTCCACGTGATGCCGTCGCGCGTAGTTCGTAATCGTCGTTGCGGCATCGCCATGTGTGACGACGCTATTGGCCTTAATCCCCGCGGCCCGCAAGACCTCGATGGCGTAGCGTAAAACACCCTGGCTGGTTTGCAGCCATTTTTCTTGTGGGTGTAACCTGGCCTCGAACAGGTTTCGCAAGATGGGCAGACTATCCTTTTTGCCCAACAGTTGAGGGTCAACGCTTGCCATATAGGGATCGATATCTGCATCGGTTTCCGGTGGCTTCACGTGCATCACGGTCACCTTGGTCGAGGCGGGCAGATGAAACTGCGCCAGGTAACGAATGGCTCTCCGGCTGGACCATGTGAAATCCACCGCAAGCAAGACATGTTGCAGGTGGGTATAGCTCGCGCGGGCCACCAGTACCGGGCAGTGAGCCGTCTCCACCAGTTGTTGGGGTGCCCCATTCATGAAGATGCCAAAGTGAGTGCGCAACCCGTTGGCACCGATGATCAGGAGATCTGCCGGATGTTGCTGGGTGAATTGCAGCAACTGATCGATCCTGTGGCCGCGCAACAAGTCGGTTTTGATCTCGATATTCTTACTTTCGAGGATCGACGTCACCTTGTTCATCGATCTGAGCATTTCGGGCTGCATGCGAGATCGCCCCGGGTCGAGCGTCCCCAGCACGGTGACGCGGCTTCCGGACGGTGGCAACAGATCATGCACAAAGTGTGCTCCTGCCAGGGTATGCGCCGACGTATCAACGCTGATCACGATGTGCATCGGCCTGGCAGCGCTATCAAGCTGCATCTCCGCCACAGATATTTGCCTCCGTCACAAACTGAAACATGACTGTTGCCGCCTTGAGCAACTCATCCAACTCATGCTTTCAATGCCGTTACGGGGAAAACGGCACCGTTAAGAATATGAACTGGTTGAGTCACTCAAGGGGCTCCTTTTGTGGAGCATAATCAATGTGCGTGAGCCAGGCAAGCGCCGTCGTGCTTAGCGCGAATACGCGGAATTGCTCATTGCTGGGTGGCTAATTGCCCACGAGAATGCTTACGCTGATGCGCGTTCCCCGCCCGGGGGCGGTCTCGATGGCTAATGTTCCGCCGGCGGCCCATACACGTTCCTGTATTCCCATCAAGCCAAAATGCCCTGCTTCGGCCAATTCCGCCAACGAAGCGGGCAGGCTGAACCCATTGCCGTCGTCAACGACCTGTAAATGCACACTATCAACATCGTAAGCCAGGCCGATCTCCACGTTGGCTGCGCCGGAGTGTTTGCGGATGTTGTTGAGTGCTTCCTGGGTGATGCGGTAGATGGCCAGCTCTTGTTCGGGGCTCAGTTGTAAGGGGGAGCCGGTGACTTCCAGTTTTGTCACCGGCATGCCGCCTTCGCCTTCGCGCGCAGCACGTATCAGTGTGCGGAGTGCCGGAACGATCCCAAGGTCGTCCAGGACCAGGGGGCGCAGGTCGCGGCTTATTTGCCGTACATTGTCCACCGTCTCATCCATCATATCGTGCAGTTCTTCGAGCTGCTCCAGCCGGTGAGCATCCTGTTCCGATGCCTCATAAAGCTCAATCCGCCTGCCAATCGCCATCAAGCTTTGGATCGTCTCGTCGTGCAGTTCGCGTGAAATACGGCGCCTTTCGTCTTCCTGGGAATCGGTAATGGCGCCTACATAACGCCGCAGGCCTGCCCTGTAGGTGTCGATCTGGCCTGCCATGTGGCTGAATGCCCGGCTTAGCGTATCGACTTCCGTGATCCGGCTGCTTCGAATGGGTTCAATGGTTTTGCCTGCGGCCAGGCGACTGGTCTGCCGGGCGATCATTTGTACGGGAGTGGTGATCTGGCGCACACCGAGCCACAGCGCGATGATTGCCCCTACCGTGGCCGCCATGGCGACAATGGTCAAGAGGATGAAGTTTGCCTGGGTTGAGGCGATAGCCACATCCCATGACTCTTGCACGATCAATCCCCAACCTGTGCTGGGGATTGGGGCATAGCCGTCGACAAAGCGGTGGCCGTCCTCCGTTTGCCAAAGCAAGCCCCCGCTATTTCCCTTGTTGACCAGTGCCACGGAAGGATGCCAGTTGTAATTTGCGCCGATGACGGCTGAATCGTTGTGATAGATGACCGTGCCTCGTTGACCCACGATGTATGCCAGGCCATCATTGCCCACGATGAGGTTTTTCACCAGGTCCCCCAGCGAGGATGAGCGCAGGTAGACCGCTCCCAATAGCACTCCCGCGAAGGCGTCATTGCGCCCTGTAATGGGCACGGATGCCACGATCATCGGCTCGCCGGTGATGGAGGAGGTGATGACGTGGCTGAAAAAAGGGGCGCGCTTGTCGCGTGTATTGACAAAGTAATCTTGCTGGCTGATGTTGCGCAAGACATCAGTCGCGTTGGCGGGGATGCTTGTCAATACCTCGCCCTCTGCGTCAACCACCAGCACGCCGGCGTTGAAAATGGAGAGGGCGGTGCCGGCCGTTCTGATAGCGCGCCGGCGAATGGCGTCGGAATTGGAATGAATGTCCTCGTTGCTTGCCAGCGCAATCAGCACGCGCTGATAGCCTTCCAGCCCCTCCGAGACGCTATCGGCAGCCAGTGCCGCAACTTGCCTGTCGCGGTCCATGAGCAGGTCGGTGACGGATTGTTGATAGGTGACGATCCCCGCGATTGCGACGCCCAGGATCAGTATAGAGAAAGGCAACACGACCCATATAACCGAGTGCGCGAGCAGTGAGTGCTGGCGAGCAGGAGGTGATGCCATGTTTCAGGGGATTATGGTTCCAGGGTGAGCATACCACGCCGGATCGCCGTCAGCACCGCGTCGAGCCGGGTTGTGACGCCCATCTTGGCATAGATATTGGTCAGGTGGGCCTGGACGGTGCGGTCGCTGATGAACAGCGCCTCGCCGATGGCCCGGTTGCTCAACCCCTGGGCCAGCATTTTTAGCACCTCTTGTTCGCGTGCGGAAAGCTCTTCCACCAGGGATGTGTCGCTATGTTGCGAGACGGGTTTTTCAGGCGTGCCGTTCATGCGTGTGACGATTTTGCGGGCGATGATGGGGTCCAGGGGCGATTCACCCGCTTTCACCAGGCGAATCGCCTTGACGAGTTCCGCAACGGGAGCGCTTTTGAGCAGGTAGCCGCACGCACCCGCCTCTAGCAGTGAAAAGACATATTGGTCGTCGTCGTGTGCCGTGAGCACCAGCACCTGCACGTTGGGGAATAACTCGTGAATCCGGCGCGTTGCTTCGACACCCGACATGCCCGGCATGCGCACGTCCATCACCACGATGTCGGGGCGCAATTCTTGCACAAGGTCAATCGCCGCCTGCCCGTCGCCAGCCTGTCCAACGACTTCCAGGTCGGGCTCGCGGCGGAGTAGCTCTGCCGTGCCCTGGCGCAGAATAGCATGGTCATCTACCAGGATGATACGAGTCAAATCGCTCATTCGCTCATTTTAGTATAGCCAGGCGAGTGGCAAGCATCTCTTAGGGCGGCCCTCACGCATTCATCAAGAAATACCTGGCAGATACCCAGCCTTCGCTCCCGGTGACGTCGCGCAAATGGAGCCATTCGGTGCCGTCGGTGGCGGTGCTGCGTTCCAGGATGACGGCGCGCGTGCCCTCGCTCCAGGCGCCGATGATGGCACCTTCCGGCGAAATGCGCACGTAGGCTCCCTGGCCGCCCGTGTTGCCAATTCGACCAATCACCGGCGTCGGGGTCGGCGTGGGCGTTGCCGTTGGCGTTGGCGTAGGGGTGGCTGTCGGCGTTGCGGTGGGCGTCGGCGTCGCCGTGGGTGTGGAGGTTGGCGTGGCGGTGCTGGTTGAGGTCGGCCCCGGCGTAGCGCTTGGCGTAAGGGTGGGGGTGGGTGTCGGTGTCGGCGGCACGAAGGGGTCCAACTGCGTGATCGGGACGACGGCGAGTAGCAACGCCACCGTGCGATTCAGCCGCCCGGCGATGCCCTTTTGCAACGCCACCGTCTGCTGGTGTGTGACGTCGCCCGGCGAGCGCACCGTAATCTCCAGGTGGATGATGCCGTCCGGCGTTTCTTCCGACTTGAAACTCACCAGGGTGATGTTTGGAAGGTTATCGACTTCGGCGTTCACGGCGTCATTCACGGCCTGTTGGAACCTGGTTTGATTGATGACATGAATCGTCAAGATGGCCAATATGACCGACGTCGCGAGCAGCAGGATAGTGGTCCAAAAGACGCCGGTACGTAACACGGCCATGCGTCCCGCCGAGGGCCTGAAGCCGAACAATAGAAACACAATTGCGCTGGCGGCGCAAATTGCGATCAGGTTCGTCAGGAACAGGAGCGATGCGCCCCCGGCGATGCTGACACTGCCGCTCGATAGGCCAATGCCCATCGTTGCCAGCGGCGGCACCAGGGCAACCGCAATGGCGACACCTGGTAGTGCTGCGGAGACGTCGTTACGGCACAAAGCGTAGGCGCCGGCGGTGCCCGAGATAAGCGCCACGCCCAGGTCGAGCAACGTGGGTTGGGTGCGGCTCAGCACTTCGGCGGTGGGCGCCGTATTCATTGGCAATAGCCCGGCCAGGAACCCTACACCAACAGCAAGAAGCACGCCGCGTGCTGCCGCGTTGGCTGCCAGCTTCAACAGCGCCATGTCTCCCATGACGATGCCCATGCCCAGGCCGATGACAGCCGACATCAACGGTGCGACCAGCATCGCGCCAATAATGACGGCGGGGCTATTGGCCAATAACCCAAACGATGCAATGGCCGCGGCCAGCCCGATCATGACAAAGTAGTCTGCATCCGGTCTAGCCGCCCGGCGGATCGATTTGTAGACCTCGATCTGCTGCTCCGTACTCAAGCGTCGAAGTTTCATAGGAGTTAGGTGCAGCCGCCATTAAACCATACTTATTACGGCGGTGATCTCTATAGACCAGCAACGGCGCTAGATGCTGCGGCTATGGCCCATCGTGGGCATGATCCATTCGTCGCGATAGTAGTCATGCAGAGTGCGGTAGTAATAGAGTGCTTCTTTACTGGGCAGGCGGTAATCCCAGTCGCGTTGCAAGCGCGCCTTTTCAGCAGTGAACTCTGCATTGCTGATGGTTTCATCCGCCAGGTGGGCGATCATGTCCGACGAGCCGGCCCCCTTGGAGAATTTCTCCTTGGGCCGATTGACGATTCGCGTGGGCAAGCGATCTGCAAAGGTGCGGCGCAGGAGCGTCTTTTCGCGCCAGCCCGGTTGATGGAGTTTCCATTCCGCAGGCAAGCTGAACGCCAGCCCCACCGAGGCAACGTCCAGGAATGGCACTCGCATTTCCAAACCAAACGCCATCGACATGCGATCCGCCCGTTGCAGATTGGTGTTATGCAGGCTGCTGGTGATCGAGATCATCTCCGCCTGTAGTGCGGCAGGCTCGCGCACTTTGCCCAGGTAGGCATAACCGGCATATAGTTCGTCTGCGCCTTCGCCACTGAGGATCACCTTGACATGGTCGGCGGCCAGGCGCGCCAGGAAGTAATTCGGGATGGCGCTCCGCACCAGGGCCGGGTCGAACGATTCCAGGCTGAAGAGCACCTTGGGCAGCGCTTGCAGCATGTCGTGTTGGGTATAGACATACTCGTGATGGCGCGTGCCCAGGAAATTGGCTACTTCTTGCGCTGCGGCCAGGTCGGAACTGCCATCCACACCTACGGCGAACGAATCGAGCTGTTCGATGGACTCGCGTGCCAGCGCCGAAATGATGCTGCTATCCAGACCTCCGCTCAGGCTAACGCCGAGTGGCACGTCCGACATCAGCCGTTTGTGCACCGAGTTTTGGAGTGTCTCGTCGATGGCTGGGAGGGCCTCTTCCAGGGTATTGAACTGGTCCTGTTGCTCAAAGTATTGTTCGGCCCCGTAGTAACGGTGCATTCCGAGCAGGGTGTGAAACCAGTGCCCGGCGGGGAATTCGTGAATATCGTTGGTGAGCTTGGTCAGTGATTTGATCTCCGAGGCGAACACCAACGTATCATTGTGCGAGCCATAGTACAGCGGCTTGATACCGAGCGGGTCGCGCGCCAGGAATAGCCCGCCGTCTTCGATCACGGCAAAGGCAAACATCCCATCCAGCAGGTCGATGCAGCGCGGCCCATACTTGGTGTATAGCCGCAAGACGGTTTCGGTGTCCGTGCGCGTGTTGAACCTTTCGCCAGCCAGATGCCGGGCGCGCAAATCCGCGTGGTTATAGATTTCGCCGTTGAAGCTGATCCAGTGATGCCCATATTGCATGGGCTGCTGCCCGAAATCCACATCCAGGATCGCGAGGCGGGTGTGCCCCAAGGTGGCCCCGGGTGTATTGATGACGCCCGACCCATCGGGGCCACGATGCCGCAATTGCTCGGTCATCCGTTTAACATCTTTTTTTGAGTTCGCACGATATGTCCCCGCGATCCCACACATGAAAATCCTCCTTCATTCGTGATACGTAATTGTGAATTGTTATTCGCAGACGCCTTCGTTCACATAGCGCGTGATTTCGTTGACGCTGAGTTGTGCAATGCCCAGTTTGTCCAGCGTGCGCCCGCGCCGCCAGTAGTCGGTGCGGTGGGTGATGCAGGCCAGTTGAATGATGCTGTCCATCGCGCGCACCGATACGCCATAACGCTGCCCCAGGGCGGCGATGGGCACCAGGCTCATCGGAACGTCTTCAAACAGGTAACGGTGATTGAGCGTGGTGGGTGCCTTGATGCCGTAATAGCCCGACTGGTTGTGAATTGCCTCGTTCAAGTCCGCCCCGGTTGCGTTGTAGGCCAGTTCCAGCCATTCCATGGCGTTTCGGGCGCGGATGCCCAGCGCCGCCGCCACCGTCACGCGTTCGCGGTCCAGCGCTTCCAGCACGCGCGCCACAGAAGGCGTGACCCCGTCGATGTAGAACTGGAAATCTCCGTTTGTGGACTCGATCCGGCCGGCGTTCAAAAGTGTCAGGGCCGGGTGAAAGATCGCGCCCATGTTGTTTAGCCCGGTGTTCAGCACGTTCACGCCGTCGATGAATTGAGGATAGGCCGGGTGCAGGGCATCCAACACCGATTGGGTGCGGCTGGCCGGCAATGCGGCTAATGGCACGGCCTCCTTGATGCGGAAGATGCGCGCCTGGGCGGGGCCGTCGGAGCGGCTGGCGTAGATAAATGTTTCTGCCTCCGCAACGGTGACATCGGCCTTGCAGCCTTTATCGCACAACACTTTGGCAAATTCAATTGCTCCACAGGTACGGCCGGGGTGCAGCACCACGATCTGCCCATCGCGCAAGTGTGGTGCCGCATGCGCAGCAATGTCTGCGTGAGCGGATGAAGGTGTGACGACCATGATGACTTGCGATTGTTCAAGCGCTTCCCGGATGTCGGACGTAACGCAGGCCAGACTGCCAAACCCACGCGGCCCGCCGTCGTAGCTTTCCAGGTCAATCCCACCGCGCTTGTGAATCGCTTCGATCCGGCCGAAGGTGCGGTTATAGAGCGTCACCTGGAAGCCCATCAACGCCAGATGAGCCGCCATGGCTTTGCCGCCGTTCCCTGCGCCGATGATGGTGAACTGTGTGTGTGAAATCATGCTGTTTGCTCCTTGAGAATCTGGGCAATGCGTTCCGTTTCTGATAACGGGCTATCGTCAGCTTTTACGGCGATGCACGCACCGCGTGGTGTGATGCGCGAGATGATCTCGCCTCTGGCAAATGGGTTGTTCTTCAATTGTGGTGCGTCCAGGATGCCGGTTTGAACCGCCTGTGCTAACGTTTGTGGATCCGTCAATGGGTCGCTGACGCCGGGTCGTGCCAGCGAACGAATGGCCTCCAGTGTCACGTTGGCTTCAGACACCAACTCTTTGCGGCGCGCACGGATGGCCACATCGATCGTCATGTCGGGCAGGCCGCGCACGCCGGTCTCAATTGCCTGTCGGGCAAGCCGGCACGACTCGATGACGTCGTTGGCCGTCGCGGCATGATCGGCCTCCGTATAGCCGACGACGTGGACGATGTGTGGCTGGACCGCCATTTGCAAGTAGATGCTGGTTGCCAGGTGTGCGCGCGCAGCGTCGGAGTTCAGCGGGTAGCTCAGCAGGCCGGTGCGCGTTTGGCGCCAGATGCGGAACCTTCCGTTTGCCAGTGGCCGGATCATATCCAACATGGCCAGCATCTTGGCCAGGTCCATCCGATCCGTCAGCCCAGGCGGGCTGTTGAACATCAACTGGGCGATGTAATCTTTCACGCCGAAGGCGCGGGCATTATAGGCGGAGAGGTAAGCCGAGACGACGCACACCACGTCGGGGGCGTCGCGCATGCCCCAGTGATGCGGCTCGTTTAGTTCAACCGGGATATCGTGTTCCCCGTACCAGGCCATGACCGATTGGTGTTCGCGGATGGAACCGGCCAGATCCCACGGTCCGCGCCCGTCCATCTGGTTGAACCAGAAGAGTGGAATCGCGCACCAGGCGATGTTGATGGTGTCTACGTACATCTCGGCCAGGCGGATGAAGTCATCCGTGCCGGAATAGGTGCGCAGGAGCGGGTAGTTCCCGCGCCGGCTGGCGGCATAGAGCATGCGATAGTCTTCTGCGCTGCGCACCGGCACGCCCCCCGCGCCCGTGCGGCGTGCATCTTGCCGCTCTGGGTGATAGAAATTGGCCTGGGCATCCTGGTCGATGCCCAGCGAGATGACATCCAGCGCGCGTGCCTCGGCGATGCGCTCAATGCCTTCACGTGTGGCTTCCAGGGTGGGGAGACCAAAGTGATGCCGGAGCAGGGGCAAGGGGGCTTTCCATTGGATGCGCTCAATCGTGCGCTGTGGGAAGTCCGTTTCGCTTTGGTCTGTGGGTGGTTGGCCTTTCAAATAGGCCAGCACCGTTTCAGCCGGCTCGCCGCCTTCGAAAACGTGGTCAAAGAACCCCAATGCGCGTGCGCGCTTGGCGACAGGAGGTGTGCCGCCAAAGGCAAACCGCACACCCGCGGCGTGCAGGTCGTCGGCGGCTTCGGCGAATTCCGCCAACAGCCGTTCGCCTGTTTCAGGCGTCAGACGGTATGAAACGCCCACCATGTCAGCGTGTTCTTCACGCGCAACCGTCAAAAGCTGTTCGATGGAAACGGCCGGCCCCAGAAAGATAGTGCGCCAACCGGCGGCATCTGCCAACCTGAGGAAGTTGGTGATTCCGGCGACGTGGACACATTCACCCAATGCTCCTGCCACGACTGTCTTCATAAACACCTCCTGACGTAAGATTCATTTGTGGCGCAGATAACACTTTAAATGATTCGTTTGGCTCTTACAATGAACATTTAGCCTATTGGATTACGCAGCTTGGCGGATTCAACGGCGGAGGAGGCACGACTAGCGATGCTGCTTTGCTAAGCAGGTGTTATGGCGATTGATGCAGATATGTGAGTAAGCGAGAGCCGGATGCATTATCTATCCTCGTGTCATCACGCAGGAACACGTCGTGACAAACTAACAGATTGCTACACTCGACACGTTCAGGCCTGCACGAATTTCACCCAGTTGTGCGAGCAGGCGAACATCCAAGATGTTATCACGTTCGAGGGGAATGAATGCACTGGCAGGTCAAACAGAAGCATTCATCCTCGTCACCGAAGGCGGCGAGATGGCGCCTTGCTGACCTTGCCAGTCATCGTGCGTCACCTGAAGTTTGCGGCAAAGCACTAGCCAGGCGCAATATTGTGGACCGGCCGTATGCGTTTTATGAGTATGTGTTGCGCCAGTCTTCATCCTCAGGCCGGCATAGCTGAGATAGCTCTGCGCTCTTGTCGCTATTCGTGACCATCACCAGCACATCGCCGGCCTGGAGCAGCGTATCACCGCGCGGGACGATGATGCGGCGACCACGACGCAACGTGGCGATGACCATATCTTTGGGCCACTTCACTTCGCTGATGTGTTTGTTGGCACAGGCTGCGCCGGGGCGTATGATCACGTCCATGACCGTTGCACCGCTGAAGGCGCCCAACCGGATTTCTGTTGCGCGGTGGCGTACAGCGGCGCGCTTCCTCAACGCGATATCGTAGGCGCGTATCAGGTCCGTTCGGCGCAACACTCCCAACAGGCGACGTGGGTCGTCGCGCGCAACCACCGGCAAACGACCGATGTCGCGCGGGCTCATCCGGCGCAGCGCTTCACCGATGGATTCATCAGGGAAAATCGTCAATACTTCGCGTGTGCACATATCGCCCACTGTCAAGTTGTCGGCATTTTTGGGGTCGATATCTGCGATGTCCTGTAGCGTGAGGATGCCTGCCAGCTTGCCGTTGTCGTCCACCACCGGCGCGCCGTGGTGGCGTGTTTGAATCAACCAGTCGATTGCCGAAGAGAGTGACTGGCTTTCCAGCAATGTCTCGGTCTCCTGTGGCATGACTTCATCGACCGTAATGCCCTCCAGTACGTCC
This sequence comes from Thermoflexales bacterium, assembly GCA_034430115.1. Lineage (GTDB taxonomy): Bacteria > Chloroflexota > Anaerolineae > J036 > Brachytrichaceae > CAIXPS01. The sequence continues at coordinate 42,403 of DAOUFG010000005.1, read as the reverse complement.
ACGTCGCGCCCACGTTGCAAGCGCACGCCTTTGCGCGCTAGCGCCAGGGTATAGACCGAATCGTGTTGCAGGCGTTGTGACACAACCAGGCTGACGACTACCGCAAACATGACCGGCAGGATGATGCGGTAATCGTTGGTCATCTCGAACAGCAAAATGATGGCTGTCAGCGGCGAGTGGATGGCCCCGGCCAGGACGGCTGCCATCCCCACCAGTGCGAATGCCGCCGGGGTGATATTCATTTGTGGGAATGCCATCGCGCTCAACAAACCGAACGCTTCACCGGCCATCGCGCCGATAAACAGGGAGGGCGCAAATACACCGCCGGGGAAGCCGCCGCCGATGCTAATGGGCGTCACAATCAGCTTGCCGATGAGCAGCAGGAGGACGATCCCTAGCCCGATGGATTCACCATTCAGCGCCGCGCCGATTGTGTCATAGCCCACACCAAACAATTGAGGCAGGAAGATGCCCACCAGGCCGACTGCCAAACCTGCCGCGGCTGGCTTGACCCAATTGGGGACGTGCCACTCGTGAAACAGATGCTGGCTACGATCCAACAATAGAATATATAAAGCCGCAATCGGCCCGGTAATCAGGCCCAAGACCAGGTAAAAGGGCAACTCATTCACGCCCTGGAAGGTGTAGGTGGGAACGTGAAATGCCGGCTCCGGCCCGGAAACGGCTTGTGTGAACACCGCGGAGATCACGGAGGCCAATGTGACGATGCCCAATGACCCGGCGCTTAGTTCACCCAACACCACTTCCAGTGTGAAGAAGACGCCTGCAATGGGGGCGTTGAACGCCGCCGCAATGCCGGCTGCTGCGCCGGCTGCCACCAGAGAGCGCCGCCGGTCATCGGAGAGGTGCGCCAACTGCCCTGCCATCGAACCCAAGTTGGCACCGATTTGCACCGAAGGGTCCTCCGGGCCAACGGATGCGCCGGTGCCGATGGAGATGGCGGCTGCAATGGCCTTGGCGGGTACTGTCTGATAGCGTAGTCGCCCGCCGCTGAGCGCGACGGATTCCATGATGCTAGCGACCCCATGATGGCGCTCTTCGCCGACGAGAAAGTGCACCATCAGGCCGACCACGATGCCGCCGGCTATCGGGATAAGTATTACTGTCCACGAACCGTACTGTCCGAGGAAGGCGCCAATTTTATCGAAGGCGATCAGTTGTGCCAGGTCGATCAGGCGTTTAAAAACCCATACGCCGGCGCCACCTGCTAGACCCACCAGAACTGCTGCCCCCACCAGGACGGCGGACTCAGAGGGTTGTAATCGATCTAACCAGCGTGCTAACCCATTCAATGAAGGAACTTTCGTTTTTGAACTCCAGGCTTAAGAAGGTATGACCCCTAAATTGTACGCTGAAGGCAGATTTTTTCATCGCCAGCCTTACCAGTCTTAATACGCGAAATTGCCAGTTTATCGCCCACTTATTGAGGATTGTTGTTGTGAGGGTTGGAGATATGTCACCTTATGGAGCCTGCCGCATCCAATGAAGTGTAACGAAGCGTTATACTGGGTTTGATTCGTCGTTAAAGGAGTGTTTCAGATGTTAAGTCTCTTTGGTTTTCTGGGTAGCTCGACAGGTCGGGTCGTCAGGGCGGTGGCAGGCGTTGTGCTGATCGCGTTGGGTGCAGTCATTGGTGGCGTTGGGGGCATCATCCTGGCGGTGATTGGGTTGCTGCCGCTGGCCGCCGGCGTGTTCGATTTCTGCCTCTTTGCGCCGCTGGCTGGGTTGCCGTTCAACGGTGCGGCGTTGCGGGCTACGTTGCAGAAGAAGCTGGGTTAGGCCGCTTCATCAGACGGTGATAGAGTAACTGAATGGATTCACACGGACATCGTTTTGACCCGCGGCGCAAAGCTTATTTGATTAGCCCGGAACGTGAGGCGCGTTGGCAGCCTGTATGGTTTGTACAGCACTTGAAGATCGATGCCGGGCAGCGTGTGTTGGACCTGGGATGTGGGCCGGGGTTCTGGACGCTTCCATTGGCGGAGCGTGTGGGACAAACTGGCACGGTGTGGGCATTGGATGTTAGCCAGGAGTTACTGGATATGCTGGCTGGTCGCCGGCCCCCCGCCCAGGTACATCTGTTGCAATCGGAATTGCCGGAGATTAAGCTGCCTGCCGATAGCGTCGATCTGTCGTGGGCTGCGTTTGTGATGCACGAAGTGACGCCGCTGGACCGTATGGCGCATGAGCTTAGAAGGGTCGGCCCGCGTGCGGCGATTTTGGATTGGCGTCCCGATGCCACGGGCGAAAGCGGGCCGCCATCGGCGCATCGCTTATGGCCGAGCCAGATCTGTGACGCCTTGCTGGCGGCCGGTTTCGAGGCGGCCCAGCAAACCTGGCAGGATGCGGATGCCTACCTGGTTGAGGCTGGGCCGAGGGAAAACACGTCTATTTGACGCAGGTTCCGACCTGCGTCAGATGGTGCTTACGGAACAGTTACGTCGGGGGCCACCTGGGCGAAGATCTGCCTGAAATCTTCGACGTTCCGAGCGCCAACGAAGAGTTTGCCGTTCACTTCGAAAGTGGGCGTCTGGTTCACGCCCAGTTTGCCGGCTTCTTCGGCATCTTGCTTGATCTGATCTTCATGTTGGGTGGAGCTCAGGCAGGTGTTGAACGTGTTCATATCAAGACCAAGCTTGGAGGCCATTTCTTTCAAGTTGTCCACGGTGAAGTCCCCCATGTTCTCTCCATTCACCTGGTTGGCAAAGATCGTGGCGTGCATCTGCCAGAATTTGTCCTGGTCCATGGCACATAAAGATGCCTTGGCGGCATTCACAGATTCCTGGCCGATAAATGCCAGCGTGCGCACCTCGTAGCGTACCTTGCCCGTGCCGGCGAAGGCTTTGACGACCTCCGGCTCATAGTGCTGGGCATATTGGCCGCAACCCGGGCACTGGCTATCTACGAAGGAGGTGATCTTAATCGGCGCATCGACCGGCCCCCACCCGCGGCCGTTCTTGTCAGCGTTGGCGGGCGGGGCTTCGTTCACAATGGTGAATGTACGTGACTGGGTTTGCCTGCTATTCAGTAGCACCGCGCCACCGATCAAGACGACTGCCAGGAATGCAATCACCGAAAGAATGATCAGTGTTTGTTTGCGCTCTACGGCGCGCTGTTGTTCAGCTTGCTCACGGCGTTTCGACATTGGTTAGCCCTCTCGTTTCAGTGTCTTTTCTCAGATAACCAGTATACAACGACGGCGAATAACCAAATAAATGTTTCATAATTGTGCATAACGAGGTAATTTGATGAAAAATACTTGACATTTTGAGGCATAGAACTAAGATATTCATTAGTAAGGAGTTATCGATCATCAGTGATTCATCGCTTACCCGGTTTGATCATTACCAATGCTGTGCGAGACCCATTGGGGAGTGGCGCTGCAATCGTCATGCTGATTTGGATCGTCGTTTCGCTGCTGGGCGTCATGTTCGCGCTCCTGAGAAGCGACGAGACCTATAACGGGCCGCGGCGAGAGTGGGCCATCTTGGCCGAGGTGTTGATCGGGGTCGGTGTGGCAGGCTACCTCACTTACGTGGAAATAAATTCCATCCGGGCGACATGCGGGCCGATTGGTGATTGCAATGCCGTCCAGCAAAGCCCCTATGCGCGATTCATGGGCATCCCCATGGGCGTGATAGGGTTGGTGGGTTATGCGTTGATTAGCCTGGCCTGGCTGGTGCGGCGCTATGGCCCGGCGCGTATTGCAGACGGCGCAACGCTGGCGCTATTTGGGTTCGTCTTCTTGGGCACGGCTTTCACGGCCTACTTAACCTATTTGGAGGCGTTTGTCATTGGCGCAGGTTGTGCCTGGTGCCTGGCGACGGCGACCGTGATGACGGCGTTGCTGTGGTTGAGCGTCGCGCCCGCAAAACAGGCCATCGCCCACATGTCTTGAACATATTCGAAACAGGCGCGCGTAATTTGGTGCAAAGCATGAGGCCGCCGGCGGCAAGCCTCATGGATCAAAGTGGTTCATCGAAGGAGTATCACAATGGCTACAATTAAAGCAGTTCATCTGGAAGCAAAGCAGATCGATGGTTTCAAGATCGAAACCAAGACGCGCAAGCACACCATGATCGTCGATCAGCCCGAGGCGGGTGGCGGCACCGATAGCGGACCTACCCCATTGGAGTATCAGTTCGCGGCGTTGGCGTCGTGCGTGATCACCATCGGTCACATCATCGCCAAGCAGCGCCGCCTACCGGTACGCAGCATCTCGGTCAACGTGGATGGCACTTTGAACGGGGACGTGTTGATGGGCAAGAGCACCGACGATCGAGCGGGCTTCACCGAGTTCGACGTGTGCGTGACAGTGGATGCTGATATGACCCAGGCCGAAAAGGAGCAGTTCGTGGCGGATATCGACAAGCGCTGCCCCATTTCGGACAATGTTCACAACACTTCACCCATTAAGTTTACCGTGAAGTAGATCGTGCGCAGGGCGTTGCATCATTTGCAGCGTGGCATATAACATTATTTGGGCGGCTGTCTCTGCCAATCAGCCGCCCTCAATTGACGTGTGGAGAGTGTTGGAACCATGACGGAACAGATGGACCGTCGGAAAAAGCAGACGAAGTCCAGGGATCGTGGTGCCCGTCAGGTGACGCGGACGCCCGTGAGCGACGAAGTGGGCGTGGGGCAACGGCTGCGCCAATTGCGTACTGAGCGTGATCTTTCCATCCGGGCCCTGGCGGCGCTGAGTAATTTGTCGATCAACACACTCAGCCTGATCGAGAACGGCAAGACTTCGCCCAGCGTCAGCACGCTGCAGCAACTGGCGGCGGCGCTTCACATGTCGATCAGCTCCTTTTTTGAGACGGACGCGCCCAAGAGCCGCGTGGTGCACAGCAAGGCGCAACAGCGCCCCCACGTGCAGTTCCAACACGGCACCCTGGAGGACCTGGGCGCCGGGATGACGGATAAAGCCGTGCAACCCTTCCTGGTGACGCTGGAACCCAACAGCGGGAGCGGCCCCGATCAGATTGTCCACACCGGCTATGAATTTTTGTTCTGCATCAAAGGACGCATCACCTATACGATCGAAGAGCGCGTCTACTTGCTGGAGCCGGGAGATAGCCTGTTATTTGAATCACATTTACCGCATCGTTGGTACAACGTGGAGCCGGTGCAATCTCAGGCGTTGCTCGTGTTGTACCCCACCGATGCACGAGATCGACCAACTGACCGTCACTTTTCGGCGCTGGTCGCATCTAATGAATAACGCAGACAGAAGGAAGACCTCTATGAAAATTGCATTTGCGACTCAAGATGGAAACACCATCAGCAAGCACTTTGGCCGTGCCCCCTATTACCTGGTGGTCACCGTCGAAGACGGCAAAGAGACGGCGCGCGAAATGCGCGACAAAGCGAATCACACGCATTTTGCGCACGAACCGCATCACGAAAGTGGCGCGGAGCAACACCCGCACGGCTTCAGCCCTGAAGAGCAGAACCGGCACTTTCAGATGGCCGCTTCCATTTCTGACTGTACGGCGCTGGTGTGCGGCGGCATGGGCAACGGTGCCTTTGTGAACCTGAACGAACGGGGCATTAAGCCGCTACTGACCGACATGAATTCAATCGACGAAGCGCTCAAGGCTTATCTGGATGGCTCATTGGTTGACCATTCAGCGGAGATGTTGCACTAACGCCCATGATGAGAGGCGTGGCCCAAAGATTGCTTCACATTGAGGAGGTGATACATCGACCAACATCGGATCAACAGAACGGTCAAGCGCAAGATGGAGTTGCGCACATACGGCAGGTTTCTAAGTGTTATTTGTGTTTTTTGTATGCGTAGTAACTGATTAGGAGAAGTAGAAATGACGATTGAAACAACGGCTGACCAAAAGGTTTTTGGCATGCCACGCTTGAACGAACCCGCGCCGGAATTCGAAGCACTCACAACGCAAGGCGTCATTCGCTTGTCCGACTATAACGGAAGCTGGTTGATTCTATTTTCGCACCCGGCCGATTTCACGCCCGTCTGCACGACGGAGTTCATCGCTTTTAGCGAGATCTACTCGGAACTGCAAAAGCGACACGTTGAACTGCTGGGGTTGAGCATCGACAGCCTGTATTCGCACATCGCCTGGGTGCGCAACATCGAAGAGAAGACGGGCCACAAGATCCCCTTCCCAATCATCGCCGACCTGAACAAAGAGGTGGCGACGCTCTATGGCATGCTCATGCCGGGCGAGAGCAAGACCGAGACTTCGCGCTGCGTCTTCTTCATCGACCCCAAGGGCGTGCTGCGCGCGATGATCTACTATCCGCTCAGCCTGGGCCGCAATATGCAGGAGATCCTGCGCGCGATCGATGCGCTGCAAACTGCCGACGAGCATCACGTGGCTACGCCGGCGAACTGGAAGCCAGGGGATAAGGTGATCGTGCCGGCCCCCATGACACAGGAAATGGCCGAACAACGCGTTAAGGAAGGTTACGAATGCGTTGATTGGTACCTGTGCAAGAAGAGTGTGTAAGTTACGATGGCTTGTGTTAATTCAGACGGTACACTTACCCCTTCAGCCATCTCTGTGCTGAAGATCGCTCAGAAACCCGTGACGGATGCGGAGATTGCCCAGGCCGCCGGCTTGCCGCTGTTTCGCATTCGCAGCAGCCTGCGCGAGTTGGTGAACGCCGGGTTGCTTCAGAAAGACGCGGATCGCTACGTGGTGACGGAGAGCGGCGCGTCACGTGTAAAAGCTTAGCAGCAGAAATCTACGCCGGGTGGTACCGCAATGCCACCCGGCGCTTTTTATACCTTCCCTTGCCGATTGGTTGCCTCGGGCTATGCGCCTAGCAAGCGATAGGCCCTGACCGCCCCAAAGAACGCCTCCAGGTTTTGAAGGGACGTATCCGGCGGCAGGTCACACCCCGATGAGGGCACAAAGTTGCGCCGCCCGCCGGCGAGCGCCAGCAGCTTCTGCGTTTCCGCCTGCACCTGATCGGGGGTGGACGAGACGAAGACGCGGCTGGGGTCCAAATTGCCCATGATCACCACGTTCTCCGGCACCTGGGCCAGCGCAGCGCTGATGTCCATTGGTTCGCCAAAATGCAGCAGCGTCGCGTCCGATTCCAACACGTACTTCAGATGCACCGTCCGCGCGGCGCAGTTGTGCAGCACGACGTCGAAGTGATCGTCGCGCAGGGCCTGGACGATTTGGCGCACGTAGGCTGAGGAGAAGCGGCCCAATGCCCGTGGCGAGAGCAACCCGGCTGCGGGTTCCGCCATCACGATGCCACTCACGCCGGCTTGTTTGAATGCTTGCCCATAGGCGATCTGGAATTGCGTCGTGCGTTCCAGGAGCGTATGGAGTGCATCAGGGTCATTGACCGATAGCTCCAGCGTTTCGCTCATGCCGTAGAGGCGCGCGGCCAGCGAGAAGGGGCCGATCATCCCACCCAAGACCACGGGATGCCCCGGCAGGCGCGTCATCAATTGCGCAGCTTCCAGGTGCACCTGTGTGCGTGCTGCGCCGGGCTGTGGCACGTCCAGGTGCGCAAATTCATCTACACTGGTCACCCGGCGGCCAATGACGGTGGGGATTTCGTCATCCGTCAGGCGGATTTCGGAACCGAAAGCTTCGGCTTCTGCGCTGAGGTCCATGGCCGAGAGCACGACGGGCATCTGGAAGTGCTCTTGTAGTGCTGCCACCGCTTCATATTGTGCCTGCGGGTTGGTCACGACTTGTTTGACGCTTGCTCCCGTGAGCCCAATGCCGGGGTACACGGCGATTGGGATGGGCAGGTAGTGCTGCGTCTGGTCTGGTAGAAGGTTCATAGATCTATTTTGTTTCGCTTATCGATGTTGAGTTCGGTGCCCGGGCGGGTTTGGAGGTCAGCCAAAGCAACGTTGCCATGATAACGGCGGAGCTTAAGCACCATGCGCAGGTTGCCCCAATGACGAATGGCTCCAGGAAGGTCAGGTAGATCGAAAATAGCGCTCCGCAAAAGGTCAAGCCGTATAACGCATTCCTGGCAAGTTCCGCTCGCCTGCCCTGGCTGAATCTCTCAGCGGCCCACGCGAGCAGGATGAGTATATAGCCGAATACGCCCAACACGCCAATAGGGAGCAGGCCGAACAGGCGTGCATAAGTGCTTTGCTGCACGGTGTTGCAATCTCCCACCGGACCACAAATGGCAGTAACCTGCGCGCTTTCCACGTAAGCCAGGTAGCCGGCGACGCCCAGCCCGATCACGGCGAGGAGGAGAACGAGCAGCCCTGCCGGTGCCGGATGCACACGCCCACGCAGCCGGCTTGCGCTGCTATACACAACGACGAACAGCAACCCCAGGAGTACGATCACTGCCAGCCCATTCCCAAGCGGGTCACGCGCCAGCTTTTGGCCTATGCTGAGGGACGGTTCCTCGAATGAAATCGAGCTATTGCTGCTGAGGGGCGCAATGAGGACGGGGGTTGAAGTTGGTGTGAAAGAGGTGTTTCCGGGCATTGGGGTGGCTGTAAGCGAGCTTGCTGGTGTAGGGCTGATTGTGGACGCCGTTTCTGGCGTGACGGATACCGTCACCGTGGGAGCAAGGGGACTCTGAGTTGCCGCCAGCTTCTGTGCCAGGCCAGGAATCGGAGGCCAGTCAGTGCCCCCCTGGGCCAGGTAGTGTTCGATCAACGCGGGGAGTTGTTGTGGTATTTCCGTGGAACCCGTCAGCACCGTTTCATCGATGATGAGCATTGGCACGCCAACCTGTTCATCCGGTATCGCGAACTGATGAATGGTCGCCTGGAAGAACGTATAGCCGTCGGGATTGGCCACGCTGATGGCCAGAATTTGCAGACGGTCGCCGTATTTTTCCAACAGCGGCGGTAAGTCGTGCGTCATCACCTGGTTGCAATGTGAACAGGTGGGGGAGTAGAACAACACTGCCCTGACGACGCCCTGCGCGGTTTGTGCCTGTGACGGGCGTGCCGGCGGGATGAGCGCCGCGCACAGGCCAATGAGGCAGACGATGCAAGCCATGATAAGGTTGGCGGGTCTGGCGTATTTTTTCATCGTAACTCAACTCCAGCTATCGTTTATGGTGCGCCACGATGAACGGGCAGTCCGATCGGTCACTTCACAACGCATTAATGTGGCACATCCAGCGCTGATTATGGCGCGAGTGCGATTGTAGCGCCGGCCCCCGACGTCACAAATCCTGGGCCGAATTCCATTTTTAGCAGCTTGATCGCGACATCGCCGGTGCAGTGACTCGGTGCCACTGTCTGCACGCCAAGCGTTTTCAGTTCGCTGATGATGTGCGTAATCTCGCGCTCGCTTTTCTCCAACAGGTGGCATCCGCCTACCAGCATCGACACGCTCCCGCTTTGTCGCATGGCGCGGACCATCTCCGCGATGCCTGGGTGTGCGCAACCGGTGATCATCACGCGCCCATGGTGTGATTCGATGAGCAACGCCTCTTCAATGATTGCCTGGCCCAATTCGCCGCTCAGGCTGATGCCTTCGGCGATGCGCAAGGGGCCACTCACCTCGACCAGCCGGACGGATTTCCTTACCAGGCTCTTGAAGGTTTCGGGGAACCGGCGTGGCATATAAACGGTCAGTGCCGGATTGATACTGAGCAAGGCGTTCAGGCCCCCGATATGGTCGGTGTGGAAGTGAGATAGCACGACCGCGTTGATCTTGCTCGCCTCAACCCGCAGGGCTTGCATATTATGCAGAAGCGTGGGGCCGTCCGCGCCCGTGTCGAACAGCACAGTGAGGCGGGGCGTCACGACCAGGCACGCGAACCCCCAGGCCGTGCGCAAACGTCGATCATAGGGGCGGTTGTCATACAGCACCTTGAGTGTGACTTGCGGCGCGATGCCCACATCCAGTGTGGGCATCGCTATGCCCGGCTGCGCCGGTACATCAAATGATGCGGTTGGCCCGGCATAGGGTCGCCACTGCGTGGTTGCATCAAAAGTGTGTGCAGGTCTCATGTGATGTTGCTCCTTCGCACGAAGAAACGATGGCCGCCGTAAACGGCTTCACTCAGTTGGTGGCGCTTTAGTAACCCCTCTACCACCGACCAATCTGCATGTGCGCGTGCCAGCAACTCCTTCACCGCTTCCTCGCGTAACGGATGTACGGCAGTCACGCTCAGCAGATCCGCCTCAATGTCGCCCGTGTAGCTGACGCTACTGCCTTCGTAATCCGTCAGTAGCTCGACGTCGTTGCTGGCCGCCGCCAGTATCTGGAACGCCTGCTGGACAATTGAAGTTGCCGGCGGGCGCACCCATGACTCCGCCGGAGGCCGTGTCGGGACAGACAAGTAAGCTTTTGCAGGGCGCAGGCGGGCCAGGAACTCGGCAGTGGCGCGCAGGTCTAATTCGCCGTCGTTGACGCCCGATACCAGCATTGTCTCTGTCGTTAGCTTACCGCGGTATGTGTCGGCGAATTTCAATATCCCTTCCAGTATATTGCGGAGTTCCAGGTGCCTGTCGGGGCGGTTGACTTTCCGCCACGCATCATCCGATACAGCATCTACTTTCAGCGATACGTAATCCGCTTTTGTAAGCGCCCGGCGCACGTTGTCTTGCCAGAGCAGTGACGCGTTCGTGATCACGGCTATTTTGATGCCCAGGTCTCGCAGCAGTTCTATCTCATCCCCAAGATGGATGTCCAATGCAGGCTCTCCATCCGGCACAAACGTGAGATAGTCGATTGCTTCACCCTGGCGTTGGATGTGCGCCACTCTGCAACGGACAGCATCGACAATCTCCCCGGGTTCATACAAATGACTGGGGGTTACCTGCATCTTGATCGTGCGGCCTACCTGACAGTAGACACACGCGTAGCTGCAAATCTTCGGCGGAATGTGATTGATCCCCAGGCTTTGCCCCAGGCGCCTTGATGGAACAGTACCGAATGCGATCATATTATTTCAACCTTCCGCCTCAAAATTGCCTGGCGCAGTAACGCTGCTTGTGTCATAAACGGCTCACGATGTGGCCCCATAGCGCGGCAATTGCGGCGCTCGAAGGAGCTTCTGGGTGGTAAGCGGTTACAGGTGCCCCGAACTTCATTGCGTCGGTCACGGAAGGGTCAAACGGGATGTGCCCCATGACCTCGACGTCGTTCTGGCGGCAATAGGCTTCGATTTGGGCGGTCCCTTCCATATACAAATCCGCCTTGTTAACGCATACGAGCGCCGGGACGCGAAAATGTTGCGCCACCTGCAAGACACGCGCCATGTCGTGAATGCCGGCTATGCTGGGTTCGACGACGATGACTGCGACATCAGCACCCACCAACGCCGAGATCACCGGGCACCCGATTCCCGGCGGCCCATCCACGATCACGAGATTGGCCTGCTCCGATTGCGCGAGCACGCATGCCTGATGTTTGACCAGCGTCACGAGCTTGCCCGAGTTCTCGTGTGCGGGCAAGAGCGATGCGTGGAAGAGTGGGCCATAACGGCTCTCGGAGCGGAACCAATGACCGGCCAATTCATCCTGCATCTCGATGGCGGAGGCGGGGCACTGATAGGCGCATGCGGCGCAGCCGTCGCATGCGATTGGGTCTACGCTGAAGGCTTGCCCATCCTGTGTCGGTGTTGGGATGGCATCGAAGCGGCATACTTTGGCGCAGCGGCCACACCGTGTGCAGCGGTCCGACGAGATGTAGGCCTTAGCGCCGCCCATAAATTCGTGGCGTTCCAAAATGTGTGGCGTGAGCACCAGTTCCAGATTCGCCGCATCTACGTCGGCATCTGCCAGCACCACTCGCAATGGCGACCCGCCGCCCTGGGCCAGGTGCGCAAGAGCTGCCGCGAGGCTTGTCTTGCCCGTCCCGCCTTTGCCGCTGAGGATGACCAACTGCTTCATGCGTTGCTCCTGATGCCGATGGTAGTGCCCTTTCTGCCGGCGTGACGGGGTAGTGTAGAGAAGAGCGACCTGAACTGCGCGGCATATTCGGGACGAATCGTCACTAGCGTTCTACCCCGCGCGATGCCCTCTGCAATTGCTCTTTCATAGGGGATGCGCATGAGAATCGGCAGACCTTCTGTGGCGCAGAAGGTATCGACGGCGTGGGCGTCCCCTTGGGTGATCTCGTCTCGATTCACGATCACGCCCGCCGGAATGTCCAACTCACGGCAAACGCATGCCGCCAGGTGCAAATCGTGCAGCCCGAATGGCGTCGGCTCGGTCACCAGCAGCACATAGTCGGCGCCGCGTAGCGTTTCCACCATTGGGCACGAAGTGCCGGGAGGCGCATCAAGGATCACGACCCAGTCATCGCGATCGGCGGCCTGGCGTTTCAATTGACGGATGATCGGCGTTCCCATTGGTTCGCCCACGTTGAGTACACCGCGCGCGAAAGTGATGTCACCCGTCGCCGGGCCGCTCTCGACAGCGCCAATCACGTCGGGGGCTTCACAGATAGCGCCTGTCGGGCAATTTAGCGTGCAGCTCCCGCAGCCATGGCAGAGTTGAGCAAACACCAGCACCGCATCGCCCAATGTGGCGATGGCGTGATACCGGCACACTTCTGCGCATCGGCCGCAATGAGCGCATTTTGCCTGGTCTATGTGCGGAATCTGGATGGCGACATCTTCGTGCCGTGAAAGTTGGGGGTTCAGGAACAGGTGAGCATTAGGCTCTTCCACATCGCAATCCAGGAAGAGGAGGGGACGATTGCCCAAAAACGACCGATCCGCCGCCAGGCTCAATGCCAGGCTGGTCGCGACGGTCGTCTTGCCGGTGCCTCCTTTCCCGCTGGCAATTGCGATCCTCATGGCTGCGCTGTGCCCACCTGTTCAAGTTGGCCTGCCTTGTAACGCACGATGACGTCGCGCACCGAGTGACAGTCTCCAAAAAGGTACATCGTGACGTGAGCCGCCTGGAGTGCATCAACTGCGTGTGGCCCGTAGTCTCCGCTCACGACGGCATCCACTTTTTGCCCAGTCACAAACTGCGCGGCTTGCACACCTGCGCCGCCCGACGCAGTGACGCCCGGGTTTGGGAAAGCCTGCCATTCGAGGGTGTGCGGATCGATCAGGAGGAAATAGGCGCCACGCCCGAAGCGCTGGTCCAACTCGGCAGTGAGCTTGGGCGTCATGGTGGTGATGATGATTTTCATGTGGCCTCCTATGGCCGCAGGCGCAGGAACACCGTCTGCGGCCAGTAGCGTTGATACGGAGATTGGTTTGTGCTGATTCGGTTCCTGTAGACGCTTGTGGACGTCATTTAGATGGTTCTGTCGTCACTTCGCATTACTTTTAGGCGCGTCGATTTCGTTTGTCTGTGTTGGCGCGGTGGTTCGATGGCGCGCCCAAAACGGCAAGCCGGTGGCATAGAACATATGGCGCCAGCCGCGGCCTCTGTTGTGGCCCCCGCACCCAAAGAGCCTGTTGACAACCCCAGGCGTTGCAGAAATGGCGCAAAAGCCCGCCCCACGACCCGTCATTGGCCCCATCCCACGGGGTCCAGTTCCATTCAATCTTGGCATTTCGTTTTCCTCCTTGTAGCGGCGATAGGTCGCTACAAACCAGTCACTTGTTAGCCATATTCGCCGAGTCCAGCAATGCAAAGTGATGCCCGGCGGGCTGATCGTTGGCGTCGGTCATGATGAGCACGAGCAACATCTGTGATAGCCCGGCGCAAACGTTGCGCCAACTGTGTGGCTGGGATGCCTCAAACAGCAAGCTGTCGCCGGGTTCCAGCAAGTAGGACTTGTCTTCGACGGCGCAGCAGATGAGCCCGCTCAGACCATAGATAAACTCGTAGCCGGTGTGCAGCACAGGGGCTGTGTTATCCGGGACGCCTGGTTTAAGCGTCACCAGGCATGGCTGCATCGCCCAACGACACGAACCCGCTCCGAGGTATTCCATGACGCCATTGTTAAATACCACCGGCAGGCGCTCATTCGCGCGCACATAGGCGACATGTATTTCGTCCGGCGGCTCGAAGAACGTCGTAATGTTCACGCCCAGCGCATGTGCGATTTGTTGAAGTGTGCTGATGCTTGGCGATGTTCTGTTGTTTTCGATCAGGCTGAGCGTGTTTGGTGCCAGCCCACTTGCACCCGCCAATTCGCGCATGGATAGCTTGCACGCTTCTCGCAGTTGCCGAATGCGCCGTCCTACGTTCAGGTCTGGCTGAACAGGCGAACTGCCGGGAAGCCAGCAGCGGCGGTGTGCACAATACGGCGCGTCCATTGTTCGCGCCCGCCATCGTTGACGTGTGTGCATAATCTTATGATGAACATCATATTAGTTGCTTGTCGCCAGAATGTCAATAGTAATTGTACAAAATACAGCAATTGTTATTGAATATTGGTTGGTTCTGCCGTGCGCTGTGCCATGTCCTGGCATGTCACTTTTCCCGCCCCTGCACATCTAAGTAAGCAACTACATATGAAACAGAGCAGAGGAGTTTAGGAAACATGTCTACGTTATTGGATGAGAAGACGAAGGGGCAGGTGCGTGAGGCACTGGCAGAAATGGCGCAACCCGTGCGCGTGATTTATTTCGGATCGCAGCAGAACTGCGACTATTGCGATGAGACGCAAAAGCTCCTGGAAGGTGTCGTCTCAACATCTGATCGGCTCAGCCTGGACGTGCACGACATCGAGGCGGATGCGGCACTGGCGGAGCAATATCACGTAGATAAGGCACCCAGCCTGGTGATCGCGGCGCAAGACGGCGACACGACGGTGGACTATGGCATTCGCTATGCCGGCATCCCGGCCGGCTATGAGTTCAGCGCGCTGATCAACGATTTGCTGCTGGTTGGTGGGCGAGATTCGCGCCTGGGCGAGGAAACCCGCGCTGCGTTGAAGGGCCTGACCCAGCCGGTGCATCTGCAAGTGTTCGTCACGCCCACGTGCCCCTATTGTTCACGCGCGGTGGTGTTGGCGCACCAGATGGCGCTGGAAAGCCCATTGGTGCAGGCCGAAATGGTTGAGGCGACCGAATTCCCCGAGCTGGCGGAGCGTTACGACGTGAGCGGCGTGCCACAGACCACCATCAACTACGGCGCTGGGACGATGGTTGGCGCGGCCCCTGAAGGACATTTGTTGGCCGAGATTCAGCGCGCGTTGGCGGAGCCGGTGAGCCTTTCATAAGGCTCACCTGTGTAAGGCGAGATGCCATCTTGCCCTAGCGAGCTTGGCTGGACGACTTAACCAGTCGCCCCACATTATTTGATGAGAGCGTCAACCTCTTCTGACGATTTACCTGGATAGGGAGAGGTGCACAGGAGGAGAACATCCTTCAACCCACCGGCATCACTGGTGGGTTGAAGGATGTTCGTTTTGGTGTGGAATCTTCTTTCGCCGGCCCAGGCTGTTGCGGATGGGCAGGCGCGGTGGTCGGTTGCGTTGCCGGTTGAGCGGTCTGCTGGGGCTGCCTGGTCTGGGACGGCGCTGGGGGCATGGACGTCGCCTGCGGCATTGGCGTGTGGGTGACCTCGCCTTGCCAGTCGGCCCTGTTTTGAATGGGCATTTGGGTCTGTTGCGGTGTGCGAGATGGCGCGTGGGGCGTTGCCGAAGGTTGCGCCTGCCGGGTAGCGCTAGGGCGCGGCGTGGCTGAAGGCGAAGGTCGCGCCTGCTGTGTGAGCGTCGGCATGGGTGTGGCTGAAGGCGCCATTGGCGTTGAGCTGGGGAGCGAGGGGGCGTTCAACCTCGTTTCAGCCTGTAGACGTGTCTGTTCCAGCAGGCGCTCCGCTTCTCGCAAACCGGCCTGTGTGGGCATGGGGGCTTGCGTGCTTGCCTGCATCAAGGCATGTTGCAATTGGGTCGTGATGGCGTTCACCTCGGCCAGGATGTGTCGCTGCTGGGTCCCTTCAGTGCCTGCTGCGTCGCGTAGTGCTGCGTTCAGTTGATCCCCCAGGCGCACCAATACTGCCTGGGGCACTGGCTGGCCCTGGCTGGAAATGAGTTCGATCTCACGCACGCGTTCGGCGGCGAACGCCAGCGCCAGCGAAGCATGTTGCGCCGGCGACCACGCCAGGCCAAGCTGCACGTCCTCAATGCCTATCTTGATCTGGTAGAGAGGGCTGGTGGGTGTGCTCGCCTGGGCGGTGTGTACCAACCCGATTACCAGGCAAACGGCTAACAATCCTGCAACCAGGGCCGTGCGCAGCCTGGGATGTGGCTGGCCAATCCTTTGCAGCCATCGCTGTGTAAGGGGCTGTTGCTTCTCTGTCTCGTGCGGCTTATATTCGCCGGCCTGCGCTAGGAACCGGCGTCGTTGTGCGGCGAGAACTTCGGCAGAAAGCGGTGGGGCAGGCGCAAGCGCTTTCAGTTGCAGCCGTGCCTCAATCAGGCCGCGCAGTTCCCCGGATGGGTCGGGCAGATGGGCCAGGCATTCGTCCGGCAACTCGCCACGGTCAATCCTTGCCAGCGCCTGCTCCAATGCTTCCATCGTGATATTCCGATTCAGCATGTATTTCTTCATTGCCTTAGCGCTTCTTTATCTTTCCCCAGCGCTTTGCGAAGGGCGGCCAATGCCCGGTGTTGGAGCGACTTGATCGCCCCTTCCGGTTTATTAATCAAAGCGCCTATTTCTGCGTTGGAATAGCCTTCGAGGAATTTCAAGATCAACACCTGGCGTTGGTCCGGCGTCAATTGCGCCAGCGCGGCCCGGATGTGATCCTGTTGCAGGTGTTGTTCCATCATTGCCTCTGTGCCGGGGCCATCCGCCGCC
The DNA here is from genome assembly GCA_034430115.1 of Thermoflexales bacterium. Classification (GTDB taxonomy): domain Bacteria; phylum Chloroflexota; class Anaerolineae; order J036; family Brachytrichaceae; genus CAIXPS01. The sequence continues at coordinate 25,732 of DAOUFG010000005.1, read as the reverse complement.
GCCGCACACAGGTCCAACGCCACCATGGCGCCGGGTGGCTGCTTGCGGATTGCGTCGATCGCCAGGTTGTGCGCCACGCGATAGAGCCACACCGAAAGGTGTTCCGGGCCGCGTCGTTTGTGTAGCGCTTCCAGCAGGCGGCGCAACGCCTCTGCGGCGATATCCTGTGCCAGGGCCGGGTTATCCACAAAATGAAAGGCGTAACGATACAAACGCTCGAAATAGGCGTCGTATATCTGCCCAAGGGCCTGCGGGTCCAACGTGCGCGCCCGCTCCAGCAGTTGGGTATCGCTATTGATGGCAATGTCTTGATTCAATCTGCCTGCCCACAAAGTACGAGATGGGTTGATTCCCTGTGTGATTGCGCGCGTCATTGAATAGACGTAGACGTGGGGGCGCAAGATACGGCCCTGCGCCCCGGAATGCACACACTTCTGACACAGCCTAAGCTGCACCTATGGAGAAGTGATGGAGAAGGGCAGTGGTGCCCAGCCATCTCAGCCAGGCACCCTGGGGCAGGTTATTCCCAGCAGTCGTGAAGCTGAAGATGATCCTGGAGCCTGATCTGGTCTTGCAACTGGTCGCACGTTGCGTCGCAGTCCAGCAGTCTGATCTGGTCGCGCGTGCGGGTGGCGTCGGCGGTAACAGGGGCGGCCTTTGCATGGACGCCGCCGCCGAAGGCAATCAGCCCGGCCATCATCGCCATCGTCGCGGCAGAAGCGAGTTTCATGAGTTTGGTTTGCATGTCAATTTCTCCTTGTAAATGAATTGGTTGCTGCGGATTACATACTTAAGACGTGCAAACCCACTGCCCGGATACGGCCCGCGCATTTTTGACATCGATGCCGGCGTCTCCATCAGTTCTCCACAACTGCTCGCTATAAACAGGCCAACGAAACGGGATAACCCGAACGAAAAAATAAATCAGCAAGGAAATATGGAGGCATAAGATGAATAACAAATGGTTCAAACTAGGCGCAGCGGTGGTCGTGGCGACGATTGCAGGGGCAGTTCTTTTTGGTAACAGCGTGGCGGCACAGTCGCCGGCACCTTCGGCGACGGCACAGGCCCCAGGCGCGGGACGCGGGTACGCCGCCGGCGGCGGGATGGGCCTGTTCACGCAAGGGCGCATGGGCGGGCAGAGCAACTCGCTCGTCGCTGTCGCGGCTCAGACGATGGGCATGACCCAGGCCGACCTGGTGGCAGCGCTGAACGGCGGCAAGAGCATCGCCGCTGTGGCTGAGGATAAGGGCGTGGCGCTGGATAAAATCGTCACGGCGTTCATTGCGCCGCGTGAACAGGCGCTGCAAGAGGCTGTGACAGCCGGTCGCCTGACGCAGACCCAGGCAGACGCGAGCCTGACTACGATGAAGACTAACGTAACGTCACAACTGAACGCCGCCTTCACCCCGCGCGGGAATGGCGCAGGCACCGGCTTCGTGGATAGCGATGGCGACGGCGTGTGCGATAACCTGGGCACCACCAACATGCCGCGTAGCCAGATGAATCGCGGCGGGCGCTGGAACAAATAATCTCAAGCCCCGGCGGCACACAAATCTCCCTGCGGCGGCCACCTGAACAAGGTGGCCGCCGCGTTTGTATGTGGCGTTTTCTCGTCGCGCGGACGCGCGTCCACACTTTCTCCACAACCTCTCGCTATCCTCACAACCAGATTTACTGAAGAGGAAAAAGATGAACCCACAACCTGTGCTGAAGTCGCTCTATCTGGATTTTGATGACCATACCCCTGCCGCCGTCCGTCGCCGGCGCATGGCCTGGACGCAACGCATCCGCCACATCGTGCAACTGGGGTTTGCACTGCTCATCATTGCTATGAGCGTGATCCACAATCTGTCCACCGAGGATGGCAGCACCGCTTCTATCGATGCGCTGTGCCCCTTCGGCGGCATCGAGACATTGTGGCGTGCCGTCTCCAGTGGTGGGCAATTGATTCCCAAAACGCATCTCTCCAACCTGGTCTTGCTGGCGGGGCTCGTGATCGGCACGCTGCTCGCCGGTGGCGCATTTTGCGGCTGGGTGTGTCCCTTCGGCGCTGTGCAAGACCTATTAGCCGGGCTGCGCAAACGGCTGCACATCCGGCCCATCGAGGTGCCGGCCCGGCTGGACGCCGTGCTGCGCTATGGGCGCTTCGTCATTCTGGCGCTCATCCTCTATCAAACCATCGCCCAGGTGAAGCTGTGGTTTGCGGACTACGATCCCTATCGCACATTGTTTGGGTTGGGCTGGCTATTTGAGTTCGATCTGTTGGTGAGCTGGCCGGCCTATGTCATCACCCTGGCGGTGCTGGCTGCTTCTTTCCTGGTGGAACGAGCGTGGTGCCGCTACTTCTGCCCGTTGGGTGGCGCGATCAGCCTGCTGAGCAAATTCAGCCTGCTGCGCATTCGGCGCGAAGCGACGGCTTGCAAGGGCTGCCAGTTGTGCAACCGCCCATGCCCGATGAATCTGGACGTGGCAAATGCAAAAGTCGTCAGCAGTAACTGCATCGGGTGTCTCGCGTGTGTGGATGCCTGTCCCCGCAAAGGGTCATTGGAAGTGCGCCTGGCGCCCGCCTGGATGGATGGTTTGCGCGGATTATTCGCTAAGCGACAGCAGTCGTAAAGAAAAACAGGAGATAGATTGGCATGAAAGTTAAACCATTGTTCGTCCCCGTGATCTTGATCGTTGCCTTGTTGGGCACTGTTTTTGTGGCACAGCGTGCAGGACTGTGGTCCATCAGCGGCCGCACAGAAGTCGTGGCCGATCAGCAACTTGCCCCCGCCGACATCAAGGGGTGGATGACCCTGCAGCAGGTGATGGATGGCCTACACATGCCTCAAACGGCGCTTTACGCGCTGGCGGGCATCCCAGCGGACGTGCCACCCACAACTGCCTTGAAAGACGTGGAAGGCATCGTGCCGGGGTTCGAAATTTCCACCTTACGCGATGCGTTGGCCGCAAACGCATCGGCGCCCGCACCCGATGGCGCGCCGTTACAATCAAAGTAATCATGGCTCAACGAATCCTGGTGGCCGACGACGATGCGCAGATTGTGCGCCTGGTGAAGTCGTACCTGGAACAGGCGGGGTTCAGCGTGCTCACGGCCTACGACGGCGAAGCGGCGCTCCACAGCATCCGGCACGACCGGCCCGACCTGGTGGTGCTGGATGTGATGATGCCCGAGCGTGACGGATTTGAACTGACGCGCCTGTTGCGCGCCGATGAGCACCTGGCGGCGACGCCAATCTTGATGCTTACTGCGCGCGTGGAAGACGCCGATAAGTTGAAGGGGCTGGATGTCGGCGCGGACGACTACCTGACCAAACCATTCAACCCGCTGGAAGTGGTGGCGCGTGTGCGGGCCCTGTTGCGGCGTGCGGGCGGCGTATTGCAGCCTTCCCCCATCCTGGCGGTGCGTGATTTGAGGCTGGATATGTCCCTCCGCACGGCAAGTCTCGCCGGGCGCGAGTTGGAACTGACGCCGACCGAGTATGAGCTATTGCGCGCGCTGATGCAAAATACCAACCACGCCTTTACGCGCGGAGAGTTGATCGACAAGGCATTTGGATATGTTTACGAAGGATTTGACCGCACGATCGACTCGCACATCAAAAACCTGCGCAAGAAGATCGAGCCGGACCCGGCGGAGCCCACTTACATCGAGACCGTCTTTGGCGTTGGCTATCGGATGCGGGAATAGACCATGAACAGGTTGTGGGTGCGCCTCACCTTTGCGTTTGTGGCGATCACGTTGTTGAGCGTCGGCATCGTGGCGTTGCTGGCTAACAACGCCGCGACCAGTCAGTTCCAGGCCTACCTGACGAACCAGGAGATGATGAACCAGGCCGGCCAGGTTGAAGCGTTGGCGGCCTACTATCAGCAAAGTGGTGGTTGGGAGGGGGCGGACGCCCTGTTGGAAACGGGTGGCACGGGCATGATGGGAATGGGGCGTGGGCGCGGAAATGGGCGCGCCGCGTCCGTCACGCTAGCCGACGCGAACGGGGTGATTGTGTATGGCGATCAGCCGGGCACAACGTTGACCGAGGCGCAGCGTTCCGGTGCGGTTCCTATCCGCGTAGATGGCAAAGTGGTTGGCTACCTGCTGGCGAGCGCGCCAGGGCACGTAGTGCTCAATCAGGCGCAGCAGGCCTTTCTCGATCAACTGGGCCACACGCTTGTCTTGGCCGCCCTGGCCGCAGGCGGTGTGGCAATCATCCTCGGGTTGCTGGTCAGCCGCGCGCTGGCGACGCCCCTGGCCGCCCTGGCGCAGGCGGCGCATACCTTCGCCGGGCGCCGCTGGGACTATCGCGTGAAGCCGCAGGGTACGCAGGAAGTGGTTGAGGTGGCTCATGCCTTCAATGGCATGGCCGAGTCGTTGCAGCAGGCCGAAAATGTGCGGCGCGACATGATGGCCGACATTGCCCACGAGTTGCGCACGCCGGTGGCGGTGATCCAGGGCAATTTGCGGGCCATGCTGGACGGCGTCTATCCTTTGGAGCGCACGGAGATCGCCACGCTCTACGACGAGACGTTGTTGCTCAACCGGCTGATCGACGACCTGCGTGAATTGGCGCTGGCCGAGTCGGGCCAACTGCATTTGAACGTCTTGCCTGTAGATGCCGCGGCACAACTGCGCATGGCGCTGGAACACTTTACGGCGCTGGCGGATGCGCAGGGCGTGCGGCTGGTGCTTCAACCTGCTGATGGATTGCCGCTCGTGCAGGCCGACCCGGACCGGCTGGCGCAGGTGTTGCGGAATTTGTTGGCCAACGCCATTCGTTATACGCCGGCGGGAGGGCAGGTGACGCTCGCTGCGCAGGGGAGCCCGGGCGAGCCCGCGCTAAGAATCAGCGTCACCGACACGGGGGCGGGCATTGCCCCCGAAGATCTGCCTTACGTGTTCGACCGCTTCTACCGGGGAGACAAATCGCGTTCGCGCGCGAGCGGCGGCACGGGGCTGGGGCTGGCGATTGCCAAAACGCTTGTGACGGCGATGGGCGGGCAAATCGGTGTGCAAAGCAGCCCTGGCGCAGGCAGCCGGTTTTGGTTCAGCTTGCGCCGGACGGATCATCGTGAGCTTGTCGAAGGATGATCCTGCGGTAGAGTGCAAACCACTCTAATAGCGAATGTGGCCCAGTTGCTCACTGACCTGCCACAACTTTTGCCACGTTTCGCGGCAATAGGAGTGCTTGTTCGAGCGCACCTGGCGATTATTTTCATCCCATAGCCCTCCGTTGATGTCCTGGACCTCTGTGCCGGCGGCCAGGAAGACGTAAGTTTCCGCCTGGCGTTCGGGCGTGATGGACATGCGGCGCTTGATGCGGTAGAGCTGCTGCAACAACTTGGGCTGACGCGCAATGCGCTCATCGGGAAGGGCGACGTTCGTCACGCGCACGCAGTTGACCGTTATGCCCGTCCCCTTCAGCCGTTCGGCGAGCGCGTAGGTGAACATCACCTGGGCCTGTTTGGAGAGGTAGTAGGCATGCTGCGGGCTAAACTTGCGCTCGCCGCTCAAGTTGTCGAACTCGATGTCCAGTCGAGGGTAGAGGGTCAGCCCTTTGGATGCTACGGTAATGATGCGGCTTGGGGCGCTGGCTTTCAGCGTGTCCAGCAGCAGACCCGTCATCAAGAACACCCCCACGTGGTTGGTCGCGAAGATGGTCTCGACGCCATCTTCCGTCAGGGTGGGGGATTTGAACGATTGATCGAAGTTGGCCGCGTTATGGATGAGCACGTCCAGGCGCGCGTAACGCGATAGAAAGGCGGCCGCAAACTGGCGGATGGACTGCTGCGAAGACATATCCACCAGCATCAGTTCCACTCGCTGGTTGTGGGTCGCCTCGCGCACTTCCGCCAGCGCGCGTGCGCCACGCTCCGCAGAGCGACAGGCCATGACCACGGTTGCGCCCAGCGCTGCCAATTGAGTCGCAGCGGCCTTGCCGATGCCGGCGTTGGCGCCGGTGATGACGATGGTCTTATCTTGCAGAGAATGCGTCATGTCGCTTTGTCCTGTGAGGTGGGAATGCCGGCTACTTCTCGGTTGCGCAGGCCGTTTTCCAGCACGTATAGCACATGCGCCACGATCTCACGCGCCCGCTCGGAGCGCAGCCGATCAATCTTGCTGCCTGGCGGGTCTGTAGGGGAGATTGATTGTTGGTTGAGGATGAACAAGCCCAGCGCGTTGAGCAATGTTTCGACCACAAACGCGCTGACAGCCGGGTCGATGGCCGGGTCTATCTCGCCCCTTTGAGTGGCCTGCCGGATCAGCTCGCTGAACATCTGCGCAGATGCCTCACGCGCTTCTTTGAAGGTTTCGCCCATGAACAGCCCTTCGCCAAATAGCACCCGGCTGACCGCCAGGTTCAGCTTTGACTGAGTCGCCGCATATTCATAGCCGGCCTCGAAGAGCCAGCGCAGATAGGCGAAGAAATCCATGTTGGGGTTGGGCGGCCGGCGACCCTTGAAGTAGGCCAGCTTCTCCTGCGTGAACAGGTTCACCAGGTGCATGAACAGGTCATGCTTGTCGTCGAAGTACTGGTAGAAGCTGCCTTTGGCGATGCCGGCGCGGCTGACGATGTGCGAGATCGACGCCGCCTCAAAGCCGCTCGTGGCGAATTCGTCAATCGCGACGTCTTCTATCAGGTGCCGCTTATCATCCGGCAGGTTGAAATAGGTCTGCTTTGGCATAATGTGACTGATTGGTCATGTGACCAGTCAGTCACATTATGGGCGCAATCTGTGTGGTTGTCAATAGGGAGAGGTCTATTTGGACCAGTCCACCGCCAGTTGTTTGCGGTGGTGCAATTGTTTTTCGATCAACATGCCCACCATCGCCCCTTCTGCCGCGGCGATGACGGCTTGTTTGACGTGGTTGCACAGCACGTCGCCGACTGCATAAACCCCGGGCAGGGTGGTTTGATATTCCTTGTCCACGACCAGACAACCCGTTGGCCCCACTTGCAGGCTGCCGCCCAGGAAATCGGTGATGGGCTTCCCGCCTTGCAGGTAGAAGAACGCCCCGCTCACCGGCAGGAGGTGTTCGGCCTGGCCGCGCGGCGCGATGCGCAGACCTTCGACCTGTGCCGTGCCGATCACCTCGCGCACGGCGGTGCCCAGGTGTGTGACGACGCCGGGGTGGCTGGTCACCTCGGCAACCATCTCCGGCGCAGCCTTCAACTCGGGCGTCGGTGATAGCAGGTGCACCTTGGACACGAAGCGCGTGAGGAAGAGCGCCTCTTCGATCGCTTCATCACTATTGCCCACCACCGCGACGACCTGATCGCGGAAGAAAGCCGCGTCGCACGTTGCGCAATACGACACGCCGTGCCCCAGCAGGCGATCTTCGCCTGGGACGCGTTGCCCACGGCCCATGGAGCCGCTGGCGATGATCACCGCGCCGGCGGTGTAGGCCCCGCCATTGGCAAAGATCATCTTGGGCTCGCTTTCCAGGTCGGTTGCCTGCACCTTATCCGCGATGAACCGTGCACCAAATGATTCCGCCTGGGTGCGCATCACCTTCAGCAAGTCCGCGCCGCTGATCTCTCCCGGCACGCCGGGATAATTGGCGATTTTAGCTGTCAACCCCAGCGCTCCTGCGGTGACGCCCTTATCGATGACGAGCGTCTTTAGGTCGGCGCGCGCCGTGTAGATGGCGGCTGTTGCACCGGCAGGGCCACCGCCGATGATGATCACATCGTAATGATTTTCATCCTGCGCCGGGCTGGAAATTGGTTGCAAGGTGAGTTCCATGGCCCCATCAATTCAAGCGCGCTAAAACGTCGTTTTGATCCATCAACAAATATTCGATGCCGTCGAACTTGATCTCGGCGCCGGTGTATTTGGCGAATAGCACTTTGTCGTCCACCTTCACCTTGATGCCCTCATCGTCGCCGATGGCGATGACGCGGCCCGTCTGCGGCTTTTCCTTGGCCGTCTCGGGCAATAGCAGCCCGGACGCCGTGTGGTTTTCCTGCTCCAGCGGTTGAATCAATACGCGCGTACCGAGCGGTTGGATGTTCGTGGTTTCACTATTCTTGCTCATCTTCTCATCTCCAGAAGTTATTTGATCCCTAAAAGTTGATTGATCCTGTTACGGTCGAACCCGACGATGATCTTGCCGCCGATGTCGATGACGGGTACGCCCATCTGGCCGGAGCGGCGCACCATATCGCGCGCGGCGGCCTGGTCGCGGCTTACGTCTACGTCGCTGAACTTAACGCCCTTCTGACGGAAATATGCCTTTGCCGCGTTGCAATAAGAGCACGTCGGCGTAGAAAATACGATCACACGTGGTTGAACATTTGCTGTGCCGTTCATCGTTTCAAAACTCCCTATTTACGTTTCTAGGTGTTTAGATGAACAAGTCGCTCAGAAGTTACGCGCTGGAGACCGAACGGGGAAGATTTTGTGCAGGCGGTGGCTGGGGAGACTCCCCAACCACCCCAAAGCCACCAAGCGCCATCAGACGCCGGCGATGCCGAATACCTTGATGAGCGTCAGGCTGAGCGCGATGAGCACCAGTAGCGAGCCGACGACAGCCAATGCAACCGGCCGGCCCACCTGGCGCACCGACCGGATGTCTACGCCCAGGCCCAGTGCGGCCATAGCAAGCACCGTCAGAGAACGGCTCACCTCGCGCAATGGGTCGGCTACTGAAGCAGGAATGAGGCCGATTGACCGCGCTATGGCCAGCAATACGAACCCGATGATGAACCAGGGAATGAAGCGATTCAGAGAGAACTTGGTTTGTTGCGCTGCGCTGCCCGTTTTGCGATAGCGTATCGCGAAGAACAGCACCACCGGCCCCAGCAGCAGCACGCGCACCAGCTTCACCAGCGTGCCGATGTCGCCGCTAATGGTGCTGACGGAATAGGTGGCGGCGATCACTTGTGGCACGGCCGAGACGGTCATGCCGGCCAGCACGCCGTACTGGTAGAGTGAAAGCCCAACGCCGGAGATGAGCAGCGGCAGCGTGAGCACCACCACGACCCCCAGCACCGCCGTGAGGGCGATGGAGGAGGCGATGTCTTTCTGATCCGCCCCAATGACCGGCGCGACGGCGGCGATGGCCGAGTTGCCGCAGATGGAATTGCCACAGGCCACCAGGGTCGCCAACTTGGGGTTCAACCCCAGCAACCTGCCGATTTGGGTGCTGGCAAAGATGCTGAAGAAGGCCACCAGGACGATGGAGAGCAACATGATGGGCCCCGCCTTTAGCAGGGCGGGCAGGTCGATGGAAACCCCCAGCAGCACGATGGCAAATTCCAGCACTTGTTTGCCCGAGAAGTTGATGCCCGGCAGCAGGCGCTTGTCCACCTGCCAAAACGTGCGCACGAGCATGCCCAGCAGAATGGCGATCACCAGCCCTTCGATGACGGGTTGGCCCAGCCACTGTACTTCCAACACTTGCAGCAGCAATGCCAGTGCCGCAATTACCAACGACAGCCCAACGCCCGGCGCGAATTGAACAACACGCTCTTTCAATGAAGCACTCCGTGAAAAAAAGTGTAATGGCCGCCCCGGGATATTCCCCAGGCCGGCCATCGATACAACGATGAACAAACGAGCCTTAGCGGTCGGTGCCGCGTTTTACCGGCAACCCGGTATGCGTCCAGCCGTACATGCCGCCGCTCAAATTCAGCACATTGTAACCTGCGCTCAGCAGATAGCGCGTGGCGGAGCTGCTGCGGCCGCCGGAATGACACACGCATACGATTTCGCGCTCGCGCGGCAATTCGCTCATGCGCTCCATCAATTCTCCCAATGGGATCAGCGTCGCGCCAGTGATGTGTGCGTCCATATATTCGTGGGGCTCGCGCACGTCGAGCAAAAATGGCGGCTGAGCCTGTTCCAGCTTTGCCGCCAGTTCATTTGCGTTGATCTCGCGCCGGACCGCCGCCTGCCCGGTGGCAGGCGTATCTGTCTCTCTACCGCCCAGTATTCTTCTTAGAAATCCCATCCCATTCAGTTCCTGTTTCAATAGCGACCCAAACCAACCCAATCAGTTCTCTTCTTCTTTCAATTGCTGTTCGTAAGCTGTTGCGTCCAACAGCGCATCATACTCCGCTGCGTTGTCGGGCTTTATTTTGATCAGCCACCCGGCGTCGAAGGGCGACTTGTTGATCGTGTCCGGCGTCGATTCCAGTTCGGAATTCACGGCGCTGATGGTGCCCGAGACGGGCATATAGACGTCCGAAGCGGCCTTGACGGATTCGATGGTGCCGAAACGTTCGCCTTTGGCGAGTTTGGCCCCTACGCTGGGCAATTCGACGTAAACGATGTCGCTGAGGGCGTCTTGCGCGTTATCGCTGATGCCGACGACGAATTCGCCATTGACGTTGCGGGTCCATTCATGCGTCTTTTGATAGCGTACTGATGGATCAATATGTAAGCTCATTGCAGATAGTTCCTTATCGGTGACCTCTGATTTTGGTATGAGATGACCATCTCCTTAGATGCGATTTTGGCCGGGAAGTTACAGAAAAACGTGATTTTCATGCCAGTAGAGGCGATCAATGGCGCAGTGCCACTCATGTCTCGTTGATGTATAAGGCGCGGCGAAAGAGGGTTACTGTGAGTTGTGCGCGGGCGGAGCGCCTTTGTCGCGTAGCCGCTGAGCCTTCTCGCGTAGCTCACGAAAGTATTCCGTTTCGGTGATCTCGGCCACCTGGCATGCCTTCTTGGCCTCGTCCACTTCGATGCGCAGTTCGTGCAATTGTTGCTTCAAGCGTTGTTCGCGCGCGTATACCTCGCGTGCCATGTTTTGAAAGACGCGCGCCAGTTGGCCCAGCTCATCGGCACGTTCCACGACGGGTGCCAGGCAGGTTGGATCGAAAGTGCCTGCCTCTACCGCGGCGGCGGCGTTTGTCAGGTGTGCTACCTGGCGTAGATACTCCAGTTCCTGATCGCGCAGGCGTTTCTTTTCCAGGCAGGTATCGATGCGCGCCTTCAGCAGCACGGGGTCGAATGGCTTGGGCAGGTAGTCTTCCGCGCCCATCTTGATGCCTTTGACCACGCTATCCATCTCGTCCAGCGCCGAGATGACGATGACCGGGATATCGCGCAAATTGGTATCGTTCTTGATCTCTTCCAGCACCTGATAGCCGTCCATTTCGGGCATCACGATGTCCAGCAGCACCAGATCGAACGGCTGCGTGCGCAGCAGTTCCAACGCCTGGCGGCCGTCTTCGGCGGCGATGGCTGTGTGGCCCTCTTTGTGCAAGCTATGGGCTAATGAAACCCGGTTCAGGCGGTTATCGTCCACCACGAGAATGGTGCCCTGTTTATCCAGCATATTTCTCCTCACGATGTGCATTGCGGGCTCACGCGCTCTGTTGCAGTGCCTGTAATGCCAGCGTCACCTGCTCAAATTCCTTTTCCACGGATTCGACGATGGCCTGTGCCCCATCCAGCGTGCCGGCTTTGCCCATCATCTCCAATTCCCGGCTCATATCGGAGAGTGCCTGCGCGCCAAAGTCGGTGCTGTTGGACTTTAGGCTGTGCGCAGCGCGCCGTAGTGTGGGCGCATCGCCGCGTTCGAGCGACGTGCGAATCTGGCTCACCAGCCCGGGCGCATCGGCCAGGAAGGTGCCGATCATCTCTTTCAGGAACCCTTCATCATCGCCGGCCATTTCCCTCAAGCGTTTGATGGCCGCCGGGTTGAGCTGCGTGGCACATGGCGCAGGCGGTTCTGTGACAGGCAATTGGGCCGCTGGTTCGGGAGCTGGCGTGTGAGGCGTCGCTGTGCTCAGCGGCTGGCTGTGGTGTAAGGCGGCTATCAGCTCTTCGACGCGGATGGGTTTGCTGATGAAGTCGTCCATCCCGGCTGCCAGGCACTCTTCGCGATCCTCCTGCATCGCGTTCGCCGTCATGGCGATGATGCGCGGGCGTTTCTCGGCCGGCCATTCGCGCCAGATCCTGCGGCTGGCTTCCAGGCCGTCCATTTCGGGCATCTGTACGTCCATCAGAATCACGTCGTAAGGTTGGCGCTTTAATGATTCGAGCGCCTCAATGCCGTTTGCTGCAACGTCGGCACGGTAGCCCATGCGTGCGAGCAGGCGTATCGCCAGCTTCTGGTTCACCGGGTTATCTTCAGCCAGCAGAATGCGCAGCGGATGTTGCTGCCCCATCGCTGCGTCGAACTGTGGCTTGATCTCCGGTCGTGCTGCCGGGGCCAGCCCTGCCTCAGCGCCAAAGATGCCGACCAGGACGTTATATAGTTGTGACGCTTTGATCGGTTTGACCAGATAGGCTGCCCAGGGGCCGGTGTCGGCCTGCGCCTCGCGCTTGCCTAGCGAGCTGAGCATGACGAGGGGGAGATGTGCAGTGTCGCGGAGCCGGTGTATCTCGTTTGCCAGCGTCACGCCGTCCATCTCGGGCATCTGTACGTCCAGGAAGGCTATGTCAAACGGGTCTCCCCGGCGCACCCAGCCCAGCGCTTCGTGGGGTGTGCCTGTCTCGTGGGGAATCATGCCCCAGGCTTGTGTTTGTAGCGACACGATGCGGCGGTTGGTGGGGTTATCGTCCACAATCAGCACGCGTTTGCCTGCCAGGCCGGGTTGCACCTGGCGCAGGTAGGCATGTGTCGATAGTGCAGGAGCGTCTTGCGCCAGGATGGTAAAGTGGAACGTGCTACCCTTGCCGGACACGCCCTCGCTCTCGGCCCACATGGTCCCGCCCATCAACTCCGCCAGGCGCTTGCTGATTGCCAGCCCCAATCCTGTACCGCCGAAACGGCGCGAAGTGGAAATATCCACCTGGCTGAACGACTTGAACAAACGATCCACCCGTTCGCGCGGGATGCCGATGCCCGTATCGTGAATTGAGAAGTGCAATTGGTAGGTGGCGGGCGCCGCCGATGTGTCGCCGATCAGTGGCTGGGGCTGTTGTTGCACTTGCGCCTGAGCCGAAAGCACCACCTCGCCGGTCGGTGTGAACTTGACGGCATTCCCGAGTAGATTCACGAACACCTGGCGCAAGCGCGTCACGTCGCCCACGATGGCCGTGGGCACGTCGGGGTTCACCACGCACGCCAGGTTCAGCCCCTTCTTGGTCGCCTGGGGTGCCAACAGGTCGATCGCGCTGTCCAGGCACTCGCGCAGGTCGAAAGGCTGGCTTTCCAGTTCCATACGCCCGGCTTCGATCTTCGAGAAGTCCAGGATGTCGTTGATGATGGTGAGTAACGCATCGCCGCTTTGGCGTATCGTTTCGGCAAACTCGCGCTGCTCGGGCGTCAACGGCGTATCGAGCAGCAGCCCCGTCATGCCGATGACGGCGTTCATCGGCGTGCGGATTTCGTGGCTCATGGTGGCCAGGAAGGCGCTCTTTGCTTGTGTGGCGGCTTCGGCCTCCTGGCGGGCGCGCTGTAGCTCGGTGATGTCGTGGTAAATGGCCAGTGTGCCGGTTTGCCTGCCCTCCAGGATGGTTGGCACGGCATACAGCTCGATGTCGATCAAGTGACCATCTTTGTGGGTGCGTTGGGTGATGGTGTGCAGCATTTTGCCTTGCACCGCCTGGTGCATGTTGGCTTGCGCCTCCATTTGTATGTTGTCTGCCTTTGCGATCAATTCGTTGATCGGTTGCCCGACGGCTTCGGCCGAGCTATAGCCAAACAAACGCGAGGCTGCCGGGTTCCAGGCCGTGATGTTGGAGTGCAAGTCGAATACGACGATGGCCGTCGGGCTATTCAGCAACAATGATTCCAGGTATTGTTTTTCCTGCTGCACTTGTTGATACAACTGCGCATTCCCCAGCGCCACCGATGCGAGTTGAGCAAAACGGTTCAATAGCTCCAATTCGTCGGCGCTGAAGGATTGGTTGGAATTGATGCTGCGGGCGACGCCCAATACCCCTACGATTTGGTCGTTTGATTTAAGTGGCACGCCGGCAATGGCCCGTATCTGGGATTTGCTGAATTGAGCGGAGCGTCCGGCCCAGGCGTCGTAGTCTTCAATCACGAGCGGTGTGCCCGTCTGCCAGACTTTCCCGGCCAGTCCTTCGCCCTTTTTTAGTCGCAGGCCGACGGATGACTCCAGCCCTCCAACACCCACCTGACATTCGATGCGAGCGCCGCTTTGTTCGAGCACGTAGACAAAGCCGTGTGGCGTATCCAACAATTGTCCGGCGCGCGAGACCAGCGTTTGCAGCAGGTCCTGGATGTTGAGCCGGCTGACCAGCCCTAGCGTCGTATCGTGCAACGCGGCCAGGTACTCGTTTTGGCGCACCAGGTCGGTGATGTCGTAATAGGTGAGCATGCGCCCGCCGCCCGGGAGGATCATGCCTTGGAATTTGAAGATGCGCCCGTCGCCTCTGCGGAACTGGGTGGGTGGGATGTCTCCGGCGTTGACAGCCGCCTCACGCTGCCTGACATAGGCTTCCCATTCGTCGCGCGGGATGTCATATAGCCCACTATCGCGGTTGTAGTTCAGCAGGTCGGCCATCGTAGCGCCGTGCATCACCAATTCTTCGGGCAGCTTCCACATATCACATAGAGCACGGTTGCCGATCAGGGTGCGCAAATCCGGGCCCATCAGCAAGATGCCGAAATCAATGGCGTCCAGCACGGCCCGGAACCCGTTGATCATGTCGTCTTTCTCGTGATTCGCCTGTTCGATTGAAGCGTGAGATTCCTGCGCCTGTTGTATGGCCTGTTCCAGTTCGGTCGTGCGTTGCTCGACGCGCGCTTCCAGGGTTCGGTTTTGCTCCTCCAACAGTTCATGTGCCTGTTTCAATTCGTTGGCGTTGCGATGCTCGCTTTCCAGCGTCTTCACCTGGAAGCGGTGGAAGAGAATCAAAAGTGCCATGACGGCGATCATGAGCACGATGGTGTAGGTTCCCTCGGCGGCCCAGCTATAGAGGGTGACCGGGTTTTCCTGGTAGATCAACCAGCCCTGGAGCGCGCCTGCCTGCGCCAGGATGGCAAAAACCACCGTGGTGAGGATGCTGAGCACCGTCATCAGAATGCCCGCCCGCACGCTTAGCAGGATGAGGGCGATGACCGGCAGCGTAAGCATGAAGATACGCCCGGAGCCGGCCAGCCCGCCCCGCGCAAAGCCGATGATGCCAATGACGTAGAAGATGAACAGCACGCCGCAACTGCGCAGGCGCTGATCCATCTTGCGGATGAGGCCCAACGCAACCAGTAGCCCATAGAGGATGACGATCCCCATCACCGGCCAGTTGTTCCAGTTGTGGCTGAGATCGTACAAAATGAAGCCAATTGCCGGCAACCCGATGATGCATCCGAAAGTGATGATGGAATCCAGGACGCGATGGCGCCACTGGCTGAGCGAAGCTTCGATGTCGCTGGTTATCAAAGGTGCATGGAATTTTTTCATCTTGTCTCCGTTAAGCATGGGGTGGTCTGTGCAAGCGCTTAGATGAGCAATTGCCTGGCCACCTGTCTGAGCGATGCCGTGATGGGATGGTCGGGGTAACGTGTCGCGAAGATACCGCCGCTTGCCAGGGCCATCATGTCGTCGGAATGAGGCAGCACGGCTGCAATCTCAACCTGGTAGGTATCCTGAGTGCGGGCCTTCACCTCGGCGACCGGGAAGACCGCCGGCACCTTGTTCACGATGATCTGCATACGCGGCACACCCAGCTTGCGCGCCACTTCCACTGTGACGCCAGTGCCCTGGTAGTCTTGCTGGTCGGGACGCATGATGATGACCAGCACGTCGGAAATGGCGATGGAAAGCAGCGTCTCTTCGTTCAGCCCGGGGTGCGTGTCGATCATCAGCACGTCCAGGTTCAACGCGCGTATCAGGTTGTGAAAGCCATCGTTGAGCATGCTGACGTCGTAGCCCTCGCGCAAGACGCGCGCAATTTCGCCCGGCTTCAGGCTGGAGGGTACCAGGTAGACGTGCCCACGCACGCTGGCGCCCAGGTTAGGCGTCACGTCGTGGGCAGTCTCCTGAATCTCGCATTTACCCCACAGGTAGTCGTTGAGCGAATGTGTCATCTTGCTTTCATCCAGGCCAAAGAGGACGTGAATCCCCGGCGATTGGATGTCGGTATCGACGACGCCGATCCGGTAGCCTTCGATGGCGAGCAGCGTAGCAAGGTTCGCGGTCGAGTTCGATTTACCGGTCCCGCCGCGAAACGAGTGAACCGAGATGATTTTGGACATAGCGTTTCCCTTTACATGATGCCGGGCCTAGGCTTGCTGGCGTTTCGCCAACTCGGCGAAAGGCCCGCGTTGGTTGATTAACTCTGAATAGGTGCCGCTCTGGACGATCTCCCCGCCCTCAAAGACGTAGATGCAGTCGGCGTTCACGATGGTGCTCAGGCGATGCGCGATGACGACTCGCGTGGCGTTCAGTTGCTCCAGGCTGGCGCTGACGAGTGACTGGTTGGGGTTGTCTAATGCGCTGGTGGCTTCGTCGAATAGCAAGATGCGCGGCCTGCTCACAATCGCCCGCGCGATGAGCAGCCGCTGGCGTTGCCCGCCCGAGAGGTTCCCGCCGCCTGCGCTCAGGACGGTGTGCAGGCCCATCGGCATTTGCTCGATATCCTGCTTCAAGCCCACCAGCCGGGTGGCTTCCAAGGCGTCCTCCTGGGTTAACGTCGAGGAGCCGATGATGTTGCTCAAAATGCTGCCGGCGCTTAATTTACCATCTTGCAGCACCACGCCCATTTGGCGGCGCACCGCTTCTACGTCCAATCGGCCCAGGTCCTGACCATCGAGGTAAATGGCACCTGCCTGGGGCGATTCGAATTTGAGCAGCAGCCGCAACAGGGTGGATTTGCCGCAGCCGGAAGGGCCGACGATTGCCACGAACTCGCCTGGGCGGATGTGCAGCGAAATATCGTCCAGCACGGACGGAGCGTCCTTCTGATAGCGGAAACTGATATGGCTGATTTCGATCTCACCGCTCAAAATGCCAGGGTCTGCCTTAGCGAGATCTGTTTCGGGGGGCGTCTGCAAAATGGGTTTGATGCCCTCGTAGACGGGAATAGCCCGCAGGATCGAATTGGCCGCCGACGCGAGTGCCAGGCTGGCTGCCAGGAGCTGGCTGAGCGCGGCATTAAAGGCCAGAAATGTGCCGGTGGAAAGCGTGCCCCCGGCGTCGCCCGCCAGGCTGACCAGCCCAAAGACGACCAGCAGCGCCAGGACGGGGTAGGCCGCCTGAAGCGCCTGCAAGTAACTACCCATCAGGTGAGATTGGAAAGCGACCTGCCTTTGCTGGCTGAACTCTCTGGCCCAACGTGCATAGGCACGGCTTTCGGCGCCAGATGCGCGGAACTTGGCGATGCCCGTGACGAATTGCAACACGAGCCCCGTCAGGTGTGATTGGATGCGATGGAGCCGCTTGGCAAGTTGGGCCTGCCTGTATCCGGCGCAGGCGATGATGCTCCCAAAGAGGAGCATGACCCCCAGCGCCCCCCAGGCCAGGCCGGGAGCGTAGTACACAAGCAACCCCAGGCTGAATATGGAGAACACGCCCGACAGCACCGACGAAATGGCCGCCTCGGAGATGATTTGGCCCAGGCTGCCCATCGCCAATACCCGTTCGGCCAGGTCGCCGGCCGCATATTGGCGAAAGAAGGCCGCCGGCAGCCGCAAGAGCCTGTCGCAGATGGCAGCCTGCATCCAGGAGGTGAGGTTGCTTTCCAGGCGCAGGACGGCAATGTTGCGCACCAACTGGAACATGGCAACCGCCACCGCACCCACCAGGAGCCCCAGGCAAAGCTGTAGCATTTGGCTCCTTTGCACGCTGGGGATGACCTGGTCGAACAGAATGCCCGTCAAAAGCGGGACGATGAGCCCTAATATGCCCATCGCCAGACCAGCCAGCACAAGGGAAGCCACGTCCTGCCGGCTGCCGCGCAGGCTCTGTTTGAATAAGTCCGGCCCGCTGGGTGAACGGTTGGGCAGCGGGCGATAGAAAACGTGCGCCAAAGGTGAAATGAGTGCGGCGACGGATGCCGTGACGGGCGTGCTGGTTTGGGCGATAGGGTCCAGCATGTTATAGGCGGCGCTTCCTCTGCGGCGTTGGCCGGCGCCTGGCACCAGCGCTACCGGTCGCCCTTCGTTTGGCTGGGCGGGAGCCTCCGTTTGTGCGTTGAGGGGTTTTGTCAGGTAGGCCAGCAACGGACCATCATCGTGGCGCCACCAATCATCGCGCAGCATCACCTGCCGGATGCGGATGTGCGATGCGCGCGCAATTTCTCCAATCGGGTCCTTTAAAGGTTGACCGGAACGTTTGTAGGGCGGCTGCAACGTGATGCCCATGGCCTGTCCCAGCCATTGGCAAGCTACCCAGAGCGGGTCGGTATCCTTCAGTTCCTCGCTAAGATAGGTGGCGGTGCGTGGTTTCAGAGTGGCTGCCAAGCGCGCCATAGCACTTGTCACCTGGCGTCGATCTGAGGCAACGCGGTTTTGCCAGCGTAGGTGCTCTTCTTGCTCGGCTTGCTTGGCGCTACGCTGGATGCACTGTAACGCCAGTTGGTGAAAGTGATTCAGGCCCAGCCAGGTCTGATCCTGGCTGAGATAGACTGGGGTGCTTGCGGCATGGAACTGGCTGGCATCTGACGACTGTAGCCAGGTGCGACCTGAGAATGGGAAATAGCTCTCTGCCGGCAAGGGCGCCTGGGTGTTCATGAATGTGGCAGCCCCGGTTGCCGGCTTCACCCACACGATCGAATGGCCGGGATGCGCAGTCTGGCCTGGGGCCAGGTGAAAGGTGCCCTTAGGCTCGATCAACGTTACTTCTCGTGGCATGTTCTGCCCGGCAGCGATGCTCTCGGAGAACCCGGTGATCCACCCATCAAGCAGGGTGGTGATCGGCTCGGTAAATGCGGCATCTTGCGCCAGCGTCTGTAACGTGGTGCGCTTCACCTGCAAGAGCTGTGTGCCAGGGTCGCCCACGGCGAGAAGGACGATGCTGTGAGCGCCGCCGGGTAAGCCGGTGCCAAATACAGCCTGCGCGGCCTGCACACGAAACAGATGCCGTTGAGCGCCGGACACGCAGCCAAGCGGAGCGTCGAACGGCGCCATGAAGATATCCAGCCG
The DNA here is from genome assembly GCA_034430115.1 of Thermoflexales bacterium. Classification (GTDB taxonomy): domain Bacteria; phylum Chloroflexota; class Anaerolineae; order J036; family Brachytrichaceae; genus CAIXPS01. The sequence goes on along the minus strand of DAOUFG010000005.1, from coordinate 6,720 downwards.
GCCCGTGTAGACGATCCAGGCCATTTGCTTATCCGTCAGCAGAAGAGGGGTATTGCCGGCGGCGTGAACGAGCTTCGACTCGCGGTAGCGCAGCCGTAGCATCAGCAGTTCGCTTGCCGAACTGGCCGTTTCTGTTGTTGCGTTGGCGCGGTTATCCATGTGCTGCTGGGTTTCCATAGCTCCTTCATCGGGTTCGCATGCCTCGGTCATAGCGATTGCAGCAGGTCGAGGGGCGATTTCTTCTCCGGGGCCTGCATCTCGATCAGGCATGCATAGGGGCTGTGCCTGGCGCGCAAAAGCTCCTCGTGTGTGCCGCGCTGGATCACGCGACCGTTTTCCATGACGATGATCTCGTCGCAATCTCGTATGGTGCTCAGACGGTGTGCGATGATCAGGCAGGTGCAACCGCGTCGGCGGAGTTGATCGTCGACCAGTTTTTCCGTCTTGGCGTCCAGCGCGCTGGTTGCCTCGTCTAATACCAGCAGCGCGGGGTTACTGGCCAGTGCGCGAGCGATCTCCAGGCGTTGGCGTTGGCCACCGCTGTAGTTGCGCCCGCCCTCCTGCGTGACGTCATCGTAGCCGGCCGGGCGGGCGGAGATTTCCTCGTGCACGGCGGCATCCCTGGCCGCCTGAACTAAAGTGGCCTCGGGGAGGGTGGAATCCCACAGGCTCAAATTTTCACGCACGCTGCCTTCAAAAAGAAATATGTCCTGGTCCACCATCGCGAGTGAGTTATTCAACACGCTGCGCGGGATGCTGGCGCGCGGGCGGTCATCGAACAGGATTTCGCCCGCCCACGGCTCATAAAGCCCGGCGACCAGCTTGGCGACGGTGGATTTGCCGCTGCCACTGCCGCCCACCAGGGCGACGCGCGCGCCCGGCCTGAGCGTCAGGCAGAAATTCTCGATCAATGGCGGTTCCGAGCGGTTGTAGCCGAACGTCACGTTGCGCAGTTCGAGTTTGCCGGTGAGTTTTGATGCGGCTTGCTCAACCTCAATTGGCTGTTGGTCCGTCTGCGAGTCGGCCGGGTAGCGCAGCACGTCATCCAACCTGCTCATCTCGCCTCGCGCTTCCTGGAACGTGCCGCCCAATTCCACCAGTTGATTCACCGGGGCCACGAAGCTTGCCATCAAGCTTTGGAAGGCGACCAATTGCCCGATGCTGAGAGCGCCATCCATCACACGCAGGCCGCCCAGGCCCAGGATGAGCATGGTGTTCAATGCGTTTAAAAACGGCGGGACGATTGCCAGCACCTGAGATGCCATCGCCATACGTTGTTCCGCATTGACCACCTTCGCCTGGTAGCCAGCCCAGCGAGCGAAAAAGTCCGATTCGCCACCGCCGGCTTTCAGTGTCTCGATCATCTGTAAGCCGCTCATGGTGGCGCCGGTCAGTTTGGCGCGCTCTTGAAGCTGTTCGCGATTAGCGTCCACGCGCCGGTGTGAGGCGAGCTGAAGCGCGATCATGTTCAAGGCGGCGATGCCCAGACCAACCAGGGTGAGCGTCACGTCATACTGCAGCATCAAGACGGCATAAAACACTACTAGTGCCAGGTTGATGAGCGTGGTGGCGAGTTGTCCGGAGAGCAGTTCAGCCACTCGATCGTTCAGGTTGACGCGCGAGCCGATTTCGCCGCCATAACGCTGGCTGAAAAATTCGATCGGTAGGCGCAAAATGTGCCAGAAGAAGCGGCTCGCGCCGGCCAGGGCGAGTTTGGTTTCCAGGCGGAGCAGATAGTATTGCTGAAGCCAGGTGAGCGCGGCGCGTAGCAACGCCGTCAATGCCATACCGGCCAGCAGCGGCCCGATCCATCTGTGCAGCCCCCCGACGAGGTAGCGATCTATGAATATCTGGCTGAAGGCGGGGATGACCAGCCCTGGAATGATGAGCGCCAGCCCCGCCAACACCACGTAGACGAGCGCAACCTGCGAGCCGGCCAGGCGCGTTTGAAGTGCTGTGAGCAGGCTGGGTCTTGCCCCACCTGCGACAAAATTCGACCCTCGCTCGAAGGCTAAAACGACGCCGGTGAACGCCTGGTCGAACTCCGCGTCGTTCACTGTGCGCGGCCCGGAGGCGGGATCGTTCAAATAGACACGATCTTTGCCAAACCCCTCCACCACCACAAAGTGGTTGAAATTCCAGAAGACGATCATCGGCAGTGGAAGCGTGCGCAACGAGAGCGGTTCCTTCTTGTAGCCTTTAGCGACCAAGCCATATTGGCGAGCAGCGCGGACGATGTTGCTCGCTTTGCTGCCATCGCGTGAGATACCGCAGGCCAGGCGCAACTCTTCTAGCGATACGTGACGGCCAAAATACCCCAGCACCATGCCCAGCGCCGCCGCGCCGCATTCCGTCGCCTCCATCTGTAGCAGGGTGGGCGTGTGCACGCGTCGATGAGGAGCAGCGTTCGTGTGAGCCATCATGATTCACTTGACCGCAGGCAATACGAGGCTGATGGGGCGTTCTTCGCGCAGTGTGATCCAGGCGTCGCACAGCGTGCCGCTATCGACGGCGCTTGGTGGGCCGGATTGCGATGACCAGGCATACCCATTGGCGTTCTGCGTGCTGCGTTCCAGTTCAACCTGGACTTCGATGGGCGTGCCACCTGCCGACAGGCTTTTCACCAGTTCCGTGTTGCCCAGCACCCGCAACATCCCCTGCGAGGTGGCAGGAAATTGCCCCACAGCGGTGACGCGGCCCAGCATGTAACCATACTCTTCACGCCTGACGGTGGAGGGCGACACTTGCACCGGCATGCCCGTCTGGATCTTTTTGCCTTCCGCCGGAGCGACGTAGAGTACGGCGACGAGGTCTACGCGCCCTTGCTGGTTCAGCCCTTCGACGCTGATGAGCGAGGTGCCTCGCTCGACGGAGGTGCCAGTATCGACTTTGATTTCCAACACGCGCCCGGTGTATGGACTGGTCACCGGCGTGGCTGAACCGTTCCCGTCGTCAAGTGTGGCGATCATCTGTCCCGCCCGGACGATGTCGCCGGCGTTCACCGGCATGCTGATGAGTAGGCCTGCTTCCGGCGAAACGACGTCGTGGATGCCCCCTGCCGACAACAAAATGCCCTGGCCGGTCACCTGAACGGGGATGCTGCCGAAGATACCCCACAGGATGGCCGCCAGGACGATCAGCCCTAGGGCCAGGAGTGAGAGCCACCCGGCAGGTTGTGTAATGTGCATCAACCGATCCAGTTGTTCCGGCGATGAAAGGCGCTCAAGGGCGGCTTGTCGATAGAGGGGCTTATTCATGTTTGATGTGTGTTCCAAGGCCCCCGCACTTGGAGACCTTGGAAACACAGTTGCATATACGTTTCACGCACGGCGCTTTTTACGGATTTGTGGTCGGCGGATAGGGATAGCGAATGACGCCCGCGTCACCACCGGCGACCTTGTTCAGGTCTTCGTCGGCCAATTCGTCTGCCGTTGCCAGGGCTGCAAGGGCTTCTTCCACGCTGATATCCAACCCGGCCTCGTTAAGCATCTGGCGCTTGACCTGGTCAGTGGCCGTTTCGAAAGCGGTGCGGAAATTGGCATTCTCGGCCGCTTTCAGGAAAGCCTGTACTTGTTCTGTGCTCATGATTTGTTTCTCCTTGTTTATCTGGAAAGCTTTTCCTATCTCCGCCCACCGGCACGAAAGCCGGTGGGCGGGAGGGTACGAGATAAGGTCAGTCGTTGTAGATCACCGGTATGAAGTAAGTGTGCACGGTGGTCAGCGGTGTATTTTCGACTTCGGTGATTGCTGGCAGTTCATAGGGTGAAGCGAGCGATGTTGGGTGATCGGGGCGGACCTTTACATCGTCGGCTGCCTGTGAACTTTGCGGTAGCGATGTGCCGGCATTGCTCATCGCCGCATCCTGCGCCGCTAACGTCGCCACCTGGCTATCCGACAGCTTGACGCTGGAAACGGTTGCCGCCAACGTAGCCGTGTGCGGAATGTCGCCGGCTGTCGCCATGCGGAAGATCGCGTCGGTTGAGGCGACCACTTCCAACGTGTACACGCCCTCTTCCGGGGCATAGAAGGCCGTTGCGTCAAGCGAGAGCCCGTCGCCCGTCGGCGTGCCGTTGCTGTAGAAGTTTGGCTTGAACCCGGCGCGCGGTTGCCACACGTAGAGGTCCGTGTCGCCGCTCAAACTCACCAGGCTGAGCACCGCCAGGTCGCTCGCATGCATGCGCAAGCGATATTGCACCTGCTGCCCGGCGGAGAGGGATTGCCCGCCGTTCGACATCAGGTTGGTGTAGATCAGGTTCCCTTCGTTGACGTTGCTGGTTTGCCCGCCCGAATCGGCGACCCACACGCCCAGATATTTCACGCCGTCGCCGCTAGATAGCCGCCACGCGTATTTGCCATACTTTGCGGATGCGTCTTGGGTGACGGTGAAGGTGGAAGAGGTGCTGAAGGGCACCCAGCCGCTCTCTTGGGCGAGCGTCCAGGTGAACAGGCTGGAGTTCCATGTCCACTCTTTGATGTAGAGCGAGCTTGCATTCAGGCTTGCGTTGACGAGGATCGTCACGTCCTGATCGTCGACGATCTGGCCTTCCATTACGCTGGTATCCAGGATGCGCGGCGCATCGGATAGCCCCGTTGCTTCACCGATCAATCTGGCCGAAGCCGGTTGCACGATGAAGCTCGTCGTAGTTGAGTAGACGTAGTGTGCAGGCTCGGCGGGAACACCTTGCAACTGAGCCCAGGGCCACGACATTTCCATGTTCAACGTGCTTTCCAGCGTGATAGGGACGGTGGTGTCGTCGGCGGTTCCTCTGAAGCTGAGGTAACGCGTCTGGCCCGGCCAGAGCGCGCTCAAGGTCCAGGTGATCACGCGCGTACTCGTGTCGTACTGCCCTTCGTCGCTAATCGTTTCGGGCAGGATCGTAACGCCGGCTGGCACGGTGCTGGTGAGTGCAACCTGGGCTTCCTGATAACCTGTATTGCGTGCCCCGATGGTGAACTTCATTTCGTCGCCGGCATAAGACTGGCGCGGTGAGACGCTCAGCATGCTCTCTTGCATGACGGGCTGTGCATCCGGCTCCCACCAGAAGGTGCCGATCACCCATTCATTTTCGACGTTCCCGGCGGCATCCACGCCGCGACCCCACAATGGATAGACGCCGCGCACTTCGAAGGTTGGCGTATAAATCCAGTCCAGGCTGGTCATGGAGGTGGAGAACTCGTTGCCCGGAAGCATGGGCAGGTCTCCCACCGCGCTTACGGTGTGCCAAATGCCGTTGTCGCCAGCGCGGATTTCCATTTGCATCCGCCCGGAGAGCGTGTCGCTGAGCGCGCCGCCCAGCACCAGTTGTGCGTTGCCCACGTCGTCGGTGATGATGCTGGCGTAGCTCAGTCCGTAACCGTCCGAGTCCTCGGAAGTGGGCGGGGTCTGGTCCAGTTTGATCGTCATCGAGATAGGTTCGGACGTGTTCCCCACCGCATCGGTTGCGCGCGCCCACAGGGTGAAGCCGGGCGTGTCATACGAAATCACGATCGGCGTGTCGTAAGGTTGCCAACCATTTCCAATATCGTATTCGATGTCGCTGACGCCCGAGCCCACGGTGTCAGTAGCGGTGACGCTGATGGTGACCGGCGAGTTATACCAACCGTTGGTGCCATTGGGCACGTAGGGCGTTGGCGTGAACGTGACCTGCGGCGGGTCCATATCCACGCGGACAGCGCGATCGATAATCGTGCTGAGTTCGCCATTATCACCAACGGCTTGGATGTGCAAATAGTGCACGCCATCCGGCACGTTTTCATAGGTATGCGTAGTGGTCAACTCGACCATCGCCGTTGGGGTCATCGTCTCTGCGTCGTCCAGGTTCCACTTGTAACCGGAGACGGTCGCGTTATCACCGTTTGGCTGTGCCCAGTTCAAGGTCACGGTGTTCGTCGTGTACCAGGTCGCCGGGTCCGGGTGCGTGGTGCTATCGACCTGGGGCGCCTGGGGTGTCTGGCTGGCGCTGGCGGCTGCCGAGACGGATTGTGACTTGACGTCGGTCGCAGATGCTGCGGTACTCATCGCATCATAAGACGACAGGTAATAGTCCTGTTCCAGGTAGCTGTAGGTCGCGCCGGCCAGGGTCTTGGCGGTCGCCTGGTAAATATAGGGCACGACGGAGTAGGGTTTGCAGACGGTACACCCGGCCTGCGTCGTCGTTGTGAGCGGATAGTTGTAGACGGAACCGTTGAACTCTAATCCTGTGCCCCAGCCCACGCTATGGCTCCAGTTTTCGCCGTAACCGGCCGTGACGCTGGCATCCATGCTGAAAGCGAATAGGTCGAAGCCTGCGCTGACAGTCGTGTTCTCCTCAATGCTGCCGCTCTTAATCTTGGTGGTGCTGCTCGATTTCTCAACCGACCACGTACTAGTGCCATTCAGCGGGTTCGTGGATCCTGAGACGTCCTTAGCCTGACTTGTATCGGTCCACCAGACACGATACGAATCGACCGGCGGCGAGGTGCGCACGGTGTAGTTGTTCGGCCAGTTAAGAGAGACCGAGAGCGTCGTCGTGTTTGGTGGATGGTGACCCACAGCTACCCACGAGCTGCCGGCTTCTGCTCTGAAGTCGGTGGTATACCAGTCTTCCAGCAGCTTGAACTTTTGCGGAGCTGTGCCAGCGGAAGGAACGACGGTGCAGCTCATTGCGGTGGTCGTCAACGCCGTGGTGGGGTTGGTTACCTCATACTGGTAGCATTTATAGGATGTCTTGGTATAGACGA
>DAOUFG010000004.1:0-27524 GCA_034430115.1 Thermoflexales bacterium | reverse complement strand
ATGCGCCCGCCGACTTCGGGCCATGCATTCACCCACGAGCCCAACCCCAGCCGCCACATCAGCAGCATGAAGCGATTGAAATACTTGAAACCCTGACGTGCTTTCGTCTCCATCTCTGATTCGACAGTGGTCATCGTGTCCTCCATATGATAAATATACGCCGAAATAGCCGATCGGCCTGGGTTAAACTTAGAGCAACCGATTGAAGTCACAGGAGGACACGGCAGCATGAATCAAACAATCGATACCAAACGCATCATCCTATATTTGCTATTTGCCTTTGGCATCGCCTGGGCCACCGGGCTCGTGATCTTCCTCACCGGCGGGCTGGCCAATAACCCGCTGGCGCTGCCATTGGAAGCCGTGACCTACATGGGCGCACCCGCAGCGGCACATCTGCTTACGCGCCTGCTGACGCATGAAGGCTGGCAGAACCTGTATCTGCGGCCCAAGTTCCGCCGTGGCTGGCGCTACTGGTTGATCTGCTGGGTTGCGCCGGCAGTGTTCACCATCCTGGGCATGGTCGTGTTCTTCGCGATCTTCCCGCAGTACTTCGACCCACACCTGGGCAACGTGCAAAAGTTGCTTCAATCGGCGGCCACACAGTCCGGGCAAGCCGGCAGCATGGTGACGATGATGAACCCGTGGCTCATCGTGCTGGCACAGACGGCCCAAGCTATTGTCATCGCGCCAATCCTCAATGGCATCCCCACACTGGGTGAAGAATTCGGCTGGCGAGCCTACCTGTTGCCAAAGCTGATGCCGCTGGGCGGGCGCAAAGCCATGCTGCTCATAGGCGTCATTTGGGGCGTATGGCACTGGCCGATCATCGCGATGGGGCACAACTATGGGTTGAACTACGCCGGCTACCCGTGGCTGGGAATGCTGGCGATGGTGTGGTTTACGCTCGGCTGTGGCACCTTCCTGGGCTGGGCAGCACTGCGCAGCGGCAGCGTATGGCCTGCCGTCATCGGGCACGGCGCGGTCAACGGCATCGCTGCGCTGGGAGGTTTACTGCTGCAAGGCCAACCGAACCTATTGCTCGGGCCAACGGTAGCCGGCATCATCGGCTCGATTGGCTTCACGCTGGCGGCGCTTGCCATCTTCCTCAGCCCGCATGCGCTGCGCCCGGCGGAAGAATCAGTCATTTCCATCCCAAGCTAGAGGCAACATGATGGGCTGTGGGGGGGAGAAATTCACCATCCTCTAGCAAGGGTGCAGTTTCTTTTGCAATGGCTTCCAATATGGTGTCAGCAGGAATGTTGGCTAACTCATTTGGCTCCAACTTATGGAGCCCTCCACCGTAGACCCGACCTTCATTAGTCAGAGTTTCAGACGTAATAGACGAAAGAGCTTCCCATACCTTCCGGTACAAGTCAGGGTTCTTCTCTAACATCCTGGCAAAATGAGGTTTTGGATATAACAACAAATATGTATTCGCAGCAGTGGCCTTCGAATGATTGTAGAGAAAGCGAAACGGTGACGTGCTCCGCTTCGTGGGTCTCCCCATGTATGTACAGATAAACACTGCTGGGGGCCGAATCTCTTGTGAATACCATGGCTTTCGGTGCTGGCAAAGGTAGCGCTTATTTATTCCCAGATCAACACCCTGCATTAAATATTTCCACAAAGCCGGATATTGTTCCTTTACGATATGCTCCGGGAGATCACACGAGATTAAGTAACGCAAATTTTGGATAAGTGGTTCACCTTGTTCATCTGCCTGAATCTCATCATTTTCAAGCTCTTTTGGCCCCGGAAGGATTGGCTGCAGGTATCTCTTTGGTAAATCGTACTTACTTATTTGCTCTGCAGTGACAATAAAGAAAGTGTTACAACCCGTGGCTAAGCCGCGCTTGATTGTGAATAAGTCTTCTAGGGTATGACGCTGTTTCTTAGCCTCGGGGAGGTTTTTTGATAGTCCCATCCACTTTGAAACATGACGCAGCTCTGCTAGATTGACTCTGCGTTCTGTTCTTGGCTTCGACAAAGTGCCGCCGTAAGTAAATTCGACTTCATGTGATGAGAGTGGTACAGTGTTTTTGATAACTATGACCGATGAAGAAACGGACGCATCGCCAAACTGGATCTCGTTCGGATCAAAACGATGGATCCTTTGCAGTGTCACTTTTCCCGTAAGGAACTCTTTAACTTTTAGGCCATAATTTACATCCATAAATTCGCTTGGCACGAGCCAAGCGCCAATGGCGTCTTTTGCCATCCACACCTGCGAAAGAATTATGAAATATGCGTACAACCCACTCAACCCATTCAATTCAAAATTAAAGTGATGACGCACTGCGTGCTGTAGTTCCAGTTTTTGCGATTGGCTCAAATGATGATGGCGAACATAGGGAGGGTTACACGCCAAAAGATTGTATTTAGCAATCTCTGTTTGAGGCGGCTCGGTCTTCACGAAATCGGCGATGTGAAGAGTCAGCCCTGTCTTTCCCCACAAGCGTTTGGCTGATTCAGCATAATCAGTATCTATTTCATAACCGGTCGCAGTTTCGAGACGCGTCGCTGGTATTTGATGCAATAGAGCCGAGTAGAACGCCCCAGTGCCGAATCCCGGCTCTAGAAAACGTATTTTTTGATGTGCTGGTAAAAATGAAAGAGCGAGGCCAATAATTTCTGAGGCCAGAGCTGGCGGCGTACCGAATTGACCCAGACGATTGCGTTGAGCTTTAGTCTTTATAGAATTCACTTGGCCGAGGATTTCAAGCCGCGTTTCCTCTAATTCATCCAGCATTGTCACTATCACCGCTCATAAACCAAACTTGGCTAAATCATCTATCCGGTGTTCCCAAACCCAGTCAATTAAATCGGCAGCCGAGTAGCCAAGATAGCCACTATTAAAGTAACCGCAAAGGAACAGAACAAAGTGAACCTCAGTGCCATATTTTCTGCGTAGTTGATTGACTTTCGTCGCCTCCTCTTTTCGTCGCTTGTTCACATTAGCATAATCTCCCGCCGATTTAGCTTCAATCATGAGTGGTAAACCGCCTAATTTAGCACTAGCCGGCATGATTACTACATCAATCGGGATATTGACTGCGCTTCGATCTTCTTTCAGCCCTGGTACGTTCAAATGAAAAGCGAATGTTCCAGGAACCATACTGACTAATGAAATGTTACCAGTTTTGTCTTCATATCCCCGTATTTCAAGCCAATCTTTAATCTTTGCCAGTTGTCTTTTCTCTTGAGCATTGCGCACTATAGGATCTGTATTGGTACCGCAAAGGCGATCTGCAACAATAATGGTAGCCCTGTAAAACTCGTTTTTAGTCGGAAGTCGGTCTGAGTTGAGCCAAGGGAAAACATCAAAATCAGTGAGTCTTTTAATCATTGTGGCAATCTTCTCGAGGTTGGCATCCACAGCAATCGGATTCATGCGCGGCGGGATAAGATGCCTTAGTTCCATTGAATCCACGAGTGAATCCGGCACGCCAGTTAATCCTATCAAACGGTCGCGAGCAATAGGTGGGGCAGTGGACATACGCAATGCAGGAAGCATCGCCGGATAACTGCGCAATTCGCGTAGAGTTAAGTCCCTGAGTTGATTTGTGCGATTAAGCATTACTTCCACATATTCCATAGCCCTTCTGCGTTCACCTTGATATGTGGAAGGTGCAAAATTCAGGAACCATTCGTTATAAAGACTGACCGATTTAGCAACATCTTCCTTCCAATTTTGTGGCTTATCGTAATTCACTCCCATATGTGAGCCTGCGTATAAACTTTGTGCGGCATAATCACCTTTGCTACAACATAAGGCGCATCTTGTCGGATACTCAAGTAACGCTCATCAATTCTATTGGTATTCAAAGATGCACCCCCTCTCCTTCATGCCTCATCCAAAAACGCCAGCGCCGGGTGATCCAACTTCTTGCGGAAAGACGTCCACGCCTCGTGGGCGTTGGGGGCATTCATATCCGGCACGAAGCCGTAATCCAGGTAGAGCTTGATCGCCGCGATGCGCCCGGTGCTGGTGCCCAAGATGGCGCGCGTGTGCCACTGCGCCATCTGTCGCAACGCGTAGCTCAGGCCGGCGCGCATGATGCCTTTGCCCTGGTAGGCTTTGCGCGTCGCCACCCAGTGGATGCGCCCGTAGTCCAGCCCATCGATGTCGCGCGAATACCAGGCGCTGATGGTCGCCGCGGCCACGCCGTCGGGCGCGGTGATGATGAAACAGCGCCGCTCGATGGCCGCCGGGTCGTCGCCAAATTCTCTCTCGAACAGACCATTTTCGATCTTAGAAAATTGCTCCGCGTCGCGCCAGATGTCTTCCCATAGCCCGCCCTCATTGCGGCGTAGCGCGCGTACAGCATAGCCTTCGGGGAATGGCACCTCGGGGATATCGCGCAGGTGCGGGCGGATCATGTTCACCGTCATGTTCTCGGGCGCATCCGGTTGCGGCACCGGCGCTGGCACATGGAACAGCCGGCGCACCGCTGCAATGGCTTGTTTGGGTCGCCGGTCGCGTGTCACGACGCCAAAGGGGCTGTTCGTCATATTGTTGATGAACGGCTCCTCCGGCCAGGGATGATCGGCGTAACACCAGATGGTCATGCCGCACACATAGGGCTTGTCAAACGCGGCGGCTTCGGCCTCCAACTGGTGCGCCTGCATGTCTTCGCCCAGGGCATTGTCGAACACGGCCCATAGCGCCGGGTAGCCAAACTCCGTGATGAGGATCGGCTTCTGGGGGTACTGCGCATGCAGCGTCGCCAGGTGCTCATCCCACCAGCGCGTCGATTCCGCCACGTCATACTGCGGGTTCGACTGCCAGCCACGCCCGCTCCAGGTGGGATAGGCGTTCAGGCAGATCACGTCGTCCTGCTCGAAGTGCGGCGCGGCGGGCCAATGATCCGACACGTGCACGGCCAGGCGCGCAGGGTCCAGTTCGCGCGCGTGCGCGATGAGCGCTGCGTTGCCGGCGCTCACCTCGGGGCGCTGTTCGTGCGTCTCGTTACTCACGCTCCAGAACATGATCGCCGGGTGATTGACGTCGCGCGCGATCATCTCCTCCAACTGGCGTTTGGCGGCGGCCAGCTTCACCTCGGCGGGCCGGTCGCCATCCGCCGATCCATTCCACCAATACAGCGGAATCTCGGACATCACCAGCAGGCCCAACTGGTCACACAGCGCAAGCTCAAGCGGATGATGGGGATAGTGACATAGCCGCACAAAGTTTGCGCCCAACTGCTTGATGTGGCGCAAGTCGCGCTCCAGCAGCGCCGGGTCGGGCAGCGGGCCGGCATGTGGCGAATCCTCGTGCCGGTTAAAGCCTTGCAAACGCAGCGGCTGGCCGTTGAGCATGAGCTGCGTCCCTTGCCGCGAAAATGTGCGGAAGCCCGTCTGCACTTCCAATGCATCACCCGCGATGCTAAACACAGCGCGATAGAGCACCGGCTGATCGGGCGACCAGGGCGTGACGTTGGGCACCTGGCCGGAGAGGCTGAACGAGACCTGCCCCTGCGCCGGCACCGCCTGGGGCTCCGTTTGCACGCTGGCGACAATCTGCCCTTGTGCATCCATGATGTTCAGCGCGGCGCTGAGCACAGGGGTGGCGGGTGTGTCATTTTGCACAATCAGGCGGGCCTGAAATGTGCCATCGGCCTGCGCGACGATCACGGGCTGCTCAATGTGCACCATGGGGCACGCGTCCAACGCCACCTCGCGCAAGATGCCGCCATATGGACGCCAGCCGCGCTGCTTGCCCGGCACTTCGCCATGCCGGCGCGTGTTGTCGGCGCACACGGCGATCGCGTTACGCCCGGCGACGAGCAGGCCATTCAGCGGCAGCTCAAACCTCAAGAAGCCGCCCTGGTGCATGCCGGCGAGCTGCCCGTTCACCCACACCTGCGCGTCGTAGTTCACGCCTTCGAAGCGCAACGACAAATGCCGGGCCAGCCAATCCGCGGGCAGGTCGATCTCGCGGCGGAACCAGCCCTTGCTCTCGTATGCCGCAAGTTGGGGAAGGCAATCGTCAAAAGTGCACGGCACGTGTACTTCGCGCCAGCGGCGCGTGTCCACCCCTACTGCGGCATAGCCCTGTCGTTCGCCATCGCCAAAAGCGTCGGGCGCAAAGCGCCACAGGCCGGTCAGGTCGATGCTATCTCGTTGCGCCGGTTCTGCGGCCGGCGTAGGCAGGTTCGTCATGGATGTCCTCCAGTCATGCGCACGTTGAAATCTGCATCATTTATAGACGAAAACGCACAAAAATCTTCTAGGTAATGCACCACCAGCCCTGGGAACCCGACATCTTGCGCTGCTTACAGCGCCCAGCGTTTGAGATATCAAGTTTCTTTTTCCGGGCTCGATATGTCCATCGTTTGACGTCCGCCGTGACAGGAGTACATTGTGTGATGGAGTTCACATCAAGGAGACAAGCACAATGGCAGACGAGAACCCGGCAACAAACGGTTACGACGTATGGGTCCTGGCGGGCCAATCGAACATGCAAGGCTGCGGCTGGCTGGAAGGCGTATTACCCCCAGACCCGCGCGTATGGTCATTTAGCAGCGCGGGCGAGTGGCAGATCGCCGAAGAACCGCTGCATCGGCTGTGGGAAAGCTTCACCCACGTGCACCAGAACCTGATGCGCGCCTGGATGCCCGAAGCCGATAAACAGGTGAGCGATGCCGAGTGGGCACACCGCGAGAATGAGACGCGCACCACCGGATCGGGGTTGGGCATCTCGTTCGGCAAAGCGATGGCCGACGCCACCGGCAAGCCGATTGGCCTGATCCCCGCTGCGCACGGCGGCACCAGCATGGACCAATGGAGCCCCAAGCTGAAGTCGATGGGTGGCGATAGCCTATATGGCGGGATGTTGGAGCGCATCCGGCGCGCAGGCGGCAAACTGCGCGGCATCCTGTGGTATCAGGGCGAATCCGACACGACCACGATGGACCTGGCGCGCACCTACGCCCAACGCTTCGACGAATGGATCGCCGCCACTCGCGCCGACACGGGCAGCCCCGATTTGCCGGTGATCGTGGTGCAGATCGGGCGCGTGGTCGAGCCGCCTGACCGGCAGGGCCTGTGGATGGGCTGGGACCTGGTGCGCGAAGCGCTGCGCACGCTGCCGGAGCGCGTGCCCAACACCGCCGTCACCTCCGCCGTCGATCTGCCGCTGGTGGATTTGATTCACATGAACACGGCCAGCCTGATCCGCCTGGGCCGGCGCATGGCCAAGCTGGCACTGGCCGGCAAGCAACTGGGCCCGCAAGTGACGAGCATCGAACGCTTCAAGTCGCCGGCCGGGTTGTGCAACGCGATTCGCGTGCGCTTTAGCGGCGTGACGGGCCAGTGGCAGCACACTGATAACCTGCGTGGGTTCGAGGTGCGCGTGCCCGAGGCGAACTATCGCATGCCGCTCTATGTGGTGAATGCCTGGGTGGATACGCCAAACGGCACCGACGTGATCGTGGTCTTGAATCGCGAGATGGACCCCGACACGCAACTGGGCTATGGCCTGGGGTTGAACCCAGCCTGCGAAATGACCGACGCCGCCGATATGCCGTTGTGTTCCTTCCTGCCCCAGCCGGTGAAATAAAAATTAATTAACCGCAGATGAACACAGATAAAAATGATGCGATAGATATTGGGGCTTAGCGCCGAGTGCGGCATTTATGAGACCCGATTTTTAAGCGCCATACTCGGCGCCAAAATCGGACCTTTTATTGCGGAATGACAACGGCTCCATTCGACTTCACGGCCCCTGGTCATTCCGACGAGCGACAGCGAGGAGGAATCTAGGTCGCTGATGGGCCGGCGTAGGTGTGACGCCAAGATTCCTCGCTTCGTTCGGGATGACATCAGAACCCCGATATGTCGCGCTGAGTTGCGCTCCTTACAGCGCCCAGCGCTTAAGATATCGGGGTTCTTTTCGCCACACAGCGGTCTACCGCATCACCAATGGCAAATAGATGTAGGCCGTGGGCGTGAAGGCAAGCTGCATGCGCAAGAGCGTGATCGAATAGGGCGCGAAGGAATAGGTCAGGTGATCCGCGCTCACCGGCACGCTCGTCGCCGGGGCGTTGGAGAGGTCATTCGCCAGTGCGCCTTCGGCCACGCCGTTCAACGTCATGCTGCCCGCGTCGAGGCTGGCGCCCCGCGCCACGTCCGCCTGTGCACCGATGAGCGGCACGCCCCCAGACAGGTAAATCGTCGCGCTGATCGGCTGGCCGGTCTTGTTGATCGCGAGCAACGTCGGGTTCAGCGCGCTCGCACGCCCGGCGTAGACGCTGAGCGCCGTGGCGTTAGCTGTGGAAGTATGTGGCAACATCTGGCTGCCAAAGCGCGACCACAACACGTAAGCGTAGTATTGCGGGCTGCGCGCATAGCCGGCATCGACGTGTAACAAACCATAGTCGGTGCCATTGGCTTGCGTGTTGCCATTCAGCAGCCACTGGTTCGCCAGCGAATAACCGTTCGCCATCATCTGCCCCAGCGAATCCGCCATGTAGAGCGCATTCACCGTGCGCGTCATCCAGGTGCTGGTGTCCTGCGTCCAGGAACTGATCAGGTTATATTCGGTCATCCCAATCGGCACCTGGCGCCCACCGGCATAGGTTGTGAAACCGGCGTCGATGTCGGCCTTCTGGGTGGCCCATGTGCTCAGCACGTCAGAGAGCGCCGTAGCATACGAACCGGGCAAGCTGTTATAGGCATATTGATGCACGTCGTAGAAATCCATGATCTGGCCGGTCGCCGAGATCACCTTGACGCCCCAATCGCTCCAACTGGTTTGATAGGCGACGCCCACCGCACCGACCTGGATGCTGGGGTCTACCGCGCGCATAGCGGTGCGGTACTCGATGAATCCCTCATGCCGCGAGGTACCGCTGCCGATGCCATAGGCATATTCCGTGCCGTCGCAGGTCCACACGTCTTCCCACCCCCACGAGGCGGTGCAGTTGGTGCCAGCATTGAGCTTGCCGCCATATACTTCGTTGCCCACGTCCCACAGCTTGATGCCGACCGGTTCCAGGTTGCCGTGATCGGCGCGCAACTGCGCCCAGTGCCCGGCGGTATACCAGTCGGTACCGCGAATATCCACGCCGATGCTCGTCGTATCGGTGATGCGCGCGTTGAAGAACGCCACTGCCGCGGCAGCCTCTTTGGCCGTGCCGTTGATGTTCACCGTCCACATGCCCTGTTTGCCGGTGGCATTCAAGAAGTTGATGAAGTCAGTGGGCCGGGCAGCCCAGCTTTCCCAGCCCGGGCCGCAAGGCAGGGCCCCGGTTTGCGTCGCGCGCTTCTCACAACTCAGCCAGCCATAGGCGTTGCTCCAACTGCCACCCGGCATGCGCACCACCGTCACGCCCGAAGCGATGGTGCGGGCACGAAAGGTCGGGTTGGACATCGCATCCGGCGCCATCCAGGCGGCCAGGTTGGTGCCAAGCATGCGCGCATCGATGGCGGTGGGGGTGCCCGCCACTTGGACGGTAATGCTGACGTCCGACGCCTGCGAGGTGAATGGCGTGATGCTCACGCTGAATGGCATACAGAAAACGAGCACGGCTTCCAACCAGCCACGCCAGGCCTGCTTGGTCGAGTTCAACACACTTCGCATGGTTCTTCCGCCAACCAGAAACCAGGTTTCTCGGAGAAACCTGGTTTCTTTTGCACGCTTTCCTTCCTTCGTCATATCTGTCACCAATCCGTACTGGTCACTCCAACGTCACAGGCCTGATTATCTCTGAGTCTCGATCCATGTACGACTCTACGAACTGCCGATAGGTTTCGGGCAGATCGAACTGGCTCAACACAACCTCCGATTGAGGTAATGTGCCTTTTCGCACGCCAATATAGTCTGGGTAACTTGAAAATTCCCACGTTTCCGCTCTTGGGGTAATGTGTGCGAGCACGGGGTTTAAATGGATATAGCGTGACAAATGGATAAGGTATCTCTCGTTATCAATACGGATCGCTTGAAATGGCCCCTGAAATAGTGAGCCAACGCGGTGATATCGCTTGTGGTGCGATATGGCATAAGCCTTTTATAGCATGGAAGATAAGAAGGAACCAACACGATGCTTCAAAGGAGGAAGCGGGGTCAGAAACTAGGTTCCTGCGAGGGACCTGGTTTCTTTTCCTCACCCGGCTTGCACGGCAGCGGCCAGATACCCGCGCATAGGTGTGAAATCTGCACTCGCCATAATATGTCACATCCTGGTTTGTCCTTTTAACGCCTGTACGATAGACTGTAGCCACAACAACCCAAACATAAGGCGATCAATACGGCATGGCAATTCTATTCTTTCTCAAACTCGCGTTCAAACGCCTCACAAGCCATGCCGCGCTGACCCTGCTGCTCATTCTCAACATCGCGCTCACGCTGGGTGTGCTTGCCTGTATCCCCGTCTTCAGCAATGCCGTCAGCCTGCGGCTGATGCAGGAAGAGTTGAGCGAGCGCATCAAGGTGCAGAAGCACGCCGCATTTTCCGTGCGCATCTATGCCCTGCCCACCGCCGAACAGCCGATCGACGTGCAGACCGCGCTGGATCGCCGCACGTGGCTGGCCGATTTATTCAGGCAAAACATGCCGCTGCCGATCAAATCCAGCTACATGGAAGTGGAAGGCGGCAACTATTACCTGCGCCCCATCAAGGGTGACACACACACGCGCCAGACCACGGACGACCTGGGCGTGAATCACCCGGTCTTCGTCGCGGAGATCGAGTCTCACCTCGACGTCATCACCGGCACGCAATTTGGTCAAACGCCGGTCGGCATGCACGCCGGGGATATGCCGGTATGGGTGGAGCGCTATTACGCACAAAAGCTGGACTTGCAAGCGGGCGACCGTTACGCCCTTGGGAGCGCCGACAGCAACGTCAAACCTGCACTCTATGTGACGATTGCCGGCATCTGGGAGGCGAAGGACCGCGCCGACGAGTTCTGGTACCGCGACCCCACGTCGGACTTCAGCCAGCGCACGCTCATCACGCGCGAGGCATTCGATAAATTCATCTCCCCGCTTTTACGCGTGAAGACCACCTTCGATTCGTGGTATTTCGTCTTCGACGAATCGAACATCAACCTGGACAATAGCGAAGTCTATAGCACCGCCCTGCAAACCGTGGCGAACGAAGCCGTGAAGCGTTTACCTGCCGGAAAGATGGATAACGCCCCGCTCGCAGAGCTTGCCAAGGGCCAACACCGCAAAGCCTCACTGGAGATGATCCTATCGGGTTTCGCCGCACCGTTAATCTTCACGCTGATCTACTTCGTCGTGTCCATGTCGGCGATGGTGGCGCGCTTCCAACGCCAGGAAATCGCCCTCATCTCCAGCCGCGGCGGAGACCGCCGGCACATCTTGCTGCTCATCACCCTGGAAAGCCTGCTGATCTTGCTCGTGGCACTGCCGCTGGGCGTGGCCATCGGCATGGGCATGGCCTACCTGATGGGCTTCTCATCCAGCTTTTTGCAATTTGAGATGGCGAACCGTGAGCCGTTGCCCGTTTTGCTGAGCGCAGTGGATTGGCGCATCGTGGGGATGGGCATGCTGATCAGCTTGCTGGCAAGATGGTGGCCCACCTGGAAAGCCAGCCAACAGAGCGTAGTGACTTACGAGCGCCGGCGCGCGCGCCCAACCGCCGAGACGCCCCTGGCCGTGCGATTGGGCATCCTGGCGCTGCTCATCGGCGTCACCTACTATGCCTACCGCCAGGTAAGCCTGAAGGGCAGCCTGGGCGCGATTAGCTGGCAAATCGACCAGCCCACCAATGATCCTTTGCTGCTGGCCGCGCCGTCGTTGTTCCTGTTCACCGCGCCGCTGGCGCTGGTGGAGTTGTATGAACTCATCATGCAACTGATCAGCAAGTTGGCTGGTATTTTGCCTTCGCCGGCGGCTTACCTGGGCTTTTTGCACCTGGGGCGCGAAGGCGGGCAATATCGGGCGCCCACCTTCCTGCTGGTGCTGTGCCTGACGTTGGGCATCTTTTTCGCATCCGTCGCCAGGAGCGCGGACTCGTGGTTGCTCGAACGCAGGCGTTACGAGGTGGGCGCCGACCTGCGCTTCACGCCCGCACAGCCGCCTTCCAGTTCCAGCATGCCCAGCGAGTCCTACACATCCAGCGACATCCTCGAGTTGATGCCGCTGGAGGGTTACCAGGCGTTGCCGGGTGTGGCGAACGCGACGTTCGTCGGGCAAATCGAAGCCGTGTCGAAGTTGGCAAACTGGGAGGACATGCGCGTGATGGCCATCGACCGGCTGGCCTTCCCCGATGTAGCGAACTTCCGGCGCTACTTCACCGATCACTCATTGGGCGAAATGATGAACCGCCTCGGCGCGCACGAGAACGGCATCATCCTGCCGCAGCGCATGCTGGACGAGACGGGACTACGCGTGGGCGACCAGGTTCCGCTCAGCCTGATCGTGGTCGGCACCGACCGCAGCAATTTCGATTTCGTGATCGTGGACGCCTACGACTACTTCCCCACGGTTTATGAAGACGAACCCGCCGGTATCGTGAACGCCAGCTACATCGATACACTCACCGGCGGGGGCTATCACTTCGACGTGTGGATGAAGCTACAACCCAACGCCGACACCGAAGCGATCATCACGCAAGTAGAAAAACATGGCCTGGTCGCCACGGGCGCAAGCGACTTGCGAGCCATCATCACCGAAGATCAGCAACGCCTGGAGCGCGTGGGCATCTTTGGGTTACTCTCGGTGTGTTACCTGGCAAGTGCATTCCTGGCCGGCGCAGGGATGCTGGTCTATAGCTTCCTCTCCGTCACATCGCGCTCGCAGCGCTTTGCGACCTTGCAGGCTATCGGCATGTTGCGCAGCGACGTGGTGCGCATGGTCAGCGTCGAATACGTGATGACGATGGGCTACGGCCTGCTGGCCGGCGCAGGGCTTGGGCTGGCCGCCTCCGTGCTATACGTGCCGTTCTTCCCACTCACCGATACGACGCTCATCCCCGTGCCGCCCTTCGTCCCGCTGGTCGATTGGCAAAGCGCCACGTGGATCGCCGCGGTCATGGCCGTCACGCTGCTCATCATCGTGATCGCCGTGCTCGTCAAGGTGGCGCATGACCGCATGTTTGAAATCTTACGCATGGGCGCGTGGGAGTAGGTGGGGCTAACCCGCAAAGAAGCGATCTCTCACCGCAAAGAAGCAGAGAAACAAAGAAGCAAAGCTTAGAACAACTTATGAACCAACCTCACCCCCAAGCGCTGTACGCAGCGCCCCTGCCCCTGAACCCGATTCGGGGAGGGGCAGGGGAGAGGTGAGGACCCATTCACTTCACCTTGTTTCAACATGTTGCCGCCAGAAACCCGGTGTCTGCGAGACACCGGGTTTCTTTACTTGACAAAGAAGTGCTTCGTGTTCCTTGTGTCTTTGTGGTTTCAAACCTTTGTGTTCTTCGTTGCTTCGTTGCTTTGTGTGAATCCGAATAAAACCACCAAAGAAAGAGCCACTCATTACAATAGGCGGCATGGCAAGCCATCTCGACGTAGGCGCTTCCGCGTCGGAAGCAATTGGTCATACGCCCATCGTGCGATTGAACAAGATCACGCGCGGCACAACGCCACCTATACCGGCGAGGCTGGCGGGTCTATAAAAGACCGCATCGGCATTGCCATCATCAAAGAATAAAGAACATGATTACATTCAACCCTCAGACGGCAGTATTGCAGGCCAAAATGCAGGCCTGGTGTGTCGGCATGTTGAGCATCCTGGCGGACGCGTATCAACTAGGGGCCGTGATCGGCAAAGGGGCCAGCATCCGCAACGGCGAGGACGAGCTGTTCCCCGACGTGATGTTCGTCCCCACCCAAGATCGCAAGATCGTCGGCCCCGATGCGGTGCATGGCGGGCCGCTGCTGGCTATCGACATGATCGACAGCAAGTTCCCCGCCGCCGAACGCGAATCGCTGTGCAGGCGCTACAACGCCGCGCATGTGCTGGAATACTGGCAAGTGGAGGTCGATCGTGCGCACCCAACCTTCTACCAGGCCAGCGCCGCCTGGACGTATGACCTGATCGCCCCCGACAAGGCCGGGATGCACTTCTCCACTGCCATCGTGGAACTCTCTTTCCCCGTCACCTGGTTCCGCAAGCAGCCGGACATCTTCACCATGATGACCTATTGGGACATCATCAGCGACCAGGGCGGGGAATAGAGATTGTTCAAAAATTGGCACTCTTGCCACATGTTTGCTAAAAACCTCTTGACAAGCCCCCGCGCGAATGTTATCATCTGCCCGATGTTAGCACTCTCAAACCAGAGTGCTAATTTTATGGTTAGCAACTATATTTTTGCCAGGCACGATATTTCGCGCATGCAGCACAAATACGCTGCAATTTCACACAACCAATTATTGGAGGAATTAAGATGGCGAAGAAAGCAGATGCGGAAGCCACGAAGTTAAACCTTCGGCCACTGGCTGATCGCGTAGTCATCGAGTCGGTCGAAGAAGAAGAGTCCACATTTGCCGGCGGCAAACTGGTACTCCCCGAGACAGCCAAAGAGAAGCCCCAGAAGGGCGTCATCCTGGCTATCGGCCCTGGCCGCCTGGATGATGATGGCAAGCGTGTCGTGATGGATGTGAAGGTCGGCGACCAGGTGTTGTATGCCAAGTATGCCGGCACCGAAGTCAAGATCGATGGCCGCAAGCTCCTGATCCTCAAAGAGAGCGATATTCTGGCGGTCGTAGAGAGCAACTAAGACAGGAGACTAGAAATGGCAAAGCAACTTAAGTTTAACGAAGAGGCTCGCCGTGGCTTGCAGCGTGGCGTAGACGTGCTGGCGAATGCGGTTGCCACCACACTCGGCCCCAAGGGCCGCAACGTGGCTCTGGACAAGAAATATGGCGCTCCCACCGTCACTCACGACGGCGTGACCGTGGCCAAAGAAATCGAACTGGCCGACCCATTTGAGAACATGGGCGCGCAGCTCCTCAAGGAAGCCGCCACCAAGACAAACGACATCGCCGGTGATGGTACCACCACCGCGACCGTGCTGGCCCAGATTATCGTGCACGAGGGCTTGAAGCTGGTCGCCGCCGGCGCGAACCCGATGCTCATCAAGCATGGCATCGACGCGGGCGTGGACGAGATCGTCAAGCAACTGAAGGAAATGGCCGTGAGCGTGAACAAGCACGACCAGATCGCCCAGGTCGCCACGATCAGCGCCCAGGACCAGGAAATCGGCACCTTGATCGCCGATGTGATGGACAAAGTTGGCAAGGACGGCGTCATCACCGTCGAAGAGAGCAAGAGCCTGAGCTTCGAGACCGAGTACGTGGAAGGTATGCAATTTGACCGTGGCTACCTCTCGCCCTATTTCGTCACGAACCCAGAGGCGATGGAAGCCGAGATCAAAGAGGCCTACGTACTGGTCTACGACAAGAAGATCAGCGCAGCGCAGGACATCATCCCCTTGCTGGAGAAACTGGTCCAGCGCGGCAAGCGCGACCTGGTGATCATCGCCGAAGACGTGGACGGCGAAGCGCTGGCCACCCTGGTGCTGAATAAATTGCGCGGTATGCTGAACGTGCTGGCCATCAAGGCCCCCGGCTTTGGTGATCGCCGCACGGCCATGCTGCAAGATATCGCCATCCTGACCGGCGCCACCGTCATCAGCGAAGTGACCGGCCGCAAGTTGGAAGGCGTGGACATTCGTGACCTCGGCACCGCCGGGCGCGTGGTCTCCACCAAGGATGACACCACCATCATCGACGGCGCAGGCGACGAAGCCGCCATCAAGGGCCGCATCGATGAGATTCGCGTCGAGATCGACAAGAGCACCAGCGACTACGACAAGGAAAAGCTGCAAGAGCGCCTGGCCAAGCTGAGCGGCGGCGTCGCAGTGATCCGCGTCGGCGCAGCGACCGAGACCGAGCTGAAGGAAAAGAAGCACCGCGTGGAAGACGCCCTGAGCGCCACCCGCGCAGCCGTTGAAGAAGGCATCGTGCCCGGTGGTGGCGTCGCCCTCATTCAGGCCGTTAAAGTGCTGGCCGAGTTCAAACTCGACAACCCCGACGAGCAGGTTGGCGTAAACATCCTCAAGCGCGCGCTTGAAGAGCCGATGCGCCGCATCGTTGAGAATGCCGGCCAGGACGGCAGCGTGGTCATCGAGACCGTGCGCCACATGGGCAAAGAGAAGAAGTACTTCGGCTACGACGTCATCAGCGGCGAGTACGTGGACATGATCAAGTCGGGCATCATCGACCCCGTCAAGGTCACCCGCGGTGCGCTGCAGAACGCTTCGTCCATCGCCGGAATGATCCTGACCACCGAAGCGCTGGTCACGGACATCCCCGAGAAGAAAGAACCGCCGGCCGCACCTCCGGGAGGCATGGGCGGTATGGGTGGTGACTTCTAAGTCTCTCCCCTTCATTTGTGTGATCGTGCTAGAGCATCTCCTTCGGTCGAAGGAGATGCTTTTTTGTTCCCCCCTGTTCATGCAGGCAGGTACGGCTACCTGCTGACCGCCGCCCAACATTATGTCGCGGCAAACATCTGCGCGTTGGGTGAAAGACAACTGCGCGTAGGCCGAGCGTCGCAGAGCCCGTTTCAAGCAATATGTTATAAATAAGCGTCGTTTGCAATGACGAAGGAATAGGAAGGAGTCGAACTAAAATGCAGTTTCACAAAACAATCCGCAGCAGTGTCGCGTGTATCCTCAGCGCCGGCACGCTGACATTGAGCCTAAATGCAGCTCCTGTGCTGGCCGCCCCAGCCGATCCCACTACGGCTGGACCCGGCGCAAACCTGCTCAGCAACCCGGGACATGAACACCCTGGCACCTACTTTGCTGGACGCGGCGAATTAAACGTCACATGGAATTGGGTGCCCTTCTGGGAGGAACCGCCGGAAGGATATGACAAGCGCGACCAGAACTTCCGCACACCGGAATTCCGCCCGGTGTTCTCCTATCAATATCCCTACCGCGTCCACAGCGGCGGCGGGTCGGATCGCTGGTTCAACTTTTATGCGTTAAACAAGGCCGCCGGCGTGATGCAGGTCGTCAACAACCTGCCTATCGGCAAACCCGTGCGCTTCAGCACCTGGGCGGAACTGTGGTCTAGCAACGACACCGGCCAGGGTGAGCCGCCGCCTTCCTCCAACGACGGCAACATGCAGATCCGCGTATGCGTCCAGACAGACGGCGGGCCGCGCGACATGGTCAGCCCAAACCTGGTGTGTTCCGACTGGGCACAGCCCTATGACAAGTGGGAACAGATCTACGTGGATGCTACGCCCATCAGCAACACCGTGCTGGTGTTGGTGCAAAGCACGGCCAGCCTGCCGGTGCAGCACAACGACGCCTACGTGGACGATAGCTGCCTGGAAGTCCTCCCGGATGCCGGTGGCCAGAGCATCTGCCTGGGCGCCAATTACGTGCCCTCGGCTGCCAGCACCACGACTACCACCAGTGCGACCACAACGGCCACCGCCGTCCCGGTTCAAGCCCCAGCAGGAGATAGCCCAGCCGTAGCCGTTTCTGCTGCCGGGGTCAACATCCGTGCGACCCCCTCCCTCAGCGGCACGGTCATTGGTGGCGCACGCAGAGGAGACGTGTTGACGGTCACCGGCCAGACTGCCGACCATACCTGGTACCAGGTGAAAGCTAGCAGCAAGGCCGGCTGGGTCTATGCGTCACTGGTCATCCCCAACGCCGCCGCGAAAGCGGTCGCCGTGACCAAGTAAGTAGATGTGACCTTCGTTTTCTGCGCGGGCAGGAGAGATTCTCTTGCCCGCGTTTTGTTTTTCAGGCGCACGACTAAAATGGCGTTGCGATGCTTGCCACCAACACATACGATTTTTGCGCCGCCCTGCGCTCGGTCTACTGCGCTAACCCCTGCCAGGCGCTCTCCATCCCGCTGTGGAAAACGCTGCAATTGTCACCCTCCTGTGACCTTTATATCGGGCGCGAACAGGGGCACGTGACGCACCTGGAAGCGCGCGCAGAGCAACGCCTGTTCGTGTATTGGGATGTCGAGCGCCGCCCTACCCACCTGGCCCAGCCGGACCTGGGCGACATCACCTTCGCGTTGGCGCACCAGGACCACCTGCCGCTCTTCGAACATAGGACATTCAAAACGCGCACGCCCTATTTCCGCCTGCTGCGACGCGGCGAAGCCGCGCAGGCGCGTGCCCCGCACGGCTTCTCGTTTGCGACGGTGGAAATGCCCCAACAAGCCGCCGACGTTGCCGGCATGATCGCGCGTTGCTACGCCGACCCGGCGTTCCCGGCGAGCACAGTATTGAACTGGATGCAACATCCTACCTTCGTCCTGGCGCTGTGGGTGTGGATTGTGGACGACGCCACCAGCGCCCCGGCAGGGTTGGGAATCGCCGAACTGGACCAAACGTTGGGCGAAGGGGCGCTGGAGTGGATTCAGATATTACCCGCCTATCGGGGGCGCGGGCTGGGGACGGCCATCGTGCAAGAATTGCTGGCACGCCTGCATGGCCGGGCCGCGTTCATCACCGTCTCGGGAGAGGTCAACAATCCCAGCCGCCCGGAGGCACTCTACCGGCGTTGCGGGTTCAGCGGCGGCGACGTGTGGTGGGTGCTGCGCGCCTGATCCGATATACTCGGACCGACATGTTCATTACGCCTTCAACAGAATCACGACCCACGACCGGTTCCGCTTACCTGCGACGCATCATCAGAACCTGGTGGCCGCTGGCGGCGAGCTGGCTGCTTATGTCCGCCGAATCGCCACTGGTGAGCGCTATCATGGCGCGCCTGGCGAACCCCGAAATCAACCTGGCCGCCTTTGGCGGCATCGTGAACCCGCTCGCGTTGATCATCGAATCGCCCATCATCATGCTGCTGGCGGCATCGACGACGCTCAGCAAAGACTGGGGCTCATACCAGAAGATACGACGCTACATGATGAGCGCGGGAGCCGCCCTGACGCTGCTACACATCATCGTGGCCTTCACGCCGCTCTATTACGTGGTGGTGCGCGGCGTCATCGGCGCACCCGCTGAGATCGTAGAGCCCGCCCGCACTGGGCTGATGCTGATGCTGCCCTGGACGTGGTCCATCGCTTACCGGCGTTTCAACCAGGGCGTGTTGATCCGCTTTGGGCACTCACACGTGATTGGGCTGGGCACGGGCGTGCGCCTGGGCGCAGAAATCATCGTCCTGACCGCCGGCTATCTGATCCACACCCTGCCCGGTATCGTCGTCGGGGCGGGCGCCGTTGCGATGGGCGTATTGAGCGAGGCCATCTACATCGGCATCCACGTGCAGCCCGTCTTGCGCAACGAACTGCGCGCAGCACCGCCGGTGGCCCAACCGCTCACGGCGCGGCTGTTCCTGGCCTTCTATTTGCCGCTCATGCTCACCTCGCTGCTTAGCCTACTGATCGAGCCGACCGGCAGCGCCTCGCTCAGCCGCATGCCGCTGGCGCTGGCATCGCTGGCGGCCTGGCCGGTGGTGCATGGGCTCATTTTCATGCTGCAAAGCATGGGGATCGCCCTGAACGAAGTAGTGGTGACCTTCCTGGAAGAACCGGGCGCAGCGCGCGTGTTGCACCGCTTCACCCTGGCGCTGGTAGCCATCACCACGGGGCTACTGCTGCTCATCGCCGCGACGCCGCTCTCCACCTGGTGGTTTGGGCAGGTCTCGGCGCTGTCGCCGGACCTGACGGCGCTGGCACGCCAGGGGCTATGGCTGGCGCTGCCGATGCCGGCCATGAGCGCGCTGCAGAGTTGGTTCCAGGGCGCTATTTTGCATAGCCGCCGCACACGCGGCATCACCGAATCGGTGATTCTCTATATGCTGACTGTGGGTGGCATCCTCATCGGGGGCGTCGCCTGGGGACAGGTGACCGGGCTATACATCGGGATGATTGCCTTTGCCACCGGCATGAGCGTGCAAACCTTCTGGCTCTTCGTGCGCAGCCGTGCGGCGATGCGTTCGGTGCAGGCGCGTGATGCCGCCCTGGCGCTGCAGGCATAGAGCAAAATAACACAATGAAACTTTTGTGTCCTTCGTGACTTTGCGTTAGAAAGTTCGGGAGGGATAGACGCATGAGACAATTCGAAGACTGAGTGAACCCGATGTCGCGCAAGAAGTTACTCTCGTTCGTCATTTTGATCCTGGCAATCTTGTTGGGCACATTCGCATTGGATAATTTGCTGCCCGTGCTGGGCGGTGCGCCGGCGCTCAGCTTGCCGGACCTGGCCCAGACCTACGTCACCACCTTCTTGGGCATCTTCATCGAAGCCGCCCCCTTCCTGTTATTGGGGTCCATTGCGTCGGGCGTGATTGCCGTCTTCGTCACCGCCGACGACATGGCGCGCGTTATCCCACGCAACCCCATCCTGGCGACGGTGATCGGTGCGCTGCTAGGACTGATCTTCCCGGTCTGCGAGTGCGGCGTGGTGCCGGTGGTGCGCCGGCTGTATCAAAAGGGGTTGCCCATCTCGGCGGGCATCGCCTTCCTGCTGGGCGCGCCGGTACTGAACCCGGTGGTAATCGCCAGCACCTACGCGGCGTTCGGGCTTTCCACCATCTTCTGGTCGCGCCTGGGGTTCACCTTCCTGGTGGCGGTGTCGATCGGCCTGGTGTTCAACGCGCAGCCCAGCTTGCTGCGCATCTTGCGCCCGGGGTCGCTCGCGCCGGTGATGGGCGGGTCCTCCGAGATCATCCCCGAGAGCGCGCTTCAGGTGGAACATTTTGCGGACCGTCTGCAACGCGCCTTTGGCATCGCCGCGGATGACTTTTTCGATATGGGGCGCTACCTGGTGGTGGGCTCGCTGATCGCCACCACGCTACAGACAATCGTGCCGCAGCAAGCGTTGGTGAACATTGGGGCCAGCCCGGTGACGTCGGTCATCGCGTTGTGCCTGCTGGCATTCGTGCTCTCGGTGTGCAGCACGGTGGACGCCTTCCTGGCGCTCTCGTTCGTCAACACGTTCACCACCGGGTCGATCATCGCCTTCCTGGTGTTCGGGCCGATGGTGGACATCAAGAGCACCATGATGTTCCTGGGCGTGTTCCGCCGCCGCGTGGTGCTCTACCTGGTTCTATTGCCGCTTTTGGCCGCAACGGTAATTGGCCTGGCGATCAACCTGAATTTTGGCTGGTGAGCACAAGGAGAAATGGAGATTGGAGATTGGAGATGAGAGGCTAAGAGTGAACCACGGATGACACGGATTTCACGGAATAAAGGGCTGATTCATCTGTGTCATCAGATTCCTCGCGCGCTATTAGCCCCTTGCATGATTTCATTCGTTGGCGCGCGCTTCGGAATGACGGGGCTGCGGGTCATGGGGTATCTCTTTTGTACCAACAATCTATCTCTCAGGATGATCACTTAAATTACAAACAGCTCTATTCCCGAATCTCAAATCTCTAGTCTCCAATCCCGAATCTCATTTCTCATTTCGTTCATCCGAAATCGAAAATGAAAAGACTTGAACCTATTTTGAAAGCCATCGTGCTGGCGGGGCTAGCGTTGATGTTCTACGCCAAGATCAGCGACGGCACGCTGACCTTCTACATCAACGCGCGCTTCGCATGGCTATCCTTCGTGGCCGTGCTGATTTTCGCGGCGCTGGCGATGACGCTGGTGTACCAGGTCACGGAGCGACGTAAAGCGGAGCAGACGCACCAGACCAGCGAAGCACACCAGCCACTGCCGCTGGTTCAAAGCAAACGCAACTTGTCATGGGGCAGCATCGCAATCATGACGATCCCGCTGGTGTTGGGGCTGATCGTGCCGGCCCGCCCACTCGGCGCGAGCGCCGTCAGCAGCCGGGGCATCGGCCTGAGCGCACCCGACCGCCCCGGCGCCGTGAACACGCTGCAAACCGCCCAAAGCGGGCCGAAGAACATCTTGGATTGGCTGCGCGACTTCAGCAGCAACGCAGACCCGACCGCGTTCAAAGGCCAGAGCGTGGATGTGACGGGCTTTGTCTATCGCGACCCGCGCAATAGCGCGGAACAATTCTGGGTGTCGCGCTTCGCTATCAGTTGCTGCGTCGCCGACGCCACAGCGATTGGCATGCTGGTGCAGTCGGCCTCGGCGGCCAGCCTGAAGGATGATGGCTGGGTGCGCGTGACGGGCAAACTGGCCGTGGGCGAGTTCGCCGGCGAGCAAATTCCCATCATCGTGCCGGATCAGATCACCCCCACCGAGCAACCTGAGAACCCATATCTGTATCCCTAACTAATTTTGGATTTTAGATTTCCGATTGCCGATTGGGCCTTCGGGTGAGCTTGTCGAACCATGATCACCTCCATGCTTTAGTGCTCTTGCATCTTTCCCGTTCAGGCATGCGCGCGGTGAAGTTCCTGGGCCGCCCGCAGGTAAGCAAGGATCAGCGGGTGTGGTATTTCGGCGGTAGAGCTAAGCTGCGGTTGGAAAAGCGTCGCGACGTAGAAGCTGTGCGAGGCCAGTTCAAAAATCCGCACGTCGCCATTTGCATCAACCCCCGCGACGCGGAAACCACTGGCGTCGAACGTGGCCTGGAAGTCGGTGTTTAGCCCGAAGTTGCAGTTATAGCGCTCGTCTACCTCCGCCCTGGCATAGATCGCGCGAACCTGTGAGCCTTCTTGCAGGTAAATCCGCCGCGTTTCCCCCACCAGCGAACAGGACAGCGCGGTGATGAAGAACGTGGAGGCGCCGGGGTCGTATTCCGCATGATGAACCTCCGGCATGTCCAATACATGGAGGGCATATTCCATCACCGCGTGCTGAAACCCGCCACAGGTGCCGATGAAGGGATAGTGATTCACGCGCGCAAAACGGATGGCATTGAGCGCGCCCCCAAAACTGCGATAGGGGCTGCCAGGTGCGCACCAGAAGGCGTCGTAGCCGGCCATTTGTTGCTCCACAGCCCCGACCAAGCTCTCCGTCGCCAGCCACTGCACCTCCAGGCGGACGTCTAAATGCGCGGCGCAGTGGCGCAACGCTTCGTTCGTCGCCTTGTGCGACGGTCTGTTTGGGTCGAGATCACCAATGACGCCGACGCGCAGCAGATCGCTCATACGGAGTTCTCCCGGACACAGCCTGACTAATGATACTGGCAGGTAACGAGGTTATCAAAAACAGAGGTCTCCCACATGCCAGCGTACTCTACAATACACCTTAATGCGGCAAGCTTACAAACCCGTTCAGTCACGGCTCGACTTAAAACTGGAGCCAACGCACCATTCCCCAAAATCAATGGGGACTGCTATTGATTTGGAATTTCCAGTCGAGCAAGCCAACTTGCTGGCCGAACGAGAGTCATTTAACAAACATCTCTTCAGGCCAAACACCTATCTACACAAATGGTGGGCCAGGCGGTCCGGCACGACATTTCGGCATATCTTGAAGCAACTTTGCGATGACCCAGCCGCCCGCGACTATTACGTTCCCGGCGGGCTTGAAAACAAAATCATCCTGGACCCCATGATGGGCGGGGGCACGACGCTGCATGAAGCAATTCGGCTCGGCGCGAGCGTCATTGGGTTCGATATTGACCCCATCCCCGTCTTGCAGGCTACGGCATCGCTGACGGCGTTACCGCTCGCCTCTAAGCAAGTTATTTTTGAACAATTCTACGCGTCACTCGCGCAACGCCTGCGCCCATTGAACACAACGACTTGCCCGATCTGCGACGCCGAATGCGAGACACAATTCACGCTGTATTGCTTACGCAAGCGTTGTGCTTGCGGCGAAGCGCTTTTGGTGGATTCGTTCCTGCTCCGCGAAGAGCCTAATGGCGCCAATATTGAGCTATGCGCCAATGGCCGCGACCTGACCATTACAGGCCAACCTTTTGAGGCCCATTGGACCGCACCCTCACCGGTATATGAGAAGGATGTTCGGGAATGCCCGGTCTGCCACGAGACGTTTCAAGACATGAAGGCGGAGCCATTCACAGACCGCTACGTTCCGTTGGTCGTCGTCGGAGCCTGTTCACAGCACGGATTGTTCTACAAGTTCCCGGACCCACACGACCTGCAACTGATTCAAAAAGCCAGGGACGAGTTACGGAAAAACGCGCTGCCCTCTTTGGATGCGCTACGCGTGGCGGGCGGCCCTAAATCTGACGACCTTTTGAATAAGGGCATTTCCAGTTTTAGGGAACTGTTTACGCCACGCCAACTGATCTATATCAGCACCTGCAAGACGTTGTTAGATGCCGTAGATGCCGCACATCGCCCCTGGCTAGGGATGCTCATTTCCACGTCGCTCGAGTTCAATTCGTTGCTGTGTGGCTATAAAGGCGCGGATAAGCGCCGGGCAGGCGCCATCCGGCACGTGTTCTCGCATCACGCTTATTCATTCCCGCATACGGCACTGGAAAACAATCCCGTTTTCAGTGGAAACACATCCGGCACACTGGGGCTCTTGTTTCAAGACCGCATCATCGCAGCTTCAGAATGGTCGGAAGCGCCCATCGAACGCCGATATACAGCGAAGGGTTGGTCCAAAGCAACCACCTTGGGCGAGAAAGATTCCGGCCAGCGGGTGATGGCTTGGAATGAGTTACGGCTTGGCCCTCAACAATTTCTTGTCGATCAACAAGACTCGTCGCGATTGCCTCTTCCAGACGAATCGGTCGATCATGTTGTCACCGACCCACCTTACTTCGACAGTGTCCAATACAGTGACCTGGCGCAATTTTTCCGCGCCTGGCTGAGTTGGATGCTGCCACAGGCAGCCAGGTGGAACTATACAGTGACAGATAGTGCCGTCGCCGAAACAGGGAAAGATGGATTGAAATATCAACAGGTTTTAACAGCTATCTGGCGCGAGTGTCATCGCGTCTTGAAGAAACCAGATGGCCGGCTTATTTTCACCTTCCACCACTGGCGTCCTGAGGCATGGGCTTATTTAACGTTATCGCTACGAGCGGCTGGCTTCAAGCTAGTAACCAGTTACACGCTGCATGCTGAAAACCCCATCTCGGTACACATCCGGCAACTGAATGCGCTAAAACACGACTCGGTACTGGTGCTGGCGCCAAACTCTGCTGCCAGCCAGCATCGTGCATTTACACTTCCCGAGCCCATATCGACGAGCGATAGCCATACATTCTGCCAACAGTGCGCCAACGTGTTAGGTTACTGCCTCGATTCAGGACTCGATGACGCAAGTATTTTCCAACTTTGGCACACAATGCTTGAGGCTTGATAAATGAGCAAGTACCCTGCGGAAATCTTCGGCCATCCTTATTACGCCACGACCGCTCAGGCCATTAGAAGATAGAACAAATTACTGGTGCCCGTTTGTTGATAAGCCGTGTTACAAACAGAGCCGGCTGATTGAGTATCCGTTCGGCGTCTGCACTGCGCACACAGGTGACGCTGATATTGCGATATGCCCGCGCAGGTTCCTGGAGCGCCACAGCGTCTTTGCCGATATTGCTTTGCACCATTTCAAGACTACAAGCGACATTCTGGTGTTTTCCGAAGTCCGCTTGCCGGATATTGGGAGCTTCGACTTCATCATGGTGAAACACAAGCCACTATCCAACGAGATAGAGGATTTTGTGGCAGTCGAATTTCAAACGGGCCGGCCTGCGCTGAGAAGAGCATCCTTCATGAAATCTGTAGCTAGTGCATAGTTATTTATAATCAAGGCGCCAAAAAAAACGGCGTAAATAGCCATGAAAACTCTGGCAGACTACGATCCAAATCTCGTTGCATCCGTCTCATCTAGGTTAGATCAGCCTACCACCCCAGCCGATCAAATCCTCGACCATGTTTATGATCACTTCTACCAGATCTACAGCCAGAACCTGCCCATCACCATGCCGACAGACCTCCTGGATCAATTTCGCCCCCATTGTGCTGATGATGACACGTTTCATGACACCATCGAAATCACTGCCCACCTAGCCTATAAGGACCTGCACACTCAGCCATCTGATGAGATCATCAAGCAAAATATACCAAGCAGCACAGACTATCACAAAACAGTGATCACGGCTTACGGCATCATTGCAGCGCTCATTTTCGCCGCAAGCAATGCACTCATTGGTACTATCTTCATCCTTGTGCTACTGATTGGGTTTTACTACCTTTCTGAACGCATCTGGCTTCCCCGTGGAACTGTGGGGGATAGCACAATCCGCGCCATAGGAGTTTTTGCATTTGTGATGTTAGGAGTCATGTTGGTCAACATGCTAATTTGATCACTTAGCCATATGACTGCGGTCGAGTAATCCTCATATTCCGTCGCTTGGCACATTTACGCAAGGGCTACAAGACAGGATCAGTGGACAAGCACAGCTATCGCTGCGCCTGGATCGACCAAGCAGAGCAACCCACTTGGATGTCAAACCGCCGACAGAGAGCGGCAGAGTGCGCGATGCAGAAGAAACCGAGGATAGACTGCTATAGGCCAGTTGGCGCGACAGAAGTTGCCTTATTGGTTGGCGGTGTATTGTAAATTCCCCGCCAACCAATACCACGCTGCGCCGCAAACTACGCCAGCGCCCAATCCACGGCGGCTTCGGCGTGGATGCGCGTGGTGTCGAAGAGCGGCACACTGCTATCCTCCGCGTGCACCAGCAGGCCGATCTCGGTGCAGCCGAGGATGATGCCCTGCGCGCCTTGCGCCACCAGATTGCGAATGGTTTGTGCGTACTGCGCACGAGACGATGGATTAATTTGCCCCAGGCATAGCTCGTCATAGATCACGCGATGGACGACCTCGCGCTCAGGAGCAGGTGGGATGAGCACCTTCAGGCCGTGCTTTCCTTCCAGCCGGCCCTTATAGAAGTCCTCTTCCATCGTGAAATTGGTGCCCAACAGCCCAACCGTGTGCAGCCCCTGCGCCTTGATCTTTTCTGCCGTCGCGTCGGCGATGTGCAACATGGGGATGTGAATGGCGTTTTGCATGGCATCGGCACACTTGTGCATGGTGTTGGTGCACAGCACCACACACTGCGCCCCGCCCCATTCCAGGCGGCAGGCGGCCTCGATCATCATCTGCGCCGCCTCGTCCCAGCGACCGTCGCGTTGCAAAATCTCGACCTCTGCGAAGTCCACCGAGTACATCAGGCATTGCGCCGAATGCAGCCCGCCCAACCTCTCTCGCACGGTCTCGTTCACGATGCGGTAATACTCGACTGAAGATTCCCAGCTCATACCGCCAATGAGTCCAATGGTTTTCATAGAGCTATTGAAACACAAAACGGGCTGACGTGTCAGCCCGTTCGTAAAATGCGCAAGCACGTGAGGCGCAGGACGCCCTTGTTAGAACAAACGGCCACTCGCCACCAGGGCCAGGAAGAGCACCGCAGCCATGCCGCAAATGAGCATGACGAGCAACGCCAAAAAGCCCGCCACAATATAGGCCCCATCATGAGATGGTGGTTGATAGACCACCACCGACGGCTGAGGCGGGGGCGTGTAATAATGTGGTTGCGGCTCCACCGGCATCAGCGCAACAGGCGCGCGCTGCTGTACATAGTAGTACTGCACCGGTCCCGCGGGGCGCGTATCGTTCACCGGCACGTATTCCTGACCGTTTACGATCCAGACTTTATCTGCCGCCATTGTCATTACTCCCCTGGTGTGTGC
>DAOUFG010000003.1:0-7096 GCA_034430115.1 Thermoflexales bacterium | reverse complement strand
GCCATCGTCAACCCGCCTCAGGCGGCCATCCTGGCAGTAGGGCGCATCGTGGATCGGGTAGTGCCGGTAGAGGGCCACCCGGCCGTGCAGCCGATGATGACGATGACGCTATCATGTGACCATCGCGCGGTGGATGGCGCGCGTGGCGCACAATTCCTGCAAGTCCTGGCCGAGATGATCGAGGAACCGTTAGGGCTACTGGACTAACGCAAGCTATATAAAACAAAACTTCCGGGGCTATATGCCGGTCATCAACATACAGCCCCGGAAGCGTATCGGGCGCCCCACTTCACGCTATTGCTGTTGTACGGACAACGTGCCGAACGCCATGCTGATGTACACGTCCACCTGGTGCGCGGCCCCGTCGTAACCGGGTGAGGTATAGAGCGCGCCTTGTTGGGCGTAGCCATCCGGCACACTCGTACCGATGAATACGCCACTGGTGTGCAATCGCATGCCCACGCCTTGCGGCACGATCACCGTTACGCTGCCGATGGCGGCATTCAAGCGCGCTTGCGCATCCCCGGCCCGCGGAAGCGTCATCGTCGTCGTTCCGACGGCCTGATTCTCCGATACGCTATCCACCTTCAACTCACTCAGGTCCAACACGGCCTCCCCTGCTCCCTGGTCCACCCGCAACGACATCGGCACTTCGGGGTTCAACCCAAGATCCCAGCGATACCAATCGCCGTTCACTGGGCCCAGGCCGACAAATGTGCCCTCGCTCTTCAGCGAGAGGTTAGCTGTGCCGTTCTGCACCGCGTAGGATGTGCTCAATTTTTCATTATCCGGCAGACGCACGGTGCCATCCAGCAGTGCCGAGGGCTCCGGCAGAGCCTTCACGGCCACCATGCCGTCACCACGCGCGATGGCCACGTTTGCCCGCGAGGCATCCTCCAGGCGCTGCGTCACGCGTGTGCCGGGCGCGGTTGCCATCGTCAGCAACTGTCCATTCAATTGCCATACCGCAAACGCCAACACCACGAACATCAGGAGTGCCCCTGCCAGCGCCCCCCACACGCCTGTGCGGCGACGGCTAAAAACGACCTCTAACCCAGCCGACACAAGGAAGATTGGCCAGAGCCTGATGATGATTCCCAGCGGGTTCATACTAAAGTAACCAAACGTCGCCGCCAGGAACAAAGCGCCAAACCCGATCAACATCGTAGCGCCTACAAGCTCAAGCCGGATCAATGCGTCCAACCCCCAGGCAATGAAGATCACCGGCCACAGGCGCCAGACCCATTCCCAAACATCCCCTTGCAGATAGTGCATGTTACTCAGCAGCAACAGGGCCCCCAAACCGATGAGGACTATCGGCCAAAAGACGCTCACTCTCGGTTTGTACTCATAACGGGTTGGCTCGGGGAGTGTATTGTTGTTAGGCTCCATCATTCAACCTCGTCTCATTTAAATGCGGCGATGGCTATACGCACGCCACAGCAGGTAGCCCCCGGCCACGATTAGCGCCAGCGGCCAAAGATATTGAATCAGTGACGTTGCAGCCAACCAGATCAAGGCCCCCATGCTGAGCAGGACGACGGCCGGGATATAAGCCCATTTCATCTGCCCTTGCGGCGTAGGAACAATCGCCACCAGCAAGAAAGTGAGCCCCAGGCCCACAAAGAACAGTCCGCCCAGTTCCACGCCACCCCAAATCGCCGTTGCCCCAGCGACCACTCCGAGCGTCACCAACGTTCCAGCGGGAATGATTGCCCACCAGTAGTCACGGTTAGTGAGATACACGATCCAAAATGCCAGGCCGATCATCGCCAGGAATACGCCGCCGATCCAGCCGCCCACCCCCTCTGGGAATAGGGCGCTTAACCCGATAATCAATCCTATTCCTATCAACGTAAGGCCGGGGATGACCGCCCACCACTGCATACGATCCTGCAAGAACACCACCAGGAAGATGAGCCCGGCTACGCCAAAGGCACCCGCCCAAATCACACCCCAGAAGTTGTTCCATACAGGCAGAATGTTCAGGTTTTGCAACAGCAATAAGCCGCCCAAACCCAACAACAGCAAACCCCATAGAAGTCGAGAATAACTACGTGTCGTCATGGTACCCTCCTAAAGAACGTTCACTGAACCAACACCCACCTCGACATTAATATCCACCTTATTTAAGGCGGAGGCATAATCGGGTGAGATAAATACACTTCCTTGACGTGGGAAGCGCGTCTGATCCACCGACGTGCTGGACACGCCACCCTGCACGCGGATCTGTGCAGCCACGCCCTGCGGGATGCGGATATTCACCGATGCCGCACCCGCCTCCACGCGCACACGGGTCATCCCCGCGTTCGCCGGCAGCAAGAGTTCGGTCCTGCTCGCGCCGGTCTCCAAATCCAGGTTCGTCACCTGCATGTTCGTCAAATCTACCCGCGCATCACCGGCGCCCGTTTCCAGGCGCAATGATAGCGGCAACGCATGATTGAGAGCCAACGTCCAGTCAAACGAGCCGCGCGTCGGCCAGTTCCACGGGCCAAACCATGCCATGTTGCGATTCCAGCGTGGGCGCATCTCCAAGAAATAAGTGCTCCCAGCCAGGTTTTTCCGGTATTTCAGCCCGCCGCCAAAGCTGCCCTGCACCAGGGCATCGGGCCCGGCGTTGCCGTCAATCGTCAAGTGCCCCGCGCCATGATAGATGCGTACATTCGCCTGCTGGGCACTCTCAAGCGGCAGCGTCACGCTCTCGGCCAGCACATCACTTTCACGCGGGTGATAATACACATTGGTAATAACCCATACGCCAAGCAAAATCAGAAATAGCGGCCCAATCAGGCCCCAAACGTTGATGACAAGCAGGCCCAACGTGTTCAGCAGCAAAAGCACACCAAAGAGCAGCAGAATGACGCCCCAGAATAGATTGTTTTTACGTGGCATCGGACACTCCTTTTTGCTAAATTTGCTACACCCGTGATCGGAAGAGTGGGCGAAGTAGGATCAAGAAACCCAGGCCGATCAGCAACACCGGCCAATACTCGCCAAAGCCAAACCCGCCCAGGAATGAACCGAAAATCAGGAACATCACAAGGCTAATCACAATCAACCACATCCCACCGGCGAACGAACGGCCGGGATGCCCAGCCAAACTGCCCATTAATATCGTGCCAACCCCTACAAACCCTGGAATGAGTGCCCAGGCATAGGCCCAACTCGCCCAATTCCCCGTCAGGTTTTGCCAGTACATCAAAAGCCCCAATCCGCCTATCACGCATGCCGGCACAGCCAACCCAGGCACACGCCCCAAGACGGCCGAGATTAGAAAGATACCCCCCACACCCACGATAATGAGCGGCCAGGCATTCGACCAATTAATGAAAGATTGCAAAACCGGGAAGAACTGAAACGCGAGGAAAATAGCACCAACAAAGACCAGGATCACACCAAAAACAAGACTGGTACGCCGTGAGTCATCCATTCAAGCACCTATCCTATTACTCTTTATGTCAAGGTAATTCATAAAACCTGCTGATGTTGAGCATAAAAATAGCCCCGTCGCTATTGCGCAACAGGGCCAATGGTAGCCATAAATATAACGCTGTATTCTGCCAAAAGACTGATATTGCTCAGCACAAGGGCTGAATTAAGCAATGGTTAACTTTGAAAGATCCTGTTCTGGCTTTGGGTATTGCATGTGCAACCCTTCGAGCGTATTGATGATCGTCGTAGCCACGACCAGGTTGCGATACCACTTGGTGTTCGAGGGAACGATGTACCAGGGCGCCCAATCTGTGCTCGTTTTAGAAAGCACATCTTCGTATGCTTTCATATAGTCATCCCATCGTCCACGCTCTTTCAAATCAGCAGCACTAAATTTCCACTGCTTGGTTGAGTTGTCCAAGCGGTCCTGCAAACGCTTCTTCTGCTCATCCTTGCTGATGTATAAGAAGAACTTTAGGATGGTGGTTCCCTCTTGGGCAAGCATTTGTTCAAATGCATTGATCTGATCATAGCGCCTGCTCCATACCTCGCGCGGCACAAGCTCGTGGACTCTCACCACCAGTACATCCTCATAATGGCTACGGTTGAAGATCGCGGTCTCGCCTTTCCCAGGCATCTGCCGGTGCACGCGCCAGAGATAGTCGTGGTCCAGTTCCTCCGCAGTAGGCACCTTAAAGCTGGCAACCCGCACGCCTAATGGGTCAACCGACTGAAACACATGCCGGATAGTGCCGTCCTTGCCGCCGGTGTCCATTGCCTGTAATACCACCAGGAGTCGATGCTTGTGTTCGGCATACAACAACTCTTGCAGATTTTCCAACTTCAATGAGAGTTCCGCCAGGTGCTTGAGCGCATCCTCCTTGGTGCCATGAAAGCCCTTCTTATCATCCGGGTCAATCTTTTTCAAATTGACGTCGCCGCCAGGTTTCACGCGATGGATTTCCATTTCGTTCCTCCCATGATTCGATATAGGTCAGATGATTCTACTGCCCTCCTCTCGACATGCCAGAACCGACGTTCTACAATGGGGTCATGCCGATCGACGTGACTCAACTCGTACCGCAACTGCGCCAGATGACGGAGCGCACCACCCTGCTCCAGACAAAGCGCCGGCAACAGCTTACGCGCATGCAGCGCGTCTTTTCGCCCGATTTTGACGTCCAGACGTGGATCGCACTTTGTGACAAGGCGGCCGGTCTTTCAGACGTCAAATGGGTAGGCGCGTTACTCAACGCCCGAGAGCCGATCAACGTATTCCCTCATTTTGGCAGCGAGCCAACGGATTACGCCCTCATCGCCGTCGATGGCTCCCAGGTGATGCCCGACAGGCACAAGCCTGTTCAATATGCCGCCATCCAGGTAGCCGGCAGTTGCATCGCCTATGGGCAGCCCGCCAACCCCGAACAACTGGCCGAAACGATCAAAGCAAGCCAGCACAAGCCACTTCGGTTCCTCAGCGAAGACGAGCTAATCGATGAGACGACGGGCGAACTCGTATCGCCCGGCCAGATCAACAACGAGCGTGATATGCAGGAAATCGAGTTGCTGGCCACGCGCTGCGAACAATTCCGCGCCATCGGGCTACAGCCCATCGCCGTCGCCGATGGGTCACTGGTGCCTTTTTCACTCCTGAACGAACGCTTTGTGCAAAATAGCCGGCGAGAAGTAGACGAGCAAGTGACGCGCATCGCCAGGGCGCTGGACCGCATGCGCAATTGCGCGGCCCTGGTGGCCGGCTACATCGACCGGCCCAATAGTAATGCCCTGGCGCGTTCCTGCGCACTGGCCAACGTGCCCGCCACGGCGCTTACCGATGAGGCACAATTACGCACTCACCTTCGCTCCGCAGAGCGCCAAATGACGGGGATTGTGGATCGCCTACTATTGGAAGACCAACTGCCCGGCGAACGTCGCACGGCACTTTTCGAGCCAACCTGGCTGATCAACGGCGCGGGTTATCTGGGCAAATTTGGTCATACAATGCGCTGTTGTTATATGAACATCGCAAAACAGGGCGCACATTCACAGATCGCGCGCTTAGAGATGCCGGCCTGGTGCGCTGGGGAACAATCGGTTGCCATTGTCACCGCCATCATGGGTCGCCACGCCCGCATGGGAGGTGGCTATCCATTGTGCCTGAAAGCCGCCCATGAAGAAGCCGTCCTTTCACACCAGGATGAACGCGAGATCGACCAGATTCTAGAGAGGAGCTTGATCGAACGAGGCATCCTGGCAACACCATCCGCCAAGCAAGAGGCAAAGGATAGACGCTGATGATCATTGGGAAAGTGTTGCGCGCGAATATGCGCACGTTTGTTTTTGGCACACGCATTCCAGAGAGTGACGTGCCCACGTTCGGCGCGCTGGTCCAGACGCATAACCCCTACCGCAAAACGACAACGTATGGCTTGATCTACGACATCGCGCTAATAGACGACGAGCGCGGCATGGTGAAGATGCTTTCGGTCGCGGACGAGGCACGCGAAGAAGATATCGAATGGCTGCGCAACCAGATGGTGCCGCTGGAAGTCAGCGTATTATGCGTCGGCTATAAAGACCCCGAAAGCCCGCGCATCCGACAAGGATTGCCCCCGCAACCGCCCATCGCGTTGTATGGCATCGAATGTTGCGAAAAAGAGGAATTGGCGCAATTCACCGAACAACTGGACTTCTTCCGCCTGATCCTGGAAGCCAAGGACATATCGTGCAGCGAGGAACTGCTGGCGGCGATCGTTCGCCTCGCCACGAGTGCACGCACGAAAACGCAACAACGCGATTTTGCGATCGGTTGCGGGCGCGAGCTGGCCCGGCTGCTTGCGAATGACGGCGCGCGCCTGGAAGGACTGCTTAGACGCATCCAACTGGATGTTTAGTAGACAACCCCCTACCTATCCATGAGTGAACAACTACTTTCTGAATTGAACCCCTTCGTACCTGGCGAACGCGCCCGGCCGATTTCGCAACGCGTCCGATTAGGCATCGTCGTGGGAGGGTCTTTGAACGACGGGCTGGATATCAAGCTGGATCGCAACACTTATATCGAGGGGCTGGCCGTGGGCAGCTACGTCACCATCGACGGCCAGACCGAGCGCAAGTTCTTTGGCCTGATCACCGACATTCGCCTGGACGCCGCCGACGTCAACATCCAAAAGATGCCTCCCGCCGTGGACGACTTTATTGCGAACATCTATCGTGGCACAACCGTATTCGGCATGTTGCACGTCAAGCCGATGCTGGTGCTGGAGGGGGAAAGCAACGAACCCAAGCCCATCAAGACGGTTCCCACTCACTTCACCATCGCTTATCGCGCTACGCCGGAAGAAGTACGCGACATTTTTGCCGCTGAGGAAAAACAGACTTACGGAATCGGCGCATCCGTGGATGACGCCAACATCAAGATCAACCTGGACCTGGAGCGCTTTGTGGAACGCTCCAGCGCCGTCTTCGGGCGCAGCGGCACCGGCAAAACCTTCCTGGCGCTGCCGCTCCTGGCGAACATCATCAAGCACGACATCGCCTCGGCGCTGATCTTCGACATGCACAACGACTATGGCTACAAGTTGAAGGGCGACAAGGGCAAATTCTTCAAGGGGTTGAAGGAGTTGCCGTCCATCGGCTCGCGCGTGACCATTGTGACGTTGGA
>DAOUFG010000002.1:0-48885 GCA_034430115.1 Thermoflexales bacterium | reverse complement strand
GGTGAATTGGGCGCATCGGCTGCGGCTATACATCTTTCTGGGCTTGCTGGCGCTGCTCGCGGGCCTGTTCGTCGCGCAGGGGTTTCAACCTTGCGGTTGGGCCGATGCGCGGTTGGGCACCAGCAATTGCATGCACATCATGGCTCATCCGGGGCCGGCCTGGAGCGTGGCTTTTGCGCCAGACGGTGAGAGCGTGGCCGCCGAGTCGCTGGATCATACGTTGCGCATCTGGCACACCGGCGATGGCACGCTGGCGCAAACGATCCCCAGCCACGCGGATGGCAGCGCCGCCGATGTCGGTGCGAACCTGGTCTATCTCCCCGGCGGCAACCAGTTGATGGCCTGGGCCGGGGACGCCCTGTATACCTGGGATGTCCATGATGGGCAGCCGGTGCGCACGCAGAAGCTTGGCAAAGTGGATCACTGGCCCAACGAACACATCACCGGCGCCGGGCTTTCGCAGAACATGCTGGCACTCGGCGTATGCGACTCGGCCGACCCGGCGATGGGTTGCGATCACACGGCGTTGCGCCTGTGGCGCGTGAGCGACGGTGCGCCGCTGGCGGCGTCGCAAGCGCACACGTCACCACTGACCAGCGTGGCCTTCTCACCGGGCGGCAGATGGGTGGCCGGCGGCGCTTGCCAGGCGCAACGTGAAGGCCGATGCCTCTCCGGCGAGATATTCGTTTGGCGCACCAGCGATGGCAAGCAGGTCTACGACTTAAAGGCCCATGCCGGCATGGTTAGCGCGCTGGCCTTTTCCAGCGATGGCGCACTCCTGGCTTCAGGCGCAGCAGATGGCAGCATCGTGATGTGGCAAATGGCGAGCGGGACGCAGTTGCTGCAACTGGCGCAGGATGCGTCCATCAACAGCCTGGCCTTTAGCGCCGGCGACACGGCGCTCATCGGCGGGTCGCGCGCGTTGGCGGTGTGGCGTCTGCCGGATGGGGCGTTCTTGGGCGACGCCGGGCTGCAGAAGGACGTCTTGCAGCTTGCGCTGGCGCCCAATGGCTCGACGCTGGCCGCCGTCACCGCCGACAACCAGTTGGTGCTGTGGCACCTGCATTAGCGTTTGTTTGTGGGGCGAAACATTATCTCGCTAAGAAACCGAAACCGATGGGCGACCGAACAGGTCGCTCTACAATAGAGTAAACACGGAGCAATCATGAATCTTTGGCTGGAATCACATGCTTATCCATTGGTCATAGGGCATCGGGGTGCATCTGCGCACGCGCCCGAAAACACGCTGGCCGCGTTCCGGCTGGCGCGCGAACAAGGCGCGCAGGGAATCGAGTTGGATGCCAAGCGTTGCGCATCGGGTGAGGTGGTGATCATGCACGACCCCACCTTGAAGCGCACCACGGGCGCCGAAGGCAAAATCAGCGAATGGTCACTTGGCGAGCTGCGCACGTTGGACGCGGGGCAGGGCGAGCGCGTGCCGACCCTGGACGAGGTGTTCGAGGAGGTCGGCGCGGACCTGATGGTGAATGTGGAAGTGACCAACTACGCCACCCGCAACGACGGCCTGGAGCAGGCGATTGTGGAGGTGATCCGGCGGCACCACATCGCCGAGCGGATCGTATTCTCGTCGTTCAACCCCTTCTCGGTGCGCAAACTGGCGGCGCTGGCGCCCGACATCCCACGCGCCATCCTCTATAGCCCCGACATGCCCATCTACTTCCGCGACGTGTGGCTGAGCCCCTTCGTGCCGCACGAGTTCCGGCACCCGCACTACAGCATGGTCACGCCCAAAATGGTGCAATGGCTGGGCGAGCATCAAAAGCGGGTGAACGTGTGGACGGTGAACGACCCCAAGGACATCCAACGCATGGCGGCGTGCAAAGTGCACGGCATCATCGGCGATTCGCCTCAAACGATCCGGCAAGTGCTGGGGATGAATATCAAGTGAGGCGCGAATAGAGAGTGGAGATTAGAGATGGTACGGACCACGGATTTTACGGAGCATAGAACCCCGTCTCTGTGCAATCCGTGGTTGGGTTGCGGAATCGGCAATCCAAAATCGTAAATGAAAAGGCGGAGAGGACAGGATTTGAACCTGCGACGGGTTTTAACCGTACACGCTCTCCAGGCGTGCGCATTAGACCGGACTATGCTACCTCTCCGCGCGGGAAGTATTATAAAGCAAGCTCGCGATTTATGGTGTGCCGGATGAGAACCCGCCTATACTCAGCCCATGCAGACGTTGATCATCATCCCCCTTCAAGAAGAGCTTGAGCCCTTTTTGCAAACCTGTGTTGCGCGTGGAATTCGGCAGGAACAGCGCTATATCGGCAAGTTGGCAGCGATCTACTTGCCCGACTTGCAGGCATCCATCGCGTTGGGCGGTTTGGGCAAGGCTCAATTCGCCCTTCAGACCCAACATCTATTGGAACGCAGTTCCGGCTTCGACCTGGTGATCTGCGCTGGGGCGGGCGGCGCGCTAGCTGATGGCCTGGCCGCCGGCGACGTCGTGGTGGGCACCACCACGCGTGAACACGACTTCAACAACAAATTCGGCACACAGATGGCCCCCACCTTCATCAGCGCGCCGCAAGCGTTGGCCGGGTTGCGCCGGGTGGCCGCGGATTGCAAGGCGTTCAACGTG
Organism: Thermoflexales bacterium; assembly: GCA_034430115.1. Lineage (GTDB taxonomy): Bacteria > Chloroflexota > Anaerolineae > J036 > Brachytrichaceae > CAIXPS01. Next base: position 46,280 of record DAOUFG010000002.1, on the reverse strand, counting down.
CACTTCGGGCCGATTGCCAGCGGGGATGAGGACATCGTTGAAAACGAACGGCGGCGCGCCGTGCGCGAGCAGACACAGGCGCTGGCCGTGGCATGGGAGGGCGCAGGCGGCGCGCGCGCATGCGCCTTTAGCGGCGTTCCGTTCATCGAAGTGCGCGGCATCACCGACGGCGCCGATCATGACGCCGCGACGGACTTCGAGGCGAACCTCGCCCTTGCGTTGGGGCACGTGGCGGAGCTGATGATGCGCTGGCTGGAGCGACCTCTATGAGCGAGGCAATCGAGATCACCTTTTTGCGCCACGGGCGTTCGCGCGCTGATGACGAGCACGTGTGTGAGGGGCGTTACGATGCGCCTTTGACGGATGCCGGTCGCGCACAGGTTCAGGCGCGCACACAACAGTGGCGTGCCGCCGGGGCACACTTTGACCTGATCGTCGCCAGCCCCTTGCAGCGTGCCGCTGAGACGGCCCGCATCGTTGCGCAGGCGTTGGCGACCCCACTCGAGCTGGATCCCGACTGGCTGGAGCGCGATAACGGGCCGCTTGCCGGGCTGCCGTTTGCCGAAGCCGAGGCGCGTTACCCCAAGCCGGCTTTTCGCAACCCCTACGAGCCCTTCTGCGACATCGGCGAGAGCGAATGGGACGTGGCCTGCCGTGCGGCACGCGGCGTGCAGAAGGTGGTTCAGCGCGGGCCGGGGCGGTACTTGGTGGTAGCGCACGGCAACGTCTTGAACGCGGCATTGCGTTGTATCGCCGGCGTGCCGCCGCTGCCGAATGGCCTGGGGTTGCGCTTCGCATTGGGTGACGTGGGCTACGTGCGCGTCGCTTACACGCTTTCGGCACACGTGTGGACGATTTACGAAGTATGTGGGAACCTGTGACCGGTGGTGATGTGGAAATGCAAAATCATAATCTGATAGATGTTCTTTCCGAGACCGGCTTAAGAACCGGCGAAATTCTCACCCGCGCAGAGGTGCACCGGCTTGGGAAGCGCCATCGCACTGTCCATCTTTATCTCTTCAACGCTCGGCATGAACTTCTGCTCCAGAAGCGCGCCCTGGGCGTCGATAACTTCCCCGGGTTCTTCACCATCTCCACCGCAGGGCACGTCGATGCCGGCGAATTTAGCGCCGCGAGTGTCAGGCGTGAGACCGAAGAGGAACTGGGCATTGATGCTTCCAAGTTGAAGTTTGATTTCCTCTTTTCTCACTATCGAGAAGTCACGCTGAGCGAGACCTATATTGATCGGCAATTTAACGACGTCTATATGACTCGGGCGGATATTGACCTCAATGTGATTCGATTTGACCCTGCTGAGGTTTCTGAGGTCAGGTTCGTCACGTTTGGCGAATTTCGGAGCATGACGCTGGATACATCTTCCGGACTTGTACCCGGCCTGGCCGCTGAATGTCGGGACCTGGTGTACTTTTTAGGGGATTCATTCGCCTGATGCAACATGTGGGCTTTCAAGAAGCGAGCATCGTCTGGCGTTAGGCGGCGGATACAATCCTGGTTGGATATAAAGCGTGATGTGCGGCTGTTAAAGAGAAGGGATTCTGCCGTAGGGGCGATGCACCGCCTCAAAGCCACTGTTTAACAGAATGCACACGCGGTGCATCGCCCTCGAAAGAGTCGGTCGCCCGGCGTGCGCCGGCATCGGCCAGAGGCCGACGCCTGGACGAATTAAAACCTGCTGCGCAGGTTTATGCTTTGTGTTTTTTACTTTTGATCGTGACGTACTATAAGGAGCACAATGTCCACTCTCATTCACGAACGTGTCGAGGCGGCGCGCGCGGGGACGAACCCAACCGTGATCTGCCAGATGCCCAGTGGTTGGGCCGTGTTGTGTGATTCACAGTTCCTGCGCGGCTATACCATCCTCCTGGCCGACCCAGTGGTGCCAAGCCTGAACGCACTCAACCAGGCCGGGCGCGCGCAGTATCTGCTGGACATGTCGGTAATTGGCGATGCTCTCTTGGAGGTGACCGGCGCATACCGGATCAACTATGAGATCCTTTGTAATCTGGAACAGGCCCTGCATGCGCACATCATCCCGCGTTACATGACGGAGCCGGAGGAACTGCGGAAGGGGCCGCCATTGTTTTATCCAAAAGAGGTTTACACCTCCATCCGTTTCGATTACGAGCGGGATAAGGAACTGATCGGGCAACTGGCGCTGGCGATTCGATCTCGCCTCGGGTAGCCTTCCACCTGGCATGGCAACACTTCTCAAAGGTGAACGCATCGGGCGGGAGGGCACACGATGAAACCCATTCCTCGTCTGATCTACGCCATTGGCAGGTTGCGCTGGCGTATTACCCGCCCGGTGACGCTTGGCGTCAGGCTGCTTCTCATCAAGGGCCAAAGCGTCTTGCTGGTGAAGCATACCTACCAACCCTTCTGGTTCCTGGTCGGGGGAGGCGTGTCGCGCGGTGAGACATTGGAGCAGGCCGCACGGCGTGAGGCAGCCGAAGAAGTGGGCGCTACGCTGGGCGCGTTACACCTGCACGGCGTCTATACCAACTTCTTCGACTACAAGAGCGATCACGTGGTGGTGTTTGTCTGTACCGATTTCACACTGGCGAGCCAGCCCAACCGCGAAATCGAGACGAGCAGGTTCTTCGCCTTCGATGATCTGCCGCCCACCATTGCCGCCGGGCACAAGCGGCGCATCCATGAATATGTGCAGGGCGACCACCTGCCCGGCGTGGGAAATTGGTGAAGGAGCCTGAATGCGCCAGTTCACACGAAGAAACGAAGGGCACAAAGAGAATGAACAAACCGCCATTCGCTGGAAGCGAACGGCTGGTTGAATCGAAGCCCGCTGCGCGGGCTTTCATATATCAGCCGTCGGTTTTAACCAATGGCACTCTCTTCCCCGTCACACGTTCGCAAGAATTGCATGATTGCAACGCCGTCGTTGTTGAAGTCCTCCGCCTTCAACGTGCCGATATCGACCCAGCGTGGCATCACCGCTTCTCCGTCGTCCACCATGTCGTCTGCCACCAGGTCTAACGTGAGGGGCCTGCAGCTATAAAAGAACATGAAGCCGTGAAACGCTTCATCCAGCGGATCGTAGTAAAAGAAGCTCTCTCGGAAGTGAACGAAGCGGCCCACTTCGATGCTGATCCCGGCTTCTTCTTTAACCTCGCGCTTGAGGGCATCTTCAAGTGTTTCCGCCAGTTCCACGCCGCCGCCCGGAACGCAATATAGCCCCGTATGGCTCATCTTCAACAATAAGACCTTGCCCGTCTGCGTGACGATGCCATAGACGCTGGGCCGAAAGTACATTTTTTCGAGCGGCACCAGCTTCTTGAAGCCGTAGAGCGTGTCACATTCAACTTGCGTCGTTGTCTGTTGGTTATTCATCGTGAGTGTACGTCACTATACATCTTTGGCAATGTGACGCAGAATACGCCCATGCCTGACCTCATCATCGTCCTGGGCCACTTCGACGACACCCCGCATCTGACGCCCACCGGCCGCGAACGGCTGGACCTGGGCCTTGCGCTGTTGCAGTCGCGTGCAGATGCCCTGCTTAGCGTCACCGGCTGCGCCCCGAACCGCCCACGCACGGCGGAGGTGCTGGCATATCTGCACGCGCATGATGTGTCGGATGCGCGGCTTGCCCCGCTGATCGATAGCCACAACACCGCCGAAGATGCTTTCCTGATCGAGCCGATTGTCCAGGCGCTGCACGTCCGGCGGCTGTTGCTCGTCACGTCCGACTATCATCTGGCGCGCGCCCGTTACATCTTTGAACGCGTGTTCCCGGCGCTGCAGATCGAGCCGCATGGCGCACCGCACCCGGCTACCGAGCTTGAGCGCCGGTGGCTTCGGCAGCACGAGGCGGAAGCGTTGCAGTCCTTGCGCCGCAAGGGGCTGTACCGGCCTGCAACGTGATTGGCGGGCGGCGTCACGCGGTGAGCGTGCCCGCCAGCCATTGCGCCACCAGCCGCGCCAGGCCGATGCGCGTGGTGGAAAATACGTGATCGGTGTCTAACGTGGCCTCCGTGATGTTGGCCTTGCCGCGCTCCTTCAGGCGCTTGACGAGCGGCGCAAGATGCTGCTCCGGCGGCACGTCCTGATCGCGTGCCGCGCCGATCAGTAACAGCGACTTGCCATCCAGCCCGGCGGCGCGCTCAACCAGGTCATACGCATCCGGGTGGGCGGTCATTTGGGCGAACTCTTCCGCGCCGCCGACGCGCTTGATTGCGCCGTGCGCCATCGCCTCGAAGTTGTCTGCCATCGCCGCCCACATCTCCGGGCCGGCCCCGGCGGTCCACAGCCCCATATTGACGGGCGCCATGGCGACGATGTGCTGGATCGCGTCCAGGCGTGAGCCGGCCAGCAGCGCCAGGTAAGCGCCCATGCTATGTCCGACCAGCACGATTTTCCCTGCATCGACGCGGTAATTGCGCTGCGCATCCGGCTGTTGTAAGAAGTCCAGCGCGGCCGCAACGTCTTCCAGTGCGTGCTCGGTGGAGAAGGCTCCCGCGCTGCCCCAGGCACCGCGATAGTGGAAGAACAAGACGTTCCACCCGGTGCGCCGGATAGCCTGCGCCAGGTCCAGGTTCTTCTCGTCGCCGGGGTAGCCGTGCAACAAGATGACCGTTGGATGCGGGCCACGGCCCTGGCTGATGTAGAGGATGCCGTTCATGGCATCGCCCTGGCTATTCAATACGACGGTCGCGATTGTGGGTGGGAAATCCCAATCGACCGGCTGCGGGTCCGATGTGATTGGGTCGTCACGCTTGCCTGATTCCACGATATGCCTCCCTGCATTGAGATACACTGGTCATACGACTGACGCATGTTCTACAGAAGTTAGCGCGCGTTGTCAATAGCGAGGATTTGAAACCATAAAGCCACCAAAACACGAAGGGCACGAAGGACTTCTTTGTATTGGGGCCTTGGCGGGTTATCCAGGTTCACACAAAGCAACGAAGTAACAAAGACGTATAGCAATTGGACGTGAACCCGACTTTTGATTGCAGGAGGTCATGATGGCTGCGCTCGACCAGCCACTGGCATGATTCACCGCAGATAAACACGGGTGAACACGGATAGGACAAGTTAGGACAGGCCCGGCTTGACCAGCGATGCCTTCCGTGCAGATGCTTCTTGGCCCGGATTACTCGTGCGCCATTTCATCGCGTATGCATTTTCGTCGTCTGGCGCACTGCTCATGACATGTGATTCATTTCACAGAGAGACATAGCTTGAATCGTCATTCCGACGAGCGCAGCGAGGAGGAATCTTGGTTGTGTAAAGTGCCTGCTCGGGACAACGCTCAGATTCCTCGCGCGCTATTAACCCCTTGTACGATTTCATTCGTTGTCGCGCGCTTCGGAATGACAGGGCTGCGGGTCATGGGGCACCTCTTTTGTCCCAACGATCTATCTCTCGGAATGACCACGTCGCTGGAGAAAGGGCCACCCTTTCAAAACACTTTCCAAGGACAATGCACCGCAAAACATACCCATGCTGATTCAACTCGCTGCGCGATACATTGTCCCTACATTCATTGCCGTTGCAGGGAATTGCCGCCAACCGCATGTGTCATCAACTCATCTTCTGCATATCCTGTGTAGTGAGCCGGATATCTTCTCTATGACGCCGTGGCGTATTCTTTTTGCCTCAGCGTGCTCTGCGCCTGTGCGGTGCAATTCCTAACCTATGTGCTGAAGGGCCTAAATCAGGTGCAGCCCCTGTTGCTTGGCGCGCTGTTCCACCTTGCGCAGCAAGAAGCGCGACAGCAGCGTGAAAGCCAGCGCACTCAGCGCGATCACCACCCATTCCACCTGCACCGGCGCGAGCGTGTTCCAGGCGCCCTGGAGCGCATAGTAACGCACCAGGTCATAACCCCAGGTGAAAGGCAGCAAATAGGCAGCGTATTGCACCACTGGCGGATATTGCGTGATCGGGAAATAGGCCCCGGCCAGGAATTCGAATAGCGAGAAAAGCACCCCGGCCACCGCGTTCACCTGGCGCCACAGCAGCGCCAGTAGCGCGATCATCACCCCCATCGCGGTGAGCGTCACCAGCATAAGGCCGCAGACGAACAGAATGGCGAGCATGTTCGCCAGGCCGGCCTGTGACACAATCGCCATCAGGAGGTAGAGCGGCACGAACAAGGCCAGGTTCACCAGCGCGCTGGCCGCCACGGTGCCGACGTAGTAGGCGTAGCGCGAGATGGGGTTGCTGAAGAGGTACTCCAGCGTGCCGTTCATCAGGTCGCGGCTGACCGCGTTCAACGGCGTGTTCAGCGCCGTGCTGATGAAGACCCACAGCAAGAGCGACCCCAACAGAAAGATGAATACTTGCTGCCCCGAGAGCGCGTTCTGGCCGTGGAAGATGATGACGTCGGAGAACAACAGAAAGAACAGCACGCGAATGGTCAGTTGAACCAGGTTGCCGATCAAGTCCGGCAAATAGCGCCGCACGATTTGCAGGTCTTTGATGACCGTTGCCACGGCCGTGCGCCAGGCCGAAACGGGCCTGGACAAAGTCTGGCGTGGCGCGGCTGAAACCAGTGGTGTTGAGAGTGTAGACATGGAATGCTCCTGTGTTTTTATAAAAATCAGCGTTCAAAGCGTTCGTTTAACACGCCCAATTGATGAATGAAGGCGTCTTCCAGTGATACGGGGTGATGGCGATACTCGGTGCGCACCCCGTCTTCGCGCAGCACGCGGATGATGCTCTCGGTGCCGTCGAAGTAATCCGACACACCGTAAGAGGTCCAGCCGGGGTCACCCTCGACCACCGCCAACACGGTGTTCAGGTGGCGCAGCTTTTCGCGTGTGGCGGCGGGCAGGCCGTCGGTGCGCAGGTCGATGAAGTCGTTCGCGCCGACGGACCGCTTCAAGTCGCTTGGGGTGCCAACGATGGGGATTTCTCCGCCGCGGATGAGCGCGACCCGGTTCGCCAGTTCGTCCACCTCCGAGAGGATGTGCGAGGTGAGCAATAATGCCTTGCCCTCGTGATGCACATATTCCTTCAAGAAGCCGCGGATGCGCTTGCCGATTAGCGGGTCCAGGCCCTTGGTGGGTTCGTCCAGGTAGATCACCGGCGGGTCGTGCAGGAAGGCCCGCATGATGACCACCGTTTGCTTCTGGCCGCCGGAGAGGTGCATGAAGAGCTTGTCCAGGTGCGTGGCGAAGTCAAAATAGCCGGCCAGCGTACCGATGCGCGCGTCGATGGTGCGGCGGCTCAGCCCGCGGAGTGCGCCAAAGAAGTGCAGGTTCTCGCGCACGCTCAAGCGCCCATAGGCGGAGCGGTCGGTGTCTTGCCCAACGTAGCCGAACAGATGGCGTACTTCGTTTTCGTGGCGCTCCAGGTCGTAGCCCATTAGCTCCACCGAACCGGCATCCTTGGTGAGCAGGGTGGCCAGGATTTTGATGAAGGTGGTTTTCCCGGCTCCGTTGGGGCCGAGTAACGCCAATATCTCGCCGCCATACAGTTCAAGCGTCGCGTCTTTGAGCGCGGTTTCTTTGCCGTAGGTTTTGCGCACGTGTTGTGCGGAACAATAAATCTGCATTCGTTTCCCTCTTGGGGCGATGCCCCATCTGAATCCAACGGATGCAGTGTATGCGGCGGGAGGGCTGAGGCGGATCAACCGGAAGGATGAGCGAGGGATGAAAACAGGTGGATGGGCTGATTCCCACTCAGAGCCATTGTTGCCTTGAGAGCCCTGCTATAGGTCGCAAGTCGCTAATCTGGGGAAAGAATGCCGATCGCCCTGGCCCTGGCCACGGCCTGCAAACGGCTATTCACGCCCAGCTTGCCATAGACGTTCAAAAGGTGCGTTTTCACCGTCGCCAGCGAGACGACCAACCGCTGGGCGATCTCCTGGTTCGAGAGCCCTTCGGCGGTCAGTTGCAGCACCTCCAACTCGCGCTTGCTGAGCGGTTCGACGAGCGCCGCCCCTGGTTTTGGGGTTGAAGGTGTGCCGCCGAAAGCGGCCAGCAGTTGCGCGGCATAGGCCGCCGATGATCCCTGCTGGCCGGCCTGGTAGAGCAACTGCGCGATCGATGGGCCGCCGTTGAGAAACGCGCGCATGTAGCCGCCGGGCTCCGCCAGTGCGAGCGCGCATAGTAATGTGGCGAGTGCCTGGTCGCCCAGGTTGCACTGTTGCAGGGCGCGCGCATGCAGCACGCGAACTTTGATGATGCGGTCTGCGCGGCCCTCGCTTTCCGCCTGTTGCACCAGCCGGTCTAATAGCGGCAGGGCTTCGCGTGCGCGGTCCGACGCGACCCATAAACGCGCCAGCAGCAGATAGCTGAAGTAATTGCGTGGCTCGAAGCCGGCCGGTTGCAGGCCGCGCGCCTGTGCCCACCGTTCGACGGTATCCAGCCTGCCTTCTTGCAAGGCAAGTGACACCCGCATTTGCTCAAGCCGCCTTTGCAGCACTTGTAATTTTGGCCCCATCCCTTGTGCGCTTAATGCCTGTTGAACATATTCCTGGGCCTCATCCAGCGAGCGCTGCGCCGTTGCGGCGTCGCCCAGGGCGCTTTGCACGCGCACAAGCGCGGCGTAGCTATCCAGCGTGTGCTCTAGGTGGCCCCATTGCCTGGACAGCAGGAGCCCTTGTTGTGCGTGGTGCAGGGCACTGTCCAGGTCGTTCCATTCGTAAAGCAGGTCCGACATGCGCGCATGCACTTTGCCCAGCATGGGCAACGCCTGATGGCTGTGATGAGCGGTTGCCCAATCTTGCGCTTCATCGAAGGCCGTCTGATAGGTCGCGTGTGCGGCGTGCAGTTGCCCAAGCGACGCCTGTAAACTGCCCAGGCTGCCCAGCACAACCACCGGCACGGCCACGCCGCCGGCGACGCGGCTGGCGCGCAACGCTTCGGCATAGGCCTGTGCCGAAGCAACCGGGTCGCCATGATCGCCGTAGGCATCTCCCAGGTTCAGCGCCACCAGGCCGCGTTGCAGCAAGTCGTGCTCCGGTAGACGCCGCAAGGCGCGTTGCGCCAGCGCGATGGAACGCGGCTGGTCGCCCAGGTTGATCGCCGCCGTGGAGCGCAGTGCGTCGATCTCGCCCAGCAGTTGCACCTGTTGGGGCGGTAGTGGGTTGGCGGCTTCGTCATGGTCTGCGCGGAGGCCCAGCGCTGCTTCAGCTTCTTGTAAGGGGGCTTCCACGGCCTCGAAGTGTGCGCCGATGAGCATAGCCCAGGCGCGCGTAATGCACAATGCCGGTTGCGTGCGCACGAAGCCATCTGGCAAGGCGCGCAACCAGTTCAGCAGTGTGGCGGCTTCGCCGTCGCTGAGTAAGACGCGATAGATTTGTTCGATCAGCCGCGCAGCCCAGGCGGGGTCCTGTGCCGCAATTGCGTGATCTACCGCGTCGGCGATGAAGCCGTGCGCCTCATACCACCCACCAGCGCGGCGATGTAATGCCGTTTCCTCGTCGCCGGAGACACTTGCCGCGGCCAGCCTCTGGCGCAGCAGGTCTGCAAAGAGCGGATGATAGCGATACCACCGCCGCCGGTTATCCAGCGGCTCGACGAACAGGTTGGCCCGGTCGAGTTGTTCCAACACATGCTGGCTATCTCCCGTGGCACTCTGGGTGACATCGTCACACAGCGGGCCGCTCAGCCGGCCCAGGATGGAGGTCTGGCGCAGAAAGCGTTGGGTCTCGTCTGATTCGCGCGCGAGCACCTCATCCAGCAAGTAGTCCATCACGTGCCGGTCATCCCCGCCGAAATGGCGCACGAAGGCGCTGCGGTCCGGCGCTTGATGCAATGACAGGGCGGCCAGTTGTAGCCCGGCGATCCAGCCTTCGGTGCGCTGCGCCAACGTGTCGATGTCGGCGGGGGGCAGGCTCAAGCTCATCGTCGCGTTCAAGAAGGTGTCCGCTTCCTGTGCATCGAAGCGCAGGTCGTTCAGGCGTAGTTCGGTGAGCTGCCCGCGCGCGCGCAGGCGGGCCAGCGGCAGCGGCGGGTCCTTGCGGGTAGTGAGCACCAGGTGCATCTGGGGCGGTTGGTGATCGATGATGAAGCTCATCACCGCGTGGACGGCCGGGTCGCTGAGGGTGTGATAGTCATCCAGCACCAGCACGAATGGATCGGGTGCGGCGGCGATGTCGTTGAGCAGGCTGGTCGCCAGGGATTCAATGGATGGCAACGGCGGGCCGCTCAGCAGCCCTTCCAATGACTGGCCGATCTCGCCCTGGACCTTTTGCAGCGCTGCGGCGACGTAGCTGAGGAAGCGCACCGGGTCGTTGTCGGCCGGCTCCAGCGAAAGCCATGCGGTGGGCTGTTGGCAGGTGCGCAGCCACTCGGCCACCAGGGTGGTTTTGCCATAGCCGGCCGGTGCCGAGACGAGCGTAAGCAGGTGGCCGGCGCGTCGCCCGGCGGTCAACTGATCGAGCAGATGTGTGCGTGTGACCAGTGTGGGCCGCCACGGCGGCGGGTACAGTTTTGTGGCGAGTAGTTGATGCGCCATAGGTCATTGGCAGTCTATCATAGGCGTGGGCCATAGGACGATTCATGGTAGGCGCAGGCTGCATTGCCCGCGGAGCGGGCTTAATGATCGTCAGACGTCGGCCTCTGGCCGATGTCGGGATTGCGGTGCGATGATGAAACGCTCGCCTGCCGGAAGCGCTATAATCAAGCCCGTAACTGAATAGCTCAACCAGGAGGTCAGGTATCCGGCGATGCCGGGTATCGTAGCTCAGCAGGTTATCCTTAGAGCGCCTGGAAGCTGGATGTGAATTTTTCATGTCCAGCTTCTAGGCGCTTTTATTTTTTCAAGGAGTTTGAGATCATGGCGAACGAAAAGCAGTTCAAGCTCAAGACGATATTCGTGGGTACACGCGGCGTGGCGGAGTATCGTGAGTCCATTGCCCAATGGGTGAATCCCAACGACAGGGTGCTCGAAATCGGCTGCGAATGGGGAACCACGACCGTGCTCCTTGCCCCGCATTGTAGGGAGGTCATCGGCACTGACGTCAGCCCGGAATGTATCCAGCGTGCCCGGTTGCTGCACCCGCACCTTCGCTTCGAGGTGCTGGATGCTTACGACGTGCGGGCGGCGCTCAACCTGGGCGTGTCATTCACCAAGATTTACCTCGATGTGTCGGGGCTATCCGGCTATCGTTCGTTACTTGACGTGATTGCGCTGCTCAATATGTATGCAACCGTTCTCACGCCCGAGGCCATCATCGTCAAAAGCGGCGCGCTTAAGAACTTCGCAGCGCATTGTATTGCCTGGCAACCATTGCCAACAGAGCAGAGTAATCGACCTTCTCGAAGTCGGTGGTATCAACATGAACCGATAGACCGCCCAGCGACAGATGCCGTTCGCGCAGCATCTGATGCCTGAAGGCGTCGAACGTGAGTAGTGCTTTGTTCATAGGTTGAGTTAGAGGCCCGATTTTTAGCAAAAATCGGGCCTCTTTCCAGTTCCGGGGTTCATTTCCATCGCGCCTATAGGTATTGCTGGCGGGCCAGCGTTAAGATGCGCGGCATGCCGCGTGCCAGGGCCTGGTCGATTGTCTGCGCCAGGCGGCGCACTTCGTCAGCGCGCAGCGGCAGCGGGTCCAACACGTCCCAATAGCTGCCCGACATCTCGCTCAGTTGCCAGATGCGCCCGGCAAACTGGGGAAATTCGGCGCACAGCGCTTCCTTGTGGCTTTGTTGCATCGTCAACACCAGGTCGAATTGCGCCAGCAGTTCCGCGCTGACCTCGCGGGCGCGATGATCGGTCAGGTCCAGGCCCTGCTCGCGCATGACCAGTTGTGCTTCAGCGAGGGCGGGCAGCCCGACTTCGGGCCACGTCCCGGCGGACTCGATGCGCCAATCTTGCGCGTCTTCCATTTGCGCCAGGCGTGCTTTGCAAAGCGCAGTCGCCATCGGCGAGCGCAAACGGTTGGCGGTGCAGACGAACAGGATTGATGGCGTGGCGCTATGTGTCACTGATGTAACCTTCCCTTCGGGTGAATGCCTTGATCCAATGGGTATGATTATAAGTAAAGGCGCGCCCGCCGGCGTCTGACAGGGAGGAACAGGTGAACATTCCAGGTGCGATCGTTGCAGGGTTGATTGGAACAGTGGTCATGAGCATCGCCTTATTGGCTGCTCCGCAGATGAATTTGCCGAAGATGGATTTTGCAGGCATCCTGGCTGCACTGGTGGGGTTGCCACGCGTCAGGGCAGTGGGCTTCGCCTTGCATGCCCTGTTGGGCGTGTTATGGGCGCTGGGCTACGCCGCCGTGTGGGCCACCGGCATCCTCCCGCCCAACGTGACCACGGGCGCGTTGTTGGGCATCGTGCATTGGCTGATCGCCGGGGCGTTGCTGGGCCTGTTGACTTTCCTTCGCCCGGGCGGGCCTGGGTTCTATCTGCGTGGGCAGGGTGGCGGCGTGGCCTTCTTCGGCGGGTTGATGGCGCACGTCGTCTATGGCCTCACCGTTGGGCTGGTGTATGAGTTTCTGCATTTGTAGAGAGGGAGAGAGGTTGGAAATTCGGGATTAGATGAAACCACGGATTTCACAGATGACACGGATGAACGGTACATTTGCCTGGTAAGTTCCTGCGTTTGTAGAGAGGAAGATTGGAAGTTAGAGATTCGGGATTAGGAGACCTCAGATTATACGGATTGTAAGCAGATAGATTCAATCTGTGAAATCCGTGTCATCCGTGGTTTCATTCAATCTCTAATCTCCTCCTGCTCATCTTCGGGCTGGTTGCGCGCCTCGCGTTCCATCTCCAGCACGATGCGCGCCACTTCTTCGAACGCGGCGCGCTGCTTGCGATACAGGTCGCTCTCACTCATCACTAGCTTACGCGCCACGTCGCGCACGCGCTGGCCCTGCAAAATCTTCATGTCCAGGATGTTATAGAGCAGCCACTCAGTGGCGGTCAGGCTGCGCGTGCTGTCGGGCTTCAGCCGCCCAATTGCCTCGGTGAGCACCGCGCGCAGAGCCTTGGTGGCGTTCCCGTTGTTGGCATCCATCGCCCGGGTGACCACGCGCAATTTGATGAGCGGCGAGGTGGCCAACCTGGGCCCGCCCCAATATTGGCTGAGCGCGTCGCGCACCAGGTGCGTGAAATCGTCATATCCTTCAGGCGCCAGTTCAAAGTCGGCCACGGTGGGGGCGGCTGGGTTGCGCGTCTCTGCGATGTGGCGCTGCATATCTTCGGCTTCGGGGATGATGCGTTCCAGCGCCTCAAAGGCGCGTTGCTGCTTCGACGAGTCTTCCAGCGCGCGCGCCGCTTGCGAGATGAGCACGGCCACGCCCTGGCGCTCTTCGTCGGTCAGATCCGGCTCCGCCGTGCGTGCCACCAGGCCGATTACGCCGATCACCTCGTTCGTTTCGCGTGCGCGTAGGGGGATGAGCCAGTAGCCGTCCCACGGGATGAAGTCGTGTTCGATTTCAAAGATTGGGCGCGCTTCCTCCGCTGCCGGGGAGCCATTTTCGTTTAGGCACTTGCCGTTGCCCGCATGCTCCATGATGACCGAACGCACGATGGCCGGTTGCGCACCGAGTGCGCTGATCTGCACGTTCCCAATCGCCACCAGGATCGGTTCATCGGCGGATGACGCGTGGGCGGGGTCGGCGCTGATGATGCGCATGACGAAGGCTGTGCGGGCACGCAGCAGATCGCACAGCGCGGCCACGATGTTCTCCAGGAACAGCCGCAGGTCGGAGGTGGTCATCAGGCGCTCGCTGAATTGTTGCAGGTAGGTCACTTCGCCCGCATCTTCGCTGGCAATCAGGCGATCCATGCTGGGTTGCAGCGTGACGATGAAGAGCTGAGCCAGCAGAATGATGGTTCCCGAGGCGATCAGCCCGATGAAATCGCCCGACAGGCCGAGCCATTTCTCGATGCGGCTGGAGAGCACCAGCGTAGCAATCACCGCCGCTGCCAGGATGGGACCGCGTATGATGTATTTGAGCACGCGGCGTTTGATGACGCGGTCAGGGGCGCTGGCGCCGAAGTACGCCACCGTGTAGCCCATGAGGGTGATGGCGGCGCTGATGGCGATGTTGAGCAGCAAGATGATCAGCCATGGAATGGCACTGGACAGCGAATCGGGCCAGCCGGTGGCCATCAGAAATGGGAAGACGCCCAACGTTGGCGCGAGGAATGAGATGGTGAAATAGGTCAGGCGGCGCCTGCTGGTGGCCGTCAGCGAGCGGCGGCGCGCCTCGATCACGTTGTAGATGGCCCAACCGACGCAACTGAAATAGTAGAGGCTGAAGGCATAGAACAGGATGCCCGCGTTTAGATGTGGCAGGCGTGCTTCCTGGTTGCCGGGGACGGCCACCAGGTTCGTGAAGGCCACCAGGAAGAAGACCACAACCCCCGTGAGATAGCTGGCGCGCACGGCATCACGCCGGATGGGTGACGTTTCGCCCGTGGCGCGCAACAGCGTGTCCGATTGCGCCAGCGCCGCGGCAGGCATGAGCGCGATGCCCAGCCACTGAAAGCGCAGCCAATCATAGGAAGGGGGTGATGAAATCTGAGCCAGCAAGTCGCCCAGGTAGATCACCATAATGCAGAGCAGTAGCACGGCATAGGCGCGGGCGATTGGGCTGCGCCGGTTGTACAGACCGGCATAAATCACCAGTGCAAACGCGGTGATGAGGATGCCGGTCGATATGATGCGGTTCAGCAGCGTGATACCGCCTAAGAGCGTGGCAAACAGATCGGTCATGAAATTACCAGGCGTCCAACCATCCCTCACGATGGTTGACTAGCGGATTCTATACGCAAAGAATAACGCAATATCGCGCGCGCTATAGTAATTATCGGCGTAGCCGGAGAAGTGAAAGCCGCGCGTCTGGCAAAAGCGAGTGCCGGGGTAATTCTTGGTCTGCAAGTCGATGGTGACCGTCTGCAAACCATCGGTTTTGGCCTGGGCCGCAGCGGTGCGAAAGAGTTGTGTGCCGATGCCCTTACGCCGCGCGTCGGGAACGACGCAGAAACATGGCAGCCAACCCGTGTTTTGCCAGGGCAGTGAGACCATCCCGATATACCCCAGGGTGGTGAGCCCATCATCCCCCGTCATCACCCAGAGGCGGTCGCAGCGGTGCAAAATGCGTCGCAAGGTAGGCGGGTCGTGTGGGTAGGGCGCTTGGATGTTGCGTGGCAGGCTGGCGAGGCGGAATGTGGCGGAGTTTTCGTTCGCGCCGCTGCGCCCACTCATCTGCCAGACGTGGTCGGTCATGTAGCTATGGTCCAGCGTAATGATCGTGTCAATATCAGAAAGCTCGGCTTCACGAATGTGCATAGCGTTTACCGCAGCCTATTATGGGCCCGAATTGCTCAGGAACCAATCGTAAGCGGGATGCGACACGTTGCGCGGATGCCCCCGTCCATGCCGATGAGCACCAGGCGGAAGGGATAGGTGCCCGGTGCATAATTCCCGGCCGAGAAGTTGCTCATCAGCACACCATTGAGCACACTGCTGTCGCCGCGCATCACCTGTGCCCATTGCACGGTGCCCGGGAGCAATATTTCCAGTTTATACCAGCCGCCGGCTTCCACCGTGGCGGTGCCGTGCACTTCGTAGTCGCCGGTGATCGTCTCACCGGCGGCGGGCTTGGTAATCTGGGCGTCGGTGTTGGTGCAATCGGGCTGCAATAGCTGGTTCATGTCGAGCGTGTCCGTCGCGACCGTGCCGGCCTCGGTCGTCGTGGCGAGTGTGGTCGTGGGGTTGCCGGACTGGTCCAGGATGATGACGGTGGGGGTGAAATTCAGGCTTGCCAGGGCCTGCCCGGACGTGATGACGGCAGTGGGCATGGAGGTGGGGATGACCATGCTGACCGGCGTGCTGGTGGCCTCGCTCAACAGCGAGTCGCTGACCGTCCGCGCCGGAGCCAGTGTCGTAATCATAAAGATGCCTGCCCCAATCGCCAGGCAAACGAGCGCCTTTAGCAGTGCGCTAATCGTGCGGGAAACAACCGCGTTACGTTCCAATCGAAAGACGGCGCGCCGCAGTTCGCGCAAAGAAGCCAGCCCCGTCAAAAGGAAGTAGGCACAGGCAATGCCACACACGGCGTACAGAACGACGCTGTAGCGGTTGATCAGTTGCGGGATTATCTCCATGACTTACAGCTCTTTTAACACACTTTTGACGATTGCCAGCAGCTTGGGGGCGATCTTGGGCCCGGCTTCGATGACCTCTTGATGCGAGGGCGGTTCGCCCTCGTCGGGGCTAAGCCGCGCGACGTTGGTGATGCCGCTGAACCCAAGCACGCGCATGCCGCAGTGGCGCGCTGCCAGCACCTCGTTGACGGTGGACATGCCCACCGCGTCGGCGCCGATGGCGCGCAGGAAGCGTAGTTCTGCCGGTGTCTCGAAGCCCGGCCCAGCCAGGCCCAGGTAGACGCCCTGTTTCAGGTCCACCCCAGCCGCCTGGGCGGCTTGCGCGGCGCGGCGGCGCAAATCGGCGTCGTAGGCCGCCGTCATATTGGGGAAGCGTGGCCCCAGGGCATCGATGTTGGGGCCGATCAGCGGGTTATGCCCGGCCATGCCTAGCAGGTTGATGTGATCGGTGATCAGCATCACGTCGCCAACGGCAAAGGTGCGATTGATCCCGCCGGCGGCGTTGCTGATGATCAGCGTATCTGCGCCCAGCAGGTGCGCCACGCGCACGGGTAACACCGTTTGCCATGCCGGGTAGCCCTCGTAGAAATGCACGCGCCCCTGCATGGCCGCCACCGGCGCGCCATAGAGCGTGCCGATGATGAATGCCCCGCCATGTCCCGGCACGGTGGAGATGGCGAAGCCTGGTATTTCGCCATAGGGGATGCGCACGGGCGACTCGATTTCGTCGGCCAGGCCGCCCATGCCGCTGCCCAAAACGAGCAAGCTGCGCCATGCACCGCTACAGCGCGCGCGCACGGCGGCAGCGGCGCGTTCAATTAGATCAAAGGGAGCGGTTTCCTGCATAACTTATTGACTCAGCACATCAATCGCCCTATCCAGGCGCTGCAATGTTACCTCACGTCCGATGACGCTGATGGTGCCGAAGAGCGGTGGGGTGATGTCCTTACCCGTCACCGCGTTGCGCACGATGGTGAAGAGCTGTTTGGCTTTCAATTGTAGTTGATCTGCCAGCGCACGCATGGCCTGCTCCATCGGCGCATCCTCGAAGGTGGGCAACTGGGCCAGCAAGTCGCGCGTCTGGCGCAAGGCCGTGAGCGATGCCGCAGCGTCCATCTTCGGGCCGATCAGTGCCTGCTTGGCGGGGACCGGGATGTCGTTGAACATGAAATCGACAAACGGTGCAGCGTCGCGCAGCGTCTTCAGGCGCTCTTGGATGAGCGGCACGGCGCGGCGCAGCTTGTCCATCTCCTCGGGTGTATCGAGGGCCAGGCCCGCCTCGCGCAGGAAGGGGGTGAGCCGCTGGGTCAGGTCTTCGAGGCCCAAGCGCCGGATGTGCACGCCGTTCAGCCAGTCCAGCTTGCTATAGCTGAACACCGCCGGCGAGCTGCCGATGTGATCGGACGAGAAACGCTCGATCAATTCCGGCACGGTGAAGACGTTTTGCTCGTCGCCTTCGCCGGGCGCCCAGCCGAGCATAGCCAGGAAGTTGATGATGGCCTCTTGCAAATAGCCCTGGTCGCGGAACTCGAAGACGCTGGTCGCCCCGGTACGCTTGCTGAGCTTTTTGCCGTCTTCGCCACGCACGTTGGGCACGTGCGCAAACTGCGGCAGGTCCCAGCCGAAGTCTTTATAAAGCTGAATGTGCTTCGGTGTGCTGGGCAGCCACTCGTCGGCGCGCACGGCGTGCGTCACGCCCTGAAAATGATCGTCCACCACCACCGCCAGGTGGTAGGTGGGGAAGCCGTCGGCCTTCATCAAGACCGTGTCGTCCACGTTGGCGTTTTCAAACGTCACGTCGCCCTTGATCATGTCGTGGAACTGGGTCACGCCGGTGCGCGGCATGCGCATGCGGATGACGTGCGGCTCGTCGGGGCGGATGTCGGTGCGCAGGCGCATCTCCTCGCGGAAGCAAAAGGTCTCTTTGCGTTCGCTGGCTTCGGCGCGCATACGGTCGAGTTCTTCGGGCGTCTCATTGGCGCGATAGGCAAAATCGTGCTCCACCAACCATTCGGCCCACTGTTTATAAAGCGGCTGGCGCTGCGACTGGATGAACGGCCCGGGGATGCCCCGGTAGCTGCCGTCGGCCAGCGCGCCGGGGTAATCCTCGTCGCTCTTCAACTGCTTGAGCGATGCGTGATCGGGCCCGCCGTCGAGCTGGATGCCGAGCCAGTCGAACGTTTCCAGAATCCGCCTGGCGGAACCCGGCACGTAGCGGTTCTGATCGGTATCTTCCAGGCGGATGAAAAACTGGCCGCCGGAATGTTTTGCCAGGAGCCACGAAAAGAGCGCCGTGCGGACGCCGCCGATATGTAAGTCACCCGTAGGCGAAGGTGCGAAGCGTGTACGAACCATCATGATGATTTTGGATTGCCGATTTTGGATTTTCGGTTGACGATTGGCGGCAGGCCGAGGCCCGCTCATCGTCAATCGTCAATCAACAATCGTCAATTTATTCTGTGAGCCACTTGTCTGCCGAACGCTCATAACTGATCAGCTCATCTTCGCTGAAGTAGAGCGCCAGTTCGCGCGCGGCGGTCTCGGGCTTGTCAGCGCCGTGTACCAGGTTGCGCGAGATGTTCATTCCGAAATCGCCACGGATGCTGCCGGAAGGCGCGTTCAATGGATTGGTGGAGCCCATCGTGGCGCGGGCGGCGGCCACGGCGTCGGGCCCTTCCAGGCACATCACCACCACGGGTGCGGAGGTCATGTAGGCCACGGTGCCCTCGTAGAAGGGCTTGCCCTTGTGCTCGGCGTAGTGCTTTTCAGCCGTCTCGCGCGAGATCTTGATCAGCTTCATGCCGGCGATGCGCAGACCGCGTGACTCGAAGCGCTTGATGATTTCACCAACCAGCGCACGTTGCACGCCGTCGGGCTTGATGATAACGAGTGTTCTTTCCATGATTCACCATTTAAATGAGATTGGAGACTCGAGATTGGAGAATAGAGACTCGGAATTGAACCACGGATGACACGGATTTCACAGATAAGAGATGCGCTTAATCTGTGTCATCCGTGAAATCCGTGGTTTCTCTTCGTTCTCTAATTCCCAATCTCTAATCGCTAATCTCTGTTGTTCAATGACTTTCCAGCGCCCGATGATACGCCATCAACGCAGCATTCACGTCACCTTTGCGCGTATAGACATCGCCCAGCAGCGCATGAAAGCGGCGCACATCCGGGTAGGCGTGCGTCGCCACGTCCAGATCCGCCAGCACGGCATCAAGCTTTTTACCTGCCGAGATGAGGTTACTATAGTGGTCGGCCGCCTCATCGTATCGTCCTGCCTCAAGAGACTTGCGCGCCTGGTTCAGCACCTCATCGTTGCTCGGGCGGGCTTTGGACGACTTGCCCTTGCCTTTGCGACCATGTTTGCGCGCCGGCTTCACCGGCGCAGGTATATCCGCCACAGGTGGCACAGGATTAGATTCTACAGGCGTTTGTCCCTCTGGGGGCGCGGCAGGCTCTTTTATCTCTTCTATGGGGGCCTCATCCGTCGCTACCGGCGGTTCGGCTTCCTCCGCTGTGGGTGCCAGATATCCGTCGCTTGGGGCAGCCTCCACCGGCGTGCCGGTGATTTCGTCGCCGGGGACGGTCTCCATTGACACGCTGTTGTCTTCTACACTGCCGGCGACCTCCGCTGACATGACGTTGCCTTCGTCGTCGGGAGTGGTTTCCGTTAGCGTGGCGTCGCCTTCTTCACTGGCGATGACCTCCGCTGGTGTGACGTTGCCTTCGTCGCCGGGAGTGGTTTCCGTCAGCGTGGCGTCGCCTTCTTCACTGGCGGCGATCTCCGCTGGCGTGATGTCGCTTTCGTCGCCGGGGGCGGCCTCCGTTGGTACGCTGTTATCTTCTTCACTGATAGCGACTTCCGCCGGCGCGGAATTGCTTCCTTCGCCTGCAGGCAGCCAGTCCATCTCCAGGTCCAGCACTTCCATGTCCGTGGTGGGCGATTCAAGCTCCAACTCTTCTTCTTCTGCCGCATCCATCCCAGGCTCCGGCTGCTCTGCGGCTGGCTCTGGTTCTGCCTCGGTCTCCGTTTCGCTCGTGGCGAGTTCGCGCGCTGCCGACGCTTGCAGGTCGCGCAACCACTGTGGCAACTCGATCTCCGGCGGCTCCGCGTTCTGCGCGTGATCCGTCTCGGCCGGGGACCACTCCAGCGGCACGGTGTCCGTCACCTCCCCGGCATACACGTCCGATTCGCCGGCGGGTGCTTGCGGCGGCAGGGGGTTGACGGGCCCGGACGAGGCGATCAGGTCGTCCACCCAGGCCGAGCGATCCACGTCACCATCTTCCTCAGGTTCCTCTGGCGCCGGTTGCGAAGGGGCGGGCATATTCGGCGCTGCGGGCACGTCGCGCGGTTGGAGCGGGGATGCCTCGCCCAACCATTCGCGCGTCTGGCGGTAGTCTGGGTCCAGCGGTTCGATGGCGCGATGATGCAACGCCTCCAGGTCCGCGTTGCCCGCCTGCGCCCAAATGGCCGACAGGATGACGTGCGCGTTCAGGCAGTCGGGCTGGTCGTCTAAAATGGCCTGGCACAATTCGGCGCTGCTGATGCGTATCCCGTTGCGCCACAGCATCTCGGCCAACAACACCTGCACGTCGGTGCGGTCCGGCTCCGCCTCGTTCATGCGCCGCATGAGCGTGATGGCACGCCCGCTGATCCCACCTTTCAACAAGTCGCGGCTGCGGGCGATTTTGCCATCCGGCTGTTTACCCGCCAACTCATCGCCGGCGATTTGCAGCGCCTCGGCATTTTGCGGGGCATAGTCCAGCGCCTGGCGCGCCAATGTGGCGGCTTCGCTGTGCTGGTCGGTCGCGGCCAGGCAGCGCGCCAGACCGAGCAAGGACGCTTCGTCGGTCGGCAATATCTCTAGCACACGGCGGTAATCATCGGTAGCTTGCGCGGCCTGTCCATCTGCTTCCAATGCCTGCGCGCGCGCACGAATGACGCGCACGGCGACGGGGTAGGCCGCGAGCAACTCGTTACAACGCTGAATGGCCTGCTCAAGTTGATGTGCAGCGACCCATTCGCTAACTTCAGATAATGCAGCATCCAGGGTAAGAGTAGACAAGTCGCTCATCGGTGTTATTATCGCTTAAGTTAAGCAATTTTTTAAGATGCGCAACCCCCATTCCTCACCGCGTTCACGTCCTTCTGCGCCGCACACGCCGGTCATTGCCTGCGAGGCGGATGTCTCCGTTGGCCTGGAGCAAGTCGTCCAGGAGGAGTTGCGCGCCCGGCTGGGCAATCGCATCAGCCACATCACGACTGCCCCCGGCACGGTGGGCTTCACTTGTCAGGCGGACCTGCGCGCGTTGCTGGCGTTGAAGACGGTGCAGGCGGTCTACTCGGTGCAGACTTTTCTCGTGGCGCGGCCCAAGGCGCTGCTGGGGGATGAGCATTTTCGCAAGTTGCTGGCGCAGATCGAGATGGCGCGCAGCCTTTCACCCGCTGGGGCGTACCAATCGCTCTACATCAGCGCGGCAGGCTCCGACTCGTCGGTGATGGTGCGCCTGAAGCAGGCGCTGGCGCAGCGCACGTCGCTGCGCGTTGCGGAGGACGAGGGCGATTTGCAGGTGCGCATCCGTCCCGCGCCGGCGCAGGGTTGGCAGACGTTGGTGCGGCTGTCGCCCCGGCCGCTCGCTACGCGCGCCTGGCGCGTGTGCAACTTTGAGGGCGCATTGAACGCCGCCGTGGCGAACGCGATGCTCCGACTGATCCGCCCGATCCCCAGCGAGACGTTTTTGAACCTGGCTTGTGGCTCGGGCACATTGCTGATCGAGCGCCTGGCCCAGGGGAAGGCCCGGCACGCAATCGGGATCGACCTGGACGCGCAGGCGCTGGACTGCGCAGCGGCGAACGTGGCGGCGGCCGGCTTTGTGCACGATGCGACGCTCGCTCACGCAGACGCGCGGGCGCTGCCGCTGCCGGATGCGAGCGTGGATGCGCTGGCGGCGGATTTGCCGTTCGGGCACCTGGTGGGCTCGCATGCCGAGAACCTGGAGGCTTACCCGCAAATCTTGCGCGAGGCGGCGCGCGTGGCAAAGCCGGGCGCGCGCTTTGCGCTCATCACGCACGAGGTGCGCTTGATGGAGCAGTTGCTGGCGCAGCCGGCTTTGCCCTGGCGCGCCGGGCAGGTGCTGCGTGTGGAGCTGGGTGGGCTGTTCCCGCGCGTGTTTGTGCTGGAGAAGGTGGCTAACCGAGTAATGAGAGACACACGGCCGGCCGTGTGTCTCTCCAATGATCATCTCTAATCCGTCAAAATCTTCACCTGCGTATAGTTGAAGGCGTAGTAGGGGCGCTGGCCGGCGATCTCCTGGAAGTCGGTATGCACCAGCCAGAAGGATTTGCCGTCGGGGGCGATCCACTTCGGCCCAATCTGGGGTTGATAGGCACGCGCCAGCGTGTCACCGCCCGGCGTCCAGGCCGCGTCTTCGTAGATTTGCGTCCACGGGCCCCACGGCTGCGCGGCGGTCCAGAAGCCCAGGTAGCTCGGCTTGCCAAACCACATCCCATCGGGCGCGCAGCCCATGCCCCAGTTCGCCATCATATACACGCCCAGCGGCGCGTTGTATACCACGCTGGGGTGCCATGCGTAGGGGTGAATCTGCGTGTTCACCCAGCCGGCGGGGAAGGTGTGCATGATGCCGCGCGCGGAAATGTCGGGCGTCCACGTCGCGCCGCCGTCAGGCGTGCGCCCGGCGAAGAACTCATAGGCCGAGCGGTCCAGGATGCGTTCTTTGCGCACGCGGAACATCACCAGTTGGTTCATCGTCCCTTCGGTGCCGCCGTTGGGTGAGTAGACGTACACGTAGCCGTCGCGGTTGTATTCGTAGTTCTTGCCCATCTGCAACACGGTGAGCAGTGAGAAGGCGCCCTTGGGGTCTTCCTCCAGGAAGATCATGTTCTGATGATTGCGTTCTTCCCACGGTTCCCAGTGCACGGGCCCGCCGTCCTGGTTGCGCCAGGTCTGGCCGTTGTCGGGCGAATAGATCAGCTTGGCCCCGCTGAAGTAGGGGTTGGGCAGCGAGAAGGGGTGATTGGGCGTGCTGAGGTACTGGTAGATCGCGCCGTCCAGGGCGATGATACCAAAGCCGTAGTAGCGCGAAAAGTTGGGGAAGGGTTCGCTCAGCAGGTCGGGGTAGCCCGGCAGGTGCTCGAAGCTGACGTGCGGCGGCGCGCCATTCAAGATGTACAGGCGCGCGTTGTAAGGAGCGCCTGTGTAGCCGGGCACGTCGGGCCAGCCGGTGCCGTCACACAGGCCGGCATAGAGCTTATCGTTATTGGCCCAGGTCATGTGCCAGTTGTCTCCCTGGCCGCCTGCGCGCACCAGCGTTTCGTCCAGTCGTTGAATTCCTTTTATTTGTGTCACGGTTCACTCCTCAATGCATGATTGGGCACAGATGATGGACCTTCCAGAAGCCTGGTCTCTCGCACTCCTGTCTATCTGTGTTTATCCGTGTTCATCTGTGGTGAATGAATCTTCTCGATGGTACTGGTTGTATCACGATCCTTTGCGGAACGCTGGCGCATACAAACGGCAGGGGTTCAGGCTGAACTCGGTCGAGTAGGCGTCGCCGGGCAGGGCGGAGTTGCGGTGCGTTTCCATTGCCACGAAGCAGCGGCCCGTGATGCCGGGAAGCGTGAGCGACCAATCGCCGCTCGGCGTGGTATCCGTCGCGCCCAGGTAAAGATAGCCCTCGCCAAAGCCGTGCGCGTTGGTCGACACGGCGTACACCTCCACTGTGCTGGTGGGTTGGGCGCTGCCGCTGAGGTTGAGGGCGCCGGGAGCCTTGACCACCGCGGTGATGGTCGGATGCGGGAGGGTTTCCAGGTTCGTGCTGTCACTTGTGGCCGCTTTGTCGACGCTCATCCCACCGTTGTGATGCAGGCTGAGCATGGACCAGCGGTTGTTGGTCGCCGCATTGCGCTCGGCGATGCCGTCCAGCCCGTTGTGATCGATCGTGGACAGGCGGATGAGGTTGTTGCGCGTGGCGCTGCTGTCCAACAGCACGCCATACTGGGTATTGCGTGAGAGGTGGTTATTGGCGTCGATGAGGTTATCGTGCGCGCCGCCCAGCAATGCCACGCCGCTCTGGGCGTTCCCGGCGTTGCTGGTGCCGATATCGTTGCCGATCACCACGTTGTCGTGTGCGCCTGCAAGGCGCACGCCATTTGCGCCGTTGCTATAGATCAAGTTGCGCTGGGCCTCCATCGCGCCACCGATGAGGTTAAAGCTCGCGTCCTGCTCCAGGCAAATGCCGTCACCGCTATTGTTATAGATGCGGTTGGCGCTGAGCGTGTTGGATAGGCTGTTGCCGCTCAGCAAGACGCCTTGCGTGCCGTTGTTGGCGATGAGGTTGCCGCCGATGGTATTGTTGCTCGCGCCGGCGGTGATGACGATGCCCGCTTGCTGGTTGGGCAGCGCGGCGCTGCTTGCGTTCAGGCCGATGCGGTTGGGTGACGCGCTGCCGGCGGGCGTTTGGCCGATGTAGACGCTATCTGCGCCCGCCAGGGTGACGCCGTTGGCGTGACAGCCGATGACATTGTTATAGAGATAGGCGGTTCCCGGATAGCTGCGGCTGATTACGCCTGCGTTCACCAGGATACCCGTTTGCGCATTGCGCGTGATGGCGCCACCCGATGCATTCGCCGGTGTGCAACCACTCACGCCGGTGGGCAACGTGCCCAGGTAGTTGTCGAAGATCAGGATATTCGTGCCGCTGAGCACACCCACGCTATAGCCGGCGGCGGAGGGCAAGTTCACCACGCTTAAGCCCGCCAGGCTGAAATCCGTGGTGTCGAGCGTGAAGGCCGTGGCGTTGCCGGCGGCGGCAGCACCGTCGATGCGCGGCGAGCCGCTGTTGCCCTGGATGGCATTGTGCGAGGCGTTGATGTTGAGCGTGGGCAGCGCGCCGGCCAGGTTGACCTTGGTGATGGATGGGTCGAAGGTGATCTTTGCGCCGGCGAAACCGCCATTGTTCAGCAGATTGATCGCTCCGCGCAGCGAACAATCCGACGCTGCCGTGGAACAGCCGCGCGCGTCGCTGTCGTCGGCGCGGTCCACGACCAAGTTCGCACAGGCGGGATAGCGAAATGCGCCGATGTGTGTGCGATACCCTTCCCGGCTGTCGCTGGTGCCATACTCGTTGGTGTACCAGAACGTGCAGTCGTCGGTGGGGTCCACGCTCATCGCGGAATATTTGCCCCAGTAGGCGACGCTGCAACCCACCGTGTCGCAACGGTTGTGGATGTCCGTGCCGGCAGTGAGCGTGATCTCGCTTTGTGGCAATAGCCCGGTGGCATCCGTCGCCAGGCGGCCGGCGTAACGGATGCCGGGGTAGATGCCCTGCGGGTTGGGCTTTGAGACGCTGTAGCCGATTGCCATGTTCCCGAAGCGATCCACAGCCAGTGAGCCTGTCCAGCGGTGAACCCCATCCCCGCCGTTATCGAACGTGCCTTGCTGGTAGACCCAGGGGGTGCTGCTGAGATTGCGGATTTCGTACCAGCGCAGCGCGAGTTGATTGCTGCCTGGAGTTTGGCTTTTCACCGTGTGGTTGGCCCATAGCGATTCCGTCCCATTGATGTTGCGGTATTGCACGGGCGGCATCAACACGCCGGCGTGCGCGTCCAATGTGTACGCGGTGCCGGGTTGAGCGGCGTGGAAGGTGGGATAGGTGTAACTGGCGATGTTGATGAGGGTGGGCTGGGGTGTGCTGGCGCTGGTCCCGAACCATGAATCCGAAGGTGTGTCGAAGTCCGCGTGGAAGCGCCACAGGCGTAGTCGGTCGGAATCGTAGTCTTCGGCAGAGAGAAAGTAATTCGGACTACCGGCGGGTGGGTGCGCGCCGCGCAGGTTGCTGGGCAACAGGGAGTAGCTCAGCACGTCGAAATGCACTTCGCGCAGCGGCTTGCCGGCCAGCAGCGCCGCGCGTTCCAACGCCCAGACGCGGACGTGATCGAACTTGCCAAGCGCCGTGTACAGGTTGGCCGACATGTAATAGGCGTCCGGCCACACGGCCAGCTTGGGCGAGTCGTTCAGCAGGTCGGGCGTGAGGTCGGCGCCCGTCTGTAAGGCGTACTTGTACCAGCCGCCGTTGACGGGGTCCGCAGTTTTAGAGATGGCGATGCACTCATAGAAGGTGGCATCGTCGGTGAGGTCTGCGTGACGTGTGGCCTGCACGGTCAGCACCCAACGGTCGGCCAGCGGGTCGTAGAGCACGATGGGGTAGGTGCTGTATTCGCTATCGCAGGCGGTGCCGGTGGCTGGGGCGGCAGCGAAGAAGGCGTTGAACGAAATCGGCCCGGCCAATAGCGCGCCCGCCTTGCTATAGATGGCAAATGAAGTGTTGATGGCTTGCAGGTAGTGATTCGGCCCGACGTCGCCATTCGTGCTGGGCGGGTCGCCGCCGTTCGTCAGGCCGTCGAAGCTGGCGGCGGCGGCCGGCATGCTGTCCCCCTGGACGTTGGTGAGTGGAGCGGAGAGTGTGCGCAGGTCGCCATCGAAGGTGAAGGGGCCGCTGCCCGTGCCCGCGTAGGGCCCCTGTACGAGAGAATCCTGTGCCTGCGTCGCAGATGAGCAAGGCACGCCGTTGATAAGTAGTGTGAGAGCGAACGCCAACCGTAAACAATGCTGCCACCGAGCGGGCCTCATGGTGCCTCCTTAAATGGTCCGTTGATTTCAGTTTGCTGGTAACCGCAACCCCATTGCGGCCTGTCAACACACGTGGCGTACATACGAATTGTAGGATCGCGCGGCTGGAATGCAAAATGACATTTACCCCTTAACTTTATGGTTTATGATGTTATCTGTAATCGCATGAGTTAAGTTGTGTCATCCGCCCGGAGGGTTCATCATTGGCAACGGAAGCTGTGCAGAGATCATTCTTTGACGAGGTGGCAGGTGCAGTTGCTCCAAAGCAACGCCGGCATATCACTGCCAATAAGTTGCTGCCCGAAGATCGTGCTGCACACGATTGGTATCGGTTTGTGTTGTCTTATCCACCACATCTGGTTCGCGATTACATCCAGCGCTTTGGGTTGCAGCGCAACCAGCTATTGTTGGACCCATTTTGTGGCACGGGGACGACGATTGTCGAGGCTAAAAAGCTGGGGATTCCCAGCGTGGGTGTGGAAGCAAGCCCAATGGCAGCCTTTGCCAGCCAGGTGAAAGTGAACTGGGCGCCTGCACCTGCCAGCCTGATGAATCACGCGAGCCTGGTTGCGGAGAAGACGCTTCAAGAATTGAGCGCTGAAGGTCTTCATGATGATTCACCCCTGCGCTTGCCACCGGATGTAACTCTCCCTTTGCGTGGCCTCCCGCCTGAAAAAGAGAAGCTGATACTGGCGGGTTCGATCAGCCCTCTCCCGTTGCACAAGGTATTGACGCTGCTGGACTGTCTTGAGCGAAATCGTGACGCACGATATTACGATCATGAACGTTTGGCGCTGGCCAAAGCGCTCGTGTTTTCGATAAGTAATTTGAATTTTGGCCCCGAGGTAGGCGTGGGGGCCGCAAAGCAAGACGCGGCGGTGGTTCGCGCCTGGTTGGAAGAAGTACGTGCGATGTCTGAAGATTTGGCGCAGTTACAGCAATTAGCAGAAACCCCTGCTGCTGTTCATCACGCGGATTCGCGCCAACTTCTTCAGGTGCTTGAACCGGGCACCATCGACGCTGTGATTACATCTCCACCCTATCCAAACGAGAAGGACTACACCCGGACGACGCGCCTGGAATCCGTCTTATTGGGATTCATTCAGACGAAGGAAGATATTCGCGCTGTTAAGCATAGCCTCGTCCGCTCTAATACGCGTAGCGTCTACAAGGCTGACGATGATGATCTATGGGTAAGCCAATTCCCGGAGATCCAACAGCTTGCCGCAGAGATTGAGGCAAGGCGTATTGCGCTTGGGAAGACGTCCGGCTTTGAGCGCTTATATGCCCGAGTGACCAAACTCTACTTTGGTGGCATGGCGCGTCATTTGGCGGAATTGCGCTCAATTCTTCGGCCGGGGGCCCAACTGGCCTACGTGGTGGGAGATCAGGCATCCTATCTTCGCATCATGATTCGGACGGGCCAGCTTTTAGGGCGTATTGCCACGTCGCTTGGGTATGAATTGATGAGTATCGATCTGTTCCGGACACGTTTGGCGACGGCGACGAAGGAACAATTGCGCGAAGAGGTTGTTGTGCTGCGGTGGCCCGGATGAGTGGGCAGGGGGAAAATTTGCATGGCGAATCGTTACACGCAAATCATCGAGCACATCTTTCACGCTCATTACCATCCCGGTGATAACAGGGTATCGTTTGCCCGTGAAGAATTTCAAGAAGTTGCTGCGCAGTTGGGGATCCGGCTTCCAAAGAATTTGGGAGACCTGATCTATACCTTTCGCTATCGAGCCACGCTTCCCGAATCTCTCCGTGCGACAGCCCCTCAAGGAGAAATGTGGGTTATCAGGCCTGCGGGTAGAGCGCGTTACGAGTTCGTGTTGGTGAGAGATTTTTCGATCACGATCAATGCGCTGTTGGCTGAAACGAAAGTGCCGGATGCGACGCCGGGTGTCGTATCAATGTACGCGCTGAGTGATGAACAGGCGCTGTTGACGAAGATACGTTACAACCGGTTGGTTGATATCTTCACCGGAGTGACGTGCTACTCGTTGCAAAATCACTTGCGCACGACGGTACCTGAGCTTGGTCAAGTCGAGACTGATGAGCTATACGTGGGGATAGATAAACATGGTGCACATTATGTGTTGCCTGTGCAGGCGAAAGCAGGTCATGACAACCTTGGACCAATACAAGTTGAACAAGACATTGCCCTCTGCACTTTCAAGTTCCCGAATCTGATTTGTCGTCCAATTGGGGCGCAATTCATGACTCCAGATGTGATCGCGTTATTTGAGTTTGAAATGACCGAGCAGGGGATTCGGATTTCCGCGGAGAAGCACTATCACCTGGTGCCGCCTGAGAATATCAGCCCGGCTGATCTTCAAAAATATCACATGCGTAATGCCGGGGATTTGTGAACTTGCCGAAGATGGTCGGGGCCTATTTGTAGATTGAGCCTCTCATTTCTGAGCAGCTTTTAAGCTAAGCATCGTACCATCGTGCGATGGAGCATGTTGTACGACTTGTAAAGACTGTCCTGCGCTTTGTGCCGATTGTCTTGCTGGCCGCGTGTAACAGCGCGCCGCAGCCGCTCGCCCTCACACCGACCAGCATGGCGACTCAGCTTCCTGCCGTCACCGATACGCTATCTCCCACAGAAATTCCGTCCGCTACGCCGACGCCGCTCCCATCGCCCACGCCGACCCTGGTGCCCTCACCAACCCCAACGCCGAACCCGATGACCATCGAGGCGATGCGCCAGCGCCAGTATCCCGGCAGCCCCATCGTGATCGAACAAACGCTCGCGCCGGGTGCTAATTACGACCAATACGTCGTGTCCTATTTATCGGAAGGATTGAAAATCTATGCCCTGATGACGGTGCCCATCGGCGAGAAGCCCGCCACCGGCTGGCCAGTGATTGTGTTCAATCACGGCTATATCCCGCCCAACGTCTATCGCACCACCGAGCGCTATGTGGCTTATGTCGCAGCACTGGCGCGTAGCGGGTATATCGTGCTCAAACCCGATTATCGCGGGAATGGCAGCTCGGAGGGTGAGGCGCGCGGTGCTTATGGGTCGCCCGATTATGTCGTGGATGATCTGAATGCGCTGGCCTCCATCGAACAATATCCCGACGCCGACCGAAACCGAATCGGCATGTGGGGCCATTCGATGGGCGGTTACATCACCCTGCGCGCGATGGTCATCTCAAAGGACATAAAGGCGGGCGTGATCTGGGCGGGCGTCGTGGGCTCGTATGCCGACATGTTTACGAAATGGCACGTCCGGCCGACGCCCTCCGCGTCGGTCACGACCACCCCACCGCCCGACCGTGGTTGGCGCAATTCGCTGATCGCGACCTATGGCACGCCCGAGCAGAACCCGGCCTTTTGGAACTCCATCTCCGCCAACGCTTACCTGGCCGACCTGTCGGGTCCGCTGCAATTGCATCACACATTGCTGGATCATGAGGTGCCGGAGGTATTCTCGGAGAGCCTGGTGGCGCAGGCCACGGCGGCCGGCAAGCAGGCCGAATTATTTACCTATCCCGGTGACGATCACAACATTGCCAACAGCTTCAACGTTGCTATGCAGCGCACGATCGCATTCTTCGACGAATATGTGAAGGGAACGCCTGCCGAGTGATTTGAATGCAGTAAGTTTGTTAGTGAGGTTGTGACGATTGAGTGCGTAAGGCCCGTCCTCCTTTCTGCCGGCGAGGCAGCATCAGGACTGTTGATGGGGGCAGGGGAGTTACACAAGCTAATTTCTCCCTTGCCCCCTTTCATTCACTCGCCGTTATCCGACCACCGGCCCGAAGGCCAGCCCCAGCACGTAGGTGATGAGCGCTTCGCCCAGGCCGACGAGCGTCATTTCCAAGCCGCTGCGCCAGGGGCTTAGCCCGGTGACGACCGTCTTGGCTGCGCCGATCAGGAAATGCGCCAGGGTGCTGATGACGAATGACGCGATGATGGCCGTGTAGCCGCTGGTGAAGAAGAAGGGGATGATCGGGATGAACGCGCCGAACGCCGTGGACAGGCTGGCCGAGACGGCGCTGGTCCACGGGTTGGGGTAACTCTGCTCCGAGAGCCCCAGTTCTTCGCTGGCGAGCGTCTTCAACGCGTGCTCGGGCTGATTGATGAGCCGATTGGCGAGCATGTTGGCTTCATCTTCGGGCACGCCCTTGAGTTGATAGAAAAGCGCCAGCTCTTCTTCTTCCTCTTCGGGGTGCACTTCCAACTCTTTGCGTTCGCGCGCGATTTCGGCCTCCTGCACTTCGCGCTCGGCCTTGGTGGCCAGGTAAGCTCCGGAGCCCATCGAGAGCGCCGAAGCCAGCATCCCTGCCAGCCCGGCGACCAACACCGCCGGGCCGCCGGCAGTCGCGCCCGCCACGCCCGAGACGATGCCAAATACCGAGCCCAATCCGTCGTTGGCGCCGTAGATCGCCTGGCCCAACCAGCCGCCGCCGGTGCGGTGCCAGCTTTCGCGGTGTAGGATGGTGTCCAGCATCGCCTGTGGGCTGGCGGCCGCGGAGGGCGGCGTGCTGGCGCCGTGCGTCAAGCGGCTATGCGATTCCTCGTCATGTTGCACCGAAGCGATCGCGGCGCGGTCGGCGTCGGTTGGGGCATCTTGTGCGAGCAGTTGATACATGTCCGTGTCGTCGTCTTCGGCGTTTTCAATTTGCTTGAGTGCGTTGTCGGTGCCCGTTTGCACCAGCACCCAGCGGCGCAACTTGTCACGTAATGAATCGTCATTCGCGGGGAGAGAGGCACCTAATTCGCGCAGGCGCTCTGCCCAGCGCTCGCCGTGTCGCACTTCCGACCCGGCCAGTTTCAACAAAACCCTGCGCCGTGATTCATTCTTTTCCCGTTCCGCTAACGCTTTATAAAGCCGGATGCTGGCCTGCTCGCGCAGCCATGCGTGTTGCAAGCCTTTGATAAAGTCTTGCTGTTGATCTGTATTCATTGTCTGTTCGCTCCTTTCGCCGTTCCCACCGCGCAGGCAATTTGGGTTGCTCGCGTCCCCCGGCGTGTGTTGCTGTTGCATCAATCTTAGCGCAGTGGGGTTAACGAATGGGAGCTCTATTCAGGCCAATCTTGACCGGCGCTGACGTGAGTCAACGAATCAAGGGGTCAACGAATCAGCCATACGCACCGGCTGATTCGTTGACCCATTCGTTGACCTTATTGACGCGCAAGGAGCGTGAAGACGTCTTCCAGCGTCGGTTCGGCCTGCTCGACGCTGTGCACCGTGATGCCGCTCGCGCCCAACTTGTTTGAGAGCGATTCGGGCGTCCAATCGTTGGAAGAGAGGATGACCTGTGCGCGGTCGCCGTGCATGCTGGCCTGGGAGATGCCAGGCAGGCCGTTCAGCGTGTCCACCGCCTCCAGCAGGGGCGTGGCGTCCATCGACCAGACGGCCCCCTTCAGGAAGCGATTCTTCAGGCCGTGCGGCGTGTCGAAGGCCAGCAGGTCGCCATAGCGCATGAAGCCCACGCGCCCGCAATGCTCGGCCTCGTCCATGAAGTGCGTGGTGACGAAGATGGTGGTGCCGCTGGTGGCGAGCTGGTAGATCAGGTCCCAAAACTCGCGCCGCGCCACTGGGTCCACGCCGCTGGTGGGTTCATCCAGGAAGAGCACCTGGGGCTTGTGCAACATGGCGCACCCGAGTGCCAGGCGTTGCCGCCAACCGCCAGATAGCTCACGCGTAAATGACCTGGTACGATCCTCCAACCCGGCCATGTGCAATATCTCTTGCAAGCGTTGTTGTTCTACTTCGCGCGGCACTTCGTAAACGCCGGAGTAGAACTCCAGGTTCTCCATCACCGTCAGGTCGTCGTAGAGCGAGAACTTCTGCGACATGTAACCGATGTTGCGTTTGATTTCCTCGGCATCCTTGACGATGTCTTTGCCCATGATCGTGGCCGTGCCGTCAGAGGGATGCAGCAGGCCGCACAACATGCGAATCGTGGTGGTTTTGCCGCTGCCGTTCGGCCCCAGGTAGCCCACCACTTCGCCCGGGTAGACGTCGAATGAGACGTTGTTGACGGCGGTGAAGTTGCCGAAGCGCTTGGTCAGGCCCTTGACGCTGACGATGGGGGCGTTTGATGTGGTCATGATTGCTCCAGCAGTTGCATAAACACGTCTTCCAGCGTGGGCGTGACCGGCTTCAGGTGAATCAGCCGCACCCCGGCGGCTTCCAGCGCGACAGGCAAACGCGCCGTCGGGCCGGCGGCGTCGCGCACGCGCAGGTGGATGCGGTCGCCAAAGGCGTGCACGTCCTCCACGTCGGGGTCGGCGGTGGCGATGCGTCGTGCGTCCACTTGCGGCTCGGCGGCCAACTCCAGAATGCGCCCGTCCAGGCGTTGGACTAACTCACGCGGGGTGCCTTGTGTGAGCGCCTTACCCTTGTTCATGAAGATGATGCGGTTGAAGCGCATCGCTTCATCCATATAGGGCGTGCTCACCAGCACCGCCGACCCGCCGCGCAGCAGCCGGATCAGCAAGTGCCAAAACTCCTGGCGCGAAACGGGGTCCACCCCGCCGGTGGGCTCATCCAGGAGCAAGACTTGCGGGCGGTGTACCAGCGCCGTCGCCAGGCCCAGCTTCTTTTGCATCCCGCCCGAGAGCGCGCTGGCGGGGCGATTGGCGAATTTCTCCAGCCCGGCGAAGGCCAATAGCTCTTGCGAGCGGGCCTTGCGCTCCGCGTCGGGAATGTCGAACACTTCGCCGAAGAATTCCAGGTTCTCGCTAATCGTCAGGTCGCCATACAGCGCGAAGCGTTGTGCCAGATAACCGATGTGCTCGCGGGCATGCTCCACCTGCTGTGGCACATCGTACCCGGCGACGCGTATGTGCCCGCTGGTTGGTTCCAGCGCGCCGCATAGCAGGCGCATCGCAGTCGTCTTGCCTGCGCCGTCGGGGCCGACCAGCCCGACCATCTCACCCGCGTTGACCTGGATGTTGAGCCCATTCAGCGCGTGAAACGTGCCGAAGGTCTTCACCAGGTCCTCGGTCTCCAACAGAATATCGTTGCTCATGAGTTACTTCTGCCCGAACGTCACGTCGGCCGGCATACCGGGCTTGAGGGATAGGTCAGCATTGTCGAGGCTGAGCCGAATGGCGAACACGGTATCTTTGCGGCCTTCCACCGTCTGCACGTTGCGCGGGGTGTATTCGGCCTGATCGGCGATGCGCAACACCGTGGCGCTGAAGGTGCGCTCGGGATAGGCATCCACGTGCACCTGGGCCGTATCGCCGGGTTTGACCAGCGCGAATTTTTCCTCGGGCAGGTAGACCGTGATCTCCAGCTTATCCAGGTGCCCAAGCTCGAAGAGCGGCGCGCCGGCAGCAGCCATCTCGCCCGGCTCGATGCTGCGATCAAGGATCACGCCGTCGCTGGGGGCGCTGATGGTCACTTTGGCCAGTTGCACTTCGATGGCCTTTACGGCGGCTTTGGCCTGGTCCACCTGGGCCTGCGCGGCGTCCAGTTGCTGCTTGCGCGTGCCAGCCTTGAGCGCATCCAACCCGGCCTGAGCCTGCTCCACCTGGGCCTTGGATTGTTCGATGTCGTAATCCAGCGCGGGGGTCTTGGCCTTGGCCAGTGCTGCGCGCGCGGTTTCCACCTGTTGATAGGCGGCGGAAATCTGCGCGTTATCGGGCGATTGAGCCAGCTTGTCGTAGGTGGCCTTGGCGGCGTTGTAGTTGTTGGTGGCCTGTTCCAGCGCCAGCGCCGCGGGTGAGGCGTTGATGCCGGCCGGGTCGCGCTTGAAGGTGGCGTCGTAGGCAAATTGGGCCTGTTTCAACGCGGCTTCGGCGTTCTGATAAGCAGCTTCGGCGGTGGCGTAGTCGCCTTCCTGCGGGCCGGCCTTCACCTTGTTGTAGGCTTCGGTAGCGGCGTTCAGTGCGGCTTGCGCGGCGTCGATATCCGTCTGGCGTGAGCCGGCCAGCGTGCGGCTGTAGCTATCGGTGGCGATGATCAGCGCGGCCTGTGCCTGGCGAACCTGTTCGTCGGTTGGGCCGGCGGCGAGCAAATCGTAATTGGCCTGGGCGGCCTGCTGGGCAGCCTGGGCCTGCGCATATTGCGCTTGCAGCGCCGAGTCGTCCAGCTTTGCCAGCACTTGTCCGGCCTGGACTTCCTGCCCCTCTTCGAATGCGACGTCTAGCACGCGCGCGCTCAACTCCGCCGAAAGCGTCGTTGTGCGCGATTCAATCGTGCCCGATGCGGTCAAGTCGTCTGAGGCGGAGGCGGTGTGCAGATACTGCCAGCCGAAATAGCCCACGGCTGCCACGACGGCCAAAATTAAAACAACCTGTATCACACGCGGGCGGCTGGACGTATTAGTTGTGTTCATAAGTTCTCACTTTCGTGACCCTGAGGGTCGCATGTCTGATGATTGATTGGTTCAATACAGCAAATAAAACGGCTTAATCCAATGACTTGCGGAAGCGCGTCATTGCAAATCCAAGTAACACCACGGCGAAGGCCGTCAACGCAAGGATCTGCGGAAGCAACAGATCGAACGTGGCACCCTTGATGACGACGCCGCGCACGATGATGAGAAAGTAGGTCAGCGGCAAGAACTGGCTGACGACCTGCAGCGCCGCAGGGAGTGCCGCGATGGGGAAGAAGAACCCCGACAACATCATGGACGGCAGCATAATTGGCATGGTCATCATCTGCGCTTCGCGCTGTGTGCGCGCGAAGGTGGAGATCAGTAGACCGATCGCCAGGTTCGGCACCAGGTACAGCCCAGTGAGCGCGAACAGCAGTGTGAAGCTGCCGCGGATGGGCACCTGGAACCATAGCGTCCCGATCAATAGAATCACTAGCATGTTGACCAGCGAGACCAGGATGTAGGGCAAAATCTTGGCGATGATCAGTTCCCAGTTGCGGATGGGGGTGACGATCAATTGTTCGATCGTGCCGACCTCGCGCTCCTTAACGATGGCCGAGGAAGTGAGGTTGGTGGTCGTCTGCATCAAGATCATGGCGATCAACCCCGGCACCATGTTGTAGGCGCTCTTAAGGTCGGGGTTGTACATCACGCGTGTGCGCACGTCCAACGCCGACGATGTGTTGCCCACTGCGCCGCGCGCCGCAAGCTGCTGTAAACGGATGGCTGCCCCGTGCGTCTGCCCAACCAGCGTTGCCGCCGAGAGGGCCGTGCTGGCGATCGAAGGATCGGAGCCATCGATCAGCACCGAGACCTGTGCCTGCTTGCCGGCCTGAATGTCGGTGTCGTAGGTGGGCGGGATGGTGATGCCTACGCGCGCTTTGCCGCCTTCGATCAGGTTATTCACGTCGGCGTCGCTATAGGCCACGTAATCGAGCGAGAAGTAACCCGTTGCGCGATAGGCGTCCAATAGTTCGCGGCTGGCGCGGCTGTTGTCCTGGTCGAATACCACAGTCGGCACGTTGCGCACGTCGGTATTGGAAGCGTAGCCCAGCAACAACAACTGCAAAATAGGCATGAACAGCACGGCCATCAGCGTGCGCGGGTCACGCCGCATGTGCGTGAACTCCTTCTTCATGATGGCTCGCAAACGTCTCATTGATTTACTCCTTCACTCTTCGTCCTTTCATTAATCCCTTTTTCCAAGGCATCCATTAACTTCTGCATCAAGACGATCAAATCTTCACGTTCTTTGGGGGTGAAATTGCCGAGCAGCGCTTCCACCCGTTCGAGCATGAAATGGTTAATGGTGCGATACAGTTCCTGGCCGGTATCCGTCAGCGAGAGGCGCACGACGCGGCGGTCATCTGGGTCGCGCTTGCGTTGCACGTAGCCGTGGCCCACCATCCAATCGGCGATGCGTGTGGCGGTGCTGAGCGGCACATTCAGCGCATGGCTGAATTCGCCCATCGTGATCGCTCCCGGCTCGCGGGCGAGGATGACGCCGATGTTGTAAACCAGATTGAAATTCAGACCGCTGGCGTTACCTTTGAGCCGTTCTTCATCCAGGTAGGCTTTCATGGCGGCCACGTTCTCCGGCAATACCGCCTTCCAGTGCGGCCTGAGGTACAGGATGCGCCGTAAGATGTCGGCCAGTTCGTTGGCCTGTTGATCCGTATTTCTGATTCGTTTAGGCACAATTATTTCCAGAATGGTATATTTCCAAAACGGGCGGAATGTTACCGCTGTCTAAACAAATCGTCAAGAGGGACTTTGGTCTGAGATGCACTCGGCTGCGCGACGGTAGGCGCAGGCTTCACGCCTGCGTTGGTAACTTCTGCACGAGTATGAAACTCGTGCCTACCATCGTGCACCAACGGGATGTGCACTTCAACAAATGGCCTGACCGGCTTGGGGGCTTCGCCGGAATGATAGGGACGGCTAGAATGGACCTGCCTGATGAATCTGAAGAAGGACTGGTGATATGCCCGCACAAGACCTGGATTTTCTACCGCCTCAATCGCAAGTTGCGTTGCCACTGGAACAGTTGGCGCTGCGCCTGCATCCCGATGACGACGTGGCCGTCGCGCGCCGGCATTTGCCTGCCGGGCAGGGTTGCCTGCTTCCGGATGGTTCCTCGTTCACGCTGGCGCAGTTGGTGCCCGCCGGGCACAAGCTGGCGTTACGCTGGGTCGCGCCGGGTAAGCCGATTCGCCGCTATGGGCAGGTGATCGGGTTTGCGCGGGACGCCATCGCGCCGGGCGAGCACGTGCACACGCACAACGTGAGCGTGCAAGAATTCGCGCGCGATTACGCCTATGGCGTGGATGTGAAGCCGGTCACCTTCGTGCCACTGCATGAGCGGCGCACCTTCATGGGCTATCAGCGCACCGACGGACGTGTGGGCACGCGCAACTACATCGCGGTGATCTCCACGGTCAATTGTTCGGCTCACACCTGCCGGCGCATCGCGCATACCTTCACCTCGCAGCGGCTGGCGGCGTTCCCCAATGTGGACGGCGTGATCGCGCTGACGCACGGCTCGGGTTGTGCCACGCGCACCGGCGGGGCCGATTACGTGTTATTGCAGCGCACGCTGGCCGGCATGGCGTGCAACCCCAACGTCGGCGCGTTTCTCGTCGTCGGGTTGGGCTGCGAGGTAAACCAGATCACCGAACTGCTCGCCAATTACAGTGCCGATTTTGAGCAACATACCGGCGCGCAAGTGCATCGCCCGCACCTGACGATCCAGGAGAGCGGCGGCATCCGCAAGACGATTCAAGCCGGGGTAGAAGCGGTGGAGGCGTTGCTGCCGGCGGTGAACGCGACGCCCCGCACGCCGCAGCCGATCTCTGAATTGAAGCTGGCCTTGCAATGTGGCGGCAGCGACGGCTGGTCGGGCGTGACGGCCAACCCCTTGCTGGGGATGGCGGTGGATGAGCTGGTTCGCGAAGGTGGGTCAGCCGTGCTGGCCGAGACGCCCGAAATCTACGGCGCGGAACACCTGCTCACGCGGCGCGCCATCAGCCGGCAGGTGGGCGAGAAGCTGATCGCGCGCGTGCACTGGTGGGAACAACATTGCGAGCGGATGGGGTTGGAGATCGACAACAATCCCTCGCCCGGCAACAAGGCCGGTGGACTGACCACCATCTACGAGAAGTCGCTCGGGGCGGTGGCAAAGGGCGGCACGACGCCGCTGATGGGCGTGTATGAATATGCGCAACCTGTGATGGCGCGCGGCTTCACCTTCATGGACACGCCCGGCTACGACCCCGTCTCGGCGACGGGCCAGGTGGCGGGCGGCTGCAACCTGGTGGCCTTCACCACCGGGCGCGGCTCGGCGTTTGGGTTCAAGCCGGCGCCCAGCGTGAAGCTCAGCACCAACACAGCACTTTACGAGCGCATGACCGACGATATGGATTTCAACGCCGGGTGTGTGCTGGAGGGCGTGCCCATGCAGCAGGCCGCCGGTGAGCTGCTGGACCTGCTGATCGCCGTCGCGTCGGGGCAGCCGTCGAAGAGCGAAGCGCAGGATGTGGGCGAGGAAGAGTTTGTGCCGTGGAACTTGGGCGGGGTGTTGTGATGAACCACAGATGAACACGGATAAACACAGATGTAGGACGTTATAGAGTTTAGTATCTTCGCGCAATCGCTCTAATGCGCGTTCCCGTAATAATGCCTCGACCAAGTCATCACCCTCAGCATATTTCCCATACAGGGAACGGACATATTCGTCTTCGATTAGCTGCGGGTTCTCGGATAATATCGTCACTTCGACTTGCACGGGTGTATTATCCGGTAGATCAAGCTTGACCTGCGGTTCAATTACCCCATTTCGATAGATCGCCGGGATCGTGATCGTTCCCATACAAAATATTATAGTTTGTCGCGAGGCGTGCTTTAATAAAAGAAATACGCTGGAGTGGCCCGAATAATCTACTGCGCGGCGGCTACGAAGGCACAGCCGCGGCCATATAAGGAGGCATGTTGCGATGATTGAATATCCCGAAGCGGTCACGATCGCGCGACAGATCACCGACCGGTTGAATGGCAAGCGCATTGTGGCGGGTGTGCGCGGCAATGCGCCGCATAAGTTTGCGTTCTATAGCGGCACGCCGGAGGAATATGCCGAGGCGCTGCGCGACAAACGGGTGGGCCATGCGGAACCGCACGGCAGCCAGATCATCGTCAATATCGACCCGGGCTATGCGCTCGTGCTCGGTTGCGGCGGTGAGCGCATCATCTATCACACCAGCGCCGCGAGCTTGCCCAAGAAGCACCAATTATTGTTGCAGTTCGAAGACGACACATACCTGACGGTGAACGTGCAGGGCTGGGGCTTCGCGCAATTGTGGACGTGCGAGTCGCTGCCCGAAAAGCTGCATGACGAGCCGGGCAAATGTGCGCCGTTGAGTGACGCGTTCAGCGACGACTATTTCAACAGCCTGTTCGAGCAGCTTCCCCCCGACGACCCGCGCGCGATCAAGTTCTTCATCATCAGCAAGCCGGGCGTGCTCGGCGTGGGCAACGGTTACCTGCAGGATATTTTGTTCCGCGCCAGGCTGCATCCGCGTCGCAGGGCGGCGGAGATCACGAAGCGGGAACGTCGCGCGCTGTACAAGGCGATTCGTACCACCCTGCAACAGGCCGTGGATGCAGGCGGGCGTGATACGGAGCGCGACCTGTTCGACGAACCCGGCCGCTACCCAAAGCTGCTCGATAGCCGCAGCGCTGGCCAGCCCTGCCCTGTATGCGGCACGCCGATCGAGAAAATCTCATTCCTGGGAGGTGCAGCCTACTATTGCCCCGCCTGCCAGGTGCTGCCCGAAAGCGAGAAACAGCCCCGCGCGCCGCGAAAGCGCCCGGCAAAGACCCCCAAATCATAAGACCCGCAAGATGTACGGAGGATATGTACGGTGAAAGCGTTCAAGAATTTGATCAATGGCCAGTGGGTGGATGCCTCGAACGGAGCGACGTTCGAGAATCGCAACCCGGCAAATACTGCCGAGGTGATCGGCACGTTCCCTTCCGCCACGCGCGAAGATACGCGCAGCGCCATCGCCGCCGCGCGTGCGGCGTTCCCGCAATGGGCGGGCATGCCCGCGCCCAACCGCGGCGCGATTCTCGACAAGGCCAGCCAGATCATCGCCGGGCGCATGGACGAACTGGCCGCCGCGCTCACGCGCGAAGAGGGCAAAACCCTGGCCGAGGCCAGGGGAGAAGCGATCCGCGCGCGCGATCTGTTCCGTTACTTCGGCGGCGAGGGTTGGCGCATCAAGGGCGACCTGTTGCCCGGCAGCGTGAACGATGAACTGATCTTCACCCGCCGCGAACCACTGGGCGTGATCGGCATGATTACGCCGTGGAACTTCCCTCTGGCGATCCCGGCCTGGAAGATTGCGCCGGCCCTGGCCTATGGCAATACGGTCGTCTTCAAGCCGGCCTCTTTTTCGCCGCACGTGGCGCTGCTGCTGGTGGAAGCGTTGACCGAGGCGGGCTTGCCGCCGGGCGTCTTGAACTACGTCACCGGCTCGGGCCGTGAAGTGGGCGACGAGATCGTCAACAGCCCCGACGTGAACGGGATCAGCTTCACCGGCTCCTACGACGTCGGCACGCGTATTTATGCCCAGGCGATCAAGAACCTGACGCGCGTGCAACTGGAGATGGGCGGCAAGAACCCCACCATCGTGCTCAACGACGCGAAGTTGGACCTGGCCGTGGACATCGCGGTGAAGGGTGGCTTTGGGTTGACGGGCCAGGCTTGCACCGCCACCAGCCGCGTGATTGTGGAAGAGGGCATCGCCGACCAGTTCGCCGCCGCGCTGGCCGAGGCCGCGCGCAAGTTCAAGGTGGGCAATGGGCTGGAGAGCGGGGTTCAGATGGGCCCGGCGGTCAGCCAGGATCAGTTCGACACCGACCTGAAGTACATCAAGATTGGCGCGCAGGAAGGGGCCAAGCTGCTGGCGGGCGGCGACGTGGCGCAGCAGGGCGGTTACTTTGTGCAGCCCACGGTGTTCGACCACGTAGCGCCGCAGATGCGCATCGCGCAAGAAGAGGTGTTCGGGCCGGTGATCGGCATCATTCGCGCCAAAGACGTGGACGACGCCATCGAGAAGGCCAACGGCATCGGGTTTGGCCTGTCGGCGGGCATCGTGACGAACGACATGCACAAAGCGCTCACCTTTGCCGAGCGCATCGAGGCCGGCGTGGTGAAGATCAACGAGCCAACCACCGGCCTGGTGGCCTATGCGCCGTTTGGCGGCTTCAAGCACTCCAGCGCCAACACGTTCAAGGAGCAGGGCCAGAGCGCGATCGACTTCTACACGCGCCTCAAGACGGTGTATTTGAAGCACTGAACCCTTCTTGCAGCGCTCCTTCATCGTGATTCATCGCAAGCGCGTGCCGTTTCGGATAGCCAACTTGAAATGTCAGGAGGTGCGGTGACGATGTCGAATTGGCCCTTTAATGCGCAAGTGATGAGAAACACCTGGGTAGCGATTGAAGCATCCGGGTTCGAACAGGCGGTGCCGGGCTGCGTTTATGACGGCGCGCGGCTGGATGGCGGCGTGCCGTTGGGCGGGCTGGGCACCGGCTACTTTACCCTTGAAGGCAGCGGCAAAATCGGCCACTGCTCCATCTATAACGATATCGTCCCGCCCCGGCGAGACTTTAGCGAATGGTTAGCGGTGCGCGTGGACCAGGCCAACCTGCCGCTTTCCAGCGCCGGCATCGCCTACTGGGGACATTACCCGCTGGCGGACCTGCAAGCCGAGTTCGCCGAGTTGCCGCTGCAGCTTGGCGTGCGCGCCTTCAGCCCTTTCATCGTGGGTGATAGCGCTGCCAGCAACACTCCGGCGGCGCTATTTGAAGTGGAACTGACCAACACCGGCCTGCAAACGATCGACGCGACGTTGAGTATCAGCCCGCCTGTGCCGCCGGCCGGCAAGCTAAGCCAGGTGGCGCTCGTGGGCGATGGCATGCAAGTGACGGACGATGGCAAGCGCCTGAGCGGGGCGTTTACGCTATCCCTTCCACCAGGCCAATCGAAGCGCGTGCGCTTTGTGTTTGGCTGGTATTTCCCGCATTGGCGCGATAGCGGGAACGAGGCGCACATGCATCGTTACGGCCAGCGTTATGCGGATGCGGCGGCGGTCGCGCAGGATGCCTTCAGCCGCTTCGATGTGCTGCTGTGGCGCGTCTTGGCCTGGCAGAACGAGATCTACCGCGCCGATTTGCCGGCCTGGCTATCCGACGCGCTGGTGCAAGGGTTCTATAGCCTGGCGAAGAACACCGTCTGGATCGCCCGCACGCGCAAAGACGAGTGGTGGGACGAGGTGGGCTGGTTCACGCATAATGAAAGCCACACCGGCTGCCCCATCACCGAGACGATGGTGTGCCGCATGCACGGGCATTTCCCGGCCCTGTTTTTCTTCCCCGAACTGGAAGCCAGCACCCTGAACGCCTTCCGTCATTTTCAGATCAGCGATGGCGAGGTGCCCTTCTCGTATGGCATGAACACCTCCATGCGCGACCCGCGTTATCACTGCCAGCACCCGCTGAACTCGGGCCAGTATGCGCAGATGGTGTATCGGCTCTTTTTGCGCACGGGCGACCGCCAATTGTTGGCCCGCTTCTACGACTCGGCCAAGCGCGGCATTCGTTATCAGTTCACCCTCGACGACGATGCGGACGGGCTGCTGAACGATCAGGCGCACGTCGCGCCGGGGGAACACTGGCCGGCCAACCAGTTCTATGACATCTGGCCGTGGTGGGGCACATCCGCCTATGTGGCGGGCACCTGGCTGGCGACGCTGGCCGCCGGTTGTGCGATGGCGGATGAAATGGGCGACGACGAGTTCGCCGGCGAGTGCAACACGTGGCTGGGGCGCGGGCTGGATGCTTACAACGACCTGTTATGGACGGGGGAATATTACCGGTTGTGGAATGACCCGCCCAACGGGCAAAAGAGCGACGTATCGCTGGGCAACCAGTTGATGGCGCAGTGGTGCGTCAAGGTGCTTGGGCTGCCCGATTTGCTGCCCGAGGAAAACGTGCAGTCGGCCCTGGCGACGGTGAGCCGCTTGAACATGGCGGCCACGGCCTATGGCCTGGTGAACGGCGTCACGCCCGACGGTGCGCGCTTCGACGCCGGTTGGCCCCAGGAAGGCGATCATGCCCGCCATACGTTCGTAGGGGAGAACCTGTGCGCCGCTGAGACGTTCATCTATCACGGGCACGTGGATGTGGGCCTGGAGATCGCCCGGCGCATCTACGAAGCCATCGCGCTGAAGACGCGCTCGCCGTGGAATCAGCGCTGCCTGATCAGCTCCGAGACGGGCCTGCCGGTGTGGGGCGATGACTACTACTCCAACCTGGTGATCTGGTCGTTGCCGATGGCGCTGGCGGGCGAGAACATCGCGCAATTCGTGCAGCCGGGTACGCTGGTGGATCGCATGATTCGGGCGGCCAAGAGTGGGGATTAGAGATTGGAGATTTGGGATTGAGTGGATGTAGCGCCGAAGCCCGCGCAGCGGGCTTGCTAACGCCAGCCGTCGGTTTCAACTGATGGGGCTGGTGACCGGCGACGAACAACAGTTGAATCATTTTGGGAGGCAAACGATGGACTGGACCGGACATGTGGCAATTGTGACGGGCGCGGGCAGCGGCATCGGGCGCGGCGTGGCGGAGTGCTTCGCCGAGGCCGGTGCAGAGGTGGTGCTGGCCGAGTTGGGGCGCCAACGCGGCGCGGCGGTGGCTGAAGATTTGCAGAATCGCTTCGGCAAGGGCGTGTTCATCCAGACGGATGTGTCAAAGCCGGCGGATTGCCGGGCCGCGGTGCAATATGCCGTGGAGACGTATGGCCGCGTGGACACGCTGGTGAATAACGCCGGGGTGAACTTCGTCAAGCCGACGCTGGAGATGGACGTGGAAGACTGGGAGCGCGTATTGAACGTGGACCTGCGCGGCACGTTCCTGTGCAGCCGCTACGCGTTGGAGGTGATGGCCCGCCAACGCAGTGGCAACATCATCAACATCGCCAGCGTACACGTCCA
Organism: Thermoflexales bacterium; assembly: GCA_034430115.1. Taxonomy (GTDB): domain Bacteria; phylum Chloroflexota; class Anaerolineae; order J036; family Brachytrichaceae; genus CAIXPS01. The sequence goes on along the minus strand of DAOUFG010000002.1, from coordinate 2,154 downwards.
GGCCACTTTGCCGGAGGCTGCGCCCTACGCGGCGGCCAAGGGCGGCGTGATGGGGCTCACGCGCGCGCTGGCGATTGAGTTCGCCCCCTATGGCGTCCGCGTGAACGCCGTCAGCCCCGGCCTGACGGACACACAAATTTGGCAAGACATTCAAAGCGTCGCGGCGGACCCGGCCGAGGCGCGCCGGCACTGGTTCGACAACATCCCCATGGGGCGCGTGCAATCGGCGCGCGAAGTGGGCAACGTGGTGTTGTTCCTCGCCTCGGATCAATCCAGCTACATCACCGGAGCTAACATCATGACCGACGGCGGCATGACGGCGCAACTGACCAGCCGCACCCGCTACGCCAGCAAGCCGCTGGAAGGCAAAGCATTGTGAGCCTGGGAGACTGAGGGAGGGGAGAGACGGGAATTAAGGAGCAAGGGAGCGTGGGTGCATGGGGAGCAACACATCCCGCGCACCTCTACTCCCCCTCCCCCAGGCTCCTCAGCTTACTACAGCCCCAACAGCGTGGATCCGAGCAGGTAGGCGTTCAGCACGATGATCACGCCGGCGATGACCCAGGCCAGAACCTTTAACCAGGTGGGGTTCACCAGTTCGCCCATCTTCAATCGATCGCTGGTGAACTTGACCAGTGGCACCACGGCGAACGGCAACTGGAGTGACAGGATGACCTGTGAGAGCACCAGCAGCGACGTCGCGCTGCCCTCGCCGAAGATGGCAATCACCACAATGGTCGGCACAATCGCCAGCGCGCGCGTGATGATCCGCCGCAGCCAGGGTTGGATGTGAATGTTCAGGAACCCTTCCATCACGATTTGCCCGGCCAGGGTGCCCGTGAGCGTGGAGTTTTGCCCCGAGGCGAGCAGCGCCACTGCAAACAACACGCTGGCCAGCCCTGTGCCCAACAGCGGCGACAGCAGCTTGTAGGCCTCTTGAATCTCCGCAACGTTTTCATGGCCCGAGGTATGGAAGGTGGCTGCCGATAAGATCAGGATAGCCGCGTTGATGAACAGCGCGCCCATCAAGGCGACGGTGGAATCCAGCGTGCCGTAGCGTACCGCCTCACGTTTGCCCTCCGGGGTCAGCTCGAAATCGCGCGTCTGGATGATGGACGAATGCAAATACAGGTTGTGCGGCATCACCGTTGCGCCCAGGATGCCGATGGCGATGTAGAGCATCTCGGGGTTCGTCACGACTTCTGCGCGCGGGACAAAACCCTGTGCCACAGCGCCCCATGCCGGCTGGGCCAGGACCAACTCAAAGATGAAGCAGATGGAAATCACGACGATCAACGCGCCGACGATGGCCTCAATTTGGCGGAACCCTTTTGAGTTCAGGAATAAAACGACGATCACGTCGAATGCAGTGATCAACACGCCTGCGATGAGCGGCAGGCCGAAGAGCAACTGGATTGCCACGGCCGACCCCACGACCTCGGCCAGGTCCGTTGCCGCAATGGCGATTTCGGCCAGTACCCACAACCCAATCCCCACCGGCTTGCTGTAATGGTCGCGGCAGGCCTGGGCCAGGTCGCGTCCGGTGGCGACGCCCAGCTTAAGCGCCAGCGCCTGCAAGACGATGGCCATCAGGTTCGATATCATGATGACCGAGAGCAATGTATAGCCAAACTGAGCACCGCCCGCCAGATCGGTCGCCCAGTTGCCGGGGTCCATGTAGCCCACGGCGACCAACAAACCCGGGCCTACGAAGGCCAGAATCGTGCGTAAGAACGATTTGCCATGCGGAATGTGAATTGAATGATGCACCTCCGACAGGCTATAAGCCCCCTGCTCGCGCTGCCATGCCTTTGGCTGATTCGTTGCACGGCTTTGTAATGGTTCCTGTTCTGTCATCTTTTACTCCGATCTACAAACAATACATCTAATTTAGGTACACCTAAATTATATCCCGATATTTAGGCACGACTAAATTGCTTTGGAAACGGCAATTTCTAGCGGTTGACGCCGATTTATCGGACAAGTTGGGTGAAGGGACGCGCAGAGGATGCCGGCCTACGGTCGGGGATTTGCTTCAGCAGTGACCGCGTATCATGAACGAAATATGAGGCGTGAAACGTGTATGAGAAGCTTCACACCAATCGTCAATTCTTTACGGTGCGCTCATCACGGCACCGGCCAGCGCGGCGGTGA
>DAOUFG010000001.1:0-6131 GCA_034430115.1 Thermoflexales bacterium | reverse complement strand
GCGAACTTGATCGCGGCGAATCCTTTTGAGCGGACCGCCTTCCCGCCGCAGGATGGGAATGGCCTGAACCCATTGCTGCGTCACCCGGGCATGATTATTCACCCGCCGATGCTTTATGCGGGCTTCACTGGCCTGATTGTGCCGTTTGCCTTTTGTGTGGCTTCACTGGTCACCCGCCGGACCGACAATTTGTGGTTGCGCTCATCGCGGCGTTGGATGCTGGTGGGGTGGGCCTTCCTGAGCGCCGGGCTGGTGCTCGGTGGGCGCTGGGCGCACGACGTGTTGGGGTGGGGCGGCTATTGGGGTTGGGACCCGGTGGAAAACAAGTCGCTCATCCCCTGGCTATTGGGCACAGCGTTTTTGCACTCGGCGATGATTCAGGAAAAGCGTGGCATGTTCAAAAACTGGAACGTGATGTTGATGTTGCTCACGTTTTCGGCCGTGGTGTGGGGCACGGCGGTGGTGCGCAGCGGCGTGCTCACCTCGGTGCATGCTTTTGCGCAATCAGACCTTGGCCCCCTGTTCCTGGGCTTCATCGTGGTGATCCTGGGTGCTTCGCTCTACTTGTGGCTATCGCGGCTGGATACCTTGCGCAGTGAGAACATGTTTGATTCGTGGTTTTCGCGCGAGGGCATCTTCCTGTTACAGAATGTGCTCTTCGTCAGCGCCGCGCTGACGGTTTTTATCGGCACTGTGTTCCCGATCATCACTGAGGCGATCAATGGCACCAAGGTGACTGTTGGGCCGCCCTTCTATAACCAGGTGGCCGTGCCGCAACTGGTCGTGCTGGTGTTCCTGATGGGCGTCGCGCCGTTGCTGGCCTGGCGCAAGGCGAACCCCGCCACGCTTGGGCGCATGTCCGCGGTGCCGCTGATTGCGAGCGCCGTGGTGGTGATTGGGTTGATCGTCACCGGCACGCGCCAGATCATTCCGCTCGTCTTGTTTGCCCTGTGCGCCTACACGTTTACGCAAACGGTGCTCGAATATGGGCGCGGCGCGCGGGCCAGGATGCGCAGCACACACGAAAGTGCACCGGTGGCCCTGTGGCGATTAGTGCAACGTAATCAGCGGCGTTACGGTGGCTATTTGATCCACCTGGGGATTGTGTTGATTGCCATTGGGGCGACCGGCAAGGGGTTCTATGGCACCGATGCGTTGCGTAACGTGAACTTAAACGAAAGCTTCAGCCTGGGCAACTACACCTTCACCTATCGCGGTGTACAGACGGTGCCCTGTGAGTTCAACGACTGCCAGACGGTGCAGGCGGCGGTGCTGGTCACCTCCGCCACGGATGGGCACGTGATCGGCGGCGTGTACCCGCATCGAGATACCTACCCGGTGCAGCAAGAAAGCTCCACCATCGCAGCAACCACCGGCTCTTTTAATGAGGAGGTCTACGTCATCCTGGGCGGTTGGGAGAATGGCGGTGCGACGGCTACCTTCCAGGTGTATATCAACCCGCTCATTAATTGGATCTGGGTGGGGGGCGTCGTCCTGATCCTGGGATTCCTGGTGGCGTTCTGGCGGCTGGAGCCGGTCAGCGTGGAACAGCAAGCGCTCCCGTTCGCCGGGAGCAGGGTGGGAGCGCCTTCGAAATGAACCGGCGGCGATGGCCCACTCCCATGGGGACAACTTTGGCGGCGCGACGTATGCCGGACCTCCTCCGGCAACTCTTGGCGCTGGCGGGAGTGCTATTTGTCGTGGCGCTGTGCTTTGCGCGCCCGGCGCTGGCGCAGACCCCGGACCCTTCCGACGAAGTGCACGATATTGCCAAGCAACTCAATTGCCCAACCTGCTCGGGGCGCAACCTGGCCGATTGCCCGACGGATACCTGCATGCAGTGGAAAGATGAAATCCGCACACAGATTCAGCAGGGGAAATCGCCGCAAGAGGTGATCGATTACTTCGAGGCCCGCTTTGGGCCGTCTGTGTTGCAAGAGCCACCAAAGCAAGGCGCGCTGCTGGTTGTTTGGGCGTTGCCGGTGCTCGGTCTGGCGGCACTGGCGGCAGGCGCCGTGGCGGTGCTGAGGCGTATCAGCGGGCCCAGGGTCGCCGGCACCGGAGCAGCACAGGCCCCACAGGCGGAGATGGACGATCAATATGTGGCGCGCCTGGAAGAGGAATTGCGCCAGGATGGGCGGTAACCAGCGATGAAGAATAAGAAGTGGTTGATCGTTGGCGCCGTAGCGGCAGCCGTTGTGGTAGTGGGCATTTTTGTCACAGGCATCGTGCTCTCGGCGCAACCGGGCAACCGCCCGACGGCCGGTTCGGCGGCGCCGGATTTTTCGATCACGCTCTATAAGGATTACCAGGCTGGCTTGCCGGAAACGCTAAAGCTTTCGGACTTGCGCGGGAAAGTGGTGGTCATGAACTTCTGGGCCTCGTGGTGCGTGGAATGTCGCAAAGAGTCCGACGCGCTGGAATCGATCTGGCGGAACTATCGTGAGCAGGGGGTGGTCGTCTTGGGGGTGGATTACCTAGACAACGAGGCACCTGCCTACGAGTACCTGGAATCCTACAATACCACTTACCCGGTCGGAATTGACCTGCAAGAGAAAATCTCACGCCAGTACCGCATCACCGGCGTGCCGGAAACGTTCTTTATTGATAAAAATGGCATCGTGCGCAGAACGGTGATTCAGCCGATGACGCAGCAAGAATTGGATGCAACCGTCCAATCGCTATTGAATGAATAGGGATGGCGCTTGCGCGCGATAAAACAACCACATGGGCATTGGAACAATTCTCGTCGGACTCGCAGTATTGATCATCGTCGTCGCGGTGATCGTGTCTCCGCTGTTGGAACAGAGGCGACCGGCCAGCCTGCCGCCTTCGCCACGCCAGGCGCTGGAACTGGAGCATCAGGCCACCTTACGCACCATTCGAGAACTTGATCTGGACTATCGCACCCACAAATTGAGCCCGGAAGACTATAAGTCTTTGCGCACACAGCAGGTGGCACATGGGGCGCAGGTGCTGCGTGAGCTAGACGCTTTGAAGAGCAACGCACAGATCGACGCGGAGATCGAGTCGCAGGTGGCGGCGTTGCGCCGGGCACAGGACGTATGCCCCGCGTGTGGCCGGCCCGTCAACCCCAAGGACCATTTCTGCGCGCAGTGCGGGTATGACCTGACGGCAGGGGGAAAGACAGAATGAAGCCCTTTCCTCATCCCCGGCGATTGCGTTCCTGGTTGCTGATGGGGATATTGAGCACCCTGCTACTCACGGGTTGCTCGCTTGCCACGCAGCAAAATATGCAGGTGAACCTGTTGACCCCGGCCCCGATGCCGGCGGAGGCTTTGCAGGCCAAGGCACCGCAGGCAACCCCCAACCTGGCGAACGGCGCGGCGCTGTATGCGCAGAAATGCCAGCCGTGCCACGGCGATACTGGGCAGGGCGATGGACCGCGCGCCAAGCAAGTGCGCGAACAGGGCGGGCAGGTTGCAAGCCTGGTCGCGCCGGACGCGCGAAGCCAGGCAACCTTGTCAAGCTGGTATGAGGTGGTGAGCAATGGGCGCATACAACAACTGATGCCGGGCTTTGCGGATTCGATGACGCCGCAGGAGCGCTGGGATGTGCTGGGGTACGTCTCGGCGCTGGGTGTTCCATCGGCTACACTGAAAACCGGCCAGGCGCTCTACGAGGCCAATTGTGCTGCATGTCATGGAGAGCAGGGCAAAGGCGATGGGCCGCAGGCTGGAAGTGACAAGCTGCAAGACTTGAACGACCCCGCATATCTGGCGGCTCACGCGTTGAACGACATGGCGACGGCCATGCAGGATGGGGCAGCGCACCAGGACGTGAAGCTGGATGATGCACAACGCCGGCAAGTGGCGGAGTATCTGCGCTCGTTAGGGTTCTCATATACGGACCCTGCCACGTTGCGCGAAAGTGCCGATGCTGGAAACGGCGTACTGCGCTTGGCGGCGCAAAACATGACCCCCAATGGCAAGCCGGTTGCGCAACTCCCCGTGACGCTGCATGCTTATGACACGGTGGGCGAGATATTCACGCGCACGGCGACGTTGGACGCGCAGGGCGTTGTGACGTTCGCCGGCCTGCAAGCGACCAACGGCTATTTCTACCAGGCGGATGTGCTCTATGACGGCGCTAAGTTCTACGCCACGCCGCAGCAGTTTTCGGGGACGCTGGCGCTATCCACCACATTACCCGTCTATGAAGTGACGACGGATCCCAGCGTGATCACGGTGTCGCAATATCACTATTTCGTGCAATCAGCCACCGAGGGGTTCATCACGGTGGTGGAGTTCTACATCTTCGACAACACCAGCGACCGCGCCTATATCGATCAACCTGGCCCAGATGGGCAGTTGCGCACGCTGAAGGTGACCGTGCCGGCCGACGCGGCGAACTTGCGCTTTGATGGCCCCGGCTTGGGTGATCGCTTCTCCAGGGAAGGCGACACGCTCTACGATAGTGACGCTGTGCCACCCGGAAAAGCCGCTTCCACGATTGCCATGATCTACGAGTTGCCGTATCAGGGCTCCCGCCAGATCAGCCGGATGATCCCCTATCCGGTTGACACGTGGGATGTGTTATTGCCCAATGGGCAGTTAGAGGTCACCGGGCTGGTGGATAAGGGCGTGCAGCAGATGCAAGATAGCAGCATCCACCTCTATATGCCCGATCAGCCGGCGCTTGCTGCGAACGGCACCGCCGCGTTTGGCCTGCGTGGGTTACTTGGCGCCGCGCCGAGTGCAGGGAATGATGGCATGGCGATAGGAATCGGCCTCGTAGCACTGGCAGTGGCGGGTGGGCTGACCTTTTATGTGGTGGCACGAGCGCAGGTGAAAGCGGCGCCTGAAACGAGGGGCGCACCCGACCGGCAGGCATTGTTGCAGCGGATTGCCGGCCTGGATACACGTTATGCGGCAGGGAGCCTGGCAGAGGCCGACTATCGCCAGGAACGTGAAGCGCTCAAAGCGATGCTGCGACAGATATGGGATACAAGTGACCCTCATGAGCATGCTGGAAGCCAGTGACATCACCAAGTTCTATGGCATGCGCCCGGTGTTGCGCAACGTCACGTTGGTGGTGGCGCGTGGCGAATTCGTCGCAATCCTGGGGCCGAACGGCGCCGGTAAAACCACGCTGTTGCGCGTGCTGGCCATGCTGGCGCGCCCGGATGCCGGCCAAGTCCGCATCGGCGGGGTGGACGTGACGCAATCGCCACAGCAGGCCCGCGCACAGATAGGCATGGTTTCGCACCAGTCGCTGGTTTACCCCGACCTGACGGCACACGAAAATCTCCTCTTTTACGCGCACATGTATGGCGTGGCGCGTGACCGCGAAGAGGAACTGGTGAAAGGCGTGTTGGCTCGTGTCGATTTGGCGCGCCGTGCGCATGAGCCGGTGCGCGTCTTTTCGCGCGGCATGTTGCAACGCCTGGCGATTGGGCGCGCGATTCTACACGACCCGGCCGTCTTGTTGTTGGATGAGCCGTACACGGGGCTGGATCAGGCATCGGCTGATCGGTTGAACGCCCTTTTGCGCGATTTGGCGGTGGCGGGGCGGGCCGTCGTCATGACCACGCACGAGTACAATCGCGGGCTGAGCGGTGTGACGCGTGCCATTTACCTGCGGGCGGGGCAAATAACGCGCGAATTGCGTGAAGGCATCACGCCCGAGGCGCTCATTCAACTCATTCATTGAATGAACCGGATCGCTCCGGTCAATAGAGACATACAACCGACATGCGTTTATATCTCGCACAGGTTCGCGCAATTGTGCACAAAGACATCGTCGCGGAACTCCGCACGCGAGAGTCGTCCACGGCGATGTTGGTCTTCGCAATCATGGCGATTGTGCTGTTCAACTTCGCGCTGCGTATGCGGGTGGATAGCTTTAAGCCGCTGGTGCCGGGCATCTTGTGGGTGACCCTGGTGTTTGCCGGGACGTTGGGCCTGGGGCACTCGATGAGCAACGAGCAGACCAACCAGTGTATCGATGGGCTGCTGATGTGCCCGTGTGACCGTAGCGTGATCTTCATCGGGAAAGCGCTCAGTAACGTCGTGTTTATGTTGGTGATCGCACTGGTCATCGTCCCATTGATGGCCATCCTCTTTGACGAGAGCCTGGTGCAACCGGGGGTGATTCTGACGGTGATCCTG